>NZ_MZMV01000068.1 GCF_002210435.1 Micromonospora wenchangensis
GCCCAGCCCAGCCCAGCCCAGCCCAGCCCAGCCCATGATCAAATTGCCGAGATGCAGACGACACGCCGGGGAGAGTGCAACAAATCGCAATACGATCTTGAGGCTCCATAGCAGGGTTCCGGTGGACCTGGGGGTTGTCCACAAGGGGGTCGGCGTCCACAGGGAGAGGGTGGAAGGTGGAGGTGGTGCGGGTCGGGAGGGCAGCCTCGGGACATGAACCCGGTCCTGCGATCCCTCGTCGAGCAGGGCGGTGGCGTGCTGACCCGACGGGCGGCGGTGCAGGTGGTTCCACCCTGGGTGCTCGCCCACGCTGATCGGGTCGGCCAGATCCGACGGGTCCTGCCCGGCGTCTACGTCGACGCCGCCGTCGTTCCCGCCGCTGCCCACCCGGCTGGTGGTTCGACGTTTGCACTGCTCGACGTGGCCTACCGCATCCGTGCGGCGCTCGCCTGGGCGCAGGGGCGCGCGGCGCTGGGTAGCCTCACCGCGCTGGCCGCGTGGGGTGTGCGCGGCCAGCCGGCCGGGGAACCGGTGTGCCTGAACGTGGTCGCCGGCTGCGGGCTCCGCCCCCGGGCACACCTGAAGATTCACCATCGAGAGGGTTTCGCCCTGGTCCCACCCCAGGTGCTGATTCGGGGTGGTCGTCCGGTGGTGCGGTTGGAGCGGGCGTTGGTCGACGCCTGGCCGCTGCTGCCCGTGCTGGATCGCCCCGCCCCGGTGATCAGGGCCGTCAACGACCGGCTCACCACCCCGGCACGGATCGCGTCGGCGCTCGCCGCCGTGCCGAGGCTGACCGGCCGTGCGCAGCTGCGTACCCTGCTCGACCGGCTCGCCGCCGGATGCCGCAGTCCGCTGGAGATCTGGGGACACGACCACGTCTTCACCGGCCCCGGGATGCCCGCGTTCCGCAGGCAGGCCCGGATCGTCGTCGGCCGCCGCACCATGTACCTCGACGTGTACGCCGAGCGGGAGCGGGTGGACATCGAACTCGACGGCGCGACGACCCACGGCGATCCCCGCCAACGCGAGATCGACCTGCGCCGGGACGCCCTGCTGGCCACCGTCGGCATCCTGGTGGTGCGCTTCGCCCGCCACCGCCTGGTCCACGAGCCCGACGCGGTCCGCCACGAGGTACGCGCCATCCTCGCCACCCGCCGCGATGCGGTTGATAGGTGACCGGCGCGCCGGCCGATGACTCGCGCGTCGCCGGGCCAGCCCGCGCCGCCGCTGGTCGGCGCACCGGCCCCGACTTCCTGGCCCGCGGGCTCCCGGATCGCGGGCCCTCCTCCAGGATCCGACATGCGGGGAACCCGGTCGAGCTGCCGGCCGAGTAGCGGACGAAGCGCGAGTCGGGCAGGGCTGGGCCAGGCAGGGCGGGGTCGGCCGCTACTCGGGCTGGACAGGGTCGGCCGGGCTGGGTCGGCAGGGCTGGGCCGGGTGGGGCTGGGTCGGCCGCCACTTGGTCGGGCAGTGTCGGTGGGTCGGCCGCCACTTGGTCGGGCAGTGTCGGTGGGTCGGGTCGAGTTGGGCAGGGCTGAGTCGGGGTCGGGCGGAGCGGGTGACGAGGGGCGCAGTCAGTCGCGCAGGGTGCGCAGGATGCGGGTGAGGTCGGCGTGGTCGGTGGGGGAGAGGTGACCGAAGAAGCGTTCCGCCTCGGCCGCGCGGGCCGTCCGGATGGCCGCGCCGACCCGCGTACCCTCGTCGGTCGGCTCGACCAGGGTCGCCCGCCGGTCGGCCGGGTCGGGCCGGCGCGCGACGAGCCCGCGTTCCTCCAGGCCGTCGACGACCTCGGTGGTGGAGCGGGGCGCGATGTGCAGGTGTTCGGCCAGCGCGCTGAGCCGCATCGCGCCGTGCCGGGTGAGCACCGCGAGGGCGCGGGCGTGACCGGGGTTGACGTCCCAGGGTTCGAGGGTACGGCGGGACTGGTGGCGCAGCCGTCGGGCCACCGCCCAGAACAGTTCGGCCAGGCTCTCCCCGGCCGGGTCGGTCGGCGGCCCGGCGGGGCGGGCGGCCGGATCGGTCGGCGGGTCGGATGGCGCACCGGTCACCGGAATACGGTAGCAGCAATCGCTGTTGTTCCCTCATGATGAGGTAACCTCAGTAATCGTCCCCCGAACGGAAGAAGGACCCCCTTGGACACCACGCATCCTCACCGGGAGGGCCGCGGCGGCGCCCCCCGGACCGTCAGTGCCGCCGAGAAGTCCCAGGCCCGCGCCGTCTCGCTGCGCCGCATCGGCCGGCTGTTCACCGCGTACCGGGGTCAGTTGGCCGTGGTCACCGCGATCATCGTGGTGTCGTCGATCGTCGCGATGGCCTCGCCGTTCCTGCTGCGGGCGGTGATCGACCGGGCGCTGCCGGAACGCGACCTGACCCTGCTGGTCTGGCTGGTCGTCGGCATGATCGCCGTCGCGGCCGTGACCGCGGTGCTGGGCGTGGCGCAGACCTGGATCTCCACCCGGGTCGGGCAGTTGGTGATGCACCGGCTGCGCACCGACGTCTTCGCCCACCTGCACCGGCAGTCGATCGCGTTCTTCACCCGCACCCGCACCGGCGAGGTGCAGTCGCGGATCACCAACGACATCGGCGGCATGCAGACCGTCGTCACCTCGACTGCCACCTCGATCGCGTCCAACCTGACCACGGTGGTGGCCACCCTGGTCGCCATGGTGGCGCTGTCCTGGCGGCTCACCCTGGTCTCGCTGGTGGTGCTGCCGCCGGCCATCTGGCTGACCCGCCGGGTCGCCGCGATGCGCCGCGAGATCACCGCCCAGCGTCAGCGGGAGCTGGCCGACCTCAACGTCACCATCGAGGAGGGGCTGTCGATCAGCGGCGTGCAGCTCAGCAAGACCCTCGGTGCGGGTGGCGCGCTGATCGACCGGTTCACCGCCAGCTCGGCCCGGCTGGTCGACCTGGAGCTGCGCTCGGAACTGGCCGGCCGGTGGCGGATGGCCACCATGACGATCATCTTCGCCGCCATCCCGGCGGTGATCTACCTCGGCGCGGGCCTGCCCGGCACCGCCGGCACGCTCAGCATCGGCACCCTGGTCGCCTTCACCGCCCTCCAAGGCGGCCTGTTCCGGCCACTGATGGGGCTGCTCAACGTGGGCGTCACGCTGACCGCCTCGCTGGCGCTGTTCGCCCGGATCTTCGAGTACCTCGACCTGCCGGTGGAGGTGGACGACCCGGCCCGGCCGGTGACCATCGACCCGGCCCGGGTGCGCGGGCACCTGCGCGTCGAGGACGTCACCTTCAGCTACCCGGGCAGCGACACCGCCGCCGTCGCCGGCATCAGCCTCGACGTCCCGGCCGGCAGCAGCCTCGCCCTGGTCGGCGAGACCGGCTCCGGCAAGAGCACGCTCGCCGCACTGGTCAGCCGGCTGCACGACCCGGACGCCGGCCGGATCACCATCGACGGCGTCGACCTGCGTGACCTGCGGCTGACCGACCTGGCCGCCGTCGTGGGCGTGGTCAGCCAGGAGACCTACCTGCTGCACACCACCATCCGCGAGAACCTGCGGTACGCGCGCCCCGACGCCACCGACGCCCAACTGGAGGACGCCGCCCGCGCCGCGCAGATCCACGACCTGATCGCCGCCCTGCCCGACGGCTACGACACGGTCGTCGGCTCCCGTGGCCACCGCTTCTCCGGCGGCGAGAAGCAGCGCCTGGCGATCGCCCGTACGCTGCTGCGCGACCCCCGGGTGCTGGTGCTCGACGAGGCGACAAGCGCGCTGGACACCGAGACCGAGCGGGCCGTGCAACGGGCCTTCGACACCCTCGCCGAGGGCCGTACGGTGATCACCATCGCGCACCGGCTCTCCACGGTGCGCCACGCCGACCAGATCGCGGTGCTCGACCACGGCCGGATCGTCGAGTCCGGCACCCACGAGACGCTGCTGGCCCGCGCCGGCCGGTACGCCACCCTGGCCGGCTGACCAGGGGCGACCCGGCAGGCGGAAAAACCCGATCTGCAAGACGTGAGTCGTCGATCACCGGTGACTAGAGTGACGCCGTGCAAAATGGTGTGCGGGCCCAGGTGCCGGTGCTGTACGTGGCGGACGCCGACGCGGCCCGACGGTTCTACGAGAACTTCGGCTACACCGAGATCCGGGCCGGCGGCGACGGCGGATCACGCTGGTCGTACCTGCGGTGTGGGGAGTTGACGCTGCTGCTGGCGGCGGTCACCCCGCGCCTGGTCACCGTCGAGTTGCCCCTGCTGCTCTACCTGTACGTCGAGGACCTGACGGCGACCGCCGAACGGCTCACCGCCGCCGGGCACCCCGTGCGGAAGGCCGGCTACCCGGAACATGCGCCGGGCGGCGAGTGCCGGGTCACCGACCCCGACGGCAACGTGGTCGCCTTCGGGCAGCGGCAGGCCGTACCGCAGCAGGAGCGTGACCCGCAGGCGGGCGGTGAGGCGCGGTTCTCGCTGATCCGGGAGGCCGCCGAGGCGGCCGGTCGGCGCGGCGGCGCGCCCGCCCGCTGCCAGATCGGCGGCCGGCGCGGCGAGCCCTGCCCCGAACCGGCCGAGGTCAAGCTCGCCGACTCGTGGGGCGACACGGCGTGGGGCTGCATGGCACATGCCGACGAGACGCTGCTGACCGCCCGTGGCGCGTTCCTGGCCACCGAGGACGGTTCGGGCCTCGGCCCGTTCCTGCGCGCCCGCCAGGGTCAGCCGGAACGGCATTCTGCCGAGGAGGCGTCCAGCGCCTGACCGCCGGATGCCGACCAGGGGAGTGCCCGCTGGGGCACCCGCGTTTCCTTGTGCTGGCCGGCCCGGGACGGCGGCGTCGTGGTGGGGGCGTGGCGCAGGCCGGCGAGTCGGACGAAGACCTCCCGTTTGGCGGTGGCCTCGCCGCGCCGGTCGAGCACGTAGCCGGTGAGCCAGACCCATCCGTCGTAGGTGGGCCGGTCGGACACCGACACCACCCGCAGCCGCAGGGCACGTTCCCCGGTGAACTGCACCGAGGCGGCCCGGTCGACGATCAGCAGGTCGCCGGGGCGGGGGCGTTCGTTCACCAGTGCCCGCCGTTCGTGGGCGGGCAGTCCCGCGCGTGCCGGCTCTGCCAGTCGCGCAGGGCCCGCTTGAGCCGGTCGTTCTCCTGGGCGAGGGCGCGGATCTCCTGGTGCAGGGCGGCCAGTTCGTCGGCCAGCCGGGACTGGAACCGGCGTACCTCGGCGGGGTCGACGCCGCGTCGGCGGGTCGGGAACTCGTGGGTGCGTACCTCGTGGGGGGTCAGTAGGGCCGGGTGACCGGTCCCGTAGGGCTGGCCACCGCGATACACCTGGGCCACGGGGGTCCTTTCCGGTGCTGGAGGGCGGAGGGGTCCTTTCGGCGGTGCTGGAGGGCGGGTCGTCCGCCGCCGGCTGCGGACGACCCGCCCGCTCGGCGGTCGCAGCCCACTTCGGCGGTACGACGACAGGGCAGCCGGACGGGGTCGGGGCGGGCGCACACCCGCCCCGACCGGGGGAAACCCCTCTCTCGTTGCCACGCGAGGAGCGGTTCGGTATCCAACATATCTAGACATGCTGGATGAGTCAACGCTGCTTGTTAGGTGCGTCGCGGTGTGATCGAATCGGGTTGCCACGCGAGGAGTGCCATGCGAGAAGTGCCGGACTACTGGCGCATCGCCGATGATGTGATCGCCGACGTCAGAGCCAAGAGGTTGAAGGCGGGGGACAAGTTGCCCTCGATTGCCGAGCTGCGCCAGAAGTACGAGGTCAGCCATGGGACCGTGCAGATGTCCTACGCCCGGCTGGAAGCGCTGCGGATCATTCGACGGCAGCAGGGCAAGGGCGTCTTCGTCAACGACCCGAAGCTCTGGATGCGCGAACCCTGACCCGCCTCCCTGGCCCGCCGCCCTGCTCCGCTCCGCCCGATTCGATCTGCCCGGGTGATCAAGAAGTTCGTGTCAATTCTGATCTTCCTGATGACGCGAACCTCTTGATCACCGGGCGCATGGCGGGTTCGCGCGCCCCGTAAGTCGTCCACGCCTCACTTTCACCTGGCGGCGCTTGCCCGCCTCGGGAGGTCGAGCTTGATCGCACGGCCTCCACGTGTCGCCCCCGTGGACGCCACCCCCTTTGTGGGCAGGCCCCCACGTGCTCCGGGGCTCTGCCGCGAAGCGCCAAGATCGTATTGCGATTTGTCGCACCGTGCTCGGCGTGTCGTCTGCATTTCGGCAACTTGATCATGAGTGGGGCTGGTTGAGCTGGGCAGGCGTCTTGATCAGCGGGGCGGAGTCGGGAAGGAGTCGGAAAAGTGGGGGGAGCCGTGGGGGGTCTGGGGGCGTCCAAGGGGTATGACGAGTTTTCGAGGTGTGTGGGTGGCGGTCGTGCCGGTGCTTCTGCTCACTGCTGCCTGTGCGGGGCAGGACGGGGCGGGCATCGCGCCCGATGCGGCACCGACTTCTCTTCCCGCCAACGTGCCGGTGCTGCGGATCGACCAGACGGGCGGCTTCGTGCGGCCCGAGACGAACGTGACCCGGCTGCCGTCCGTCAGCGTCTACGCCGACGGCCGGGTGATCACGCAGGGGCCGACCGTCCTCAGTTATCCGGGACCGGCGCTGCCCAACGTCCAGGTCCGCACGATCAGCAAGGCTGAGGTGGCGAAGCTGGTCGAGCAGGCCCGCGCGGCCGGGGTGGGCGGTGCGGTCGACGTGGGCACGCCGAAGATCACCGACGTGACCACCACCCGGTTCACCATCCGGGGAACGGTCGGCAGCGAGCAGTTGGAGGTCTACGCCCTGGGCGAGGCGACCGGTCCCGAGGCCGGCCTGACCCCCGCCCAGCAGGCCGCCCGGGAGAAACTGCGGACCTTCGCCGACAAGCTGACCGACCCGGGGAGCGCGGCGACGCAGCCGTACCAGCCGACCGCCATCGCGGCGGTGGCCGGGCCGTGGGTCGCCACACCGGAGACCGCGAAGCAGCCCAGGATGGAGTGGCCCGGCCCGGTGCTGCCCGGGGCCAGCCTCGGCGAGGGTCTCGACCTCGGTTGTGTGACGGTCACCGGTGCTGCCGTGCAGCAGTTGATCGCCACCGCCGGCAAGGCCAACGCCGCTACCCCGTGGACCTCCGGCGGGAAGCCCTGGACGGTCACCCTCCGCCCGCTGCTGCCCGACGAGACGGACTGCGCCAGCCTCACCGCTGGTCGCTGAGCTTGTACCCGGCCGGTCGATCCGATCGTGTCGACCGGCCGGGGGTCCCCGGAGCTGTGGACTGTCAATTCCCGAGATGGCCGTTCGGTTGGTGGCGGCGAGATCATCTTCGGTGAATCCTCTTCGGTGTGAAGGCATTCGTCGGGGTGACGGACGAGAAGTGGTATCGCTACCTGGCTGCGCGTCCGGGCCTGACCGAAGTCAACTTCTGGCGGCCGTCGGGCGGGGGGTTCCGGGCGCTGACCGTAGGTGAGCCGTTCTTCTTCAAGGCTCACTACCCGCTCAACCGGGTGGTCGGCGGAGGCTTCTTCAGCGGATTCACGCAGTTGCGGATCTCGGAGGCGTGGGAACTGTTCGGCGAGGCCAATGGAGTCGCCAGCCTCGATGACATGCGTCGCAGTGTCGGGCGTTACCGACGTCAGCCGATCGGCCTCGACGAAGACCCGGTCATCGGCGGCATCTTCGTCCGGGACGCGGTCTTCTTTCCCGACGACTCGACCGTCGACCCGCCACCCGGTTTCGCCTCCAACGTGGTGCAGGGCAAGACGTACGACCTGGCCGACGCCGCGGTCACCGGATACTTCGAACTGTTGATCCACCGTCTCATCGGCACCACCGTCGAACTCGACCTGGCGGCACCGTGGCACCGGCCTGGCCCGGTGTACGGCGACCCCCGACTGGTGCCGCAACGTCTGGGTCAGCAGTCGTTCAAGGCGGTGGTGCTCGGTGCCTACGAACGACGGTGCGCCATCACCGGTAACCGGGTGCGACCGGTCCTGCAGGCGGCACACATCCGGCCGCTGCCGGTGGGTGGGGAGCACCGCGTCGACAACGGGTTGTTGCTCAAGTCGGATGTCCACATCCTGTTCGACAGGGGTTACCTCGGCGTGGATCCGAAATACCGACTGCTGGTCAGCCCTCGGCTGCGTAGCGAATTCGGCAACGGCGACCAGTTCTACGCCAGGGCGGGCACGCAGATCGGTGTGCCCGAACGGCGCGGTGACCGACCCCGCGCCGAGTTCCTGGAGTGGCACCTCGACACGGTCTTCAAAGCCGCCTGACCTGCCGGCGGAGAGTGGAGAATGTGGGGAAATCGCAGCAGGTGATGGAGGTAGCGTGATTTCTTCGGTGACGGTGTGCAGCAGCTCGAAGTTCTACGATCTGGCACAGCGCGCCGCCGATGCGTTGCAGGCGGTGGGACTCACCGTCTACACCCCGCGATTCGACTACAACGAGGAGCACGTCGTGGTCGTGGAGGCGGACAAGTTCCGGCTGACCCATGAGTTCCTCGCCAAGGTCGCCAGGTCCGATGCGGTCTACGTGATCGCGAGTGGTGGCTACACCGGAGTCAGTGTCTGCATCGAGGTGGGCTACGCGCATGCCCTGGGCAAGGCGGTGCTCTGCTCAGAGCAACCGACCGAGTTTGCCGTGCGCGCTCTGGTGGATGCCGTCGTACCCGTCGACGAGATCAGCGGGAGGGCCCGGTTGATCGGCCACCGGCGCACCTCGACGGTGGACTTGTTTCCATAGGCAACCATCACTACATTGGGTCCGGGGCGCCGCCGGGTTGCCGGGCGGCTGTTTGGCCTGAGCCGGGCTGTTGTCCACGTGCCGACACGGCGCGTCGACGCGCGAGCGACGTCACTGCTCCCGCGCCGTCGGTCCACACCGACGGCCAGCCGGAAGGACCCCTGTGAGGATCTCCCGTACCCGTATCACCGCCGTCGTGGCCGCCACCGCCACGGTGGCTGCCGCCGTCACCACCGTGCTCGCCGGCACCGCCTCGGCGGCCCAGGGCTGCCGGATCGACTACCAGCCCAACGAGTGGACCGGCGGCTTCACCGCCAACGTCCGGGTCTCCCCGGGCGACACCGCCCTGAGCAGTTGGACCGTCACCTGGTCCTACCCGGGCGGGCAGCGGATCACCGGCGGCTGGAACGCCACGGTCAGCCAGTCCGGTACGACGGTCACCGCCCGCAACGCCGCCTGGAACGGCAGCGTCCCGGCCGGCGGTTCCACCGAGTTCGGCGTCCAGGGCACCAGCACCTCGGGTTCCGCCGCGCCGACCGGGTTCACGCTCAACGGCGTACCGTGCAACGGCGCTCCGCCGCCGACCACCACGCCGCCGCCCACGACCCCGCCCCCGACGACGCCTCCGCCGACCACGCCGCCGCCGACCACCCCGCCCCCGACGACCCCGCCCCCGACCACCCCGCCCCCCACGACGCCGCCGCCCACCACGCCGCCGCCGGCCGGGTGTGCCGGGGCGGTGCTCTGCGACGGCTTCGAGAACCAGACCGGCAGCACGCCGGCCGGCGACTGGAGCGTGGTCAACCCGGACTGCTCCGGGACGGGCCGGGCCTCGGTGGACACGGCGACCACGCACAGCGGCAGCCGCTCGCTGCGCATCGACGGCGCGCAGGGCTACTGCAACCACGTCTTCGTGCGCTCCACCAGGGATCTCAGCGCGGTGGGCACCGTCCGGTACGGCCGGATCTGGCTGCGCCACACCACCGCACTGCCGACCCAGCACGTCACCATCATGGCCATGACCGACGCCGCCGACGGCAACAAGGACCTGCGGATGGGTGGCCAGAACGGCGCGTTGCAGTGGAACCGGGCCTCCGACGACGCGACCCTGCCCGAGCAGAGCCCGTCCGGCGTGGCGCTGAGCGTGCCGCTGCCCACCGGCCGTTGGACGTGCCTGGAGTTCATGGTCGACGGCAACCAGGGCCAGTTGCGTACCTGGCTCGACGGCACCGCAGTCACCGGGCTGACCGCCGACGGGACGCCCACCCACGACATCGACAGCCAGTGGTACAACCGCACCTGGCGTCCCCGGCTGACCGACCTGAAACTGGGTTGGGAGAGCTACGGCGAGGGCGCGGACACCCTCTGGTACGACGACGTCGCCCTGGGCGCCAGCCGGATCGGCTGCTGACCCCGACCGGGACCGGGCGGCCGACGGGGCTGCCCGGTCCCGGCCCTGCGTCCACCGGGCATTTCAGCCGACGGTGGCGTGCCGATCATGGTGCGTTCATCCACGGTTGCCAGGCTGGCCTCTGGCCGGCGGGGTTCGCCTACCGCCAGAATGTGGCTGATCGGGATAACCATCCTGATCGATGCATTCCTGTCGGCCCCCGCGACCCGGAGGACCCGTTGAGCACTTCCGCGAACCCCGTCACCCCCGCCGCCGCCCCGACCCCGCGTCCCCGGCCCGGCCGTGTCCCCGGCATCCTCGCGCTGCTGACCGCCCTGGTCGCCGCGCTGCTCGTCGGACCGTCCGTGGTGACCCCGAGGCTGACCGACCCCGCGTCGGCGGCGGTATACGGCTCCTGCACGATGTCCCGCTGCGCGGACGCCCGCACCGCCCGCTCCGGCTGGTCGGCCAAGGGATTCCCGACCAGCCGGGGCTGGTACAGCTGGAGCGGTGGCCTGTCGAACTTCGCCGGCGGCCAGTTCTACAACTACGAGGGGCAGCTTCCCGCCGGTGCCACCTACTACGAGTACGACGTCTACCCGCGGGTCTCCGGCGCGGCGCGGGACGCGTACCGCATCGTGGTGAACAAGAGCAGCGGGGCGACCTGGTTCTCTCCCGACCACTACGCGAACTTCTACCGGATCTGACCGAGGACCACCGGGGCGGGCCGGTCCGCCGGCCCGCCCCGTCGAGCAGGAGGATGCACCATGACCGGACAGCGCCAGCCGGGCTGGCTACGGGTGACCGACGAGGCCCGCCCGGCGGGGCACCCGACGCCGTCGGTCACCGTGGCCGGGGCGGCGGCCCGTACCCGCCCCGCGCTGTTCGACGCGCTCACCGACGCCCTCGGCCTGCCCGGCCACTTCGGCCGCAACTGGGACGCCCTCGCCGACGTGCTGGCCGACCGGCTCGACGCCGGCCCGCTCACCCTCGAGGTGACCGACGCCGGCCTGCTGCTGGCCGACGAGCCACCCGGTCAGCTCGGCACGCTGCTCGACGTGGTGGGCGGGGTGTCGGCCGGTGCCCGGGAACCGGTCTGCCTGCTGCTGCGCGACACCCCGCAGCGGCTGCCCGACCTGCGGCACCGGCTGCACGCCGTCCTCGGTGGCGGCGGGGTGGCCGTCCCGCCCGGCGGCGCGCTGCGCTGAGCGTCCGCGCCGCCACCCGGCCCGCCGTCGCGCCCACCCGTCGTCGCGGCACCGCCCCCGGCCTGCCGTCACCGGCCCGGCCGTCGCGGCGGGGGCGGGGTCAGTTGGGGTGGTCGAGGATCGCGCTGAACCGTTCCTCGGCCAGGTCGAGCTGGGCGAAGATGTGCCGCTTCACCGGTGCCGACAGCGGGGTGTCCGGCCGGGCGATCAGCTCCCGGTAGACCGGCACCAGCGGCCGGTACTTCGCCGCCGAGCGGGCCACCTTCGGTCCGACGGCGTAGACCACGCCCACACCGTTGTCGGTGAAGTCGGAGACCTTGATGACCCGGGCCCAGGGTTCCCGGTCCAGGCTGGCCGCGACGTGCTCGCGGTACTGCACGTGCGGGTCGCGCTCCGGGTCGTACACCGGGTTGGTGACCGCGGCGACCAGGCGGGCCACCCGGGCGCCGAACCGGTCGGCCAGCGCGGCCAGCGCCGCCGCCGTCGGGTCGGCCGCCCCCGCGCCGGCCAGCTCGCCCGGATGGTCCTCCACCGCGTCGTGCAGCAGCCCGGCGACGATCACGTCGGGGTCGCGCACCTGGTAGTGGTGCGTCATCCGGATCGCCACCCGCAGCAGGTGGTTGAGGTACGGCTCGCGGGACCGCCGGTCGTCGCGGTGCAGCTCGGCGGCCAGGTCGAGGGCTTCGGTCAGCCGGTCCCGGTCGGCCGTGGCGAAGCCCGGCAACTCCAGCCGGAACCGGGCGAGCAGGCCCGGTTCGCCGTGCAGCTCGGTGATCGCGTGCATCGGCATGGTGGCGAGGTACGGCGGGAACTCCATCGCCTACTTATAGCCGATCTTCACTGTCGGTCCGACCCCGTCGTCGGGCATGTGACCGCTTCATTCCCGGCCGGAAAGGTGCTTGACCAGGCGAACCGTCGTCCCGTCGGGGGTGCCGTCGAGCTGGGCCTCGTCCATCAACCGGGCCATGATCAGTCGTCCCCGACCCCGGTCGCCGCCCTGCGACGGGCCCTCGCGCCAGCCGCCGGTGTCGCGGATCTCGACCTCCAGCCGCCCGGCGCGCAGCCGGGCCGACACGGTGACGCTCGCCCCGGGCGCGAACCGGTAGCCGTGCTCGATGGCGTTGGCGCACGCCTCCCCGACGGCGATCAGCACCACCTCCACGTCCGCCTCCTCGACCCCGGCCCCGGTGAGCCACGCCCGCAGCGCCTCCCGGGCGGGGGAGAGCTGGGCCGGGTCGGCGGCCAGCGCCGTCCGGAACGCCGACGGCGCACCGCCTTCACCGCCCGTGCCGGCCCGAGCTGCCGGGTCGGCCTGAGCTGCCGGGTCGGCGGGTGGCTGCGGGGTGCCGGCCCGCAGCGCCGTGCCGGTCGGGTCGTCCGCGGGACGGCTGCCGGCTACCGGCTCGGGCCGGTCCGCGCCGACGTCGCGTCCACCGGCCACCCGGGTCCACCTCCCGCTGGTTCTCGTCGTCCGGGGTCGGCAGCCCGACCGTACCCGGCCATTCTCCCTGTCCCGGCCGGCCGCCGGGCACCACCCCTGGGCAGCGGGCTCCGGGACGGCCCGGTGGGGGTACACCCCGGAGGCGTCGGGGGGCTACGAGGCCAGCCGCTCGCCGGGGTCGGGCACGGCGATCGCGCCGTCGGACTGGTTGATCTCCGACCAGACCGCGTCGAGGGAGAGGCCGAGGACGTCGGCGAGCACCGCGATGGTCGGAAACGCCGGGGTGGCCACCCGACCGGACTCGATCTTCCGCAGGGTCTCCGGGGACAGCCCGGCGGCCAGCGCGGTGCCGAGCATCGACCGTTGGCCCCGGGCGCGGCGCAGCAGGGCGCCGAGGCGTCGTCCGCGGGCGACCTCGGCGGGGGTGAGCGGCAACCTGACCATGGCTGCGATTCTAGTACCGGGATAACATGACCGGGATACTTATTGGTGGTCCACGGAAGGCACCGCATGATCGAGATCCTGAACCCCACCGACGTGCGGCGCGCACGGGACACCGGCGCGCTGGTCGCCGAGATCCTCCAGACGCTGAAGGGCCGCAGCGTGGTCGGCACCAACCTGCTGGAGATCGACGCCTGGGCGCAGCAGATGATCGTCGACGCCGGGGCGACGTCCTGCTACGTCGACTACGCGCCGTCGTTCGGCCGGGGACCGTTCGGCCACTACATCTGCACCTCGGTCAACGACGCGGTGCTGCACGGGCGGCCGTACGACTACCAGCTCGCCGACGGCGACCTGCTCTCCCTCGACCTCGCCGTCTCCCTCGGCGGCGTGGTCGCCGACTCGGCGATCAGCTTCCTGGTGGGCGACACCCGCCCCCCGGAGAGCGTCGCGCTGATCGACGCCACCGAGCGGGCGCTGCGCGCCGGGATCGCCGCCGCCGGCCCCGGCGCACGCGTCGGTGACCTCTCGCACGCCATCGGCACGGTCCTGCACGCGGCGGGATACCCGGTCAACACCGAGTTCGGCGGGCACGGCGTCGGGTCCACCATGCACCAGGACCCGCACGTGTCCAACACCGGCCGGCCCGGTCGCGGCTACCGGCTGCGTCCCGGCCTGCTGCTGGCCCTGGAACCGTGGGTCATGGCCGACACCGCCACCCTCGTCACCGACGCCGACGGCTGGACGCTGCGCAGCGCCACCGGCTGCCGCACGGCACACAGCGAACACACGATCGCCATCACCGCCGAGGGCGCGGAGGTGCTCACCCTGCCGAGGTGACCCCGTGGTCGGGCCGAGCCGACGGACGGCGCGGCCCGACGCGGGCTGCTCACCACGGCAGTCGACCGGCCCCGGCGAACGGCCCCACCACGAGCGGCACCAGCGGCGCGGGCACCGCCTGCGGCGCGCGCAGGGTCGGCGTCCACCCGGCGTCGCCGCCGAGGTCCGGGTCGTGGGTCGCGTTGTACGCGGCCACCAGGTCGACCGGGCGGGGCAGCGTGCCGTGCGCGTCCACCCAGTTGCCCCGGGTGGTGACGGCGGTGCCGCCCCAGTCGTACAGCAGGTCGCCGGCGGCGATGCCGGCACCGAGGGTGAAGAAGTTGTTCTCCACGTACGCGGCGGACTGCACGCCCACCCCGATCGCGTACACGAAGTCGTCGCCGGCCAGCCGGTACCAGTTGTTGTAGACGTCGACCTGGCCGAACCGGACCCGGGGCAGCCGCTGGAGCACCCGGTCGAACAGGTTGTGGTGCAGCGTCACCTTCAACCGGCCCACGTCCGGCCCGACCGTGTTGGACGAGCCGATCAGCATCAGCTTGTCCCGCCCGGTGAACCGGTTGTACGAGGCGGTCACCAGGCTGGCCGTGTGCGTGACGTCCAGCGACCCGTCGTGCACCTGGTAGGGCCGGCCGAAGTACACCGGCTGCCCGCTGTCCGGGTTGTCGCCGTCGGTGAAGGTGTTGTGGTCGACCCAGACGTGCTCGCTGCGGCGTACCGAGACCTGGTCGTACTGGGAGTTCCAGTTGCCTGTCGCGCCGTCGGTGGGGGACCAGGCCGGGAAGCAGTCCCGGGCGTCGTCGAAGGTCAGGTTGCGGACGATGACGTTGCTGGCCCCGTCGATCATCAGGGTCAGCCCGGTGAGGACCGCCCCGCGCCGCCCGACGATGGTGGTGTTCGGCCCGACGTTGATCTGCGTCTGCCGGGTCTGGTTGGCCACCGACCGCACCCGGGCGGCCTCCAACGCCCCGGTCGGCGGCACCATGCCCCACACCGCCGGGTCGTACGCGGCCAGGTAGGCCGGCAGGCTGTACTCCGGGTCGGCCAGGTCGGCGCAGCCGAGCAGGTGGCCGTCGTCGGCGGCGAACCCGTCGACGGTGCCGTCCACGACGATCACCTTCGGGGTGGCGTTGCTCTTGTTGGTGGCGTTGTCGCCGCCCAGCGCCCGGACCAGGTCGGCCCGGCTGCGGACCAGGTGGACCTGGTCCGGGCCGGCCGCCGCGCCGCCGGTGGTGCCGGGGCCCTCGGACGCCCAGCCGTCGCCGGCCGGCAGGGTCTGCCGGGCGAACAGTTCGACGGCCCGGGGCGGCCCGTCGGGTGGCGCAGCGTACGCGGCGGTGCCCGGGGTGAGCAGGAGGGCGAGGGCGACCAGGGCCGCCCCGGTGGTGCGTGGACGCATGGGAGTCTCCGCAGGGTGGTGGTGGATGGTGCGTCAGTCGTCCAGCGCCGCCAGGGGGATCCGCACCGGCGGCACCGCCCACGGCACCGCCAGCTCCGACAGCAGCGCGCCCTGTTCGGCGGCCCGGCGCAGCGCCGCGTTGATCCCGGGCACCGTCACCACCCGTTCCGGCCCGCTGCCGGTGACCGTGACCAGGTCGCCGCCGAGCAGGGTCGGTTCGGGGGCGCGCTGCACCTGTTCCAGCACGGCGGTGAACGGCGCGGTGCGGGCCAGCGGGGCGATCAGCGGGGTGCCGGCCGGGTCGGCCCGGTGGGCGAGCAGGTTCTCCAGCAGCCCCCGCCGCCCCGGCACCTCCCGGGGCTGCGGGTCGCCGGGCAGCAGCAACCGGTCGGTCGGATACTCCAGCACCGCCCGCCCGGCGGTGCCGGTGACGATCACCTCCCCGGCGACGAAGTCCTCCCCGGCCAGCGTCACCGCCGCCACGATCGGCGGCCCGCCCGGGGTGACGATGCGCAGCGTGGCGGTGTCGTCCACCTCGATCGGGCGGACCCGGTAGCGCTCCAGCTCGATCCGCGCCGGCCGTACCGGCGCGCCGGTCACCGTCTGGGCGACCGCCAGGCACTGCATCACCGCGTGCGCCAGCGGGTTGGCCAGCGCGCCGTCGAGCACCGGCCGGCCGTGCAGGCTGCGTCGGCCGGCCCACGGGGACCGCGCGTAGTAGCCGTCGGGGCGTTGCCAGCAGGCGACCGTGCCGATGCCGGTGACGGTGCCCAGCCGGCCCTGCCCGAGGGCGGTCGACAGCTCGGCCAGCGCCATCGAGCCGAGCGCCTGGAAACCGACCTGGCAGGCCCGGCCGGTCGCGGCCAGCGCCCCGGCCAGCGTCCGGTGCTCGGCGGTGGACAGCACCGGCGGCTTCTCCAGCAGCAGGTCGGCACCGGCGGCGAGGACGTCCAGGGCGATCGGCAGGTGGGTGTGCGGCGGGGTGCAGACGATCACCACGTCCGGGCGGGCGGCGGCGAGCATCTCCCGGTGGTCGGTGTGCACGGTGGTCCCGGGCGGGACCGGCGCGGCCGGCTCGTCCTCGATCGGCCGCACGTCGACCAGCGCCACCAGCCGCAGCCGTCCGGCCGCGTGCAGCCCGGCGACGCTGCGCCGGTGCCAGCGGCCGTGCCCGTTCGCGCCGACGATCGCCACCCGGGGTCCGGCCGTCGCGCCGGGCCCGGCCGGAGCGTCCCGGGCGGCGGGCCCAGCGGCGGCGGCCGGCGGCACCGGGGCGGTCACGCCGCCCCCGACAGGACCGTCGCCACGCCGTGGGTACGCAGCGCGCCGAGCCATCCGGCCACGTCGGCGCGGAACCCGTCGTCGGAGGCGAGCGCGGCCGGGACGACCTCGGACAGGGCGAACACCGCCCCGACCGTGCCGGCTGCCGTGCCGTCGGCGGCGGCGAGCGCGGTGGTGATCCGGTCGGCCAGCGGGTCGTCGAGCGGCAGCACCGTGCCGTCGTCGGCCCGCCCGTCGAGGAACCGCAGCCAGGCCGCCACGACCAGCGCCGACCAGTACGCCGGACGGCCCTGGGCGCGCAGGTCGGCGGCGGTGTGCAGGACCCGCTGCGGCAGCTTCTGCGACCCGTCCATCGCCACCTGGAGGGTGCGGTGCCGGATCGCCGGGTTGGCGAACCGGGCCAGCACCTCGTCGCCGTACCCGACGACGGTCGTCCCCTCGGGCGGGGTGAAGCTTCCGGCCACGTCGTCGGCGACGAACCGGCGCAGCACGTCGGTCAGGCCGGGCAGCGCCAGCGCGTCCGCGATCGTCTCGCAGCCGGCCACCGCCCCCAGGTAGGCCACCGCCGAGTGGACGCCGTTGAGGCCGCGCAGCTTCAGCCGCTCCCACGGGCCGGCGTCGGTGGTGAGCACCGCGCCGGCCTGCTCCCACCGGGGCCGCCCGCCGGGGAAGTCGTCCTCGACGACCCACTGGAGGTACGGCTCGGCGGCCACCGCCGCCAGGTCGGTGACCCCCAGCGCGGCGCGGGCGTTCGCCAGCGTCGCGGCGGTGCTGGCCGGGACGATCCGGTCCACCATCGTGCCGGGGAAGCTCACCTGCCCGGCGAGGGCGTCCTGGACGGCGTCCGGCACCCCGGCCAGCGCCAGCGACTGCTGCACCAGGCCGCGCAGTCGACGCCCGTTGGACGGCAGGTTGTCGCAGCTGACCAGCGCGACCGGCCCCGCCTGGGCGGCGGCGCGGGCGAGCAGCCCGCGCACCAGCAGGCCGGGCACGGTGACCGGGGGCCGGTCGGTGGTCAGGTCGAGGGTCAGCTCGTCGTCGGCCCGCAACGCCCCGGAGACCGGGTCGAGCCGGTACGCCTTCTCGGTCACCGTCAGCGTCACCACCCGGATCGCCGGGTCGGCGAGCAGCGCGACCACCGCCGCCGGGTCGCTGGCCGCGTGCCGGACCCCGGCCAGCGCGCCGACCACCCGGGTCGCGGACCGGTCGGCGGCCAGCGTGGTGACGCTGAACAGCGCATCCTGGGCGGCGAGCGCCTCGACCAACTCGGTGCTGCGCGGGGCGACCCCGACGATGCCCCAGTCGCCGCCGGCCGCGTCGACCGCCGCCTCGGTGCAGACCGCCTGGTGGGCCCGGTGGAACGCGCCCAGTCCGAGGTGGACGATGCCGGCCGGCACGGTGCCGGGCCGGATCAGCGGTCGGCTCTGCTCGGGCAGCCGGCGCAGGGTGGCCAGGCCCAGCCGGTCGGTGCCCCCGTTCACCGCCACACCGGGCCGTCCGGGAACCGGAACCGCGCGATCGACTCGGGGCGCATGGCGGCGCTGTAGCCGGGGGCGGTGGGCAGCAGGTACCGGCCGCCCCGGGTGCGGACCGGGTCGACGAAGTGCTCGTGCAGGTGGTCGACGTACTCGACCATCCGCCCGTCCAGGCTGGTGCCGACCCGCAGGTAGTCGAAGATCGCCAGGTGCTGCACGTACTCGCAGAGGCCGACGCCACCGGCGTGCGGGCAGACCGGCACCCCGAACTTCGCGGCCAGCAGGAGCTCCGCCAGCACCTCGTTGACCCCGGCGACCCGGCAGGCGTCGATCTGCATCACCCCGATCGCCTCGGCCTGGAGGAGCTGCTTGAAGATCACCCGGTTGGCGGCGACCTCGCCGGTGGCGACCCGGCACCGGCCGCCGGTTGACGCGGTCACCGCGCGGGCGATCCGGGCGTGGCCGAGGACGTCGTCGGCGTGCGTCGGCTCCTCGATCCAGTACGGGTCGACCTCGGCCAGCGCGGTCATGTTGGTGATCGCCTCGTCGACGTCCCAGACCTGGTTGGCGTCCATCATCAGCAGCGCGTCCGGGCCGATCTCGGCCCGGATGATCCGCGCCCGGCGCAGGTCGTCGGCGGGCGGGCCGCCGACCTTCATCTTCATCGCCCGCCACCCCCGGGCGTACGCCTCGCGGGTCAGCGCCCGCACCTTGTCGTCCGGGTACCCCAACCACCCCACCGAGGTGGTGTACGACGGGAAACCGTCCTGCTCCAGCACGGCGAGCCGGTCCGCCGCCCCGACCAGCCCCTTGTCCAGGAGGGTGGCCGCCTCGTCGGGGGTGAGCGCGTCGGTGATGTGGTGGAAGTCGACGTTGGCGACCAGCTCGTCGGTGGACAGCTCGGCGAGGTAGCGCCACATCGGCTTGCCGGCGAGCTTGGCCCGCAGGTCCCAGACCGCGTTGACCAGCGCCCCGGCGGCCATGTGGATGACCCCCTTCTCCGGCCCCAGCCAGCGCAGCTGCACGTCGGCGGTGAGCGAGCGCCAGAACGCCACCGGCTCGGCGGCGATCTCGGCGACGGTGCGTCCCCGCACGTGGTGGGCGAGGGCCCCGATCGCCGCGCAGGTGATCTCGTTGCCCCGGCCGTTGGTGAAGGTGAACCCGGCACCCGTCGGGCCGCCGTCGGTGCGCAGCTCGACGTAGCTGGCCGAGTAGTCACCCCGGTTGATCGCGTCGGAGCCGTCGCCGGCCGCCGCCGTCGGGAACCGGACGTCGTGCACGTCGACGTCGGTGATCCTGGTGCTCATGCGGACTCCCCGAACTTGAAGACCTTCTTGGGCAGCCGGTACGCCAGGTCGACGACCGTCTCGGCGGCCTCGTCCTCGCTCAGCCGGTGTTCGGCGACGAGACGGGCCAGGAACCCGGCGTCGATCCGGCGGGCCACGTCGTGGCGGACCGGGATGGAGCAGAACGCGCGGGTGTCGTCGACGAACCCGGCGGTGTTGTAGAACCCGGCGGACTCGGTGACCGCCTCCCGGAACCGGCGCAGCACCTCCGGGGAGTCCAGGAACCACCAGGGCGCGCCGAGGTAGAGCGCGGCGTAGCCACCGGCCAGCGGGGCCAGCTCCCGGGTGAACGTGTACTCGTCGAGGGTGTAGAGCACCACCCGCAGGCGCGGGTCGTTGCCGTACGCGTCGAGCAGCGGGGCCAGCGCGTGCACGTACTCGGTGGCGTGCGGGACGTCCCCGCCGACGTCGCGGCCGTGGGTGGCGTACAGCTTGCGGTTGTGGTTGCGCACGGCGCCGGGGTGCAGTTGCAGCACCAGACCGTCGTCCAGCGACATCCGGGCGAACTCCACGAGCATGTGCGCCCGGAACGCCTCGGCGTCGGCGGCGTCGGCCAGCCCGCGCCGGCCCCGGTCGTAGAGCCGCGCCGCCTCGTCGGCGTCGAGCGCCAGGGTCCGGGCGGTGGGGTGGCCGTGGTCGGAGGAGGTCGCGCCGGCCGCGACGAACGCCGCCCGGCGGGCCCGCAGCGCGTCCAGGTAGCCGGCGTAGGTGCCGGTGTCGACGCCGGCCACCTCGCCGAGCCGGGCCACGTTGTCGGCCCAGCCGTCGAACTCCATGTCGACGACGTTGTCGGGGCGGAAGGTGGTGACCACCCGGCCGCCCGGCCCGCCCCAGCCGTCGGCGGCGAGCTTGGCGTGCGCGGCGAGGTCGTCCAGCGGGGACTCGGTGGTGGCGAGCACCTCGATGCGGAACCTGGTGAACAGCGCCCGGGGCCGGAACTCCGGCTCGGCCAGCCGGGCGGCCACCTCGTCGTAGACGGCGTCGGCGGTGGCCGGGGTGAGCGCGGTGTCCACCCCGAACACCTCGCTGAAGGTGCGTTCCAGCCACAGCCGCGACGGGGTGCCCCGGAACAGGTGCCAGTGGTCGGCGAAGCGCCGCCAGATGGTCCGGCCGTCGGTCTCCACCGGTGTGCCGTCGACGCTGGGCACGCCCAGCGTGGCCGGCGGCACCCCCTGGCTGAGCAGCATCCGGGTGAGGTAGTGGTCGGGCACGATCAGCAGCCGGGCCGGGTCCGGGAAGGGCCGGTCCTCGGCCAGCAGCGCCGGGTCGACGTGCCCGTGCGGCGAGATGATCGGCTGCGGGCCGGCGAGGGCGTACAGCTCGCGGGCGATGGCCCGGACGCCCGGGTCGGTCGGCAGGAGCAGGTCGGGAGAGGTCGGCACGTCGGAGGACTCCTCGGGTACGGGCGGAGGGTCGGCGGTTCGGGACGGGGTCGGCGGGGCCGGCCCGGTCAGGGCAGGGTGAGCAGGTCGGCGACGCGGACCGGTTCGCCGGTGTCGAAGGAGCGGTTGGCGGCCAGCCCGGTGAGCAGGGCCAGCGCCCCGTCGCGGGCGGTGGCGGCCCGGCCCAGCGGGTCCGGCTCGCCGCCGAAGATCACCCGGGTCATCCGGACGTCCGCGCCGCCGTGGCCCTGCCGGGTGTAGCCCTCGACCGGGATCCGGCGGGGCGGGGCCCAGAACGGGCGCAGGGTGAGGGTGGCGGCGCCGTGTTCGGCGGCGGCCTCGTCGCCGTGCAGGGCGGCCCCCTTGAGCGCCCCGGCGGCGGCCGGGCTGACGAAGTCGCTCTCGGTGACCTCCAGTTCCAGCCGGCCCCGGCTGCCGTTGACCATCACCCGGTAGCCCTCCCAGGGGGCGTAGGCGGTGAGGTGGTAGGTCATCGTCGCGCCGGTGGAGTAGCGGGCCAGCACCGCCATGTCGTCCTCGATGCTCACCCCGGGGGCGAAGACGTTGCGGTCGCGCTGGTAGCCGTCCTCGCCCTCGGCGTCGAGGTACAGCTCGCGCAGCCGGGGGTGGTCGGCCAGCCGCAGGGCGAACGGGTCGTCGTCGGCGGCGGGGGAGTCGTGCGCCCGGTCGTAGTCGCGGGCGTAGCCGTGCCGGCGGCCCCCCTCGCCGTAGAAGAACAGCCGGCCGGCGGCGTACACCTCGACCGGGGTGGCGTCGAGCCACCAGTTGACCAGGTCGAAGTGGTGGCTGGCCTTGTGCACCATCAGCCCGCCGGAGCTGGCCTTGTCCCGGTGCCAGCGGCGGAAGTAGTCCGCGCCGTGCCGCACGTCGAGCAGCCACTCGAAGTGCACCGAGCCGATCTCGCCGACCGCGCCGTCGGCGAGCAGCCTTCTGACCTGCTCGTGCAACGGGTTGTACCGGTAGTTGAAGGCGACGGTGACCTGCCGGCCGGTCTCGGCGACCGCGTCGAGGATGCGCCGGCAGCGGGCCGCGTCGACGGTCATCGGTTTCTCGGTGACCACGTCGCAGCCGGCGCGCAGGGCCGCCACGATGTACTCGTCGTGGGTGACGTCGACGCTGGTCACCAGCACCACGTCGACCCGTTCCCTGGCGAGCATGGTGGCGAAGTCGGCGGCCGGGTACGTCGGCACGGCCGGCCGGCCGAGCTCGGCCAGCCACCGGTTGTGGGCGTCCATCCGGGTCTGGTTGACGTCGGCGAAGGCGACCAGCTCGGCGGTGTCGGCGTGCGCGGTGACCAGGGCCCGGACGAACATCTCCGCCCGCGCCCCGGTGCCGACGAGGGCGTGCCGTCGGCGTGGCGTGGTTGGTGGTGGCATCCGTGGACCTCCCGTAGCTGCAAAGGTTTGCAGTGAAGAAACCATGTCGGTGAAGAGCACGTCAACGATCGATGCCAATCCCGTGGCATAGATCCCGGTTCATGCGGTTAAGGGGGCATGGCAGGAGCACCTCCGCAATCGACCTGTAACAATCGCCCGTTGACAGTGGAGCAACCGTTTGCATTAATTGGCGGCACCCACGTGACCCCGACCACACCATCGACGAGAGGGCCGCCCGTGCCAGCCACCATCCGCGACGTCGCGCGGGCCTCGGGCGTGCACATCTCCACGGTGTCCCGCACCTTCTCGGCGCCGCACCTGGTCAACCCGGAGACCCGGGGCCGGGTGCTGGCCTGCGCCGAGGACCTCGGCTACCGGCCCAACCGGGCCGCCCGCGCCCTGATCACCGGGCGGACGCACAACATCGGCCTGATCATCGCCGACATCGCCAACCCGTTCTTCCCGCCGCTGATCAAGGCGGCCGAGGGGCAGGCCCGGCACCGCGACTACCACGTCTTCGTGGCCGACACCAACGAGGACCCGGCCGCCGAGGAGGAGCTGGTCCACGCGCTGGCCAAGCAGGTCGACGGGGTGCTGCTGTGCAGCCCCCGGATGAGCAACGGCCTGATCGAGCAGGTCAGCCGGGAGGTGCCGGTGGTGGTGATAAACCGGCAGGTCACCGGCCTGCCCTGCGTGATGATGGACGTCGGTCAGGGGGCGCGCGCCGCGATCGAGCACCTGCTCGGCCTCGGCCACCGGCGGCTCGCCCTGCTCGGCGGGCCGCGCGGCTCCTGGACCAACCAGCAGATGCGCCGGGCGGCCGGCGCCGCCGCCCGCTCCGGCGGGGCCGAGCTGACCGTGCTCGGGCCCAACCCGCCCACCGAGACCGGCGGCGGTGAACTGGCCACCCGGGTACGCGACAGCGGCGTCACCGCAGTGCTCGCCTACAACGACCTGATGGCGATCGGGCTGATCGAGGGGCTCGACCAGCTCGGCATCCGGGTGCCGCAGGACGTCAGCGTGGTCGGCGTCGACGACATCGCGCTGAGCCGACTCACCCGCCCCAAGTTGACGACGGTGGCCACGCCAACCGCGGCCGCCGGCCGGACGGCCGTCGACATGCTGCTGCAACACGACTCCGACCCGCGCCCGCGCGGCGGGGGACGGGCAGCGGCCGTCGGTGACCGTCGTACCACCGCACAGGTAATGCTCCAGACCGAACTGGTCATTCGCGACTCGACCGGACCCGTACCCGGTCGATCCCGTCCCGGTTCCGTTCCGGATGGCCCGGGTCCGCATCGCCTTGCGGACCCGGGCGGCCCGACCGTGACCACCGGTGGCGTCGTCGCCTCCTAACCCGAGGAGTGAGCGCATGCACCCCGCAACGTCCCCCACCGCCGGCCCGCCGGCCGAACCGCACCACCGTACCCCCGTGCCCCGTCGTCGATTCCTGCGCGGCGTGCTCGCCACCGCCGTCGCCGTACCGCTGATGTTCGGCGCGGCGGCCTGCGGCGACGACTCCGCAGGTGACGACGGCCAGGTCAAGCTCTCCGTCTTCTGGTGGGGCGGTGAGGCGCGGGCCAAGCTCACCGAGGACGCCCTCGCCCTCTATACCAAGAAGCACCCGAACGTGACGTTCGAGAAGACCTGGCAGGCCAACCAGGGCTACTTCGACAAGCTGGCCACCCTCACCGCCGGCGGCAACCCGCCGGACCTGTTCCAGATCGACGACAACTACCTCGCCGAGTACGCCGGCCGCAGCACCGTGCTCGACCTCAAGAGCTACCAGGACTCCGGCAAGCTCGACGTGTCGAAGTTCCCCAAGAGCCTGCTGGAGTACGGCGTCGTCGACGGCAAGCTGGCCGGGGTGGCCTCCGGCGAGAACACCCAGGGCCTGGTCTACAACAAGACGCTGCTGAGCAAGAACGGCCTCCCGGAGCCGACCACCGGCCAGAGCTGGGAGGAACACATCGCCTGGGCCGAACAGGTGGCCAAGAAGGCCAAGGTCCCCGGCACCCAGGACCCGAGCGCCGACTACAAGGCGTTCTGGGTCTGGCTGCGCCAGCAGGGCAAGGACCTCTACGCCGGCAAGGACCTCGGCTTCACCGCCGAGGACGTGACGAAGTGGTTCACCCTGTGGAAGGGCGCCCGGGACCGGGGGGCCACCCCCACCCCCGACGTGATCCACGAGGGCAACGCCAGCGACGTGACCAAGCAGCTCGTGGTCACCGGCAAGGCCGCGACCTCCTGGGTCTGGGTCAACCAGATGCCCGACCTGAAGAAGAACACCAAGGACGAGCTGGGGGTGGTGGCCTACCCCGGCGACCCGAGCGCCCAGTGGGCCCGCGCCTCGATGTACTGGTCGGTGTTCAAGGGCAGCAAGCACCGGGACACCGCCGTCGACGTGATCAACTTCCTGGCCAACGACCCGGAGGCGGTGGCGCTGCTCGGCACCGACCGGGGCCTGCCGTCCAACATGGACCTGCGGGCCACGGTCAGCCAGACGGTGACCGACCCGGCGATGAAGCAGTCCATCCAGGTCGAGACCGAGCTGGCGCAGAAGTTCGGCCAGTCGCCACAGGTGCCGATCAAGGGTCACAGCAAGGTCAAGTCCGAGCTGGTCAAGGCCGCCGAGAACGTCCAGTACCAGCGGGCCACCCCGGAACAGGCCGCCGAGCAGTTCCTCGCCGCCTGCAGGTCCGCGATCGCCTGACCGGCACACCGCGGACGACGAAAGGAGCCGGACCCGTGGCCCTCACCACGGTGCCCGGCCGGACCGGCACGCCGAAGGACTGGCGGGGTACGTATTCCTCTCGCCCTGGCTCATCGGACTGATGGGCGTCACGGCGATCCCCATGCTGCTCTCACTCTGGCTGAGCTTCACCAACTACGACATCCTCACCCCGCTGTCCGAGGTGCGGTGGGTGGGGCTGGCCAACTACGAGCGGATGTTCACCGCCGACCCGTCGTACTGGCACGCGGTGCGGGTGACGGTGACCTTCGCCCTGGTGGCCGTGCCGCTGAAGCTGGCCGCGGCCCTCGGGGTGGCGCTGCTGCTCAACCGGGCGTGGCGGGGGGTGGGCCTGTTCCGGGCGCTGTTCTACCTGCCGTCCCTGCTCGGCGGCAGCGTCGCGCTGGCCATCGTCTGGGTCAACATGTTCAACCGGGACGGCGCGTTCAACTCGTTCCTCGCGCTGTTCGGCATCGAGGGGCTGCCCTGGGTCAGCGACCCGGACTGGGCGTTGCAGACCCTGATGGTGCTGGCCATCTGGCAGTTCGGCGCACCCATGGTGATCTTCCTGGCCGGGTTGAAGCAGGTCCCCACCGAACTGTACGAGGCCGCCTCCGTCGACGGCGCCGGCCGGTTCCGCCAGTTCTGGCACGTCACCCTGCCGATGCTCTCCCCGGTCATCTTCTTCAACCTGGTGCTGGAGACCATCAACGGGTTCCAGGGTTTCACCGCCGCCTTCGTGCTCAGCAACGGCACCGGCGGGCCGGTCGACTCCACCCTGATGTACACCCTGAAGCTCTACATCTCGGGCTTCACCGACCTGGAGATGGGCTACGCCTCCGCGATGGCCTGGGTGTTCCTGCTCGCGATCGGCCTGATCACCGTGGTCTTCTTCAGCACCGGGCGGTTCTGGGTGCACTACTCCGACGGGGAGAAGTGATGGCGGCGGTGACCTCGACGGCGCGGCGGCCCGGCCGGCGGCAGGGCGGCCGGCAGGCCGTACGGCTGCTGGTGCTGATCGTGATCGTGGCGGTGGTGCTCTACCCGCTGCTGTGGATGGTGGGCACCTCGGTCAAGTCGCAGGAAGAGATCGTCAACAACATCGGCCTGCTGCCCGAGCGGTTCACCCCGGGCAACTACACCGCCGGCTGGGGCAACTTCGACCTCAGCTTCGGCACGTTCTTCCTCAACAGCGCCATGGTCAGCCTGTTGACCGTGGTCGGCAACGCGGTCTCCTGCCTGCTCGCCGCGTACGCCCTGGCCCGGTTGCGGTTCCGGCTGCGGGGGGTCTGGTTCGCCGTCATGATCGGCACCCTGCTGCTCCCCGGCCACGTGCTGATCGTGCCGCAGTACATCCTGTTCCGCAGCCTCGGCCTGGTCGGCGGGGACTGGCCCTACCTGCCGCTGCTCATCCCACAGTTCCTGGCCACCGAGGCGTTCTTCGTGTTCCTGATGGTGCAGTTCATGCGGGGCATCCCGCGCGAACTCGACGAGGCCGCCAAGATCGACGGGGCCAGCCCGTACGGCATCTTCCGGCACGTCATCCTGCCGCTGAGCCGCCCGGCGCTGGTCACCACCGCGATCTTCTCGTTCATCTGGACCTGGAGCGACTTCTTCCGGCAACTGGTCTTCCTGTCCAGCCTGGACGACTACACGGTGCCTGTCGCGCTGACCCTGTTCATCGACTCCACCAGCCAGAGCGCGGTCGGCCCGATGTTCGCCATGTCGGTGCTGTCGCTGCTGCCGGTGTTCCTGTTCTTCCTGGCCTTCCAGCGGATGCTGGTCGAGGGCATCAACACCAGCGGGCTGAAGGGATGACCGCCGCCCCGCTGGCGTCCGAGGACGCCGTACCGGCCCGCCGGGACTGGCGCGACACCCTGCGCGACGCCACCGACCTGGCGCTGCTCGGGTTCGCGGTGACGCTGGCCGCGCTGCCGGTGCTCACCCTCGCACCGGCCCTGGCCACCGCCAGCGCCGCCGTGCACGACCGGCTGACCCTCGGCGGCTGGCCCGACCTGCGCACCACGCTGTCCCGGTTCGGCCGGGCGCTGCCCGCCGGGCTGGCCGCCGGCGCCGTCGGGCTGGCGGTCGCCGTCGCGCTCGGCGTCGACCTGGTCGCGCTGGCCACCGGCCGGGTGCCCGGGGGCGGCGTCGCGCTGGCCGGCACCGCCGTGGTCACCGCCGCCCTGGCCGGGTACGCCGGGCTGACCGTGGTGGCGATCGGCCGTACCGGCGGGCGGGGCTGGCGGGCGGCGGCCCGGGTCGCCGCCCGTACCGGCCTGGCCCGGCCCGGGACCTGGGCGGCGGCCGGCGGGGTCTGCGCGGTGGCCGGGGTGTTGGGGATACTGGTCACCCCGGTGGCGGTGCCGATCCTGGCCGGCTACGCGCTGGCCGCCCTGCACGCGGTCGCCGCCCGCCGGCCCACCGCCCGGATGGAGGCACCGTGACCGGTCACCCCCACCCCGTCCCGGCCGGCCCCGGCCCGGCCCCGACCCGCGCCGCCCCGGAACCGTCCGACGACGATCCCCGGCTGCACGTCGGCGACGTCGAGGTGGCCCGGTACGTGCTGCGCCCCGACCTGGACCCGAAGCACGGCCCCCGGCCCTACCTGCACCCGGTACGGACGCTGGCCGGCACCCCGGTCACCGACGCCCTGCCCGCCGACCACGTCTGGCACCTCGGGGCGTCGCTGGCCGTGCAGGACGTCGACGGCACCAACCTGTGGGGCGGCCGGACGTACGTCCGGGACACCGGCTACACCTGGCGCGACGACCACGGCGAGATCGCGCACACACACTGGCGGGAGCGCGCGCCGGACCGGCTGGCACACGCGTTGCAGTGGCGCGACCGGGCCGGCAGGGTGCTGCTCACCGAGCACCGCCGGCTCGCCGCGAGCCCGGTGGCCCCGGACGCCTGGGCGCTCGACGTCGACTACACCCTCACCGCCCCGGCCGGACGCGACGTCCACCTGGGCAGCCCCGCCACCAACGGGCGGCCCGGCGGGGCCGGCTACGGCGGCTTCTTCTGGCGGGCGATCGCCGACGGCGAGCCGGTCACGTTCACCGCCGACGCCGACGGCGAGCAGGCCGCCAACGGCAGCGCCGCCCGCTGGGTCGCGCTCACCGGGGTCGCGCCGGGCGGTGGAGCGTACACCCTGGTCTTCACCGGGCTGGGGCTCGGCGACAGGTGGTTCGTGCGGACGGCGATGTACCCGGGGGTCTGCGTGGCCTTCGCCTTCGACCGGCCGGCCGTGGTGCCCGCCGGTGGCCGGCGCACCGGCCGGCACCGGGTGCTGGTCGCCGACGGGGTACGCGACCGGGCCGGCGTCACCGCCCTGCTCGCCGCCGCGGAACCGCAGTGACCGCCGCCGACCCGACCGGCGGGGCCGGACCCGGCCCGGAGGCGGTCACCGTCGGCGAGTCGATGGTGGTGCTCGGCCCCGACCCGACCGGGCCGCTGGACCGGGCCGACCGGCTGGGCGTCTCGGTCGGCGGCGCGGAGTCCAACGTGGCGTGCGCGCTCGCCGCGCTCGGCCACCGCACGGCCTGGGTCAGCCGGGTCGGTGACGACCCGTTCGGCCGGCGGGTCCGGCGGCACGTCGCCGCCACCGGCGTCGACACCAGCCTGGTCACCGTCGACCCGACCGCCCCGACCGGCGTCTACCTCAAGGACCCGACGCCCGACGGCACCGCCGTGCACTACTACCGGTCCGGGTCGGCGGCCTCCCGCCTGCACCCGGGGGTGCTCGACGATCCGGCGCTGGCCGGGGCGCGGCTGCTGCACCTGTCCGGGGTGACCGCCGCCCTCTCGCCGTCCTGCGCGGCCCTGGTCCGCCGGGCGGTCACCGACCGGCCGCTACCCGCCGCCCGGGTCACCTTCGACGTCAACCACCGGGCCCGGCTCTGGCCGGCGGCGACCGCCGCGCCGGTGCTGCGCGGGCTCGCCGACGCCGCCGACGTGGTCCTGGTCGGCCTCGACGAGGCGCACACCCTGTGGGGCGTCACCGGGCCGACCGCCGTCCGTGACCTGCTGCCCGGCCCGGAACTGGTGGTGGTCAAGGACGCCGCCGTCGGGGCCACCGCGCTGCCCCGCGGCGCGGCCGCCGTCTTCGTGCCGGCGCTGCGGGTGCCGGTGCACGAGCCGGTCGGGGCCGGCGACGCCTTCGCCGCCGGCCTCCTGTCGGGGCTGCTGCGCGGCCTCGACCTGGACCGCTGCCTGCGGCTCGGGCACCTCTGCGCGGCCCCCGCCCTGACCGTCGCCGGGGACACCGCCCCGCCGCCGCGCCGGGCGCTGGCCGACCGGCTCCTCGCGCTGCCGGCACCGGACTGGGCGAGCCTGGACCTGGTCGACGCCGGCCTGCTCCCCACCCCCGCCACCGGAAGGAACGGTCGATGACCGCGCACGACTTCGCACCCCTGTTCGGCACCGCACGGGTGATGGTGATCCTGCGGGACCTGCCGCCGACGGAGACCGTCCGGCTCGCCGAACGGGCCTGGAACCTCGGCATCGACGTGGTCGAGGTGCCGATCCGCACCCCGGACGCGACGCTGTCCCTGCGGGCGGCGGTGGAGGCCGGCAAGGACCGGGGCCGCCGGGTCGGTGCCGGCACGGTGCGTACCCCCGCCCAGGTACGGCAGGCCGCCAGCGCCGGTGCGGCGTTCACCGTCGCCCCCGGGCTGGACCTGGCGGTGGCCGACGCGGCGGTCAGCTACGGCATCCCGCACCTGCCCGGGGTGGCCACCCCCACCGAGGCGCAACTCGCGCTCGACCACGGGCTGGTCTGGCTCAAGGCGTTCCCGGCGGCCAGCCTCGGCCCGCAGTGGTTCAAGGCGATGGCCGGTCCGCTGCCGGAGCTGCGGTTCGTGGCGACCGGTGGGATCGACGCGGGCAACGCCGCCGACTTCCTCGCCGCCGGGGTGCGGGTGGTGGCGGTGGGATCGGCGCTGTCCGACCCCCGGCAGATCGACCGGCTCGCCGAGCTGGCCACGACCCCCGCCTGAGCCGGTGCCGCCCCCGCCCGACCACCCGCCGTTCCGCCGGCCCGGTGCGGGCGGGTCAGGCCGGGGCGGGGCCGAGGCTGTCCCGGACGACCAGGGTGGCCGGCAGCACCTCGACCCGGGACCGGTCGGCGGGCGGGCCCAGCGCCAGGGTCATCGCCCGCGCACCCAGCTCCACCAGCGGCAGCCGGACGGTGGTCAGTGCCGGGGTGACGTCGGCGGCGACCGGCATGTCGTCGAAGCCGACCACCGACACCTGCCCGGGGACCGGCACGCCCCGGGCGCGCAGCAGGGTCAGCGCGCCGACGGCCATCGAGTCGTTCAACGCCACCAGCGCGGTCAGCCCGGGGACGGCGTCGAGCAGCTCACCGGCGGCGCGGGCGCCCCCGTCGCGGTCGAAGTCGGCGTACCGGACGCGCTCGGCGGGCAACGGGTGACCGCCCTCGGCGAGCGCGGCGCGCAGCCCGTCGAGCCGGTCGGTGATGGTGGTCAGCACCTGTGGGCCGGCGACCACCCCGATCCGGGTGTGCCCCCGGCGCAGCAGTTCCGCGCCGAGCAGCCGGCCGCCGTCGGTGTTGGCCGGCATCACCGCGTCGCCCGGGTGTTCGTGCCGGCCGACCACCGCCACCCGGCCGCCGGTCGCCTCGTAGGCGGCCAGCTTCTCGGCGAGCCGGGCGGTGAAGGTGGCGTCGTGGTAGCCGGAGCCGGCCAGCACGATCGCGGCGACCTGCTGGGCGCGCAGCAGCTCCACGTACTCCAGTTCGCGTTCCGGGTCGCGGTAGCTGTTGCAGATGATGACCAGCCGGCCGTGGTCGGTGGCGACCCGTTGCAGCCCCCGGGTCAGCTCGGCGAAGTACGGGTCGGAGACGTCGTGCACCACCACGCCGACCACGCTGCGCTGCGGCCGGGCCAGCAGCTGGGCGTGCGCGTTGGGGACGTACCGCAGGTCGGCGACGGCCCGCAGCACCCGTTCGCGCAGCTCGTCGGCGACCGGCTTGCTGCTGCCGTTGATCACCCGGGAGGCGGTGGCGGGGGAGACCCCGGCGCGGCGGGCGACATCGGCCAGCGTCGCCATGGGCACCCCCGAAAGTGTCCGGGCCCGGTCGGGGCCGCGCGGTAGCGGACAGGTTACCGCAACGGTCGGTGGCGGCCTCTTGCCCGTGGTGGGGCGGCCACCTAGGCTGCTAGGAAAGCGCTTACCTATGCGATGTGCAAAGGGGAAGGACGACCATGACCCGAAGGTCGATCGGCATCATCGTCAACGGCGTCACCGGTCGGATGGGCTACCGCCAGCACCTGGTCCGCTCCCTGCTCGCCCTGCGCGAGCAGGGTGGCCTGGAACTGGGCGACGGCACCCGGATCTGGCCCGAGCCGATCCTGGTCGGCCGGGACGAGACCCGGCTGCGGGCGGTCGCGGAACGGCACGGCCTCACCGACTGGACCACCGACCTCGCCGCCGCCCTCGCCCGCGACGACGCGGAGATCTACTTCGACGCCCAGGTGACCCAGCAGCGGGAGAAGGCCATCCGCCAGGCCATCGACGCCGGCAAGCACATCTACACCGAGAAGCCGCTCGCCGAGTCCAGCGCCGCCGCGTGGGAGTTGGTCCGGGCCGCCGACGCCGCAGGCATCCGTACCGGCGTGGTGCAGGACAAACTCTTCCTCCCCGGGCTGCGCAAGCTCAAGCGGCTGATCGACGGCGGGTTCTTCGGTCGCATCCTCTCCGTGCGCGGCGAGTTCGGCTACTGGGTCTTCGAGGGCGACTGGCAGCCCGCCCAACGCCCCTCCTGGAACTACCGCGCCGAGGACGGCGGCGGCATCGTGATGGACATGTTCCCGCACTGGCAGTACGTGCTGGAGGAGCTGTTCGCCCCGGTCCGGGCGGTCACCTGCGTCGCCGCCACGCACGTCCCGCAGCGCGTCGACGAGGCCGGCCGGCCCTACCCGGCCACCGCCGACGACGCCGCGTACGGCATCTTCGAACTCGACGGCGGGATCGTCGCCGCGCTCAACTCGTCCTGGGCCACCCGGGTGCACCGCGACGAACTGGTCGAGTTCCACGTCGACGGCACCGAGGGCAGCGCCGTCGCCGGGTTGCGCCGCTGCCGGGTCCAGCACCGGGCGGTCACCCCCAAACCGGTGTGGAACCCGGACCTGCCCGCCACCGAGGACTTCCGGGCACAGTGGACCGAGATGCCCGACAACGAGGAGTTCGACAACGGCTTCAAGGTGCAGTGGGAGGCGTTCCTGCGGCACGTCGTCACCGGCTCCCCGTTCACCTGGGACTTCCTGGCCGGCGCACGCGGCGTGCAACTGGCCGAGCTGGGGCTGCGCTCGGCCCGGGAGGGCCGCCGGGTCGAGGTGCCGGAGCTGTCCCGGTGACCGCCGTCGTCCGGCTGCCCGACGGCAGCACCCACCGGCTGCGCGGGGGCGCGGGCCACGACCGTCCCACCGGTCCGTCCACCAGCAGAGTGGCGTACGCCGCCGCGCACGTCGTCGCCGACCCGCGCGCGGAGAACGTCCCGGGCGCCCCGGCCGCCGTCGACTGGGACACCACCCTCGCCTTCCGCCGGCACCTCTGGTCGTACGGGCTGGGGGTGGCCGAGGCGATGGACACCGCCCAGCGCGGCGCGGGCCTGGACTACCCGGCCACCCGGGAGCTGATCCGGCGCAGCGCCGCCGAGGCCCGTGCGGTCGGCGGCCGGATCGTCGCCGGGGTCGCCACCGACCAGCTCCCACCCGCCCCGGCCACGGTCGCCCAGGTGACCCGGGCGTACGCCGACCAGCTCGCCGACGTCACCGCCGCCGGCGCCCGCCCGGTGCTGATGTGCAGCCGTCACCTGGCCGCCGCCGCCACCGGCCCCGACGACTACCTGCGGGTGTACGACGAACTGCTCACCGCCGCCGACCAGCCGGTGGTGCTGCACTGGCTCGGCGACATGTTCGACCCGGCGCTGGCCGGCTACTGGGGCTCGACCGACCTCGACGAGGCCACCGAGACGGTGCTGCACCTGATCAAACAGCACCAGGGCAGGGTCGACGGGATCAAGGTGTCCCTGCTCGACGCCGACCGGGAGGTCGCGTTGCGCCGCCGCCTGCCCGCCGGGGTACGTCTCTACACCGGCGACGACTTCCACTACCCGGAGCTGATCCGGGGCGACGGGCAGGGCCACTCCGACGCCCTGCTCGGCGTCTTCGCGGCCATCGCGCCGGCCGCCGCCGCCGCGCTCGCCGCCCTCGACGCCGGTGACCTGGACCGCTACGACGCGGTGTTCGCCCCGACCCTGCCGCTGGCCCGGCACCTGTTCGCCGCGCCCACCTGGTTCTACAAGACCGGCATCGTGTTCCTCGCCTGGCTGGCCGGGCACCAGGAGCACTTCACCATGCTGGCCGGGCAGCAGTCCGGCCGTTCCCCGGCCCACCTGGCCCGGCTGCTCGTCCTCGCCGACGCCGCCGGGCTGCTGCCCGACGCGGAGCTGGCCGCCGCGCGGGCCCGGGCGTACCTCACCGTGGCCGGGGTGGCCCAGTGACCGGCCCCGCGCCGTCCGGCGGCGGCCCGGCCCGGCCCGGCGGCACGGCTGCGGTGGTGGCGGCGTCGGGGCTGGAGCGGTTCTCGTTCAACCAGGCCACCGCCCAGCACTGGCCGCTGGCGGCGGCCGTCGCCGGCTGCGCGGCGGCCGGGGTGCCCGGCATCGGCCTGTGGCGCGAACCCGTGCAGGAGTACGGGCTCGACCGGGCGGCCAGGCTGGTCCGCGCCGCCGGGCTGACCGTCACCTCACTGTGCCGGGGCGGGTTCTTCACCACCCCCGACTGGTGGGACGAGAACCGGCGGGCCATCGAGGAGGCGGCCACCCTCGGCACCCGGGAACTGGTGCTGGTCTCCGGTGGACTCCCACCGGGCAGCCGCGACGTCGACGGGGCCCGCCGGCAGGTCGCCGACGCCGTCGCCGCGCTCGCCGACGAGGCCACGGCCGCCGGGGTACGCCTCGCCATCGAACCGCTGCACCCGATGTTCAGCGCCGACCGGTGCGTCATCGCCACCCTCGGCCAGGCCCTCGACATCGCCGAACGGTTCGACCCCGCCGTGGTCGGCGTGGTGGTGGACACCTACCACGTCTGGTGGGACGACACGGTGTACGCGCAGATCGCCCGCGCCGGCGACCGGATCGCCGCGTTCCAGGCGGCGGACTGGGTGACCCCGCTGCCGGAGGGGGTGCTGCTCGGCCGGGCGCTGCCCGGCGAGGGCTGTGTGCAGCTGCGCCGGCTGCGCGAGGCGGTCGACGCCGCCGGGTACACCGGGCCGGTCGAGGTCGAGGTGTTCCAGGCGGCGCTCTGGTCCCGCCCCGGCCCGGACATCCTCGCCGCCACCATCGACGCCTACCTGACCCACGTGTCCTGACCGGACCGGGGACCGCTGCCGGATTACCGGCGGCCCCGTCGTCGCGGGGACCCGGTCGCCCGCCGGGCAGCGGGAGGGACGACACCCTGCGGTGGACCGGTATGCCTGTCCGTCATAAATATGGGTCTTGTGTTGGGTGTGTGGGTCGCTGGTGATCATTTTCTGGGGAGTTGGGGTCGGTGGCCGCCGAG
>NZ_MZMV01000069.1 GCF_002210435.1 Micromonospora wenchangensis
GTGAGCGCGAGGAGTGAGCCGGGTTTGCGAGCCCCGCAGTCGCGAACCGAGGTGGTCCCGTGAGCGGGTGGAAGGGCGCGGTGTTGGTCACCGGGACCGACACCGAGGTCGGCAAGACGGTGGTGACGGCGGCGATCACCGCTGCCGCGCAGGCCGCCGGCCTGCGGGTCGCGGTGGTCAAGCCGGGCCAGACGGGCACGGCCACCGGGGAGCCCGGCGACGTCGACTCGGTGACCCGGCTGGCCGCCCCGCTGACCGGTCGTACCCTGTCGAGCTACCCGGACCCGCTCGCCCCGCTGGCTGCGGCCAGGGTCGCCGAGTTGGAGCCGCTGGAGCTGTACACCGCCGTCGACGCGATCCGCGCGGAGGTCGACAAGCACGACCTGGTGCTCGTCGAGGGAGCGGGCGGGCTGCTGGTGCCGATGGGACTGCGCCCGTCCGGCGAGGCGTGGACGGTCGCCGACCTGGCGGTGTCGCTCGGCGCTCCGGCCGTGGTGGTGGCCCGGGCCGGGCTCGGCACCCTCAACCACACCGCGCTCACCCTGGAGGCGTTGGAGCGTCGGGCCGTACCCGCCGGGGTGGTGATCGGCGCCTGGCCGGCGGAGCCGCAACTGGTGCACTGGGCGAACCTGACCGAGCTGGTGCCGAACCTGCTCGGCGCGCTGCCGGCCGGCGCCGGGTCGATGGACCCGGGGGTGTTCCGCCGGTCCGCACCGGGCTGGCTGACCCCCGACCTGTACGGGGTGCTCGACGACTGGCGCACCTGGGCCGAGGACGCCGGCTGAGCGGTCCGCCGCCGGTGCCCTCACTCGGCGGCCGGGACCGGCCGGGGTCGGTCGTCCTGCGCCGGTCGTGGGGCGATGACCTGCACGCCGACGTCGGCGTCGCGGTTCTGTGCCTCGATCCAGGTGTCCAGGGCGGTCCGGCAGGCATGGTCGACGTGCCGCAGGCCGCCCAGGTCCAGCCGTACCCGCCGGTCGTCGGGCAGCCCGTCGAGCGTGGTGAGGATGGTGGGCAGCCGCAGGAACGTGGCGTTGCCGGTGATCGCCACGTGCACCGGGTCGACGTCGTCGTGGACGGTGACCCGGACGTGGGAGGTCTCCCAGGCGGTCTTCACCACGGCCAGGCCGAGGCCGACGAGCACGCCGGTGAACAGGTCGGTGCCGAGGATCGCGGCGGCGGTCACCACCAGCACCACCGCCTCGCCCCGGTGCTCCCGCCACAGCTCGGGCAGGGCCCGCCACGGCAGCAGCTTGCATCCGGCGTGCACCAGCACGGCGGCCAGCGCGGGCATCGGGATCAGCCCGACCAGGCCGGGTACGGCGGCGACGAAGAGCAGCAGCCACACCCCGTGCAGTACCCGGGACGCCTTCGTCCGCGCGCCGGCCCGCACGTTGGCGGAACTGCGCACGATGACGGCGGTCATCGGCAACGCGCCGAGCAGCCCGCAGACCGTGTTGCCGGTGCCCTGGGCGACGAGTTCCCGGTCGAAGTCGGTGCGCGGCCCCCGGTGCAGCCGGTCGACGGCCGCGGCGCTGAACAGGCTCTCCGCCGAGGCGACCAGGGCGAACGTGACGACGGTGGCGAGCATCCCCGGGTCGGCGAGACCACCCCAGTGCCCGAACGACGGTCGGATCGCCGTGAGCAGCCCCTCCACCTCGATGGTGTCGACCGGCAGCCGCAGGGCGGCGGCGGCCCCGGCCGCGGCGACGACGGCGACCAGCGCCCCGGGGACCAGGCCCGGCCGGCCGGGCAGGGTGTCCCAGAGCAGCATGACCACGATCGTGGCCACGCCGACGGCGAGTGACACCTGTGCCGTGCCGGAGCCGGTGAGCTTCCCGACCAGGTCCGGCAGCCCGGTGAGACCGGCCAGCCCGGTCGGTGGGGTGTCGGCTCCGGCCAGGACGTGGAGCTGGCCGGCGATCAGCAACAGGCCGATGCCGGTGAGCATGCCGTGCACCACGGCCACCGAGATGGCCCGGAACCACCGGCCGAGCCGCAACAGCCCCAGCCCGATCTGGATCAGGCCGGCGACCAGCACGATGGTGCCGAGGCCGGCCAGGCCGTAGCGGTCCACGGCCTCGGCGACCAGCACGGTCAACCCCGCCGCCGGCCCGCTCACCTGGAGGCTGCTGCCGGGCATCACCCCCACCACCAGCCCGCCGACCACCCCGGTCACCAGCCCGAGTTCGACCGGCACCCCGGAGGCGACCGCGATCCCCACACAGAGCGGCAACGCCACCAGGAACACCACCAGCGACGCCGGCAGATCCCCCCGAACCGCACCCCAGCTCACCGCACCCCACCCCCGCCCCAACCGCCACCCACCCACCGGCCCCGCCCGTCGCGCCGACCCGCCCGTCCCACCCGCCTCACCCCGGTGATCAAGAGGTTTGCGTCATCGTTGATCTCCGATTTGACGGGAACCTCTTGATCAACCCGGGAGCGCGGGGGCGTGGTGTGGGGGGTGGAGTGCACGCTGACCTCCCGGGTCGGTGTGGCGCTGGGCGTCACGTGGGTTCAACCCGTTGCGGCTGGTGGCGGTTACGCCTGTTCGGGCAGGTGGACAGGGTGATGCGTTGACGTCGTCAGCTCGAAAGGGGCCGGCTAAGACACTGGTGCCGGCGAACCCGGACCGGGTGGAGCGCGGGGCGTGGGCGGGGCGGGCGGCCGTGACCGCGCATCCCGTGCAGTGGGGCCGGCGTTCCTGCCCGTCGCGCCGCGAGCCGGGAGGGGCTCAGGTCGGCCGGGCTACGGGGTGGGGCTGCGGCGGACCACGAAGGCGTCGGGCATCCGGAAGGTGAGGTTGTCCGGGCACCACGGTGGACGTACCACCGTCACCGCGTCCAGCAGCGGTGCCGCCTCGGTGACCACCACCGCCGCCTCCAGCCGGGCCAGCTGTGCGCCCACGCACCGGTGCGCCCCCGCCCCGAAGGCCAGGTGCCGGCGCGACCCGCGCTGCCCCGGGCGGAACCCCGCCGGGTCGGCCACCACCTCCGGGTCGCAGCCGGCCCGGGCCAGCCACAGCAGCACCGAGCTACCCGCCGGCACCGGCGTACCGCCCAGGGTGGTGTCGACCGCGGCCACCCGCCGCCAGGTGACGATCGGTGGCTCCCGGCGCAGGCCCTCCTCGACGACATCGGCGACGGCGACGGTGCCGGCCCGCAACCCGGCGCGCACCCCGGGTTCGCCGGTGAGCCGGTGCAGCAGCAGGGTGAGGAACTGGCTGGTGGTCTCCTGGCCGGCGACCAGCAGGAAGAACAGCGCCCCGACCACCACGTCCGGGGGGTGCCCGGCGGCGCGCAGCCGACCGGCCAGGCCGCCGCCGGTGCCGGCGAACTCCCGCAGTACGGCGTGGAACCGGCCCACCTCGACGGCGAGGCTCTGCTGCCGGCCGGCGTCCAGCGGGGCCCAGAACAGTTCCAGCGCCGTCCGCGCGAAGTCCTTCACCGCGCCCACCGGGGCGTCCGGCAGCTCGACCAGCCGGGCCAGCGCCAGCAGCGGCAGGTCGGCGGCGAGCCGGGCGTGCAGGTCCACCGGCCGACCGGCGGCCAGGTCGGCGGCGATGCCGGCCACCCGCTCCCGGACCAGGGCGGTCAACCACGGTCGCTGGGCGGCCACCCGGTCGGGGTGCAGCGCCTCGGCGACGATCGCCCGGATCGCCGGGTGGCTGGGGCCGGCGTTGTTCGCCAGCGTCGGCGGCAACCGGAACCGGTGCGCGGTGAGCACCCGCAGTGCGGCCACCGGGATCGGGGTCACCGCGTCCAGGGCGTTGTCGGGCCGCCAGGTGGACGCGTCGGCCAGCACCTGCCGGACCAGCGCGTGCCGGGTCACCACCAGGTGGACGCCGCCGACCCGGTCGACGACCGTGGCCACGTCCGGCCAGGGCTCGTCGAAGGACGCCTCCCACCCCCGGAACAGCACCCGGTCACGCTAGCGGGCGGCCCCCGGCGGGGCGGGGTCCAGTTCCCACACCGTGGTGTGCTTCACCCGGACGCTCTCTAACGCCTCCGGCACCGGCACGTCGTAGCCGGCCAGCTCGCGGAACCGTTCCCGGGGCAGGAACGCCCGGCCCGGGTCGCCGACCAGCACCCGGGCACCCGAGCGGGCGGCCCGCAGCAGGAAACGCAGCACCCGGCGGGCCATCGCCTCGCTGTAGAAGACGTCCCCGGCGAGCAGCACCTCGGCGTCCCCGGCGTCGCCGTCGAGCACGTCGGCCAGCTCGGCGTCGACGCGTACCCCGTTGGCGTGGGCGTTGAGGGCGACGGCGGCGACGGCCCGCTCGTCGATCTCCACCGCCCGCACGGCCGCCGCGCCGGCCCGCGCGGCGGCGATGGCGACCAGGCCGGAGCCGGAGGCGAGGTCGAGCACCCGGCGACCGGCGACCGTTTCCGGGTGGTCGGTGACGTACCGGGCCAGGCCCTGCCCACCGGCCCAGGCGAAGGCCCAGAACGGCGGCGGCTGGGAGCTGCGGAACTCGCCCTCGGTCAGCTCCCACAGGCCGATCGGCTCGTCGGCCTGGTGCAACCGCACCTCGGGTACGAAGGCGACCGGGGCGAGCCGGGCGTGCAGCCGGACGAAGGCCGCGGAGAGTTCGGACACCCGCCCAGGATGTCAGCCGTGCCGACCCCGGCGCGGTCGACCCTCGCCGACCCGACGAAGCGGCCTAGCCCACACCGTCACCCGGCGTGTCGGCGAAGAAGGGTGACCGGTTCACCACTGTCGGTGTTAACCCGCACCGTACTTGCCGATCGGCGCGAACACGCCCGTCTACCGGCTTCCCCATCGTGCTCATAGCGTGGCGAGTGGACAAGACCGACGGGAGGAGCGAGGCGGTGGTGATGGTGTGGCGGAACGCGCTACGGGTCGGGGCGGTGCTGGCCTGCCTGTCGGGGACAGGGCTCGTCGGGCCGACACCGGCGTCGGCGGCGGACCGCTTCTCCACCGAGCTGAGCGGCCTGCCCGCCCAGTTCACCGCCGGGGACCAGGTGCGGACGGTCTCGGCGGTGGTGTCCCGCCAGGGCAACGGCGGCTGTGTGAAGGTCCGCTGGTCGATGGTGCTCTCGGTGCAGGGGCTGCGACTGGACCAGGTCAAGATGGACCGGGTCGAGGAGACCGGCTCGTTCCCGCTGGACATCCGGGCGCAGGGGGACGTGGCCCGGTTGACCGACCGGCAGCTCGACCCGGGCACCCTCTGCCCGGACCGCACGGTCACCGCCACCTACCGGGTGGCCTTCGCCGAGGACGTCACCCGGGGCCGGATCACCATGGCCGCCGAGGCGTACGACCCGAACCTGCGGCTGCTCGCCCGGCGTACCGCCACCCGGCAGGTCGTCGGCGCGGCGCCTGCGCCCACCACGGCGGCACCCGAGCCGACCACCGCGTCGCCGGAGCCGACCGAGGAGGTGCTGGAGCCGACCGAGGAGGAGACCGAACCGACCGAGGAGGCGCTGGCCGAGGTGCCGCCACCGGCCGCGGCGAACCGTTCGGCCAACGCCAGCGGGGGCTTCGGGGTGGTACAGGCGGCGTTCCTGCTCGGCGGCCTGCTGCTCTTCCTCGGCGTCGGCCTGCTGATGCGGCTGCGGCAGCTCACCCGGACCGCGTCCGACGGGGTGGAGGGCGACGACGCGCGTCCGGTCCGTCGACCCGTCCGCTGGACCACCGTCCGACGGTGATCGGGGGCCGCCGGGGCCGGGTGGCGCCACCACCCGGCCCCGGCGGGTTTCACTTCGCGAACACCTGGAACTCGGCGATCCGCACCTGGTCGCGCGCCGGGCTGGCGGTAGCGCAGTCGGTCCGGGTCGCCGGGTCGTCGTCCTGCTCACCGGCGTACGCCGGGCCGCCGGTGCACTGGCTGGCCAGCACCTCCAGCCGGACGTGGGTGGCGACGGTGGCCGGCACCCGGAACGAGCGGGCGATCAGGTCCCGGCTGTAGGCCCGGTACTTGCCACCGGGGAACGCGTCGTCGGCGCTGGTGTAGACCCGGGTCCAGCGGGCCGGGTCGGCGCAGTCGGTGGTGGTCGCGTCGCAGGTCGACACCGCGAACGACCGCAGCGCGCTCAGCGCGTTCTGCGCACCGGGGTCGGCGTCGCCGGTGATCGCCGGGCGGAGCATGGCACTGACGGTGACCCGCTGCACCGGCTGCGGGGTGCCGCCGGGCAGCGTGACGGTGACCCCCTTGCCGGCGACCCCGGTCAACGACGCCCAGTTGGTGGCCTCGGTGTCGTCGGCGATCCGGTCCAGGTTCACCCCGTCCCCGGTGATGCTCGCCCCGGACGCGGTGGACGCCAGGTTCCGGCTCAGCCGCAGGTCGACGTACCCCTGCTGGCCGGCCTTCGCGACCACCTCCAGGCGCTGGTGGCCGAAGCCGGGGGCGACCGCCAGCACCTGGTACGTCCCGGCGACGGCCTCGAAGGTGGCCGGCAGCGGGGTGGCCGGGTCGGTGTCGGCGACGGGGGTGGCCCGCGCCTCGTAGTCACCGACGTAGAGCCGGATCGGCGCGTCGGTGCTGTCGCCCCGGGGGCGCAGGGTCAGCGTGGCGTTGCCGCCGGCCGGGCTGGCGAAGCTCGGCGTCGGGTCGGTGTCGGCGGCACCGACGGTGGCGGCGTCCCGGCCCATCCCGGAGCGGGCGAACTCGGCCCAGATCAGCTCCTGGTTGGCCCCGCCGAAGCGCAGCCGGTCGGCGGTGAGCAGGTTGTCCCGCATGTCGAGCATGCTGACCTGGCTGGCCGCCTGGAGCAGGAACGAGTCGAAGACCAGTTGCACCCAGCGCCGGTTGCCGGGGCAGTTCTCGGCGGCCACCCGGCCCTGCGCGCAGTCGAGCTGCCGCTGCGGGGTGCCCAGACCGTACTTCTTGACCAGGGCGGCGCGGATGCGGAAGTTGGTCGCGCCCCAGATCTCCCCGTCGGCGTGCACCGCCGGGCCGCCGGTGTTGTAGCCGACGTCGGAGTAGTTGAGCGGGCTGCGGCTCAGGTCGTAGTTGCGGATGCCGCTGACCAGGTTGCCGGTGACGTAGCCGCCGGTGACGAAGGGCGTCTCGCCGGGGGCGCGCAGGCCGTGCTCGTAGAGGTACTCGGCGGCGAGCAGGTCGCTCCACGACTCGCCCATCGCCCCGCCCTGGTGGCCGCCGATCCCGCTGTCCGGGCCGGCGATCATCCGGTTGGTGATGGCGTGGGTGTACTCGTGGCCGATCACCGTCATGTCGTAGTCGCCGTCGACGCACGGCGGGTACGGCCCACCGGCCTGCGGCTGCCACAGGTACATGTTGGTGCTCGGCGGCAGCCCGTCGCGCGGGGTGGACTGGTTGGCGTTGTTCCGGTTGCCGCTCAGCGCGCCCTGCTGGGCCCGCCCCTGCTCGGCGTCGCCACCCAGCCCGGCCCCGCTGACGTTGACCGCCTGGAGGTTCCAGGTGGCCTCGGTGAAGCCGAGGTGCCAGGCCCAGTCGTGCATCCGGTTGTGCATGGCGAACAGGTTGGCGGTGGCGGCGTCGGCGTCGTTGCGTTGGGCGGAGGTGAACACCGCCGGGTTGCAGCGGGCCTGGTGCCACTGGTCGGTGAACGGGTACTCGTAGCGCCGGTCGGGGCGGTCGGGGGCGTTGACCATGGGGCTGCCGGCGCCCCAGGAGACCACGGTGTTGGCGGAGTTGCCCCGGGTGGTGCCGGTGGGCGCGCCGGTGGCGAGGTCGACGTCCCAGGGTTGCCCGCTCGCCGGGTCGCGGAAGGCGGCGGCGCAGTCGGGTGCGGGGCTGGCGCACCAGCGGACCCGGGGGTCCTGCCCGGGGGCGAGGTCCTGCGGCGGGGTGGCCGGGTAGACCGCCCAGCTCGGGTTGTCGGAGTCGAAGTCGACGAGGTCCTCGCGGACCAGCACCTTCCCGGTGATCCCGTCGACGTAGGTGGTGAAGGCCGCCGGGTGGTCGCTGTCCTTTCCGATCAAGGTCACCTCGTAGGCGGACCGGTTGCCGTCGACCGGGGTGGGCACGGCGACCTGGCGCACCCGGTGGCTGGCCACCGCGCCGGCGTCCAGGCCGGCGTCGGCGAGCGCGTCGGCGTACGCCTGCCCGGCGGTGCGGGTGGCCGGGGCGGGGGCCGAGGCGTCCCGGGACAGCGAGGAGCTGACCGAGAGCACGGTGCCGTCGGCGACCGCCACGGTGACCAACCCGTCGTGGCCGGCGGGCAGGTCACCGAAGCGCTGCCGCAGGGTGACCACCGCGCCGTCGCCGATCCGCCGGACCAGCACCCGGTCCAGCGCGGCGACCGCGTCGGCGTCCAGGCCGAACAGGTCCCGCTGGGTGGTGAGGTAACGCCGGGCGGCGGCCTCCGGGTCGGTGGGCAGGCCGGTGGCGAGCCGGGCCGGGCCGAGGGCGTGCGGGGTGCCGAGCCGGTTCCACCGCACCGGAGCGCCGGTGGCCCGGGCCAGGCCGCGTTGGCGGGCGTCGGGTGCGGCCGTACCGGTGCGGTTGTCGACGTCGGCGGCCTGGTGGCGGTCGTCGGCGAACGAGCCGGAGCGGCCCGGGGCCGGGGCCGCGGTGTCGCCCGGCGCGGCCGTGGCGGTGCCCCCGCCGGGCAGCAGGGCGGCGACCACGGCGGCGGTCGCCAGTACGGGAACGAGCCGGCGTCGATGCCGGCTCGTTCGGGGTGTCCACTCCGGTCTGGGCACGGAACCTCCTCGTGGGAGCGGGGACCGGCACGACGCCGGCCCGGCGCAGGCGGGGTAACGCATGCGCATACGTGGATACCAGGCGGGCCGGACGGGGGCAATGGCGCGCGGTGCGCGGATCAGACGAGCTGGGCGGGGTCGAGCCCCAGTTCCCGGGCCGTGACCAGCCGGATCCACTCGCCGAACTGCCGCCGGGAGATCACCCGCTCGTGCACGGCGAGCTGGACGGCGAGCCCGTCCATCACCGCGTTGATCCGCCAGGCGGCACCGGCCGGGTCGGCGCAGTCGAAGGTCCCGTCGTCCACCCCGGCCGAGATCACCGCCGCCAGGTCCTGCCGCCAGCGCAGGTCCAGCCGCCGGCAGACCTTCTCCAGCTCCGGGGTGCGCAGCGACTCCGCCCAGCCGTCGATCCACATCGCCCAGGGCCGGCCGGTGGGGGTGTAGAGACGCAGGATGCGCCGGAGCTTGGTCAGCGGCGGGGTGGCGGAGCGCAGCACCGCGTCCAGCCGGGACAGTTCCTGCTCGACGGCGTACGCGAACGCCTGGGCGAGCAGCCGCTCCTTGGTGGCGAAGTGGTAGAAGACCAGCGCCTGACTGACCCCGGCGGCGGCGGCCACGTCGGCGGTGCGGGTGTTGGCGAGTCCACGCTCGACGATCACGTCGCAGGCCGTGCGCAGCAGGGAATCCAGGCGGACATCGGCGGCGGCACGTCTCGTCACGCCGCTACGGTAACCTATCGAACCGACCACGGGGAGTTACCGACCCGCCCGATCCGGCCCCCGGCAGTCGGAAGCCGGACAGCACCCCACCGGCGGGTCGGCTACCTTTCCGACCTGTTCGGTAGGGGTGTGGAGGACGCTCCCCGCCTGCGGTGACCAACTCTCCTAGGAGGCTCTGCGGGTGGTGGCGTCGGTCACCACTGCGGAGACCGGACGCGCCGTCGGTGGCCCCGATTTGGCATCGGCGAGACCGCTCGGCTAGAGTTTCCATCCGTCACCGGGTGTCATTCCCGGAGGCAAGCGGACGTAGCGCAGCTGGTAGCGCATCACCTTGCCAAGGTGAGGGTCGCGGGTTCGAATCCCGTCGTCCGCTCGGAGCTGCCGCCACGCATGACGGGGGCAACCTCGGTGGGGTGGCCGAGAGGCGAGGCAACGGCCTGCAAAGCCGTGTACGCGGGTTCAAATCCCGTCCCCACCTCGGTAACAAGCACGGGCGATTGGCGCAGTGGGAGCGCGCTTCCTTGACACGGAAGAGGTCACTGGTTCAAACCCAGTATCGCCCACTCGGTCAGTAGGGCCACCTTCCGACACCGGAAGGTGGCCCTACTGCTGTCCGGGGTCCCACTGCTGTCCGGCCTCCGGGTCCGCTTCCAAGGACATCGCCGTATGTCGATGCCGAGCTATCCTGGCTCCGATTCTTCCAGGGGAACATCGCGACGCCGGGTGGTGTGGGGTGGGGGAGACGGGCCGGGAGGCGCTGCTCGCGTTCGCCGACGAGCTGCGGCGACTACGCCAGCAGGCGGGCGGGCCGTCGTTGAACTCCCTGGTGGCGGTCGCCGCCGCCCGGGGCAGGCCGTTGGCCCGCTCCACCCTCAGCGACAAGCTCAACGCCAAGTCGCTGCCGGACTGGGACTTCGTCACCGGCTACCTGGGCGCCTGCGTCGCGTACGCCGAGCAGGCCGGCATCCGGTTGCCCGCCGAGCTGACCGACCAGGCCCGCTGGGAGGCCGCGTACTGGCGGTTGCTGGCCGCGGCGGACGCGGCGCGGGCCGACGACCGGCTCGCCACCGCCGCCCGCGCCGAGCGGGGCCGGCAGGCCCACGCCGGCACCGCGCCGTCGGCCCCGGCACCGTTCGTGCCCCGCCAGCTACCGGCGGCGGTACGGCACTTCGCCGGCCGGTCCGCGCCGCTGACCGCCCTGACCGCCCTGCTCACCGAGCCGGTCGGCCCGCCGGGCACCGTACCCGTCTGCACCATCGGCGGTACGGCGGGCGTGGGCAAGACCGCCCTGGCCGTGCACTGGGCGCACCGGGTCGCCGACCGGTTCCCGGACGGTCAGCTCTACGTCGACCTGCGCGGTTTCGACCCCGAGTCGCCCGCGCTGAGTCCCGCCGAGGCGGTGGCCGGGTTCCTGGAGGCGCTCGCGGTGCCGCCGGAGCGGATTCCGGTGGGGCTGGCGGCGCAGGCGGCCCTCTACCGCAGCCTGCTCGCCGACCGGCGGGTGCTGGTGCTGCTGGACAACGCCCGCGACGCCGACCAGGTACGCCCGCTGCTGCCCAGCTCGCCGGGATGCCTGGTCCTGGTCACCAGCCGCAACCAGCTTCCGGGGCTGGTCACCGCCGAGGGGGCCCGCCCGCTGCCGCTGGGTCTGCTCTCCCCGGCGGAGGGACGTGAGCTGCTGTCCCGCCGGCTCGGTGCGGAGCGGGTCGCGGCGGAGCCGGAGGCGGTGGACCGGATCGTCGCGGCGGCGGCCGGACTGCCCCTGGCGTTGGCGATCGTGGCCGCGCGGGCCGCCACCTATCCGGACTTCCGGCTGGCCCGGTTCGCCGCCGAGCTGACCGCGAGCCGGGGCGCCCTCGACGCGTTCAGCGGCGGCGAGGCCGGCGTCGACGTCCGGGCGGTGCTGTCCTGGTCGTACCGGGGTCTCGACCCGGCGGCGGCCAGCCTGTTCCGGGCGCTCGGTACGCACCCCGGCCCCGACGTGTCCGTCCCGGCGGCCGCCAGCCTCGCCGCCCTGGCCCCGGACGAGGTGCGCCGGCCGTTGGCGGTGCTGACCCGGGCGAACCTGCTCACCGAGCACGCCCCCGGCCGGTACGCCCTGCACGACCTGCTCCGCGCGTACGCCGTCGAGTTGGCCGTGGCCACCGACTCCGCCGGCCTGCGGCGGGCGGCGCTGTGCCGGCTGCTCGACCACTACCTGCACACCGCGTACGCCGCCGCGCTGCTGCTGCACAAGCACCGTGACGACATCGACCTGCCGGCGGCGCACCCCGGCACGGCGGTGCCCGCGCCGGCCGACCGGGACGAGGCGTGGGCGTGGCTGGCCGCCGAGCACCGGGCGCTGCTCGCCGCGATCGGCCTGGCCGTCGAGCACGGGTTGCCCACCCACGCCTGGCAGCTGGCGTGGAGCGTCAACACCTACCTCGACCGGGTGGGCGCCTGGACGGACCAGTCCCGCGCCCAGGAGTTGGCGCTGCGGGCCGCCACGGCGGCCGGGGACCGGGACGGGCAGGCCCGCGCCCACCGCAACCGGGCCGTCGCCTGCCTGCGCCTCGGCGCGTACGACGAGGCCCACGAGCATCTGGAACGGTCCCGGCAGCTCTACGCCGAACTCGGTGACCGGGTCGGTGGTGGGCGGACCGAACTGAACCTCGGCATCCTCGCGGAGCGGCAGCACGACCACCGGCGGGCGCTGCGCCACGCGCAACGGGCGCACCGCCTGTTCGAGGCCGCCGGGCACGCGCAGGGCCAGGCCAACGCGCTGAACAACATCGGCTGGTACCACATCCAGCTCGGCGACCACCTCCGTGCGCTGGACTACTGCGGTCAGGCGCTGGTGCGGCAGCAGCAGACCGGGAACCGCTACTGGGAGGCGCACGCGTGGGACAGCCTCGGCTTCGCCCACCACCACCTCGGCCGGCACCGCGACGCCCTCGACTGCTACCGGCAGGCACTCGTGCTGTGGCGGGAGACCGGCGAACGCTACTACGAGTCCGTCACGCTGATGCACGTCGGTGACAGCCACCAGGCCACCGCCGAACCCGACGCGGCCCGTGCCGCCTGGGGGCAGGCCCTCGACGTGCTCGACCAGCTCGGCCACCCGGACGCGGCACTGGTGCGCAGCCGGCTCGACGCGGCGCCGCCCGCGCGGTAGTCCATCCGCGTCGCGGAGCGTCGGGCCGGTCGGCTCACAGCGGCGGGGCGACGTCCCGACGCTCCTCGACCCGCTGGTACGCCACCGGCTCGGCGGTGGTGACCGTACGGCGGCGACCGCGCATCAGCAGGACCATGACGAGTCCGAGGACACCGGCGGCCATCAGGATCCAGCCGACGACGTCGAGATCGACACCGCCGACGCTCGCGTTCACCGCGAAGGTGAGGATCGCGCCGACGGCGAGCAGGAAGATGCTCGTTCCGATTCCCATGACAGCTCCTTGGGGACGGGGGTGTGCTGTCGGGATGCAGTACCCCGTCGATGAGCAGGGCAATCGCCGGGCGGGTCGGCGCGGTGGGGTCGACCGGGCGGGCGATCTTGGAATGGGGTAGAGTTCACCCCGTCGCCGGGGAGACCGGGCGGCACGCGGACGTAGCGCAGCTGGTAGCGCATCACCTTGCCAAGGTGAGGGTCGCGGGTTCGAATCCCGTCGTCCGCTCTCGACCACGGGCGATTGGCGCAGTGGGAGCGCGCTTCCTTGACACGGAAGAGGTCACTGGTTCAAACCCAGTATCGCCCACCATGTACCGCTTATTCACACCATATCGGACATCATCGATGTCCGATATGGTGTTTTCTTTTTGTTCAGGATCGTTGGATGGCAACTTGCTTGTCGGGACAGCGCCGCTCCTGGAGGGCTGCCCGGCCGCTGGCATTCGTGCCAGATTGGGGCCGAGAAGCTGCCGGAATGGCTCTGTCAGCTCGTACCGTTCGACGGCCCCATCCTGACCAAGGTAGAGCTTCTTGAAGAACCCCTGGTTGATCTGGCGCCGGATCGGCGGGGGAGCGGCGGCGTAGTGCCGCTGACAGTGGCCAGCGACCAACAGGGCGTCCTCCAGCGTCTGGATCACTTCATCCAGGCTCGATGCCGCCGTGGTGATCTGCGTCTCTGCTTCGGCCAGGGCGTGGGTGAGTCGGTCCATCTCGGTCTTGAGAAGATCGACTGGCACAGCACCCGCGTAGTGGGCTTGCATGAGCTTCGCTCGCTCATCCTTGAGCCGAGCCAGGCGCTTCTTGGCGCGCTCGGCGTTCACCTCGGCGTCGATGCGCTGGGCCTCGAACTCTGTCAGGACGGCGTCGCGCACCTCTGCGACCCTCTCGGGGCTGGGCTCGAACGTCCGATAGAACCGGGCGATCCCATCCTCGACGGCGTGAAGCCGAATCCCACCTCGGCGGCAGTTGTTGGCCTTCAGCTTCTTCTTGACACAGTGGTAGTACTCGTAGATCCCGCCGTTGCCTCGATGGCGGCTGAAGACAAGGCGACCGCCGCAGGAACCGCAGAAGATCGAGCCGCGTAGGTAGTGAGGCCATTTGCGGTCCTTCTCGCCAGCATGTCGGTGTGCTGCCAACACGTCCTGGATGCGTAGCCATGTCTCCGGAGTGACGAGAGCTTCGTGCCGCCCTTCGTAGTGGAAGCCGTTATAGGCAACCACGCCCATGTAGTACGGGTTGCGCAGCAGGTTGTGCATACTTGTCGGATTGATGGGTTCGGAGGGTTTGGTGCGAGTCGGGCGAGCGGTCAGACCTCGGCCGCGAGCTGCAATGACAAGTTCGTTGACAGTCCATTCACCAGTGGCGTACTGCTCCAGACACCACCGCACGATGGATGCCCGCTCGGGGTCGAGGATGACCCGGGAGACGCTTATGCCTTCAACGAACTCGCGCACGTTCAAGTAGCCCAGAGGTGCACGGAATGGTGTCCCGCCCTCTTGGGCCTTGCGCACAAGGCCTTTCATGACCTCTTCGGCCAGATTCTCACGGTAGAACTCCGCCGTGTCGGCCATGATGTTGTGCAGGAACCGGCCGTGAGCGCTGTTGGTGATGTTCTCGGTGCAGGAGACCAGCTCAACGCCAGCGCGGGCGAGCATCAGGCGAATCGCCATATCATCTTCGCGGTTCCTGGCCAGTCGGTCGATTTTATGGACGATGAGATAGCGGATACGGCGCTTCTTGAGATCCTTGAGCATCGCCTGAAGCTGCGGCCTCTGGGTCGACTTGGCGCTTTCTCCGGCATCGATGTAGATCCCGACGATCGCGGCACCGAGCGCTTGCGCTTTCGCCTCACAGGCTTCTCGCTGGTAGGGGATCGAGTACCCCTCTTCGCCACCACCTGTACGGGCCTGGTCGCGGGTGCTGACGCGAGCATAGAGGAACGCCTCGCTGGTGTCGTTAACTGCTGGAGCCTTGCTGCGGCTGCTACGCGGTGGTGCCTGGCTTACGGTAGCGATGGCACTGCTTGTTCGTGGCTGGTCTGATGTCTGGTCGCGAAGACCCTCGATGATGTCCTTGCGGGTTGTCTTTTGCAGCCGTTGGTATGCCATGCTGCGCAAAGTGACATCGTCTCGGGTTTCCCGATCTTGATCCGTCCCCTGATCTTGGTCCGTGTAAACCGGCAGGTCAGCAGGCATGTCTTCCTCCCATTCCTTCATTTCATCGCGCCCCCGCGCGTTCTGGGGCCAGGCAGGATACGTTCTCGCCGGTTCCGGTGCAATTCTTCTTGATCTTGATTTTTCATTCATATTCCCTTCTATTTTGTCAGGCCGAAATCTAATTGGAAGCTGTGGTTTTTGCAGCTTTGCTGTGGATAAGTGGGGTGGAAGGTCGGCGCGTCGCGCGAACCCTCCACCCCTTCTCGCGGCAATGCCTTACGTCTGCGCGGGAGCCTCGTTGCCCCGCCGCTTGCCCGCAGCCTTTGCCTCGACGGGCAGCGTGCCGGTGTCCCCGAACAGCGCCTGGATCGCGCCGCGCCGGGCGGCGGCCTCCCTCTCGATCTCCTCAAGCACGGCAGCGGCTTGAGCGGCGAAATCCGGCTGTGCCTGCTTGTGTTCGACGTACAGCTCCACCGCCCGCCGCATGGCGTCGGTCAGGCTCAGTCCGTCGAGCTGTGCCACCAGGGCGAACTGGGCGTGCAGTTCGTCGGGCAGCTTCAGGCCGAGCGTCTTGACGCCGGTCTTGCCGTTTCCGGGTTCCATCTTCTGGAACTCCCTCCTCGGTGTTGGTGCGGCTGGCCACCCGCTCTTGATGCAGGTGGCGACAACAGCCGCACGGCACCGGGGAGTACCGGGATGCGAGTTCATCGGCCTTGCCGCTTTCGCCAGGCGGCGAGCCGCTCTCGCGCGAGCGCCGCGTACGCCGGGTTCAGCTCGATGCCGATCCAGTGGCGGCCGTGCTTCTCGGCCGCTATGGCGACGGTGCCGGATCCCGCGAACGGGTCGAGCGCCACACCCGGCTGCGTGTTGGCGGTGCACTGGCATCTCGCTTGGAGCGCCCCGAGTGCCGGGGTTGGTCGCTGGCGGTCGACGGGCTCCCGCGTCCACGGGGTCCCGCATGACGCGCAGACCCTTTCCGGGCAGGTAGCCAGCAGCGGTCGTTCGGCGAGCGCCAGCGGGAAGGTGGCGAAGTGGGCACCCCGGTAGCCAGCGGTTGGTAAGGACCAGGTATCCCCTGGATTCTTACCGAGCGGGTGCCCGGCGCGGCCTTCGGCCTTGAGCTGATTGAGGCCCTGATCGTCGTCGAACCCGCTGTCCGGCGGCAGCGCGTCGTCCGGGAGGTAGCGGTAGGCCGCAGCATTCGGGCGCTTCTTCGCCTTGGTGATGAGCGGCTGGCGGATCGCGTCAAGGTCGAAGTAGTAGCGCGGTGAGCGCACCAGGAGGAACATCACCTCGTAGGTACAGCTCAGCCGGTCGCCCACGCTGGATGGCATGGGGTTGGTCTTGGCCCAGACCACTTGGTTACGGATGAGCCAGCCGTCGTCGAGCAGGGCCAGGGCGAGCCGCTGCGGGCCGAGCAGCAGGCTCTTTTTCGGTGCGCCCTGGCTCTGGTGGATCGAGTACGAGTCCGCGACGTTTAGCCAGAGTGAGCCGCTGGGCTTGAGTACCCGGGCGATCTCGCGGCAGACGCCGACGAGAGTGCGCACCCAGTCGTTGATGTCCGGCTCAAGACCGAGTTGCCCATGGTGGCCGTAGTCGCGGAGGTTCCAGTAGGGCGGGCTGGTGATACAGGTGTCGACGCTCGCATCCGGTAGCTCGGCCAACCGCTGGCGTGCATCCCCGACCACGATCTGCCCGAGCGGAAGCCGGGCCCGTTCCGCCCCGCTCATGCACTGCGGCCTCCCCAGGCCGTAGCGGTCAGCACCGTGACCACGTCTTTTAGGAACGACGCGTGGAACAGATGTTGGATGTCAGCGGGGAGCTGGGTGAGCGCCCTGGAGACGCGCTCGACGCTGCGTGCGCCGCTGGCCAGCCACAGCACCCGGGGGAACACCGCGTGCGCGGCTTGCTCTATGCCGCTTTGCCAGTAGGCGGCGTAGGTGCGGCACTTGCGCAGGAGCGTCGGCACGCTTTCGGTACCGCGATCGACTTCCAGGAAGGCGCTGGACTCGATCTCACCGACACCGAGACGGACAAAGGCGTCGGGCTTCAGGATGGCTGCCTGTCCGCCGGGACCAGGAAACGATCGCCAGGCTGCGGGTTCGGCTTGGAAGTCCAAGATCTCCAGTACACCTGCCCGTTCTGCTTCGAGCAGGCGGACGTACACCTCGCTGCCGTCGAGGACGTGCCCCATGAAGCTGGGGCTCGTTTCCCATACCCGCCGGCGCCGTCCGCCCATGGGCCCGTCGACGGCCAGCACCGCTTGGCCGTGGCCGCTTAGTCCGTAGACGTATCCAGCGCTGCCCGCGCGCACGCCGCCGATGCGGCGGTCGAGCCGGACGACCAACTTGAGTTCGGCCAGGCGCTGCAGCAAGGCCCGTGCCCGACGAGCCCTTGTTCCGGCCGATCCGTCTGCGACGTGCAGTCGTTGTACGTGATCGCCAGTCAGGAGGCGCAGCATGGCCAGGGATTGCAGCACGGCCATGTCGCGGTCGCTGAGCCGATTCCGCAGGAGCTGTGCTCGTGGGCTCTGGGGTCGAGCCGGTAACGGCTCGACAGTCGTTGGCGCGACGGTGACACGTTCGCAGGTCAGCGGCGTGATCGGCTCGACGCGGCAGGCAGGGCGACCGGTAGGGGCAGGAGGAATAGGGGGATCGATGCGTGGGCTCATGTGGTCTCCCTCCGCTTGAAGCCGACCGGGGCGTTGGTGGCGGTGTGGTTGCCTTGCCACCGTTGGGTCAGGGCCTTGTCGAGCTCTTCGCCGTCCACGCCGTAGCGCTTGGCGCTGGCCTGGCGGAGCTTGGCCGGGTCGCTGGTCCAGGGCGGCAGTGGCCGGGTGCGAATCGAGAAGGGTCGCGTTGGCTGTCCGTCGAGGTGTAGCTGTACGCACGCCTGGTACGCCCGCAGGCTGAGCAGGTCGTCGGCGGTCACGCCGCCACCGAGCGCCGCCGCCAGCGGCTTGGCGTCACCGGGCGAGGGGCGGAACACGATCCGGGACCGGGCGTTGGCCAGTACCCCGGCCTGCTGGGTGGAGCTGAGTTGGTCGAGGTGTTGGTGGGCAAGTGTCCAGGCCACCCCGAGGCCGCGGGACTGAGCGAGCGCGTTCCCGAAGTCAACGCCGCCCGGAAGGCGCAGGAAGTCTTGAAACTCGTCGACGACGACCGAGACAGCTTCCCGCTTCTCTGGTGACAGTGCGGCCCGCCGCTGGATGGCGGCCCATGCCTGGCTGAGTACCAACGCCCCGAGCATGTTCGCGGCTGGTGTACCGAGCAGCCCGCGGTTGAGGTTCACCAGGACGACCGTGCCGGGCGTGGTGAATAGTTCGTCCATACCGAACTTCGGCGCGGACTGGCCAAGCATTCGACGCAGGTGCGACCGGCTGAGGATCGGGCGGAGCTTGTTCATGAGCGGGGCGACGTAGCGGCCGCGTTCCGGCTCGGACAAGGCGTCGAAGCCTGCCCACCAGGGCGATAGCACCAGCGGATCATCGACCTTGGTGAGTGCCTGACGGCGGAAGGCCGCGTTGGTGAGCAGTGCGGGTACGTCGCACAAGGTGCCGTCCGGCAGACGGGCGGCCGTGATGAGCCCGTGTAGGAGGACATCCGTACTGCGAGGGCCAAGGTTCCCGCCGTGCAGCTCGGTCAGCAGGTGCACCACCTCGTCGGCACGGCGCTCGGCGTCTTCTCGCGGGCCCGCCAGGACGTTGACGCCGACAGCTCGGCCATGGTCGCTGCTCGCTGGGTCGATGACCACTACCCGGTCGCGCTGGTCTTGTGGAACCCGAGCAAGCACGTCGTTGATCAAGTCGCCGCGCGGCTCAACTACCAGCACCGACCGCCCAGCGGCGATGTCGGCCAGGATCATCGAGGCCAGCAGCGTTGACTTGCCAGATCCGGTCGGGCCCACGACCTGGACATGGTGCAGGGAAGTGCCGACGGGTATAGCCACCATCTGACCGCGCTGGGCGGTGTGCAGACTCTCGCCGAGAACACGCCGGTCGTCGTCTGCTTCATCGTCCTCGTCAACGAGAAGTTGCTGCGGGGCCTCGTTGATGTGGCCGCCGGTGAGGGGCAGGTGTTCGCTCGGCGTCTCCTTGAGCGGCCAGCCGATCACGGCCGCCAGCTCGGCTGCCGAAAGCAGGCAACTCCAGGTCAGTGGGGAACGGCCCGCAGTGGTGACTCGGCGGGCATACCGGGCGCTGGCCCGGCTCCTGCGCAGTCCGGCGTGGGCGGTGTCGGCAAGGGAGAGGGCATCGCCCAAGCTCCGCACGATCGCTGCCGCTCGGGCTGGTGTCGGGCCATCCGCCGCGGTTCTGCCCTGGCAGGCGAACAGCGGTTCCGTAACTTTTTCCCGCCACAGTCTGACAGCAGTGGCGTCCGGTGCGTGAGGCGTGCGAAGCCCGAGGATCTCCCCGACATCGAGCCGGGCAGGCGGGTGCGGCTGGGTGCGGCCGGGCCCAACCACCCACTGCACGACGCCGGTTTCCGAACCAGACAGCCCGCCGAGAACGGCGAGTAGTCCCGAAGCCACCGCTCCGGCGGTCTCCAGCCGCAGCGGCATTGCCACGCCGTGCATCTGCATCTCGGCCGCCGCGGATAGCACCGGGCGCTCCATCTCCTGTTCCTTCCGAACACCCAGCCGGGGCAAGTGCGCAGCCATCTGCTGCGACAAGCTCCGCGCTACCCGGTAGTCCAGCCCCAGGTGCCACGACACCCGCCCGCCAATGCTCCAGACCTCAAGCACCGCCAGCGGCATCGCGCCGGTGACACCCAGGCGCGGCCGGGCAGCCAACGGGCGCAGCACCGCTGTCACGTCGGCCAGCTCCATGTCACGCGGCAAGCTCAGTGAGTACCAGCTCAGGCGACTCATGCCACATCCTCCGCAACGAACTCCGGCTTGCTGGGCTTCTCGCCCGGCGGCTGCTTGCCCTGGCGTAGTCGCGCCAGCTCGATGCAGGCTCTTGCCAGCTTTCTGATTTCTGGGTGGCTCCTCTCCTCGTAGCCGGTCACTGCGACCGGCTTGTTGTTGATCTGACTCACGTCTTCCTCCTTCCGATTAGGAGGCGGACCGGAGTAGCAGCGGCCGTTTGGGCATCTTGAACAAGACCTGCGCATTGCTTTGCGCGGTCGAAGTTTGCTTAAATGTCCAATGACCGGTTACTCCGGCTCACTTGCTGCGGGGCAGTCATCACGTTCTACGAACCGACCCGATACTGCCCCGGCAGCCCAGTTCCCGCCCGCCTTCACTTATGCGGGAATCTTTGCATTTGGTCAAGATAGTTAAGTAATTTCCGCATCACCGACCGGTAGCCCCTGACCACGAGTCAGGTGCCGACATTTGTAGTGGGATCACGGCCGCATCCAAGTCGGGAGCCCTGCGGGGCTTGGTGGCTTGGATGCGGCCGCGATCTACCTACTTTTCCTGCTGCGGCTTACGGCGCTCTTCGCGCCACTCCTGCCTAAGCTCGTGCTTCAGCTCGCGTAGCTCCTCTTCACGCAGCCGCCGCGCGATTTCCTCGCGCTTGCCAATGATCTCGTTCCGGACTTTTCTAGGCATAGAGGCACTGTGTCTCCCTTCCTTGAATGAGATGGTTCACCGCAGAGTCGCCCATGCGACTTGCTTTGTCCGCCGCCTACCGTCGCCGCGAAAACGCCAGCCAGTAGATGAGCGACAGGACGAGAATGACTGCCAGGAAACCGATCAGTGGACGAAGCAGTTCCCAGGTGACCCGCGCTGCCAAGGCCGTGCCCAGCAGAAGGAACACCGCACCAAGCAGCTTTGACCGCCAGGTGGCCACCGGCTCCCGGCTCAACGCCAGTCGCCGTCGATGACGCCTCGGCGCGAGACACTGGCCCGGCCGACAGTGGCGCGACCTGTAGGCCCTCTCCGCGCGTTGGCGGCGCGGCTCATCTCCTCGCGCAGCTGCGCCTGGGCATCGAAGTAGGCCGCACCCATCCGGTTCGCACGCTTCAGCGCCTCGACCTGGCGCTCAAGCGCTCGCTCCCGATCGGTCGGCTCGTCCATGAGCCAGTAGAACAGCAGTGCACCGAACCCCATGAGGCATGCCATGAGCACGACGGCGACAACGAACACCACAAGGGCCTTCACTCGTACCCCATCTCCTGCAGCTCGTTGACGACCAACGCCGTGAAGCTGTCCGCGATGGCCTTGAAGCGATACGCCCGCTCCGGGTACATCTCGGCCGCCTGCAGCTCCTGGTGCGTCAGGGACTCGGCGTAGCGCATGCCGACGTGGGCCACGTAGGCCCCGGCCTCAACCTCGGCCGCGTGCACGACCGCACTACCCGCAACCTGCTCGACAGCCCTACCGACTGCCCGTGTCGTAGCCGACGACGTACGTCGCCTGGCAACAGCCGAGGACACGTCTCGGCGGATGGTGTTGGACATGTGGCTCCTTCGCCTGCGATTCAAATGGGGTCGCCAACGAAGTTAGGGCTCTGAGCAATGGCAACCAAGAAAGAGCGAGGTTCTGGCCGAATACTGTCCAGCCGGACAGCGCCTAAGCAGGGCTTGGACAGGCATTGGACAGTGCTTGGACAGACCGCAAATGACAAGCCCACCCCGGTTAGGGTGGGCGGGTGTCAAGATCAAGCTTGCAGATTCTTCAGCATGCGGGCCGCGTTTGCGACCTATGTCCTGATACGTAGTAGTTCCATATGAGCGGATTCAGCGGGTCGGGTACGCCTTGCTCGAAGGAGAGCTTTAGGTCGTCCCGCTCAAGTGCTTCGGCCACCTTGGAGCTCTCGCGTAGGAAGAAGACAGTCTGAACCCAGAACACGAAGTCGCCCCCGGTCATCTCTACCGCGTTACCCGCCGTCGCCCACCAGTCCAGCATCTCGTCGAAGGCTTCAGTGCGGTAGTCGTTGTCACAGACAAATTGAATAAACTCATCTGCGATTGAACTCAGGTGCTTCACTGCAAGTCCTCTCAATTAGTCGATCTTGCAGTGAGTTATTATGAACGAGTTGCACATAAAGTCAATATCGGGCATAAGTTACTAGGGTAACTACAGGCAATCAGGTAATCTCTGGCTGGATTCGGTAGGAGGTTGGTCGGGGTGAGTTTTGTGGAAGCGCGGCGAGAGCAGATCGAGAACTTGATAAGCCTGATCGGAAAAGACCTATCGCCTGCACTGGTTGACCGACTATGTCCAGCGCTCATTGATGTTGTGCGGCAGAAGCTCGGTCATGCCGCAGCCCTGCCGGACACAGTCCCGCCTGAGATTCTTCATTATGTGCTGGAGGACGTAGGTCGTACCGCCAGAGAGAAAGTCTTTCAAGCGCTCACGGCTGGGTTATCCGCCCCTGAGAAGCTGATGCGATTGGCCGCATTTATTGAGTTGCTCAGCCCGAGCGACGATGAGGTAGTCGAGCACTTGGCGAAGTCTCGCTCATGTGAGTACCGTGCTAAAGAGGTATTCGCCGCCAGCGGACGAGCTGGGCAGCGACAACTCCGGGCAAGTTTATGGATGCCGAAGGTTTCCGATATCCGGACTGTTCGACGGCAGTCGCAAGAACTCGACGAGGACAAGCCGGAGCCCTCTCTCGTTGCGGCGATGCTTGGTGCGCTCCACGAATATTTCGGGTCCGATGAAAACATTGCGGCTTTGCGAGAACGGTTTTGCAATTCAGCTACTCAGAAACACCTAACATCCGTGGCCTCGCTCTATGGTGCGCGACCGAACGAAGTGTCTGGCGACGACGATAGGTTGCCAATTAGCAGAGTCGCGGACGGAAATATGCGCACCAAAGACTCAATGCTGCAGTTCATGCTCGTACTGACTCGGCCATTTTCGGCGCTGAAAAGCCTATTCGATCACAAGTACGCCTTTTCGGCGGTCATTTTAACGGCGGGATGGCTATTTTCAGGATTCTCTTACCTATCGATCATATCGACCCCCTCAAGAACGGCAGAAGACCAAGACTGGAGCACGTTGACTACAGTCGCCGTGCCAATGTTGATACTTTTCGTTGGCTTCACCGTGTTGCTGGTCATGAGAGATCGAAAGAAAGCCATTCTTTGCGTGGGATGGTCCACGCTAGCAGTAACGATTGCCGTGTTTGCCGTCAATTGGTACGAGGTTAAAGGGTACAGGGGGCAGATGTGGATTTTCGATCTTCCTGCAGGAAGTCAATACAAGCCCGGATACAGTTCTAACGATGGCCAGTATCGGAATAATGTAATCGCGCGATCCGAGGGGTATTGGCCGCTTATTGCAAAAGGATTTGAAAAGGCTCGTTGCGGCTCCAGCATTTCCGCCGATAATGCCGTTATCGAAGCATGCCAGACGACCGACGATCGGCTGAACCTGGCCTTGGCGTCCCCGCACAGTGTCGCCGTTACCTCTTATGGAGACTTCCAGGTTGGCTATGGAGAATTCTATCTTGAGACGATTTTCCGAGCCCAGGACGATCCTTCGGTTGCTGCCTGCGGCTTGCGAGTATCGACAGATCACAAAGAGGACATATTTCATGTCAGAAAAGAGTACAGGAAGGAAAACCCGTTCCAGATTGATCCGAAAGATTTTGGGCCCGAGTTGCTGAAATATGGGCCGGAATTGCTCAGTGTGTCAAAGGGGGACGGACGTGTTTTGATAAGCCGAGCGCCAAGTGTAGATATCCGTGTCGAGTTTCTTCCGGACGTGAACTACTCGCCGTTAATCCCTTGGTTTTGGCCGTATGTCGGTGCAACCAAACTGGCGGTGTATGGGTCGGATGCCGAAGTGAGATACTTCGTAAATGACCGCGAAGTAGCGCGATCGCAACGGACAAGGGGTCCTGTGGCGCTGGGCCTCGTAACTATGGTGGGCGGACCAGATCGTGGTGGATCGGCGGAGTGTATCTACGAGTCCTTCAAAGTTCGGGCCCTTGAAGGCTAGACTCAACTTCTAACCGTGCTGGTTCCGTTTCGTGCTCTTGTCATCTGGCGTCGCAGCCCCTCCCGCTGCACGAAAATCTCCCGCCGATCCTTTGCCTGGCCCTTGCTGTCGAGCACGTATCCCGTCAGCCACACCCACCCCCAGTACGTCGGCTTCGGGCAAACCTTGATGACTCGGAACCGGAACCCTCGGTCGCCCGCGAACTGGATGCTGGCGGCCTTGCCGATCTCCAGCACGTCACCTGGCTTGGGCATCGGCAGTTCGGGCGGGGAAGGCGGCTGCCCGTCGCTCCTGCCGGGTCTACCGTTCGCGTTCATCGTGCTGACGGGTTGCCGTGCCTGTCGTGCTGCTGACTGTGTCCCGCTTCTTGTGGACGTCGGGCGGTGCTGTCCGCAGGGTCGACGCGCCGCACTCCGGGCACCACCGCTCCTTGATCTTGAAGCTGAAGAGCCCAGCCAAGAATCCCAACAAAATGGCGCTAACCAGCGCACCGAGCGTCATTGCGGTTCACCCTTCGCCTGTTTGAGGGTGGCTGCCGGACGGACACCGTTGCCGCGGGCCGTCCGGCAGCCCAAGGGAACCTCGTCACCGATCGGACAGACGTTGATACGTCATGGCCAAGCAATGGTCGGCCGTTCGTCCCGTCGTCGTGGACTTCCGGCCTGGGTGCCGTCCCCGGAGTCCACTGCAACGACCGCCTTTCGCACCTGGCGTCCGTCTTACCGAAGTTCCGCAATGACGGTATGAGCAGGCCGCCGACGTCGTCCACGATGTTGCGAAGTGTTGCGACGCTACTGGCTAAGTTGATCGATCGTGCAGCCGACGATGGGTTGGCGGGCCCGGTGCGTGATGTTCCATCGTTCGGTCAGCGAGTCGTGGTTCGGATGCGGTGGTCAGGTAGTAGGTTCGCCGAGGTCCGTTCGCTGGCGGCGACCAGTTCGGGTACGCGGCCGTATAGAACGAGGAGCGGCAGGCCGCCGCCGAGTAGTTGCGGACACACCTATCGTTTGAACTAAGCAGACTTCAGGCTGGGAAGAGGGGCAGACAAAGTGGATCGGCATGAGAAGAAGCAGCTCCGCGACCGCATCGGTGAACACCTGGATGTTTCCGGTACCCGCCTGAAGGACGACGAGGCGAGTTTCCTGGGCAACTTCGTCGACGAGTACGACGAGACGTACAGGGGTCGTACGGAGACCCGCACCACGAGCCGTGATAGCTGGAGTTCCGACGGGAAGTACACGCGGCGGGAGACGTTCACCGACACGTTCACCGACGACATCGGTATCCGCCAAGACTATGAGTACCAGGACGATGACGGTCAGAGCGGAGCGTCGTCGAACGAGATCAGGGATGCCCGAGGGATCTTGAACTGGTTCAAAGACCGCTCATGACCGAGCGGCACAGGAACACTAGCTCAGCTGCTCGATCGTGCGGCGGATGATCGCCCGTGCCTCGGGGCCGTACACAGCTGACACCTGGAGGCGGTCGAACATCCGGGCGTACAACTCGATCTCCTGGGGACGGGTGACCTCAATGCTCGCTGTGGGCGTCTCCAGGGCGACGAGCAGGTTGTCGAAGATCCAGAAGCCGGTAGAAGCGACCGCCGGGCGTTCGGTCATCAGGGGGACGATGCCCACCGAGACGTTCGGGAGGGACATCACCGCGAGCAGGCGGTCCAGCTGCCCGGCCTGGGTGGTGGCGTCCCCGAACCAGGTACACAGAGCCTGCTCTTCTAGCACCACTACGAACCGCTTGCCCCGCTGGTAGAGCACCCGCTGACGTTCCATCCGCACCGCCACGGCCTCGTCCAGGTCGTTGGGTGTCTCCAGGAAATCGATCCAGAACGACAGCATCGCCGCTGTGTAGTCGGCGGTCTGGAAGAGCCCAGGGATGGCGTTGTGTTCGTAGATCCGGAACACCGACGTCTGCTCGTACAGGGCGAGGGTATGCGCGCCGAGTACTCGCTTCATGCCCGTACGGCTCTGACGCCGGAACTCCAGGTACGCCGACTCCACTGCCCGCAGCGTGGCGGTCAGGTCCGGGATCTGGTCCTCTGCGTTGCAGGCCCGGCACCAGGCGCGGATGTCGTTGTCGGTCGGCGGCTGGACGCCATGCTCGATTTTGCTGACCCGCGTAAAGTGCTGGCCGGTCAAGGCCGCCAGCGCCCGCCCCGTGAGCCCTGCTTCCTTGCGCAGCTCACGGAGGCGGACGCCGAGAGCCTCCTGGCCCTGGCGGGCAGCGCTAGACGGGTTGGTAGTCACGGTGCGGGATGGCCAACTTCCACACGTCCTCGAACGCCGACCGGCACAGCCGCAGATCGTGGGGATCGGTGGACGCCACCCGGTCCACCGCCAGGCCGTTGCCCGCGTAGATGAGGAAGACCGCCAGCCGGTCGTCGAACAAGTAGTAGTCGTTCCCCGGCAGTGCAAGAGACGACACCAGCCGACGCGGCACCCAGCGGATGTCCTCGCCAGCGTCCACCATTGGCTCGGCGATGCTGTACGACCAGCGCTGATAGTCGCTGAGTGGTTCAGACACGATGCGGGCGCGGCGTACCGACCGACCTGCCTTGACATGCTCGCGCAGGTTTTCGCACCAGTCCTGCAGCCACGCCAGGTCATCCGGCTCGCCGGCGGCCCACTTCGCCATGTAGGGCAGTTCGACCGCGGTGCCGTAGGCGTCGCGGGTCTCCAGGTGGACGGCGTCGCGCTCGAAGGTCACGAGCAGCCGCTCGAACTCGCCCTCACTGATCGAGGCCACGGTCCTCCTGCCTGAAGAACTGGAGCATCCGGTCCGGGATCTCCACGCAGGACTCACCCTCCGGGATGCTCATCTGTGCCAACACCGCCGGGTCCGACACCACCCAACCCTGCACCACCCAGCTGTCCCGGTCGGTGCGGTACACCGTGGGCGAGCCGGTCGGGTTCGACTCCGGATCCTTGCCGATCAACGTTAGGCGCATGTTCCACTCCCTGTCCTGCTGGTTGCGGGATGTTGCGACGGGGCCATCCTGAGGGCGGGGAGGAGGGACGTCAAGGAGTGCCGAAGAGATTACGGATGGTGAAGGACCTGCGGGCTGTAGCATCTACTTCGGTTGAATCCACGGAATGCTAAACCGGCAATCGCGGTATCCGCATTGTGGCCCATCGAAATAGATGACCTCTAGCATGATGCGCCTAAAAGGGAAGGCTGAGGCAGCCAGGCCGAACTACTTAGAGGTATTTGGGGCACGGCAGTATGCGCCGCGCAGAGCTTGCATAGCTTTGGTGTGTCTAGCTGAGCAGGGCATAAGCGCTGACATAGACATCCCCGGTCCTGGCGGCGTGCTGACGTTTGCGCTGGATTAGGTCAGGAAGACTGATTCTCTCCTCAATCACCGCACTAAGGTCCTCGCCGCTCATCAGGATCATAACGGGTCGACCTCTAGAGTGAAGCTCAACGGCGCTATCTTGAAAGCCGTTCATCGAAAGGAACAGGCCAAGCGTGTTGTCGAGTTTTCTGCTTACCTTCATAGCGAATGCGTCCAGATCCGAAGGCGGCGTCTTTGCATCCCGCCACTTCGCCTCGAGGATGAACTCGCCTTCAAAGGTGAACGCGCCATCGATCTGCTCGCCAAAGATGCGAAACGGGGCCTTGGCGTCGATGTCGAAGAGTGCGAATAGGCTGTTGAGAAACCCCTCCAGAGCGTAGCCGCGCTTCTGAGCGGGCAGTGTAACTATCTCGTAGAACTGCGTTCGCAACTCCTGGAGCTTGTCACTGATAGCGCGCTGCATCTCGGCCTGTACTCGTTCGGCCTCACGACGACGAGCCGCTTCTTCTTTCTCGTTGCGAAGGCGCTGGTATGGCGCGGCCAGACGGCGTAGACTTTCAACGGCCGCAACAGCGTCGGCGTACTTTCTGGCTCCGTCCTCAAGTCGCTTGAGATGGCTCGGGTCCGTCATGTCAGCCGTTGCCAGGATCAGACTCAAGAGGTCATCGAAGTAGCGGTGTTGGTCGGCCGCCATGGCGTCTACTAGCTGCGCAACGATTGCCCGCTTGTAGTCAGTCCAGTCAAGGTGGGCGACCAAGCCAGCCCTGCCGAAACAGGAAGTCAGGAAGCTACGCAAGTCCTTCTTGTACCAGAAGACGAGCACCAACGCTTCCTTGAGCGGGTGCAATACTGCAGGGTTGATGCGTTGCGCTGTCATGCAAATCAGTGTACTAAACAGTTACGGCGATGTCACTCTGGGCAACCTTGCCTTAATTTGGCAACGGGAAGGGTCAGGCATCCTTGCGATGAGGCCAGCTCATTCACTTCCCAGAGATGTTTGACAAATGTTGCTGTGTTCCCACAATATAGATGCTATGAGTTCCACTTGCCCGAGGCCATCTGCACGACGCTTGTACTCTGCTTGGATTGAATCGGAGACCGGAGCATGAGTCCGCGACCTGGCGGCGAGACTGACAAGTTCGGCAACCGATACGAAGGCGCTTGGACGGTACGGCATGTCCTGCGGGTTTTATCGGGGGCTGGAACGTCTATCACAGTCGAAGATATCGACGAGTTCGCGGAAGGCGCGGAGTTTACTTTTAGCGATGGCAGGTCGATACAAGTCCACCAGGTGAAGCGTCAGAACCGTAACGCGAACAGCTGGACTCCCAAGTCATTGCAGGAAAAGGGTATCTGGGAAAACGCGCGCAAGCATGTCAGCGCTGGTCGCAGGTTCCACTTCGTCTCCATAATTCCTGCGCGCCCAATTCAAGAGCTGGCTGATAGGGCTCGGCGCTCGTCCGACCTAGATTCGTTTACCAAGAATTTTCTAAGTGACGAGCTGAAAGAATCTTTCGATCAGCTTGCCTCTACTGATATCTTCGGATCGCCCGAGGCGGCATGGACTATTCTTCGGGGATTTTGGATCGAGTGGCATGACGAGCGAAGCCTCAATGACATAAACGCTGTAATTGCAGACATGCTTCTGGAGGGTGCGGCAGGCCGATTGGCTGCAGTTGGTTTAGGGGACTTTGTTCAGCAGAATCTAGGAGTCCGACTAGATGCTGCGGCTATTGAGGCAGGCTTGTCTGAGTACGGACTACGGCGCGCTCAACAAGTGCGAACGGCGACGATCGCCGAACATGCCGCTGCCATCACGGCGGGTTGGATCGCCGGAATTGAACGCGAACTCATCAAGCCGATCATTCCCCGGAGTGAGGCGGCTAGGCTTGTTGAGCTATTGGAGGGCGAGGACCAACTACTACTCCTTACAGGAGACGCAGGTTACGGCAAGAGTGCCGTCCTTCACGAGTTGGCCGGTGAGCTGATCACCAAGGATGTGGCAGTTCTTGGCTTCCGCCTCGATCGCCTTGAGGCTTTCTCATCAACGGCCGAACTCGGTGAGAAGCTTGGGCTGACAGTCTCGCCGGTGACCGCGCTCTCGGTCGTAGCGGGCCAACGCCCGTCCGTACTCGTAATAGATCAGCTTGACGCCGTCAGTCTCGCCTCAGGGCGGATGCCGCGCAGCTTTGACGCCATTGCAAACACGATTAGAGAGGCTGCCGCTTTCCCGAAGATGCGGATCGTGCTTGCGTGTAGAAGGTTTGACGTTGAGAATGACCACCGTATTCGGGAATTGGTTACTGGCGAGCGGTCAGTACGAGTAGAGCTAGAAATGCTCTCCGAGCCGCAAGTTGCAGACGCCGTTCACGCGATGGGGATTGATCCAGCTTCTCTCGGCCAACGACAAGTAGATCTACTCCGATCACCGCTGCACCTCGTGCTATTGCAGAGTATTGCCGATCAATCCGGAGTTCTGTCCTTTCAGACTCCGAACGGTCTTTTTGATGCTTTCTGGGATCGCAAAGTGATTGCCTGTTTGCATCGTCGTGAAGGCACGCGCTTCGCGCAGGTCGCTAGAACCGTTGCGAGCGCGATGAGTTCGCGGCAGCGGCTTTGGATAGATGTCTCGACCCTTGACCATGACGATCTAACTGTCGATGCCGGTGTGCTGGTGTCGGAACATGTTTTGGTTAGGGACGGCCAGCGGATCGCCTTCTTCCATGAGGCGTTTTTCGGGTATGTCTTTACTCGGGCGTGGATTAGTCAACGGCAAAGCATCGTCGAGTTCCTCCTCGCTGGGGAACAGGAGCTATTCCGGCGATCTCAAGTTCGTCAGATTCTTAGTCATCTCAGGGCATCAGATCTGGGGAGATTCGTAGAAGAGGTTGAGGGCCTGCTCATGCATGAGCAGGTTAGATTCCACATCAAAGAAGTGGTGCTCGGCATCGTTCACTCGCTTTCGGAACCGTCTAGTGCTGACTGGGACATGATGAACCGAGTCCTTGACGCCAACCCGCCATTCGAAAGTCGAGTGTGGTTGTCCCTGCGCACCTTGCCTTGGTTCGATCGCCTTGACGCCGAGGGGATGTTCGAGGAATGGCTCGCTAGTGGCGATGAGCGAGTCCAGGACAACGCGCTGCATGTGGCGCTCGGTGGGATAAAGGAAAGGCCAGAGCGAATGGCGGAACTTCTCGCGCCACACGCGGGACGTCAAAGGTACGCCAACTGGCTGCTCTGGACCGTACGTTTTGCAAACGTTCACGAAAGCCGCCCACTCTTCGATCTCCTCCTCGATGCCATCCGTACTGGCAAGCTACAAGATTATGGCCACGACCTGTGGATGTTTACCTACGACCTGGCGGAGCATCAGCCTGCATGGGCGGCGGAACTGCTTGTCGCGCACCTAGCTTTGCGGCCGAATGCTTTGGCTGTAGATGAGTCCGGAAGGGTAGCGCTCCTCCTTGACGGCGACGACGCGCTGATCAGACTAACGACAGGGGCTGCAAAGGGTGCTCCGCGGGTCTTCTGTGAGTTAATCACACCCTACTTATTGTCCGTAATGCGCCTGACGGAACGACCGTGGGCGGAGCATCTCCTTGCAGATGCACACTTCGGCTATCGAGTTCCTCACGACAGCTTCCATGAGCTTGAGGACGCGGTGCTTTTTGGTGCGGCCAGCGCTCTTCGAAGCTTCGCCGGGAATGACCCAGCGGCTGCCCGGCCCTTGCTGGAGAAGTTGGCAGCAGACCAGCATGAGGCGGCGCAATGGCTATTGTATGAAGGTCTGAGAGGTGCGGCGGCTTCACACTATGCGGATTGGGCGGGTAGTCTTCTTCTGGAGGGCTCTACCCGTTTCCTAAGCGGTTACATGTCCAATGGTGTCTGGACAACCCGTCAACTCATAGAGGCTATTACTCCTCACTTGTCCCCCGAACTGTTTAGCCGTTTGGAGAGCGAGGTGGTCGCTCTCCGGTTCTCGTGGGAGAGGAGGAACCCCGGTTGGTACGTCTTTTGTCTCCTGTCTGCTATGGGTGAGTCCAGGCTGTCCCTTCTGGGTCGGAGACGGCTAGGCGAACTCAGGCGTCTCACGGGAATGGATTCTCCGGAGGAGCCCGAGCCAATCGTCGTTCGTCAGGTCGAGTCGCCTATTGCACCGGATGCGGCCCAGTACATGTCTGACGAAGACTGGTTGCGCGCCATGGCGAGACACAACTCGGATCGGGAGAGCTTTACGACCTTTCGAGGCGGTTCCCGCGAACTATCGCATGTTCTGCAGGGCGAGGTGGCGGAGGATCCTGTGCGATTCGCAAGACTTGCCTTGCGGCTCGATGACTCGATTAATCCCGACTATACCGAGGCGATCCTGATGGGCCTGGGTGAAGGTGACCCACTCCCAGATCCCAATCCCCTTTTCGTAGCTATACGTCACATTGCTTCACTTCACCTTGGGCAGAACGACCGATGGCTCGGCTGGCCGCTTCGAAAGAACTACCTTAAGAGCGATGTTCCCGCTGACATCATTACGATGCTCATCGAACGGATCATGAGCTCAGAGGACCCTGTCGCAGACAGATGGCCAAACCATGAGTTGGGTGAACGGGAATCGCTCGACGGTGTAATCATGTCGGAGGGTATGAACACGGCGAGAGGTAGCCTCGCCCTCACGTTGGGGTATCTTCTTGTTTACGATTCAGACGGGCGTCGCACGGCGCTGGTAGTGCCAGTCTTAGACCGGTTGGCACAGGATCCATCTGTAGCAGTTCGAGCATGCGTTGCCCAGATTGTTGCGGGTTGCTTGATGCATGCGCGATCTCAGGCAGTCGATGCATTCAAGCTGTTAGTGCAGGGCGACGATAGGTTGCTTGTTGTTGAGACGGTAACTCGACTTATTAGGTACATCGGCAACGCCGACCCTGCGATCGTAATGCCACTTGTGCCACGCATGCTAGCTGCAGAGGCTGCGGAAGTACGGCAAGGCGGCGGCGCCCTGGCGGCTATCGCTGCTGTGCAGTGGGGGCAGGAAGGTCTTCTTCAGGCTGTTGTTGCGGGCCAAGATGCCGCAGCTCGGACAGGCGCGGCCATGGTATGCGCTCATTTGCTTCCCGCCGCTACGAATTCGGCCGTGGCAGAGGACACCCTCATCCACCTGATGAACGATAGTGACAAGGGTGTTCGTGAGGCGGCAGCGGAGGTTGCTGGCGTTCTTCGCAATGAACGGCTGCGTCGATTTTCTCGCGTCCTGACCGCCTTGATCTCCTCAGAGGCATACTCCGAGGCCGTGCCGCAACTGTTAATAACGCTCGAACGTGCGCCCGATCGCGTTGATGCCCTTGTAATTTTGTGTGCTCGTCGGTTCACCGAAGTCCATGGTGCGGATATTGGCGACATTTCGACGGGTGCGGCTGGAGACGCGAGGGAGGTGGGGCAGCTTGTATTCAGAGCATACGCTCAGGCAACTTCACATGGTCAGCGACGCGAAGCCCTCGACCTGATCGATCAGTTGCTAGCCCTCAACGCCTATGGAATGGTCGAGTTGGTTGATGCCGCAGAACGTTAGGTGTGCTTTGTTACTGTCTTCCTTTGGCGAGTAGCGGTCCTGAGCAGCCTCCGCGCCTCACAGTCCGGGTTCGCAAGACCCTGAATTAGGTGCGTCTCGTTGGCCGTGTGCAGACCAAGCTGTCTGGGCTGATGGCTGTCACCTGTCCAAGATCCGACAAGATCGGAGGCTGCCGCGTCGAGTGCCGGTCTGATTACGTACGGCCATGGCTCAGAGGCCGCGTAAGCAGAAGGTCAAGTGCAGGGGGCCGCGTGACGAGGACGGGCGCGCCTGTCAGCGCCCGGTCAGCCACGTTGGTCAGAGGTGTCCGCAGCATCGCGGTCGGCCGGAGGTTCCTCTTCGTGGGCGCTTGTCCGAGTACGCCAAGCACACTCCCAAGAAGGCCAAGTCGAAGCCACCGCCGCGGACTCAACGGACAGCAAGCTCGCCCCGTCCATCCCGAGCATCGACACGACCACGCCCGAGGCTCTCACCCGCAGTACGGGACGCCCTGGTTGCCGAGGCCATCCAGTACGTCGAGGCGACGGTGGCCGTTGGTGCAGTCGACGCAGCCGTGGCCCAGGCGGCCAGCTACGCAGGGGACAGGGTGTGGGATCGGCTGACGCACGACTGGTCGGGGCGGAACTGCAAGGGGCTCGCTCGCCTTGCCCGTGCCGCGCTGGATGGCAAGGACTGGCTCCATGACCGGGTCGGCGACCTGGTGAGCTACCTGCTGGAGGTGCTCAGTACGCCGCGTGTGGTCAGAGTCTTCGGCAGGGAGATCGCCAAACGCATCCCGCTGCCCTGGGACCAGCAACTCGTGGCCGTGTCGAGAGGTATGCAGATTGCGGGCATCGCGGTGTGCATGCTCAACGGTCGTGATCTGGCGAAGTGTGAGTGCTTCGTTGACGTCGTGATCAACGAGGGCAAGGAGCGCGTCCGTCAGTTGATGGACTGGGCAGCCAAGGACTGGCGGAACCTGGAGCAGCTCGTCCCTGCCATGTGAGACGGGGTCAGGGTCCCGGAACGGTCAAGAGACTCTGCGTCGTCATGCCCATCGTCTGGCCATCGCAAGCAGGCGTCTGGCCTCCCAACAGGGGTGTACAAGGGTCTCCATGAGTTCCACCAGAGGATCACGAAGGCCCCCGGCTCAACTGAGCCGGGGGCCTTCGCATGATGTTGTTTCGTGGTGACGCGCTTCGTGGTGGCGCGCGGGTGGGTCAGTTGTTCCAGTGCTGGGCGACGAGGTCGGCGGCCTGCTGTTCCCACTGGGCGTAGTGGTCGGGGTACGCCGACACCTGGACGGTCTGGGCGGCCTTGGTCAGGGGCATGTCGTGCCAGCCGTCGACCTGCTTGAGGCCCTTGAGG
>NZ_MZMV01000070.1 GCF_002210435.1 Micromonospora wenchangensis
CTACCAACGGTCCAGGCAGCCTGACTAAGATCAACACATCGACCCTGTCCGTCGAAACGGGTCAAGCCCACTTCAGGTCCGCTTTCCACTGGGGTTCGCTGCCGTCGGTGGGTTTGCGGTCGGGATGATCACCTCGGGGTTGCCGCGGTAGGCGCGGTCGGCCATGACTGGCCTCCCGGTGAGTTTCTGGGTGATGCCGGAGGTGCGGTAGACGATGGTGTCGTTGCGGTTGCCGGGTTGTGGATCGTCGAGGGCGACGACGAGGCGGGTGTAGGCGTCAATGGCGACCTGCAGGTTCGTGCTGTAGCGGTAGTTCTTGCTCGGGGCGGCCAGGCGGTGGTCCCGGGTGGAGATGAGGGTGCCGTCGACGATGGTGATCTGGTCGATGCGCTGTCGGCGTGCTGGGGTGAGGGCGAGCAGGGGGCCGAGGGTGTCGATGACTTGGTGCGCGGCGGAGTGCGACACCCCGAACAGTGGTCCGATCTGCCGCATCGTCAGGTTCGTGCGCCAGTACGCGGCTACCAGCAACACCCGATCGGCGAGGTCGAGCGACCACTGCCGGCCCGGCCGACCATCAGCGCATGATCGAGTACACGCTCATGCCGCCGACCGCGTGCCACGGGCGGTGGCTGCTCCCGAGGTCACCCGGCGTCCGGGACGTTGCCGAGATGGCGGAGGCGTTCGTCTGGTGAGTTACCGCAGTGCTGCTGCGAGGTCGGCGGCGTTGTCGAACGCGGCGGCTGCCCTTTCGGATTCGTCTTCCGTGAGCGTGACGGACGTGGCGCGGGTCAGCATCTCGGCCGCAGTCTTTGGATCGTGCAGCACCATCGCGAGTTCGGCGCGGTAGACCAGGACCTCTACCTGCTCGACCGGGTCGTCGTCGGCTTGCGGGCGGGCCAACGCGCTGTCGAGGATCCGAACGGCCTGTCCCACGCTTCCTCGGGAATCGGCCTGCACGACGGCATTCGCCAGAGCCTTGGCCAGCCGCCCGGCAGGCGTGGCGGCCGGCACCGGCGCGGTGGCGGCGTCCCGAAAGACCCGGATCCAGTTGCCGCCCGGGTCGACGACGCTGAACCCACCCCACCCGTCGGCGTTCTTCCGCGCCCTGGGCCGGGTCATCCGCGGTGTTCCGGACACCAGGACCTTGCCGTACGCGGCGCGCATGCCAGCGGCGAACGCCCGGTGTAGTCCCTCGATGTCCGCGGTGAGTACGAGACAGGAGCCGTAGGACTGCTCCGGGTCAAATCCGGCGATCTCGAAGAACTGCAGATGCAGGTCTTCCCGCTGCACCCCCATGCACGCGTTGGGCTTGCGCTGCTTATACGTGGTCCGGAAACCGAGAACTCCGTAGAAGGCTTCGATGTCATCAATGGACGCGCAGGGCAGCAGGGGAACGGTCCGCTCGTTGGCCATGCCTCCTTCCTAGACGTCGCAGGGTGTCCGTCGCCCATGGAAATAGCCGATCATCGCCGCCGGCCATCCGATCGGCCGATGATCCAGATCGCAACGTCGCCACTCCCCCGAGCCATCGGGGGTGCCTTGCGTCCGACCCATACGGCTCGCCATGATCAGGCACCCGGTTCTACCGCTGACGGCTCGGTCGAGTCATGCAGTTGCACGCTCACCCCAGTCGGTGTCGGCGGTACCGCAGGCAGGGACCGCCCTCCTCAATCCCGTTCTCGTCCATCGCGTTGTAGATCGTCAGCCGGCCGCTTGCAAATCGCAGGCCCGACGCCACGGCACCGTCCGCCAAATCGCCGCCGGCCCACTCCAGAAGCTCCACCGCCTCAAGCCGCTGCCCGTGCCGGGCAACCAACGGTGCGGGAGCATCGCAGCGCCGAAAGGTGGTCGCGGCGCATCCGGGCGGCGAGTTGGGCCTCCAGGCGGTCGGTCGTGGTGGCGATGACCTGGTAGGCCGACTTGAGGTCGGCGGCGGTGGCCGGATCACTGCCGGACCTCATGGGTATGCACTCGGCCCGCGCCGTGATGCGGGGCGGCGTTCTGTTCTCGCATCCCGACGCCAGTGACAATTGCAGCAAATACTAGTCATGACACGTCGTGTCGTGCTGTGCACAGCGATGACACGACGCGCCATGACTGATGGAGGAGAACATGACGTGCGGACGGTCTGCCAGAACGGACGAGCGGCGGTCACCTCGTCGCCGGCAACGTGTCTTGAGCTGGTGCAGAATATGCTCAGTAGACGATCTGCCATGCCGTGGCAGCACCGCGCCAGCAGTCCCACATACCGACGTAGGCGCCGTCCCCCGGCCAACTGTCGCGGATCTCCAGACACTTGGCGTTCAGCCGGTTGCGCACTTCTTGCCCAACCGGCACGGGCAGGAAGTCGCCCATATACCACCGCTGATTGACGCCTGGCCAGCAGTCCCATTCCCCGACATAGCTGCCGTTGTTCGGATTCACGTCGAGAATCTCGAGGCACTTTCCGGTCGAGCGGTTGACGAGCTGGTCGCCCGACCACTTCCACTGCTGGTTCCACCCGCCCCAGCAGGACCACATGTTGGCGCGTTGGCCGTTGTAGCTCGGCAACTTGGTCTCGAGGCACTTGTCGTTGAGTTTGCTGTGCAAGGTGAACCACGGGTACTCCGCCGCAGCGGGAGCAGCAGGTGCCGTTACCACCAGCAGCAGCACGGCCGCCATGGCCGCGAACGCACGGCGCAGGAGTCGCCCGTGCCCACTCCCCGAACTCCTCACTCTGAACATTTCCTACGCGCTCCTCTCTCGAACCATCTGTTGGCCTCGGGAACCAGAATCAGTTAGCCCCTTCAACCCCACAGACATCGAAGCACACCTACGTCATCGGCTTGCGAGTAGTCGACTACTCGCTTTTCGGCCGGCGAGGCCTCGCGCTCGCTGGCACGAGGCTCGCGGCGAGGCGGCGAAGCCGGCGCGAGGGCGCCTGCCTAGATGATCCGCGGCGGCCTACAGGACCGTCGGGCAGAGCCGCACCGAGAGCGGATCTCTGCACCGACGGATCGTGTTAGCAGCAGCCAAAGATCGGCCGGCCCTCGCACATCACGGATGCCCCCAGAGCAGGCGGGCGAAGTCGGCGCGACGGGTGGTGCCCAGCTTGGCACCGGCGCGGTAGACGTGGCCTTCCACAGTACGAACGGAGACACCGAGCCGAGAGGCGATCTCGCGATTGGACAGGCCATGAGCGGCCAGCGTGATGATTTCCCGCTCGCGGGCGGTAATGGCCAGCGGCCTCACCACTGAGATGATCGCGGGAGTGCGGGCGCCCTGGCATCGCTGTGCCAGCAGGTGAACCCGTACCGCACAGACTTGTGCCGCATCGAGCCTATTGGCCTTGGTGTGCGCGGCGACGGCCTGCGCCGCGGCGTCGGCCGCAGCCGCTAGATCACCCATCTCCTCGAGCCCGGTGGATACGGCTTGCAACATCCAGCCGTCATTGGCGGCGAGAGCGCTCGCGTATCGCACCGCGATTCCGACCCGTGGACCGTCGACCTGCGCTTCGAGTCCGGACAGGCGCTCAGCGGCGTGACGGTCACCGAATCGGACGGCCGTCTCCAGGGCGCACACCTCGTGCGCAGGCATCCCGTCCGCCGCAGCACCGTCGGCCGCCTTCCGGGCGAGGCCGACAGCCTGCACGATCGCACCGTTGGCGGCGGCGACCCATGCTCGGGCCAGCGCGACATCCGGTCGCCGGTAGGCGTACCCGGTCTGCACTCGTTCGTCGAGTTCACTCAGGGCACGCTCCGCGTTGCGGGCATCGCCACTCATCGCCATCGCGTGGGTCAACCACAAGAGGCAGTCGAACACTCGTCCGCCCGGGTCAACGAGGGTGAACCCGGCCAGGGCCTCACGCATCCGGCGAATTGTCTCGGCCAGCCGTCCACACGCCAACGCGGCTTGGCCGATCAATGCCGAGGCATAGAACTGCGGCACGCCCGGCAGGGACGCCGCGTCTCGCCGGCAGCGCGCTGCAACGTCTACTGCCTCCGATATGTGTCCAGCCAGCCGGAGCGCCATCAGTTCAAGCTCGGCCACGTTGAACCGCAAAATGGCCGTATCGAAGGAGACTGCGGCCCGGCGTGCCGCGGCGGCCGCCGGTCGCATCGCGCTGGTGCGGCCGGCAACCCCGTAGGCGCTGGTCAGGCCCCAGGCGGCCAGGAAGGCGGCGTTGGGTGCGACGCCCGGCGCATCAAGCACGGCACGGCCCACCTGGATCGCGACGGCCGAGCGGGCGAGCAGGCCTTCGAAGACGGCGTGCAGCGACAGGAGGAGTTGGTTGGCCGTCGCGTCGGCAACGTCGTCCAACGCATTGCCCAGCACGGTCTCGGCTTCGGTCGGACGATTGAGATCGAAGAACAGGTTCGCAGCCCGGACCGCAGCTACCCAGGCCCGCTGGATGTCATCGCCCGCCAACTCGGCCAGCACCAGCAGTTCGTCATCGGCCTCCGTGCCCCGACCATGCATACTCAACGCATGCGCGAGCACCGCCCGCGCCTCGAAGCCGCCGCCCGCCGCGACAGAAGACCTCGCCAGCCGCAACGCCAGCGGCAAGTCGAGCAGCTGCGCGGAGCGCGTCGCAGCCCGGGTCAGCAGCGCCGGATCGGCGCGCAGATCGGAGTCCACCATCAGCGCCGCGCAGCGCAGCTCGTCGTCGACACTGTGTAGCCCGTGCTCCGTCAGGGCCCGTACGATCAGACCGCGCAATCGTCGCGCCCGGAGCATTCCGACCCTGGCCTGGCGAACCTCGCCGTACAGCGGGTGGGCAAGGCTGGTCGACAACCGACGACCATCACTCACAACACTGATCAAGCCTGATACCTCGGCCTGCTCGAGGGCCGGCGCACCTGTCAGCTGACTCAGAACCTCGACGTCCATGACACCGGCAAAAGCGAGCAGGTCGACCACATCCCGCACTGGTTCGGTCAATCCGCCCATCCGCGACTCGATCAGCTCCACCAGGGTGGACGGTACGGCCAATGTGCCCATACAACACCACACTCCACTGCGCTCCTCGAGCCAGCCGGACGCACGGCCACCGGTGACCAACTCGCGGAGGTACAGCGGATTGCCCTGCGACAGCCGCCACATCTGGTCGGCAGCCTTCGGCTGAAGCGGCCCGCCGAGTGCCGCCTCAAGCAGCGCAGCGGTCTCGACCTCAGGCAGCGGCACCAGTTCGAACCGCTCCAGGTGGGCATCTTTCCAGGTGGCCGTGACCGCATCTGGTGCTGGCACGTCGGAGCGGACAGTGACCACGACCGTCGCAGCGGTCGCGGTGACCAGATGGTGCAGCAGTGTCGCGGAGACATCGTCGAGCAGATGCCCGTCGTCAACCACCACCAGTGTCCCAGCTCGCCCGGCACCGCTGAGCAGCGCCTTCGCAGCTTGACCAAGCATCTGCAGCGGATCGGATCCAACCGACGGCAGCACGGACGCAAAGGCCCCCAACGGTGTGGTGCGGGCACAGGCCGACCCGGTCACCCACCGCCCGACCACGCCACGGCGCTGCGCAATGGCAAGCACCTCGCGGGCGAGTCGGGTCTTGCCGACCCCAGCCACGCCAGCGAGCACCACGCCTCGCGCACCTCGAATGGACGCATCCACGACCCGCAACTCTTCAGAGCGACCAGTCAGCGGCCAGGCATCGCTCATATCGTTAATCATAAATAGGCTAAGCGGGTCGGCGACACACCCTCGTTGGTTCACCCACCTGGCGGTGGTCACGCCCAGGGCTCCACATAGTCACCCAACCTCGACCGAGGAGGCGTCGGCCGGATCGAACGCCGACGCACGACGGGAACAGCCCTTCAGCGATCTTGGAGTTGCCGCGAGAACGCCTGACTCACGCACCTGGGCGTGTATCGGTTTCTAGGGATCTCGCCACATTGGTTCGGATTCGACAGCACGGCAATTTGGCAGAATTGTGAATCTTGAGAAACGACCTCAAGGGAAACCCGTCAGACGCGCCCCAACGGATGCTCGTCAAAGCCCTCACCCCCTGCTGGCCGGTTTCACCAGCCACTTCAGCCCGGAGGAAGCCAAGTTGGACCGAGCGATCGTCGCGTCGCCGTTCGATGAGATCAGGCGGCAGCTCCTGAATCCGTCCGACCATGTGGCTGAACTACGGAAGCCCGTCCATAGATGTCGACGACCTCATCGACGCGTCGAGCGTGGATTGGATGAACTCCGCACGGTGCAACGAATGCTTTCAGGCATAAGGCCCAGAGGGGCATCAATCCGCAATAAGTGCGCGCTGGAGCTGATCGCGACGATCATCGATGACGCTGTCACGATGGTTCATGGTTTCTGGGGTGAACGCCATCTCGGCGGCGCAATCATTGATCACGCCCTGGCTCCAGGTGTCGGTTGGCTCCAATCAAACCGAGCTGCTTGACGCCTTCCAGGTCGCCGTCGAAATCGCACGACGGGGCTTGCCCACCAACCGGCGTCGAGGCACGGCGTACGCACCGCGAAATCCCGCTTCGCACCCTTCACCCCTTCGCACCCTTCGCGACCAGCGCGTCGCTCACCGCGTACCGGCTGATCTCCGCTGGTGCGATTGATGGTCGGTCGCTGCGGTCGGACGGGCGGCCCTGGCCTTTGGGTTGGTCTCGCTGTCTGGTTATCGTGTCCGTGGTCGGCTTTCGCAGCGATGCGGCGGGGTACGGCAGTCTCGACTGGGCGAGGTACACGACGTAAACCTGTTGGGAGGCCTTGAGCTGCCAAGGCAGGATCAACACCTTGCTGTCGACGATGGGTAGCGGGCGTAGCGCCAGACGGTGGGCACGCCCTTCGACTTCTAGGGAGCTGCCCTGCCCGGCGTCTTGAAGTTGGTCGCCGGGCAGGAACAGGGTGTCGAGTACGGCCCGCACCTCTGGCTCCGCAAGCCTGGACCAAGCGATGGTCGCGCCGACAAGGTCGTCAGGGTCGACTGCGGCGATCCCTGCGGCGCCGGTCGGCCAGTCGAGCGCCACGCCAAGGAGTGCGGCCACACCGTCGAACCCTGTCCCCCGCTGCGCCCGCAGTTGGTCGTCGATGGTCACGACCAGGGGCGGTACCGCGTCACGGATCGACTCGAAGTCGACTGCTACCCGCGCGTCAGCCCCGATCGACGGCACCGGGAAGTCGCCCGTGTCCACTACGTGGTGGAAGGTGTCGTCCGCCTTTCTCAGCGGGACAGCAGAGGCGGAGATCCCGGTCGAACGCGCGCAGTTGGTCACGGTCGGCCCGCTCGCGTACGCGCGTGACGACCTTGACGGGCTGCCCATGCCGCTGGTCGCGCAGTTGCCATGGGACCGCCGCAGCGCCGAGGTCATCGCCGGTACCCGCCGCGCCCGCCAAGCATGGACGCGTGGACCTACCCGCCACCGCGCGAGCGTTGGCCCTGTCCCTCGCCGGACAAGCCCATCCCGCAGGAGGTGACCACAGATGACGCTGCCGTCGACCAGCGTCCTACCCGAGACCGAACTCGTCGCCGACCTACGCGCCCAGGTCGCCCAGGCCCTGGCCGGGCACGCCGGCAGCGGGCTGCTGCCCGCCGCCGAACGGCGCAGGCTGACGGAGCAGTACACCGGAGAACCGCTCGACACCCACGTTCGACAGGCGTTGGACGCAGGGCGGGCACCGCTGTCGGCCAGCGTCGAGGCACGGATGGCCCGCGCGGTCATCGACCACATCATCGGCGCGGGCGGCCTGCAGCAACTACTCGACAACCCTGACATCGAGAACGTTCACGCCAACGGCTGCGACGAGGTGTTCATCAAGTTCACCGGCGGCAAAGCAGAGGTCGGCCCGCCGATCGCCAAGACCGACGAGGCGTTGATCGGAAAAATCCAGGCTCTGGCCACTGAGGCGGCGTTCGGCGACGACTTCTCCGGCCGTGGTGAGGAGCGCGCCTTCGACCGGACCAGCCCGGCCCTGGACATGCGAATGCGCGACGGGTCCCGGCTCTGCGCCGTCATGTCGGTGTCGCGCCGCCCGGCGCTGTCGATCCGCCGCCCGACGATGATCAACGCCGATCTCGATGATCTGGTGCGACCGGGGGGCACCGCCAGGAATTCTGAGCGCGCGTTTGGGATGTGTGTTGGTCGGGCGTGTCGCACAGTGGGTGCGATCGATAAGTCGGGCTCGGTCGGTAGAGGGGCATGGACCGAGTGCGGCGGTATCCGTCTGACCTGACCGATGGCGAGTGGGCGCTCGTTGAGCCGATGCTGCCGTCGCCGCAATGGATGGGCAGGCCGGAGAAGCATCCGCGTCGGGCGATCGTCGACGGCATCCTCTACGTGGTGCGTACCGGGTGTGCGTGGCGGTACCTGCCGATCGACTTCCCGCCCTGGCAGACCGTGTACTCCCACTTCCAACGGTGGAACCGGCGGGGTGTGACCGATCGGATCCTCACCGAACTGCGGGAGCAGGTCCGCCTGGCCCACGACAGGCAGTCGCAGCCCACCGCCGGGATCATCGACTCTCAGTCGGTCAGGGCATCGGACACCGTGCACTCCGACACCCGCGGCTACGACAGCGGGAAGAAGGTCAACGGCCGCAAGCGGTTCATCGTCACCGACACCCTCGGGCTGCTGGTCACCGTGTGGGTCCTGGCCGCGTCGTGGCAGGACCGCGACGGTGCGAAGGGCGCCCTGCTCGCCACCTATGCGGCGACGCCGATCCGGAATGTGTTCGCCGACTCCGGGTTCGCCGGGCGTCTGGTCGACTGGGCCCGGAACATCCTGCGCACCACCCTGGAGATCGTCCGAAAACCCGCCGACCAGCAAGGGTTCGTCGTGCACCGCCGGCGTTGGATCGTGGGGAGGACCCTGGCCTGGCTCACCACCCACCGCCGCCTGGCCCGCGACTACGAAACCCGCCCCGCCACCTCCGAGGCCATGATCCGCTGGGCCGCCATAGCCAGCATGCTCGCCCGCCTCGCCCAAGGCGGACCCGCCCACCCGCCAACAACGCCGCACCCTCGACATACCCGACTGACAGACATGCGAAACTCTCACTGAGAACTGTCTCCACATCGTCATGGACAACGACGTCGCAAGATCGAGGTTGTTCACATGGAGTCGGCAACGCGGTGAATATGCTTCACGATATTGCACGCCTCTCTGCGGCCAACCGGCCGTGCCGTTTGTTTGAAGAACTTGTTTGCGAAGAATCTTCACCGAGATCGATCAAGGCCATTCGATCTATAGCCGAGTTACTTCTTGCCAACAATCAGCGATTACGCCAACGTCGTGACTCCCCCTCTCCAGTGAAGGACTACCCACATGGGAAACCCCTGCGACATTGCCGCCTGGAATGTGGTCGGCGCGGCTCCGACAATGTCTGCACTAAGTGGATTGATCAGCGGTTTCATGTTCGCGGGTCTGATTGTGCTACTCGTTGAGCGCCAGCCCAGAAGCTTGACGGCGCGCCTGCCAGCCCTGACACCATTCCTCTCCGGATTCGTTGCACTAGGACTGGGCTCGTACTTGTTTTCCCTAATCTCCGGTGAGGCCGATACGTCCTGTCGGAGGATCTGGGCGGCAACAGCCGTGGCGAGTGCCCTGTTGGCCATCGGCTCCGTCGCTGCCGTGGGCGGGATCGTTCTTCTTGTCCACACGTACTTCGACGACCGCGCTGAGGAAGGAGCCAACCTTGACGTCCCGCATGGAGGTAGTCCAGATAGGTTTCTTCGTTTCACTCTGATCAGCGTAGCGTGCACAGCCGAGCTACTCCTACTCGTTCGGGTCGGCGAGGCCCTGTGGGTGTGGTTGAGTCTGGATAGAAGCCTGACGTCGGCAGCAGGACCTCTGCTCATCATATTCATGATCCTGGCCCTGTTTTCCTACCTTGCTGCGAACATGGCATTCGGGTCGGCAGCGCGCAGGCCCAGTCGGTCAAGCCCTCATATCCGAAGACTCAACAGCTCATCTCTGCTGATCATGCTGTTCTCCACAGCTGGAACAACCACCGTCGGAGCAATGCTTGCCATCGCCAATGGCAATTGGGACAAGGCCAGCGGATGGGTTGCCTGGATGTTTGCGGTTCCGAGTCTCGGAATGCCGAGCCTTGCCATCTGGCTACTTGTCAAAGGTGTTCTTGGCATGCTCGGTTCTCGCTCCGAGTCTGCGGAGAAGGAGCCTGAACCTCGACTGCCCCTTGGTTAGAAGAGTTACACCAGCGCCCCGTGATGGACCTGCGGCGTCATCCGATGGAGGGATGCGGGGCGGGTGGCGCAGTGGTGTCCGGTTGAGCAGATCCGCCCCGGCAACGACGGCGAGAAAGATCACTGCGACGGCGAGGACGATCAGGGCTGCGTACTTAAGGAAGTCCATGCGACATCCTGTCGTTTCGTAGGTAGCGATGGACCGTTCCGAGCGCGGCGGCAGGTGGCGGGTCGGCTTCGGGCTCACGGCGTAAGCAAGGGCTCAGGAGACTGGTCTCAATCTCGTACCCGCGAAGCCGCGAAGTCCATGCGGAGCGGAAATCGTCTTCCGCACGTGGTCACGGCCGACGCCACCGACCTCAAGGCGCTGCGACAACTCGGGGTCGACGAGTTCCGGCGCGCCGTCGTGGCCATCGGCACGGACATCCAGGCGAGCATCCTCGCCACCAGCCTGCTGTCCGAACTCGGCATCCCCGACATCTGGGCCAAGGCGATCAGCGACCAGCACCGCCACATCCTCACCCGCGTCGGCACCCACCGGGTCGTCGCACCGGAACACGACATGGGCGAGCGGGTGGCCCATCTGCTCTCCGGTCGGATCCTCGACTACGTCGAGGTCGACGCCGACTTCGCCGTGGTCAAGACCACCCCGCCGCGCGAGGTCGTCGGTGTGCCGTTGCGCGACTCCCGGGTACGCAGCCGGTGGGGGGTCACCGTGGTCGCGGTCAAGCCGCAGGCGCCACCGATGGGGCGTCGTGCCGAGTTCACCCACGCCACCCCCGACACCCTGCTCGGGTACGGCGACCTGATCCTCATCGTCGGACCGATCAACAACGTGGAGCGCTTCGCCGCCAGCGAGTGAGCCGCTCCGGCAACCGGCAGAGGGTCGCGCTGGTGGCCGCCGCACATCCCCACCTCCCGTCGGCGGCCTGGATCAGCCGGGTTGCACTGCTTGTGGTGGGGCGGTGACGGTGTTGCCCGTGGTGGGTAGATCATTTTTGTCCGTTTACTCGCCGGGGCCGCCAATCGGGCCAGTGCGCGCTGGGCGGGGCACCCCGGTCTGGACCGACCGCGATGCGCGCAATAGCTGATTCCAGCGGAAAGCGGTCCGGCCGCCTTCCGCTGGGAATCTCACGCCGTCAGGTCGGGTCGTGGACCGCATTCGCTGGCACGTCACCCCAGGTCTGTTGGGAAGGCACCGAACAGCCCCCTGGTTGGGCCGTCTCCCCTGCGTGCGTCTCGACGGGGGGACCAGGCCACACCTGGCAGATATGGTCCGTCAGTTCCGCTGCCCGCGCCTCGATGTCGGCATCACGCCACGCGTCGGGATGATCCCTGATCAGATCCTTCGACAGCACCAGCAGGCTGTACTTCTCCAGGAGACTGCGCTTGCCCAGGCCGGCCTCACCCCCGGAGGTCATGCCCGCAGCCTCCGTGTCCGTCCACGGCCGATTCGACAGGGCGCCGTTGAGGTTCTTCGTGACCAGGGTGAGGTTGCCAAGGGTCTGAATGCGTCGGTCACGGTCCGCCGCTTGCTCAGGGGTGAGCCGCGGCTCAGGGTTCCAGTGGGCCTGCCACGACCGGGGCATCACGTGTTCGATCTCGAGCTTGGCCGGGAGCGCGACGTTCTCATGAAACGTGGTGCGGAGCTTCTTCTCGATCGCCTCCAGCACGACGCGCAGACGCGATTGGCGCAAGTATCCATAGAGCTTGAGCGAGGGAAGCTCGGCCTTCACGGTGGCGTCGGTTGGCCACAGCCGCGCATCCGCCCGCTGATCCGCGAGGAAGTTCCGGACCGTGTCGCCCGCCGCGTCGATCGGTGACCGGTCGAGGAGCTTGAGGATGGAGACCATGGTCTTGTTGACGTCTTTCATCGTCATCCGGAGCAACGTCCGGCGCATGACCCAGCTTTCCAGTGCCTCGAGGGCGATCTCCAGCTGCTTCGCGGGCACCCTGTGGTTGTCCGACAGAAGCCACAGCAGCAGCGGGCTTGTCGCGGCGAGTCCCATCGTTTCGATGACCCGGGAGTAGAAGGACCCCTGGGCCGTGTCCTCGGGGAGGTTCGCCAAGGCGCGGTAAGTGTCGGCGTCCCTGCGGAATTCGCCCAGGAGCTTGTTCGCGCCGTCGGGGCTGGACATGTAGGGCGCGGCGTACTCGGTGAACACCCGGAAGACCTGCTCGGTCTTCACCTCGTCGCGCAACCGCATGGTGAGCCAGTACTGCACGAAGATGTCGATGCGGGAGCGCTGGTGGCGGCCCTGCACGATCTCGGCCCGCCACCAGTCACCGTCGAAGTCGACCCAGTGCGTCTCCGACCAGTCCTCGATGTCCGCGCCGGCCTTTACGCCACGCTGGAACACCCAGTTTTTGATCAGGTCGGCCTTGAGCAGCGGCGTCCCGCGATCGTTCAGGGTTTCGAAGATCAGCTGGGAGTCGTCGTGGCCCGTCAGGTTGATCGCGACGATGTACAGCCCGTCGCGCAGCGTCGCCGACAGGGCCTCCGCACGGGCATACTCGGAGCCCGGCGGGGTGTTGCCATCGTCGTCAGGCGTCCCGGCGAGCCAGGCGTGGGCCTCGGTGGAGAAGAACTCGTGGGCGGAGATGATCCGGTGCTCCCCCACCCAGCCGGGTTTGGGGTCCATCGCCTGGGCAAACGCGGGTCGGTCATGCTTCGACGGCCACAACTTGAACCGTTCGGGCTTGCCCTTGAAGGCGGACGAGCGGTTGAGAATGAGCCCTTCGAGGTCTTCGGCGAGGAGGTCGTGTCCACGTTCGTCGACCGCCGCCTGAACGGCATCGATCATCAGCTGGATCGTGGTCATGCGCTGCTGCCCGTCAATCACCATGTGCCGAGTGACGTCCCCGACCACCGGGGGCTTCGACTCGTAGACGACGGCACCCAAGAAGTGATGTGGTACCGCAGGCTCGGCGCCGGTGGCGACGACACGGCTTTCCGCGACCCGGATCACGTCCGCCCACAACGGCGCCCACTGATCTTCCTCGTTCCAGACGTACGGACGCTGGAACGGCGGAATCTCGTAGTGCACCTTACCGTCGAACAACTGACGGGGACTCAGTGCGTCTGCCTTCACCGGTGCCACTCCCACTCAACCACGACGAGGACCTACGCCATCCTGCCAAAGAGCCCCGTCGACGAACGCGCCGTCACCCCCCTCAACATGCGATCGGGGCCGCGATCCGTTTGCCTACCGGCCGTAGTGCAGGTAGGGCGCCCACGCGCTGATGTCGAGTTGCCGCTGGCGGCGCCGCCGGCGAAGCGCTTCGTGCAGCGCATACGGTGCCCTGTCGACGATAACCGTGCCCTCCGGCGCGAGACTCCGGTAGACGGCTGCCACGAAGTCCTCCTCGCCGGAGAGCGTCACGAGGTCATGATCCACGACCTGCCAGAGCGTGGCGATGACATGGTTGCCGCCGGCCAGTTGCAGCGCGGAGGCCACGTGGATTCCCTCGTTGGGAACGTCGGTGCCACCGATGGCGGTGTGGCAGGCGTCGAGGAAGACGAGGTCGGCGTCGACCGGATGGGCGGCGACGTCCTGGAAGGTCATGGCCCCGTCGGACGCGGCGACGCCGCCGCGTAGGGGTTCGATGACGTCCTGGTGGCCGTGACCGGCGATGTGGACGATGCGGTGGCTGGCCAACGCCTGGAGGAGCCGGTCGCGGGTGACTTCTCGGCCGTCGAGTCGCACGGGCGCCGGATCGAGCAGCTCGCCGAGCAGGCGGGCCTGGTGTTCAGGACCGACCAGTGGCGGCAGTCCGGGCGGTTGCGCGATGGTGACGACGCACGGCCGGTCATCCGTGACGCCTGTTCTCCTCGGCGCGCGGCGAGCCGAGAGGCTGAGGTGGGTCAGGGTCAGCGTGTACGACGACACCACCCTTTCCAGTACGGCGTCCGGCGAGCCGGGCCCGCGTTGCGCGGCGTGTATCGGGAGCATGGTCAGTGGGCCGGTGAGGCACCACCACACGCGTGGCGGCTCGGCTGCGGAGGCGGACGGATGCCCGAGGGCAGTCAGGATCGGCTCGGCCGTCGTCTCCCACAGCCACGCCAGGACGTCGCTCATCGCCTCGTGGGCCCGCATCATCGGAATACGGCTGCCTGCGCCGCTCAGGGCCTCCGCGTACTGCTGGACTGCCTGGACGTACTGGTGCGCCATGGAGGCGGCGTCGTGGAGGGTGAGCCGGGGCAGCGGGACCGTCCGCAGGCCGGCGGCGTCGACCAGCAGGGCATCGCAGCGTTGCGCGCTGACGTTGACCAGGACGGCCGTGCCCGTGCCAACCGACCGTTGCAGCTCCGCGAGCGTCGCCGGGCCGGCGAACAGGTCGCGGCCGAGCAGGGGCCTGGCTCGGTCCAGGAGTTCGGCGAGGACGCGGCGGACGCGGGAGCGCAGTTCCGAGGCTGACTCCACGACGTCGTCCGGGCGTTCCCACCACCTGCGGGACTCGGCCGCGGGTCGTACCCGCGACAGGCGGTCCATCTGACGGGTCACGGCTTCGATCCGTGACGCCAGGTCGGGATCGAGGTGGGCGAGTTCGGCCAGGGCATGCCGGCGGCGCAGCGTCGCACCCCAACCGAGGAACCGGGTCCGTTCGGAGAGTTCGAGGGCCAGCGCGGCGTCGCCGGCCTCCAGGGCGGCGCTGGCGGCCTCGGTCGGCAGGCTGGCGACCGACCCGGCGAACAACTGCCGGTCGGGGTCGGCCAGGCCGTGGGCGACATCGGCGGTGAGGTCGACCGCCAGGCGGTAGTTGGCCAACGACCGGGCGAGGTCGGGTGGGTTGGTGCGCAACGTCAGCCGACCCGCCGACATCGCGGCTTCGCGCCGGTGCGCGGGCCGTGCCGCAGGATGGCCGACAACCTCGCCGAACAGGCGGGCCGCTTCGGCCTGCGCCGCCGGATCGGCGCTGCGCAGCCCGATGTCGCCGAGATGGGTGCCGAGGCGCAGGGTGGCCTCGACCCAGTTGACGGAGGTGGCGCTGAGCAGGGCACGGGCCGACCGGGTCAGCTCGGCGAGCCGCGTCGTGGCAGCGATGTCGGTGGGGACTGTCCGGTGCTGTCCGGCTTCGACCTCCGTCTGGAGCAGCAGGGCGGTGCCACGGAGGTCGTCGGGGAGGTCGTTGCGGCCGAGGAGGCCGAGCAGCAGCGTACAGGCCTCGGTGAGGTCGGCGGGTGTGTCCCACACCGCGGCGGTCACACCGAGCGTCCGGGCCAGCAGGAGCGCGCCGTCCGCCCCGGCGCGCGAGGCGGGGTCTGCGGCTGTGGTCACCACCCGGGCGCAGGCGAGGGCCTGCCGCAGGTCGCCGTCGGAGCGGGTGTGGGAGAAAGCGGTGACTAACGCGCCGGCCAGGTGACGGCACTGGTCGCCACCGGGGTGCGGCACGTCGGTGCGGACGTGGGCCGCCCGGAACAACGCGACGGCCTCCGCGAGGTCACCCGAGTCGCCGGTGACGGAGAAGCGGTCGGCCAGCGCCAGGCCGAGCACCGTCCGGACGTCCTGGCCGCGCCGCGCGGCCTCCCGGAGCGCGGCGACGGCCTCATCGAGGTCGGCGGGGTCGCCGGTGGCGACGAACCGATCGTGCAGGGCGGAGCCGAGGCCGCTGACGTGTTCCGCGGAGTGCCCGCCGAGGTAGAGGCCGATCGCCTCGTCGATGTCGGCGGTGCGCCGGTAGATGCGGAACCGGTGGGCGAGCACACCCGCGCGCATCAGACGCCGGTGGGTGCGCTCGGCGGAGCCGGGCGCGGCCTGGTCGATCGCCTCGTCGATCCGGTCGAGGGCGCGGGCGAGGTCGGCTTCGTCCCCGGTGAGGACGAACAGTTCCTGGTGCAGCACGCCGGCCATCTGCATGCGTAGCCCGCGTTCGGCGGGCTCGGTGGCCACGGCCAAGGCCTGCTCGACGAACGCGACGGCGGCGGTGAGGTCGGCGGGGTCGCCGTGCTGACGCCCGCGTGTCGCGGCGCAGCCCGCACGGGTCTCCAGCAGCCAACCCAGGTCGTCACCGACCTGCCCGGTGGACAGGGCCTGGTCTGCGGCGTGCACTGCCTCGTCGAGCAGGGCGGGGTCGCCGGCGTGTTCGTGGTGCAGGACGAGCGCCCGGGCGAGCAGCGCCCGTACGACTGCGGCGTCCTGCGGTGACCGCGCCTCGGTCCGCTGGCGCAGGAAGCCGACGAGTGCCCCGGTCAGCGCGCCGGCCCGGTCGGGACGCACGTGTGACGAGAGCGTCGTCACGGCGTCAGCGGCGCGGCGGATTTCGACCAGGTGCAGGTCACCTGGGCTGTGTATGCCTCGCCAGAGTGGCCCGGTCGCCCGGTCCGGATCCCAGCGGTCGGCGGTCAACGCGTAGTGCGCCAGGTAGGCGGCGCCCGCGTCGATCGCCCGGGCCGCGCTGCGCGGATGGTCCACGGGAGTCGCCCGCAGGACGGCGTCGAGTTCCTGCACGACCGACTCGGCCATGCGCCGGGTCCCCGCGCCGTACCGGCGGCCCGGTGGGGCAGGCCGCCCTTCCCAGGACCGCAGCCAGGCGGACGCGGCGGCATGACGCAGCGCGGGTTCGCCGGGCGGCCCCGAGCGGCGGCGCAGACATCCGGCGACACCGAGCAGGTCACGGTCGTCGCCACTGTGCTCCCAGCGGCGCAGGTAGGCGGTGGCCACCGCGTCCAGCAGGTCGTCGGGCAACTGTGCCGGCCGGCTTCCCAGGGCCCGGTTCAGCTGCTCGGTGGCGGCGTCGAGGGCGTCGGCGGTCAACGGATCCCGACCGGTGGCCCGCAACGCGGAGAGTGCCCCGTGCAGGTCGTCGAGGGCAGCTGTCGCATCGCCCGCGACCCGGTGTCGACGTGACAACTCGTCCAGCTCGGATCGCTCGCCGGTGGCGGCGTACCGCTGTACCGCGTCGTCGCCGGCCCGGGTCGCCCGCGTGCTCACGGCACCTATGCTGGCACACACGATCGGAAGCGTGGCCAACCGAAGGGGCGGCTGATGAGCGGTCCATCCGAAAGGGAGTTACTCGCGACCTTCTGCCGGGACACACCGCTACTGCGGCGGGAGCTTCCGGAAGGCCGGCGTCGGCTCCTGGATTCGGGCCTGGCCTCGTTGCGGGCAGGCACGACGTCACTCGTGGAGGTGTGCCGCTCGATCGGCTATCCGACCACGGGCGGCCAGCGGGATGTTCCGCAGCAGCAGACCCCGGGGTACACACCACTTCCCGGGCCGCTTCCCGGGCCGCCGCCCGGCCGGTACGTCTGTCCGGCCACCGCCTGTAGCCGGGTCGAGCCGCGCGACAGCGACGGTGTGGTCCCGGAGTGCGCCGTGTACGACCGCCGCCTGCGGCGCGGCGCGGACCGCTAGGCCATGGACGCGATCCTCGGAGAGATCAGCAGGCGGCTGACCGGACAGTGGATCCAGATCGCGGTGTCCGGTGTGCTCTTTCTGGGCGTCGGATGGGTGGCGCTCACCCTCGGCCAGCGGCACGCTCTCGACCACGGTCTGCTGTTGAGCCGCGTCGACACCCTCGTGGCCGGCATCGACGGCACCACCTCGCTGATCGTCCGCGCCGTCCTGCTCACGGCACTCGGCTACCTGTTGGGCATGACCGCGCACATGACGGGGTCGATGCTGCGGCGGCTGTGGACCGACCGGTGGCCGCCGCCGCTGCACTGGATCGAGAAGGGCGTCGTCCTCCTGCGGCGGGCGTACTTCGGTCGACGGTGGCCGGACCGGACGCGGGAGCTGCCCGCCCGCTACCTGCCGGCCCGGGCCACCCGGGTCGCGGACCGGATCCGGCTGGCCCACGAACGGGTCGACGCCGAGTACGGCGCCCACCTCGGCCTGCTGTGGCCGCGGCTGTGGCTCATGCTCACCCCCGACGAGCGGGGCCCGATCGAGCTCAGCCGTGCGGGTCTGGACAGCGCGGCCGTTCTCGCCGTCTGGGGCACCGCGCTCGTGGGGCTGGGCTGGTGGTGGTGGCCGGCCGCGCTGATCGGGTTGGCCGTGGTGCTGGTGGCCCGGCACCGGGCCGGCACCGCGGTGGGTGCGCTCGCCGATCTCGCCGAGTCGACCGTCGACAGCCAGCAGCGCGTGCTGGCGGATCGGTTCGGCGTGCCTGTGATCGACGGCCGGATCAGCCGGGAGGACTTCAGACAGATCAACGACCGGCTCGCGAAGGGGGCGTGACGTGCAAACATTGATGGTGCCGTGCACGTTCGACGACGACGAGACGGCGATGTTCCCGTTCCGCGTCGGGCAGCCCTGCGCCGACGCCCACCCGCTGGAACAGCAGCTGGCATGGCTCGCCAGGGAGCGGGGCGGCCAGGCTCCCCAGGAGATCGTCGACTCGCTCACCCAGCTCCAGCGGCTCGCGGTGGAGCAGTCCACGAAACTGGAGGACCTGGTTGCCCATGCCATGAGGGAGGCGGCGGTCTTCTCCGTCCCCGGCTCACCGTCGTAGCGAGCCGAGCAGGGCCTCGAGCGCCTCGGGCACCGCGACACCCTGTTCGTGTGCCGAGGCCGCCACGACATCGAGCACGGTGGACAGCCCGCCGGCCAGTGCAGTATCGACCTGTCCGTCGAGAGCGTCCATCTGGCGATCCACCGTGACCCGCTGGGGCGTCACCTGGTCCGGTATGACGAGTTCGAGCGCCTGCTGGCCGCCGAGCGGCACGACCAGCCGGGCCACCGGGATCTGCGGCCCGACGGCGCTGCCGTCGCGTAGCTGCACGGCGGTGTCGCCGAGCACGTCGGCGACGGTGCCGGTGTCCTGGAGACCGACGTCGAAGACGTGCGGGGAACCGGCCATGGTGGGCGGGTCGGGCGCGTCGAGCGCGTCGACGATCGCCATCCGGGTCTCACCGGCGAGCAGATCGCGGGACGCCAGCACCCGGATCAGGCGGGCGGCCAGGACCGCGACCGTCGGGGACGGGCCGGTGGCGGCGGTGACCAGCGCGGCGACCGCGCCTGCGGGGAGACGGTCGAGTGCGGCGACGGCGTCCGCCAACCCGGCCTCCAGCAGCTGCGACCCGGCCACGGCCGTCAGGACTCCGGTCATGGTCGCCGCGTCGGGTTCCAGCAGGACGAGCAGGCGCACCGCCTGCCCGGCCAGGTCCGCGCTGCCGGTGAGCGCGCCGCGGATCCGCCCGGTCAGCCCCTCCCGGTCACCGATCGCCTGTCGTACCAGGTCGGGAGCCTGCTGGCCCAGTACGGCGAGGGCGGCCAGTGCCGACACGAGATCCGGGGCTTCCGGGGCCGGGACGGTGCCGGCGAGCACCGCAGGGTCGGTGCGGTCCACGGCCGTGGTGGCCAGGTCGGTCAGGAGGCCGGCCAGCCGCAGGCTCCGGTCGGCGTGGCGGGTGACGAGCCGCGCCGCGTCGGGAAGCCACCGCTGGTGGGCCGCGAACGCCGTGGTGCCGGCGGCGAGGACGAGGGCGCGGACCGCGAGTTCGTCGTCGGGCAGGGATGCGACGTCGGCACCGGCGTGCACCAGCGCCGCCAGGATGCCCGCAGCCAGCGGGCTCGCCTCGGCGAGGGCCGAGTTCAGCCGTTGGGAGAGCACCTGGACGGCCCGGGACTGCTCGTCGGGTCCGAGCCCGCCGCCGGCAAGCAGATGGCCGAGGCCGGTGGCGGCGCCCGCGGCGCGTCGGTCGGTGAGGTCCGCGCCATCGACCTCGGTGCAGAGCGCGGCCACCACCGCGGCGTCGCCGGGCGCACACCGGCCGAGAAGTGCCATCGCCGAGCCGGCTACGGTCGGGTCCTCGTCGGCGGCCAGGTGGACCGCCACGGAGGCCAGGTCGCGTACCCACTCCGGCGACACCTCGCGGTTTCGCGGATCCTCGGCGACGACGTGCAATGCGTCCAGCAGGACCCACCGCTCGCCGGCGGCGAGCGAAGCGGCCAGCGCGACCAGCGCGTCCACGGGAAAGTCCCGGAAACGGCGCAGTCCGCGCAGCACCGTGATCCGTGCTTCCGGCTGGCCGGACAGCTCCCCCAGCACGTCGTGCAGAACCGACGGGGAGTCGTGGCCGATGCCACGCAACATGGTCTGCAGGCCGGCGGCCACCGCGGGGCACGTCTCGGCGGTGAGCACCCGGGCGAGCGCGGCGACAGCGGTGGCTCCGACCGCCCCGGCCAGTGCCCACGGGCGCGACCGTCGACCGACATGAACCGGCCCGGTCGCCTGCGCCAACCGCCGGCGGACCATGGAGTCGGGGTGGGCGAACAACCGGGGGGCGGCGGCCACCGCCTCCGCGTCGACCTCGCCCCACTCGACGGTGATCAGGGTGGCCAGATCGGCCACCTCCGTAGCGGCGTCGGCGCGCCACCGGGGAACCGCCGGTTCGCGTGGGTTCGATCGGGACAGCGACAGGATCGCGGCGACGGTGTCGACCTCTGCGCCGTCCAGCAGCCGATCGAGAACTGCGACGGCCGTCGGGCCGAGGGCGAGCAGCTCCGTCGTGCCGCGCCGGGTCAGGGCGGCCAGCGCGGCAGCCCGCGTTGCGGGCGTCAGCAGGGCCAGCCAGGCGGCGTCACCGTGCAGCGTCGTCGCCGACCCGGACCGGTCCAGCTCCCGCAGGCCGTCGACGCACACCGCCGCGGCGCTGACGATGCTCCAGCGCAGCGGCAGCCGGGTGTGCGGATTCTCCGCCCACCCCCGTGGGGGACGGTGGTCACGTTCGACGCTCAGCAGCGGCTCGGCGAGGCGCTGATCGGCACGCGCCCGCAGCTGCGGTGCCGTCAGCCTGTCGAGGGCGGCGGCCCGCACCGCCGCTTGGTCGTCGTCGAGCGGGGCGGGCAGCCGGGACAACAGGTCGGCGGCCTCCTCCGGCGGCACCTGGCCCAGGTGCGCCACCGCGCAGGCCAGGATGTCCTCACCGGTGAGGCGGGCGAGCCGGACCGCGGCGAGTGCCCGCTCGGTGGGCGAGACGAGCTGCGGCACCAGCGACGTGAGGGCGGTGACGACCGTGGCGGTGTCGTCGGCCGCGCCGAGGTCGAGGGCCAGCTCCCACATCCGTACGCGGTCGTGGACGTCGACGATCTCCGCCGCGTCGGCCAGCAGCCGGCCCGCGGTGATCCGCTGCCCGGTGTACTGCGCCAGCCGCAGCCGGACCCTCGCTCTCGCGTAGGCGTCGACGGTACGGCCGGCGAGATACTCGATGGAGCGCAGGACCGCCGACGGTGACACCGGCTGCCCCTCCCCCGCCGGGTGGAAACCCAGCCGGTTGAGGGTGCGGGTCACGCTGACCGGATCGAGATCCAGGTCCTGCAGCGCGAGGCAGGCCGCTTCGGCCACGAACTGGGCCTCCGTCAGCTCGCCGGCCAGCCGGTCGATGATCCAGCAGCGGAGGAACGCCAGCGACGGGTGCAGTGGTCGCACCGCCGTCAGCGTCTCCGCCAGCGGATGCCCCGCACGGGGCGCGAAGGGATCCAACGGCCAGCGGACGCCTGCGCCGGCAGCACCGCCGGCCCGGAAGGCGATCGTCGCGATCAGCGCCGCCAGGCCCTGCCCCTGCGCCTCGACCAACCCGGCGCCGGCGCTGTCGAGGTAGACGGCCATGTTGTAGGTCAGGTCTCCGGAGTGGCCGTTGACGGCTTCGACGAGCGCGACCGGGAGATGCCCGTCCATCAGCCCGGTCCAGGCGTTACGCCGCCCGCTCACCGCGGTCAACGCCCGTACGACGGCACTGTCCAGCGCGTGCTGGCGGGCGCCCGGTAGCCGAAGCGCGTCGAACGCGCCGGCGACTGGCCCCGGGCTCAGCGGGCGTGCCGCGTCGCCGAGCACCAGCAGCGCGCGTCCCAGCCGCCACCGCACCCGCCGTGTCACGGCGTCGTCGTCGACCATCTGCGGCCACGACGTCGGCTGTCGCCCGAGCAGCGCCCACGCGACCAGCGCGTCCCCGCGCAGGCTGGCGTCCTGGTCGGTGTCCGACGCCAGCTCGATCAGGCTGCCGCCCACCACGGCCAGGTCGGTGCCGTCGCGCAACCAGGCCAGGAGCCGGGAGGTCAGCGGCGAGTCGGCGACGATCGCGGCGGGGTCGATCCGCGCATCGTCCACGCCCGGATCCGACCCGTCGGCCCCGGCGGTCAGCAGGTCGAGGGCGACGGCTGCCTGTGCCCGCCGCGAACAACCCATGGCCTCGTCGTCGAAGTCCGCCGTCAGACGCCGCCGCAGCGTCTCGTGTCGGCGCGTCCCGGGAAGCGGGACACCGCCGTAGAGGACCAGCACGACGCGGCTCCATGCCGGTTCGGCCATGATCCGGGCGGCGACGTCCGGATCCGAGGCCAGCGCCGCACGCAGGGGCAGCACCGACGGCGGGAGGAACGGCGACACCCGGAGGACTGGTGGCGTCCGCGCCCGCTCGACGCGGGCGTTCTCCAACAGTTGGCGCACCCCGTGCATGCCTGGTTCCAGGAGCCGACCGGCCACGGCCTCGACGACCTGCCGCGCGGAACCCCGTCGGCCGGTCAGCATCCGGTCCTGCCAGTCCTGGGAGGCTCGGTACAACGTCCGGGTCTGCTGCCAGTGGTTGTCCTCGGAATCCCGCTCCTGTGCCGTCACGAGGTCGCTGGCGGCAGGCTGGGAACTCGATGTCACGGCGACGAACTCCCGAGGCCTCAAGGTGAGCGGCGCATGCCAGCCGAACGCTACCGCCTCGGTGGTGGGGAGATCCAGCGTCCCGTTCCGGGATCGAGGAGGTGGGTGAGCACGGCACCCTTGGGCACCCCGGTGGTGCCGCTGGTGTAGAGCACCACCGCCGGGTCCTCCGCCGACCGAGTGACGTACGACGGCAGCGGTGGCAGCGGGTGGCTCAGCTCCTCCAGGCGGGGCGCGACCGCACCGGCGGCCGCCGGCCCGACGGTCACCAGCGGCACGCCGGCCGCCGCCGCGGCGGCGGCGCCCAGGGCGAGCTGGGAGCTGTGACACACCAGCAGCTTCGTGCCGCTGTCGGTCAGCACGTGCGCCGCTTCGTCCACGGTCAGCAGCAGGTTCACCGGGACGAGCACCGCGCCGGCGGCGAGGGCCCCGTAGTAGACCCGGGGGAAGTCCACCACGTTTCGGGGCCAGCAGGGCCACCTTGTCGCCGCGGCCGACCCCCCACTCGCGCAGCCCGGCGGCGTAGCTGCGCGCCTCCAGCCACAGCTCGGCGTACGTCACCCGGGTGTCGCCGTCGACCACGGCGACGGTGTCGGCGTGCCGGCGGGCGGACTCGGCCAGCACCATGGCCAGCGACAGCGCGGTCATCGGGCCACGCCCCGCACCAGACGGCTGACCGTCTCGGCGACGCAGACCGGCTTGCCACCGGCGTCGCTGTCCACGGTGACCGCGGTGACCACCTGCACGCCGCCGTCCACGGGCGACACCTCGGCCAGGGTCGCGGTGACGCGGACCGCGCTGCCGACCCGCAGCGGGGCCGGGAAGCGCACCCGGTTGAGGCCGTAGTTGACCCCCATGGCCACCCCCTCGACCCGGTGGAGGCCACCGGCCAGCGCCGGCAGCAGGGACAACGTGAGGTAGCCGTGCGCGATGGTGCCGCCGAACGGGCCGGCCGCGGCCCGTCGGGTCGATGTGGATCCACTGGCGGTCGTCGGTGGCGTCGGCGAACCGGTCGACCCGTTGCTGGTCGATCCGCAACCAGGGGCCGGGGCCCAGGGCCTCGCCGGTCACCTCGGCCAACTCCTCGATGGACGCGAAGACCCTCATGCCAGGTGCCCTCCCAGCTTCGTGTAACCGCGCAGCAGGTCGCGCGAGATGATCAGTCGCTGCATCTCGTCGGTGCCCTCGAAGATCCGGTAGAGCCGGACCTGCCGGTACCAGCGCTCGATCGGCAGCTCGCGGGTGTAGCCCATGCCGCCGTGGATCTGCAGGACGCGGTCGACCACCCGATTGACCATGCCCGCGCCGTACAGCTTCGCCATCGAGGAGGCGTGCCGCGGGTCCATGCCCTCATCGACTGTCCAGGCGGCGCGCAGGATGAGCCAGCGGGCCGCCTCCAGCTCGGTCTCCGAGTCGGCGATCATCCACTGGATGGCCTGGTTGGTGCCGATCTTCGCGCCGAAGGTCTCCCGGGTGTTGGCGTAGTCGATGGCCATCGACAACGCCCGCTCGGCGATGCCGACGGCGTGCGACGGGATAATGTAGCGGCCCTTGCCGATCCACTCCATGCCGAGGCTGAAGCCCTGCCCGGGCTCGCCGAGGATGTTGCGCCCGGGCACCCGGACGTCGTCGAAGACCAGCGAGGCGGGGCCACCCTCGCCCATCGTCTGGATGAACTCCGAGCGCCAGCCCATCGACCGGTCCACCAGGAACGCGGTGGCGCCGCCATGGCGGGCCCCCTTCTCCCGGTCGGTCACCGCGATCACGATGGCGAAGTCGGCGTCGTGACCGCCGGTGATGAAGGTCTTCTCGCCGTTGAGGATCCAGTCGTCGCCGTCGCGGCGGGCGCTGAGCTTGATGTTGGCCGCGTCGGAGCCGGCACCGGGCTCGGTGATCGCAAAGCAGCTGCGCCGCCCCCCCTCGATGGTCGGGACCAGGTACTCGCGCTTCTGCTCGTCATTGGCGTGGAACAGGATGTTGTCCGCCTCACCGCCGAACCGGAACGGCACGAACGAGCGGCCGAGTTCGGTCCAGATCACCGACTGGGTGACGGCCGGCAGGTCCATGCCGCCGTACTCCTGCGGCGTGGCCAGCCCCCAGAACCCGAACGTGCGCGCCTTGAGCTGCAACTCGCGCAGCTCGCTGTGCTCCAGTCCGGGCCGGTGCGCCCGTTCCCGCCGCAGCAGCTCCTGCTCCAGCGGCATGACCTCCCTGGTGATGAAGTCGCGGGCGGTGTCGCGGATCGCCCGCTCGGTGTCGGAAAGCGCGAAGTCCATGTCCCCTCCGGGTGCTGGTCCGCCGGCGCGCCTCAGCGCGCGCCGCCGTTGACGTACGGGGTCTGTCCGCTGATGTACGACACGTCGTCGCTGGCGGCACCCTCGGCGGCCGGCCGGTGCGCGGTCGCCGCGCCGATGCCCTGCCCGGCGCCGGTGACGACGGCCACCCGGTCGGCGAATCTGGTCACGGTTCTGCCTTCCGCTAGAAGGCGTTGACGCCGGTGAGCGCGCGCCCGATGAGCAGCTGCTGGATCTGGCTGGTGCCCTCGTAGAGGGTGGCGACCCGGGCGTCGCGCAGGTACTTGCCGACCGGGTACTCGTCGATGTAGCCGTACCCGCCGAAGACCTGGACGGCGTTGTTGGCCGCCCGGACCGCTGCCTCGCTGGCGAAGAGCTTGGCCATCGAGGCCTCGGTGGCGAACGCCTCGCCCCGGTCCACGAGGTCGGCTACCCGCCACACCAGCAGCCGGGCGGCGGCGGTGTCCACGGCGATGGCGGCGAGCAACTGCTGCACCAGCTGGTGCCCGGCGATCGGCTTGCCGAACTGGGTGCGCTGCCCGGCGTAGCCGACCGCCGCGTCGAGGCAGCCCTGGGCGATGCCGACGCAGCCGGCGGCCACCGACATCCGGCCCTTGGCCAGGGTGTCCAGGGCCAGCCGGAACCCGCCGCCGGCCGGGCCGAGGCGCGCCGAGTCGGGCACCCGGACGGCGTCGAAGCGCAGCTCACCGGTTGCCTGCCCGCGCAGCCCGAGCTTGCCGTGGATCTCCCTGCGGGTGAGCCCGGCGACGTTGGTGGGCACCAGGAACGCGCTGATGCCCCGGTGTCCGGGTCCGCCGGTGCGGGTGAAGAGTAGGACCACGTCGGCCACGGTGCCGTTGGTGATGAACGTCTTCGCGCCGGTGATCAGCCAGTCGCCGCCGTCGCGGGTCGCCCGGGTGGTCAGCGCGGCCGCGTCCGAGCCGCTGTCCGGTTCGGTCAGGGCGAAGCAGCCGAGCGCGGTGCCGGCGCAGAGCCGGGGCAGCCACTCGGCCCGCTGCGCGGCGGACCCGTGCGCGGCGATGGCCTTGGCGACCAGCCCGAGCGACACCGAGACGATGCCCCGGACGGCGGAGTCGCCCCGGCCGAGCTCCTCCAGCACCAGGCAGTAGGAGAGGTGGTCGCCGCCGGATCCGCCGTCTTCCTCGGGAATGGTCAGCCCGAGGAAGCCCAGCCGGCCGAGCTTGTCCACGATCTCCGGGTCGACCGACTCGCGCCGGTCCCAGGCCGCGGCGTGCGGGACCACCTCACGGTCGACGAACTCGGCGGCGAGCTGACGAACCGCCGCCTGCTCCGCGGAGAGCTGAAGGTCCATGCGGCATAAACTAGCGCTGCAAGTTTAAGTACGTCCAGACCCGGCTGTGACAGAGTTGCCGCGGACCGACGAGTGAGCGAGGGAGGCGCGGATGCCCCGTCCGAGGCAGGCGCTGCTCAACCGGCAGCGGATCGTCGATGCCGCCGCCGCGCTGATCGACGCGGACGGGCTGGAGGCGTTCTCCACCCGCCGGCTCGCTGCCGAACTCGGCGTACGCGGGCCCTCGCTCTACAACCACTTCGCCACCAAGGACGAGATTCTCGACGCGGTGGCCGACAGCGTCACCGCCCAGGTGGACGTCTCCTTCTTCGGGCGCCTCGACTGGCGCGAGGCGCTGCGCCGGTGGGGGCACTCGTATCGGGCGGCACTGGCCGCGCACCCGAACATCGTGCCGTACCTGGCCCGCGGGCCGGGCCGGCGGCCGGCGGCGCTGACGATGGCCGACGCGGTCTACGGCGGGCTCGTCGCTGCCGGCTGGCCGCCCGCGCGCGCGACACACATCGGCGCGCTGATGCGCTACTTCGTGGCGGGCTCCGCGCTCGGATCGTTCGCCCGTGGCTTCGTCGAGGACCCGGGGTTGTACGGGGAGCGGTATCCGCACCTGACCCACGCGCACCGGCTCGCCGAGCATCAGCAACAGGTGGACGAGGGCGCCTTCGCGCTCGGCCTCGACGCGCTCATCCATGGGCTCTCCCGCACCTACGAGGAGCACATCGGGCCGCTACCACCCCTCCCGCCAGCCGATCCGGGGCACTAGAGTCAAAACTTGCAGCGCTAGTTTTCGACCACCGTGAGGGGCGCGATGGATCTCCCACGAACCGACATCTATCTCGACGGAGCGTGGGCCGCCCCCTCCTGCGGGCAGACCATCGCGGTGCACAACCCGGCGACCGAGGAGGTGCTGGCGAGCGTGCCGGCCGGCACGGCGGCCGACGTCGACCGCGCCGTCACGGCCGCCCGCGCCGCCTTCCCGGGCTGGGCCGACACCACCCCGGCTCAGCGGTCCGCCACCCTGGACCGGCTGCACACCGCGCTGGCCGCCCGGGCTGCGATCGCCGCCGAGACGGTCGCGCTGGAGCTGGGCACCCCGCTGAAGGTCGCCACCCGGGTACAGGTCGGCCTGCCGCTGACCGTGCTGCGCAGCTACGTCGAACTGGCCGCCCGGCCGCCCGCCGAGGAGACCATCGGCAACTCGCTGGTGGTCCGCGAGCCGGTCGGCGTGGTCGGGGCGATCACCCCGTGGAACTACCCGCTGCACCAGGTGATGGCGAAGCTGGCGCCCGCGCTGGCCGCCGGGTGCACGGTGGTGCTCAAGCCCAGCGAGCTGACCCCGCTGACCGCGTACCTGCTCTTCGACGCGATCCACGAGGCCGGCTTCCCGCCCGGGGTGGTCAACCTGGTGCCCGGCACCGGCGTCGAGGTGGGTGAGGCCATCGCCGCCCACCCGGACGTCGACATGGTCTCCTTCACCGGCTCGACCGCCACCGGCCGGCGGATCTCGCACCTGGCCGCCGACCGGATCGCCCGGGTGGCGCTGGAGCTCGGCGGCAAGTCCGCGAACGTGATCCTCGACGACGCCGACCTGCCCACCGCGGTGAAGGTCGGCGTGGGCAACGCCTTCCTCAACTCCGGCCAGACCTGCACCGCCTGGACCAGGATGGTGGTGCACCGCGACCGCTACGACGAGGCGCTGAACCTGGTCGCCAAGGCCGCGGACGGCTACCGGACCGGCGACCCGTTCACCCCGGACACCCGGCTCGGCCCGCTGGTCTCCGCGGCGCAGCGGGACAGGGTGACCGGCCACGTGACCCGGGCACTCACCGACGGCGGCCGGCTGATCGCCGGCGGCCCGGACGCGGTGCTGCCCGAGCGGGGCTGGTTCGTCGCCCCGACCGTGATCGCCGACGTCGACCCGGGCAGCGCGCTGGCCCAGGAGGAGGTCTTCGGACCGGTGCTCGCCGTCATCCCGGTCGACGACGACGAGGCAGCGGTAGCCGTCGCGAACGACTCCCGGTACGGCCTGGCCGGCGCTGTCTGGTCCGCCGACGAGCAGCGGGCGGTGCGGGTCGCCCGGCGAATCCGCACCGGAGCCGTCGACATCAACGGCGCACCGTTCAACCCGCTCGCCCCGTTCGGCGGCTACAAGCAGTCCGGCCTCGGCCGGGAACTGGGTCGCTACGGGCTCGACGAATTCCTCCAGACCAAGGCGATCCAGCGATGAGGGCGCTGCTCGCCCGCGGCGTGGACCAGCCGCTGACGGTGGAGGAGGTGGAGCTGCCAGACCCCGGGCCGGGTGAGGTACGAGTGCGGGTACGGGCCGCCGGCGTCTGCCACTCGGACCTGTCCATGGTCAACGGCACGGTCGCGTCGCCGTACCCGCTGGTGCTCGGACACGAGGCGGCGGGCGAGGTGATCGAGGTCGGCCCCGGCGTCAACCGGGTCCGACCCGGCACGCACGTCGTGCTGAACTGGGCGCCGCCCTGTCGGCGGTGCTGGTACTGCGGTCGCGGCGAGCCGTGGTTCTGCGAGCGGACGGGCTCCCCCGCGACCGCCCGGGGCCGGACCTCGGACGGTTCGCCGCTGCACGTCGCCCTCGGCCTCGGCGCGCTGGCCGAGGAGGTGGTGGTGCCGCAGGAGGCGGTGATCGACGTCCCGGCGCAGCTGCCGTTCGCCACCGCGGCCCTGCTGGGCTGCGCGGTGCTCACCGGGGTCGGCGCGGTACGCCGGACCGCCCGGGTGGCGCCCGGCGACTCGGTGGCAGTGATCGGTCTCGGCGGGGTGGGCCTGTCGGTGGTCGCCGCCGCCCGGACCGCCGGCGCCGATCCGGTGCTCGCCGTCGACGTGTCGCCCGCCAAGGCCCAACTGGCCACCGCCGCCGGGGCCACCGACTTCCTCGTCGCCGACGACGCGCTGAGCCGGGCGATCCGGGAACGCACCCACGGGCGTGGCGTCGACCACGCCCTGGAGTGCGTCGGCCGCGGCGTGACCATCCGCGCCGCCTGGCGGGCCGCCCGGCGCGGCGGGCAGGTCACCGTCGTGGGGATGGGCGCGCGGGACGACGTGGTCAGCCTGAGCGCGCTGGACATCTTCCACTCCGGGCGGACACTGCGTTCCTCGGTGTACGGCTCGTCCGACCCGGACCAGGACCTGCCCGAGCTGGCCCGCGCCGTGCTCGACGGCACCCTGGACCCGGCCACCCTGATCACCGACCGGACCGGCCTGGACGGCGCCGCGGCGGCGTTCGACCGAATGGCCCGCGGCGAGGGAGCCCGTACCGTCGTGTTGCCCTGACCGTCGCCGCCCGCCGCCGCGCCGGGTTCAGTGCAGCGCGCGGGCAAGTTCGGTACGGGACCGGATGCCGAGCCGATGGACGATGTTGCGCAGGTGGTAATCGACGGGACGAGTGTGGCCACGACGCCATGATCACTATTCGGAGTGAGCCACAGTTAACCCTGGGCGTAACCACCAGGGCCGATACTCGCGTTGGGCATCAGACCCCCGGCCGGTGCGTCTGCCAGATCGTCTGCTGGGCCAGGTAGGCGCCGGCGTGGAGGCGCACCTCGACGTCGTGGTTGAAGGGGCCGGCCGCGACGAGCTGCTCGACACGCCCGAGCGTTCTCACCGCGGCGGCCGGGGTATCACCCGCGGCCGAGTCCGATCCGGACACGTTCATGTAGATGGTCTGGGTGCCCACGGCGGCGGCCGGCGTGGCGGGAAGGAGGGCGGTCAGGCTGAGAACGGCGGCGGCCACGGCGAACCGCACCGCCCTCCGCACATTCACCTGCCAGTTCGTCGGGAGCCGGGTCGCCGACCGCTACCCGCAGACCCAGACCTGCGGGGTCGGGTCGGCTGATCAGCCGGTCCGTCGACGGCACCAGGGCTGGAGAACGACACCAAAGGCACTGCAGGACGGGAAGACTCCGGTGGCGGCCATTGCGACGCCGCGATCTGGGCCCCGGTGACCGGCAGGGTGGGCGAGATCTGGTCGAGCAAGCGCTGCCCCACGGTGGCGTCGATCTCGACGTCTGCGCTGATGCGAACATCGGCCGCGGTCGCCAGGTCCACGACGTCGTCGCTGGTGAACGCATCAGCTCCGAGAGTACTCAGCCGTCGCGCGAACTCCTGGACATTGATCATCTGCAGCCTCATCGTCGGATTGTTAATCATCCACCGTAACCCTCGCTTCGGTCGGCGGATCCTGCGCCCGCCGTGCGGGCCACTGGGGCCGACAGTCGGGCTGCTGGTACGACCGCGGCAATCAGCTCGCCCAACGCGGAGGGCGGCAGTCCCGTGCCGGGCCGGTCGAGGCCATTGACGAGGTGTTCTGCTCCCCGCGCATGCGGGGGGTGATCCCCTTTGGAACCGTTCCGCCTGGTGGGGTGGAGCTGCTCCCCGCGCATGCGGGCTCTCGCCGTCAGAAAACCAGGCTTCTTGGCCCTCTTCCGCGTATGCCGGGGCAGCCCTGTCATCCCGCGATTGGTTAACGGCCTGCGCTGCGGCTACTGCTCCTCGTGCTGCCAGCGCATGCTGGTGGGGCGTTGGCCGGTGGTGACGTATTCGACGACTGCGGTCCGGGCGGCGGCTGAGGCCACTCGCGCGATCTCGGCAGAGATTTCCACCAGGCCGGCGTCTGGCGACTCGTACACGGTGATGGATGCGTCGGGTTGCCGCTCGACGGCATAGCTGCCATCAGGCAGCCAGCGCACCGCCGCCGGTCGGCATCGATGTCGATGTCGATGTCGAGGGTGGGTTGGTCGTGGGTACCGACGGTGAGGGTCTGTCCGCAGCCCCCGTGCGGCATGATCGTCTCGATCTGCTCATCGAAACGACGTCCCGCCTCCTCGGCGTCGGCCAACTCAAAGGCATGGCCGTGGTAGTCGCGCAGCAGCAGCGTCAACGGGTGATCCTCTCTCCGGTGCCGGTATAGACACGGTGCCACCACGTGGTTCCGCCGTCGCGGGTGAGAAGCTGTCCACCGCCTCGCCCGATGCGCGCTGGCCACGACAGCCATGACCGACAGGACCTGTCCCCACTCCGGCACGAATGCCACTGGACCGCCGGTCAAGCGCCACGAAACAACGGCTGACGCAAGGGCCAGCCGGCCTGGAACCCGACTGGCCCATGAAACGCCGAAGCCGGGTCCGCATTGACTACCATCCGCTGTACGTCAACCGTCGGCCTCAACCACCGGAAGCAGGACCGACCCCACGAACGAGCCGCCAGCCAAAGTGAACAAAAACAGCACAGTTGATCTTTAGCGCCCCAGGTCAAGAAGTCTGTTCCCCGCGCACGCGGGGGTGATCCGTCGGTCCAGTCGATGCGGCTCGCATTGGCGTACTGCTCCCCGCGCACGGGGGGGGTGATCCGCTGGCGAACAAGGCGTATGACGCGCACATCGCTGCTCCCCGCGCACGCGGGGGTGATCCGGCCCGGAAGATGCTGCGCGATCTGTCCTTGCCCTGCTCCCCGCACACGCGGGGGTGATCCCTGGAGCGGTGGGCCGCACGCACCGCCGCAGCCCGAGAGCTGAGCCGCCCCACCGCTTGATCGCTACGCGGTCACATCTGAGGCGAATCCCGCGACTTCGTCGACCGAGGTCCGGCTGCCTTCAACCTGCGGCCTGGCCGCCAAACTCCACTGTCCCCGGGAGCAGCCCGCACCACCATGGGTTCTGCATGTGTGGGTGACACGTAGACGGGGGCGCTCGCCCAGTGGCTGCGGGCACTGTAGCGTCGCCACGGTCTCAGTTTGATCGACGGTGTCGGCGGTGGCTGGGGCCGCCCATTGTCTGCCTTTGTGTCTGGAGGTTCGATGCCGCTCACCGATGGGCCACGACTTGTCATCGAGGATCTCACGTCGCGGGTGTCGCCGCTCGATGCGCGTGAACGACAGGACCAAGCCGAAATCCTGCGGTGGATACGGTCTGGTTCTCCGTTGTTTCGTACTGTTCCACCTATGACGCCTCCGCAGCATCTGGCGGTGTATTTCGCCTTGTTGGATGAGGCGAGCCGTGCTCTGATGTTGGTGGATCATGTTAAGGCTGGTTGCTGGTTGCTGCCAGGCGGGCACGTGGATGACGGCGAGGACCCGCGGACGACTGTCGTGCGTGAGGCGCAGGAGGAGCTGGGCATCGACGTCCGGTTTCACGAGCGTCTGGGTGAGTTTCCCTTCTTTCTTTCGATGACGCAGACGCGTGGGCTGAACAGTCACACGGATGTGACTCTTTGGTTTGTGGTGCATGGTGATCGGGGTGAGGTGATGACGCCAGACCCTGGCGAGTTCCGTGGGACGGGGTGGTTCGGTCTTGACGAGCCTGTTGACTGGTCGGCTTCCCACTTTGATCCCCATATGGCGCGGTTTGTGGCGAAGTTGAGCGCGGCGCTGGTGACGAGCACGTCGACGTGCTGATGCCGGTGCCGGCAAGCACGCGTTGACCCGATGGCGGCGTGGATAGCCAGAGCGGAGGCGATCCAGCAGCACTCAAAGACGCACGCTTGGGTGACAGGAGTGTCATATGGCTGGTTTCTGCCGTCTTCCTCCTTGACCCCGTGCGGGCGTACCCCGATCTCGTGGTCGTCCCACACCCGCCGGAACTCCTCGCTGGCGGCCAG
>NZ_MZMV01000071.1 GCF_002210435.1 Micromonospora wenchangensis
GGGATCACCCCCGCGTGCGCGGGGAGCAGCAGGAGCAGCGCAACGCTGCGATGGCCCAGATTGGATCACCCCCGCGTGCGCGGGGAGCAGCAGCAGGCCGAGCAGGCCCGCTCGGCGACCCAGGGATCACCCCCGCGTGCGCGGGGAGCAGACTTCTTGACCTGGGGCATTAAAGATCAACTGCGCTGCTTTCGTTCCCTTTGGCTGACAGCCCGACCAGTGATCGGTCCTGCTTCCGCTGCTTGAAGTCCCTGCGGTGGACTTGCAGGGCATGGTACTCAATGCGGGTCCGGCTGTGGCATCGGTGTGAAGGGGGTTCGTCATGGAGGTCGCGGACCGGTTGTTTCCTTGAGTCGTCGTCCCTTCATGTTGTAAGAACTCGAAGTGGGACGAACCTCTGGAGGCTTGATGGAGCGCTTACCCGAGCTGGCTGGTCGTACGGTTGAAGTGGTGAACACTCTCATGCTGGAGATCCGTCCCAAGCTCATGGAGGCCGCCTTCTCTGGTGAGGCGGGTGAGGGTGAGAACGTCCGACACTCCGACAACTTTTTATCGGTTCACGACATGTGGATGCATGAGCGCTACCGCGAATTGATGAGTCGTCACCTCGGCTCCTTCGTGTATGCCTCAGAGGAGGGCGAACCGCAGGTTGTCGGAACGGAAGAAGATCCGGATCTCTGCGTGCTCGTTGATCCACTCGATACCAGTGAACTAGCAGTACGCGGACTGCTCGGGTATACGCACGTCATGATCTATTCCCGTGCACTCGCCCGCCCAATCGTTTCGGTCGTGGGCGACATCTACCACCATGTTCGGCTCTATGTGGCGGCACGACACGACGACGGGAAGGACTGGGCATACGCATTCACCGCCGATGGCCAGTCTCGTAGGCTCAGGCAACGGCCGCACAAACGCCTATCGGAGTCTCTTCTCACGAACTTTCTCATGAAGCCGGGTGAGCGACTGGTTCCCTTGGCTTCTCAAAAGCGGCTGATGAGCGCCCTTGATGAGCCAGACGAGCACGGCAAGAGTCGCGGAAGGATCGGGGTCGACTTTGGTTCAGTGAGTCTATGTCATGTGGCCGCTGGGTTCACCGAAGGTGTGCTGGAGTTCGCCAAGGGTTTCGCTATTTGGGACCTGGCACCGGGCCACTACATTCTCCATGCAGCCGGCGGAGCTGTCATCGACCTGGACGGCCAGCCGGTTCCCCTCGACTACCACCTGCAATCCCTCCCAGACATCGCCAAGGCAATGGATCGAAGGCAGCAGTTCATCGCCGCCGGAAATCATGCACTAGCGCAAGAGGTGTTGCGTCATCTCGACATACCTCGGTGAGCTCCAACCCCGAAGAGCATGCGCGGGGAGCAGTCCATGGACGCCTTGATCGGGGCGTAGTAGGCGGGATCACCCCCGCATGCGCGGGGAGCAGATCGGGCGGTGGCGCTCCGGGCCGGGGGCAGGAGGATCACCCCCGCATGCGCGGGGAGCGGATCCAGCAGCTGGGCACCGACGCCGGCAGCGCGGGATCACCCCCGCGTGCGTGGGGAGCAGGTCAGCAGGGCCAGCAGGGGCACGGGTCCGGACGGATCACCCCCGCGTGCGCGGGGAGCAGCTCAACGGCCTGGCGGACAACAACCCGGACGGAGGATCACCCCCGCGTGCGCGGGGAGCAGCGCTGGCCACCCGATACGGTGTTGGCCGTAGAGGGATCACCCCCGCGTGCGCGGGGAGCAGGAAAATCGAGATCGCGCGCCCGCCGGAGGTGGCGGATCACCCCCGCGTGCGCGGGGAGCAGCGCCCATGCGTCCATGACGACGGGGGTGGTCCGCGGATCACCCCCGCGTGCGCGGGGAGCAGCTTGACCTGGGGCGCTAAAGATCAACTGTGCTGTTTTCGTTCACTTTGGCTGACGGCTCGTTCATGGGGTCGGTCCTGCTTCCGCTGGTTGGGGCCGACGGTTGACGTACTGCGGATGGTAGTCAATGCGGACCCGGCATCGGCGTCTCACAGGCCAGCCGGTTTCCAGGCCGGCCGGCCCGTGGGCGAGCCTTTTGCTTCGTGGCGTTTGAGAGCGGTCCAGCGGCCGCCGTGGCCAGCACACATCGGAGGAGGCGGTGGGCAGCTTCGTCTTGCTTGCCGTACTGCCGACCGTCGGCCCCGCCGTGTCGTGGTGGTCGCTCAGCGGCCTCAACGGGTGGATCCTTCGCGGGTGCTGGTGTGGCACGGTGCCGCCGCGTGGGGTCACCGAGGGTGCTTCATAGGACGTCGTCGAGGCCGTAGTTGTTCCACCAGGAGGGTCGGTGTTTGTGGAGTGTTCCGGCTTTGCGGGTGAGTAGTAGCCAGTTGCCGTCCAGGGTCAGCGCGGCGTCCTCTGGGCGGTCGGCGAGGAGGTGGGTCACGGCGGTGACCATGTGAGGTGTGGCTGTGCGGGACATGGCGTCCTTCGGTAGGTGGAAGACGATGTTGACGAACGTGGCGGGTTCCCACTCCCACTGTGAGCCGTCGTCGTCTTCGGCATCGAAGTAGCCGTTGCTGCCGCCGTAGATGCTCAGCGTGTACCCGCGCCTGTCTCGTAGGTCCGCGCTGAGCAGCCGAGGGTATCCGGGCAGTGCCGACTCCTGGACGCCTTCCGGCGCAACGAGTTCGGCGACGTGCTCCAGCGGGATGTCGCCGGCCAGAGTCAATCGGTACTCGATAGCCACCTGCTGCCTGCCCTCTCAGTCTCGCCGTACGATCTGAATGATCTCACCGCTGCGGGTCACCGCCGCGAGTTCTTTGGGCTGCGCCGCGGACATCCAGGCGCAGGAATTGGCCCGGCTCCACAGCCCCTCCCGAACCGGGCGCTCCCGCAGGAGATAATCTCCGGCCTGCGGCCGACTGATTGTCTTCAATGGCGACCATCTCTACGCTTTTATGGCTGCGAGCGGACTCCGGGCGGGGGAGGCGTGATGTCGCTGACCGACAGAATTGGTGTGGGCCTGCAGGCGATGGCGGCGGGCGTGGACCGATCGCAACAGGAGGCCGCAGCCGTCGATCATGGAATCGAACGGATCGGTGCCCGGGCGGTGGCCTCGGGTTTCGTGGGTATCAGGGTGGGGCTGGCGCGGGTGCGGGAGGTACTCGGCCAGGCCCGGTCCCAGTTGACAGGGGCGGCAGGAGTCCTGGGTGAGGCCTCTCGGCTGGTGGGCACCGTGGCACAACAATCGTCGCCGCGCGAGACCATCACCGCGCTCACACCGGTGGTGGCTGCCCTGAGCATGGTGGACGGGCACGTGACCGCAGCGGCGTCAGCGGTCGAGGAGGCGCGGCGGCTGGTCACTGTGGCGTTGCAGGGTGGGCAGCCCGGCCCGACGCTGGCGCGATTGCAGCAGGTGCGGCAACACCTTGAGAGCGTCCGCACCCGGGGGACCGAGACCCGGCAGCACGTTGACGCGGCACTGGCGCAGGCACAGCAGGTCGGTGACCTGGGAAACTGAGCGCGGGCGGTGGCGAGGTCGGCCCGCCGCCCGCCATTTCTGCGGCCGGCGCCGACCAGAACGTGGCCCCTGCCTCCCTGGGCCACGTCACTGCGCAACCCACGCGGCAGTCTGCGGACACGCCGCGCCCGGTCGGCTCCGACTGGGAACCAGCCGATCCCGCTGCCCTGCCGGACAGTCTGCGCTCAGCCGCCGCCCGCATGCAGCCGCGTCCCGCTGGCAGCACCCGTCCCACACTGGGCCTGTTCAACGGCGAGGAAGTCCACTCCGGGGGAGGTGACCGGTCTCTTGCCGCCGACCTTGACCACGATCCGCTGCGTGGCCCTCCGGTCACCTTCTACGACCACGCCGAGTCGAAAGTCGCCGCGCGGATGCGCCGGACCGGTACCGTCCAAGCCGATCTGGCCATCGACAACACGGTCTGCGGCACCAACGACCGAGACCAGACCTACCCCTGGACCTGCGACAAGATACTTCCCGCCATCCTGCCGCAGGGTAGCCGCCTGAGAGTGTGGGTCACCCGCGACGGCGGAACCACGTGGTGGCACCGTGTCTATACCGGCACCGGAGAGAGGATCACCCGTTGACGCTGCTGCTACGCGACTACCACGGCCACACCTTCGAGCTGGCCGACGCCGAGGACGCGGGACGTCGCTTCGATGAGCAGATCGAGACGATCATGCCGCACGGGGGCTGCGGACAGACCCTCACCATCGGTACCCACGACCAACCCGCCCTCCGCATCGACATCGACATCGATGCCGACCGGGCGGCGGTGCGCTGGCTGCCTGACGGCAGCTATGCCGCCGAGCGGCAACCCGACACACCCATCACCGTGTACGAGTCGCCAGACGCCGGCCTGGTGGAAATCTCTGCCGAGATCGCGCGAGTGGCTCCAGCCGCCGCCCGGACCGCAGTCGTCGAATACGTCACCACCGGCCAACGCCCCACCAGCATGCGCTGGCAGCACGACGAGCAGTAGCCGCACCGACGAGGCCGCAGCGCAGGCCGTTAACCAATCACGGGACGACAGAGCCGCCCCGGCATGCGTGGCGAACGGCGCAGGCTCGTGCATCTGGGGTTGGTGGTCCCCGCGTGCGCGGGGAGCAGGGCCACGGGACGCGGCCGGTCGGGGGGGGCGTACCGGATCATCCCCGCGTGCGCGGGGAGCAGGTCCACCGCACCGACCCGGTGATGTGGATGTGTGGATCACCCCCGCGTGCGCGGGGAGCAGTGGTAGCCCAGGGGTGGCAGCTCCGGCAGTTCGGGATCACCCCAGCGTGCGCGGGGAGCAGGCAGAGGCCCAGACGTACGGGACTCCGATCAGCGGATCACCCCCGCGTGCGCGGGGAGCAGTCGTGGTTGTCCCACAGGTACGTCATCGGGATCGGATCACCCCCGCGTGCGCGGGGAGCAGGCTTCTTGACCTGGGGCGCTAAAGATCAACTGTGCTGTTTTCGTTCACTTTGGCTGACGGCTTGTTCATGGGGGCGGTCCTGCTTCCGCTGGTTGAGGCCGACGGTTGACGTACAGCGGATGGTAGTCAATGCGGACGCGGCGCCGGCGTCTCACGCGCCAGTCGGTTTCCAGGCCGGCCGGCCCCGTGAGCGAGCGCTTGTTTCGTGGCGTTTGAGAGCGGTCCAGCGGCCGCCGTGGCCAGCACACGTCGGAAGAGCGTGCTCACCCCCGCGTGCGCGGGGAGCAGGCTGAAGAGGGCGGGATGCACCTCACGATCGGCGGATCACCCCTGCGCGCGCGGGGAGCGGAACGTCGAAATACCGACATCGACGAAGGGCCGGGAGCCCTCGGGTGCCAGGCCGGATTGCGACGCACCACGGAGCAGATTCCGCTGGAGGCTTCACCCGCCGCCGGTCAGGCATTGCTTGTCAAGCCCGAATGGGCTGCCTGACCGCCTGCGGGCGCATTACCCAACCACACGATCCGACGGGAGAACCCTCCACGCTCGGACACCTTGGCCGTACGCAACCTCTCCAACTGGTCTCGATCAACACCAAGATCAATCGCCAGTGCCAGCAGAACTTCCAGAATGTCTGCCAACTCATGGGGGTCCTCCGAGTCCAAGAACTCATCGACCTCTTCGACCAGCTTGTCCCGCAACAAGCCACGGTATTCGTCAGGGCCAGCGATCCTGGTTACCGGCTCCGCCCCCCGCTCGCGGACGATCTCCGGAATCTTGTCCCGGACCAGCTTGGCATGATTCATAGACCCCAGCCCCCAGCGCTATGACCGGCCCTCATGTCCCGACACCGTCCGCGAGTTCGGCCACCGGGCGAGAGTCTAGGCAGCCGGGTGGCAGTTCAACGGCCGGACACGCCCGCCTAAACGGACATGCAGCGCATGCAACCCAACGCACTTTGAGCAGCTCTACCCGTCACACCCGACTCATCTCATCGAAGGGGATCCCCCCCGCATGCGCGGGAAGCAGCAGTGGATCGAGGGTGCCGGCGACGGTGCCCGCGGATCACCCCCGCATGCGCGGGGAGCAGTGGACGAAGGCGTGGGTGGATGAACACGCCGCCGGATCACCCCCGCATGCGCGGGGAGCAGGCCCAGTACTGCGCGGTCTGGACGCCGGGCGGGGGATCACCCCCGCATGCGCGGGGAGCAGACTTCTTGACCTGGGGCGCTAAAGATCAACTACGTGGTTTTCGTTCACTTTGGCTGACAGCCCGTTCTGCTTCTGCTGGTAGAGGCCGCAGCCGGGTGCCACACAGCATGGTAGCCAACGCACACCTCGGCGGTGGCGTCGTGAGCCGCCGCTTCTTTCATCGATGTTGACCATGGTCTGTTGGATGAAGAGACGGAGCTGCGTGATCTGGTGCCGAGGAGTTCGAGGGCGGTGGTGGCTTGGCGTTGGATCGCGTCGAGCGTCTTGGTGCTGGGGTTGTCGGTGGTGAGGGTGGTTTGTGGACGAGGGCTGGTCGTTCGTCGATGGTCTGCCCGGGGCACCAGGTGCGGGCGTCGGTGAGGGCGTGGCGTACGAGTGGGTGTCGTGGCGCGGCGAGAGTGGTCACTGTTGGTGCCCTTCCTGGTCATAGCATGGGTGGGTGGATGGTCCGCTGCCCGAGTGGTGTGAGCGCACCTGTGTGGTGTGTCCGGCGCAGGAGTTGGGTCCGGGCCGGTTCGACGTGGTCGACCGGCCGGGCCCTGATTTCGCGTACGACCGGGCGGTGGGTTGGCGGGTCGACCCGGACGGTCATCCGGTGTGTGTGCACCCGTACCGCGTCGGTATGCCGCCGGGCCGTTACGCCTCGGTCGGTGTGCCGTTGCCGGCGCCGAACGTGGCGGTCCCGGCACCGAGCCCGGCGGCGTTGGAGTTGCCGACCGAGGTGGATGACCTGGAGGGCTGGTTGGTCGCCACGCTGCGGGTCGCGGCACCCGAGCAGTTGTTCACGGCGGTCGCGAGGGCGGAACGGCAGGCGGGTGAACGGTTCGCACCCGGCGTGGTCGTGCAGACCCTACGCCGGGTGCTCTCCGTCGAACTCGCCAACCGGTAGCCGGGGGTCAGACCGCCGCGGGGGTGGGCTGGGTGTCGAAGGTGATGGTGTGGCTTCGCCCGCCCCGGCCGAACCCGGCGGGTCCGTAGTGGGCGTCGAGGATGCCCAGCCGGCGGGTGACCTCGGCCGCGTCGAGCCAGTACCGCAGCGGCTGCTCGCCCCACCCGGCCGCCGCGTAGTAGTCGTCGGTCACGCATCCTCGGGTGTAGCCGAAGTCCTCCAGCTCGGTGGCGTGGGGGAACACCACCTGGAGGTCGGCCTGCATCCGGCTCATCAGGGTGAACTGCGCGAGCACGGCGTGGACCATCTCGTCCACCGGCGCCGGAACCAGCAGCTCCGCCTTCTCCTCGTCACCTCCGGTCAGCTCGTACACCGCCGCCTTCAGTGCGAGGACCCGCAGCGCCTCCACCAGCAGCGGCCCCGCGTCCCGCTCCAGCGACCACTCGCTCACCGTCGGGTATCCGGTGAACGTGGCCCAGCAGGACGAGTACCGCATCGAGGAACCGTTGAGCCGCTCCCAGGTCGACCTTCAGGAACACGTCGCCGACGCGCAGGGTCGCGCGCTCGCGATGGGCGACGACGACCGAGACCTATTCACGCCGGCCATTATCGCGGGTCGATCAGCAACGCCGCTGCGGGTTACTACATGCGAGTCAAGTGCGTTACTTCGTACAGGTAAGCGGGCCAAACTTCCGCGTCGGTCCGAGGGGGTCCATGCCAGTTTCCCGACGTCCGAGCACCCAGGGAGCTCCGGCCCGGTTGGTCAACATCGCGCTCAACGACACCAAGCGTGCCGCGACACGGCCAGCCAGCAGCAGACCCAGATTTATCAGGTTGATGGCGGCTCGCCGCGCCCACCATCGGTGGACCCATCGCCTCGATCTTCCTCGCTGAAGTGCGACGAATGGGTCGTCCACACCCGGACTTCCCACCTACGCAGACGTCGTCTCCAAAATGGAGATCTTCAAGCACGCCCGACTCGGGCCGCAGGCGAGTTCAAGGCCGTCACCGTAACTACGGCGATGGTCGATGCCAGAGCACAGTCGGCTGTCGGACTCCAATATTGCCAGGCCGTTGGATGTGCGGTAGGGAACGCGTTCTTCCGGGTGTTGAGTGAAGTGGTGGAAGTTGGTGATGGACCTGCCCGATCCCGGGCGCATCCGGGACAGATATCTCTTAATCCCGGAAACCTGCGCCAGGTCACACTAGTCGGGATTTTGATCTAGTTCCTCAGGTCAACAAGCTCCCAACCATCACGCGCCAAAGTGACATTGTGTCCCTTTTGGAGGCTTTGCCAGCATCGCTGAATTGACCGTTGTGTTAACGAGTGGCAGTCGCTAACGTGGTGACATCCTTGCGGAGCGCAACCATCCCACTGCAAGGTGTGAGTTCACTATGTGGAAGGAGGTGGCGAAATGGACAAATGGACCACGCCGGAGATCCGCGAGACTGAGTTCTCTGCGGAAATGAGTCGGGCCATGTGTGCCTGTGGGTGCGCCGGCGGCGCCGGGGCGGGTGCCGGTTCGGCCAACTGAGAACGCGCAACGCCGAACGACCATGCCGGCTTTCGGGCAGATCCGAATGTCCGGTGTCGTGCCCGACGCGGTCGGGCGGTTCCTTATGCGTTTCGAGAAATCGTCCGACCGCGTTCATCGCCAAGGGGTCAACCATGCTTGTCGAAGCCCTTTCCGTCGACTGTGTGCCCGTCGATCTCGTGTTCTTCCGCGACGGTGGAAGAAACCTTGTCGTTAATCCCGAACTGGGCGCCTGGCAGGTACTGGACGACCGCGAACTGGCTGTACTGCGCGAACTGGCGAGCGGCGTCCGGGCAAGCCTCCAGGAGGTCGTAGAGTTTCGGGAGAAGGTGCTGGCCCGGCTGGTGATGGGCCGGCTGGTCTACCTGCCGGGAAGACGCCCCGAACTGCGTCAGGTCGACGCGCCGCTGAAGTTGGTCTACTACGCCATCACCGACGGCTGCAACCTGCGTTGTCCGTACTGTTACGCCTCCTCGGAGAAGCGACTGCCCGGCGAGCTGGGCACGGGCGAATCACTCGACCTGGTCGAGCAGATCGCCGCTCTGGGCGCCCGGGAAGTGATTTTCACGGGGGGTGAGCCGATGCTGCGGCGCGACCTGTTCCAGGTCGCCGACCGAGTCCGCATGCTGGGCATGCGGGCCAGCATCATCACCAACGCCACGTTGATCCGCAAACCCGAGATGGCTCGGCGGGTGGCGGAGACGTTCTCCACGATCACCGTGAGCATCGACGGGGGAACGGCAGAGACGCACGAGCGTACGCGGGGTAAAGGGACGTTCGCCCGGACCGTCGCGGCCCTGCGGATGCTCAACCGGCACGGCGTGCAACCCAAGATCAACCACGTGGTCACCGAGGACAATGTCGACAAGCTGGTCGACCTCGGCGAACTCTTCACCGATATCGACGTGGCCCAGGTGCGCCTGATGCACCACAGCAAACTCGGCCGAGGCCGCAGCGACGACTCGTCATTTGGCTGGGCGGAGTACAAGACCGCGCACCGGTTCGTCTGGACCGACCCACGGGCGGGCAACCTGCTGCCGGACGGGCCGCTGGGCCAGCGGTCCTGCTCCATCCAGGTCAACTGCGGCATCGGCGGCACGGAGATCTATGTGAACTCCCTGGGCGACGTCTATCCGTGCAAGCTGGTCACCGAGCGGGAGCACAAGGTGGGCAACGTGCGGCGGACATCGCTGCGGGACCTGTTCGCCAATCCGCTGCTGGCGGACCTCCGGTCTAACGCCGTGTTCGCCGGTGACAACCTCACCGACTGTCGGCGCTGCTACATCCGTGGCGCCTGCGGCGGCGGGTGCCGCGCGTACCACATGGCGCAGACGGGCGATCTCAAACGGAACTCCCGTGCGCTGTGCCGGGTGCTGCGGCACCAGATGATCACCTCGATGTGGGTGGCCGCCGGTGCCGGCCGGGAGACCGTGCTCGACAACGAGGACGAAGCGTTTCGGCCGATCTCGGTGGCGACCGGGGACGTACATCCGGTTCATGAGGATTGGCAGGCGGAGGCCGCCCTGCTGGCTGCGGCCCCAAATACCGAGTCGGAGTCCGCGGCGGCGGTCCCAGGGGGACCCGGATCGGTACGCGAACCGACGATCGAGCCGGCGCACCGGCGGCTGCTGCCGGTGACCGCGGTGAGGAGCATCTGATGGTCTGGACGATCGCTTCCCACGTCGTCTGGCTCGACCAGGCGGACGAGATTCAGCTGTACGACACCAACGCCGGGAAGTTCCAGACGTTGAACGCGACGGGAGCAGCCATCTGGCGGCGGCTGGTCGACAACGGTGATCAGGACGCCATCGTGACCGGTCTGGCTGAGCAGTTCGGAGCAGAGGATGACAACCAGCGCGACCTCATCGCCCAGGACACGGATCGCTTCCTCGTCCGGCTCGCCGAGCAGGGCCTCATCGTCACCAACCCGACCGGCGGGGCCGCTGCCACCGTCAGCGGCGGCATCGACTCCGGCGCCGAGCCCATCGCTGGACCCGGTGCGGCCTGTTGAGGCCGTCTCCGCCGTACCGGTCGACCTGGTCGCGCACGGGCTGCGGGTGACCGGTCGGGCCGTGGTGCCGGTGACCGGGAGCAGCATGCTGCCCACCATCACGCCTGGCGAGCGAGTCGTGCTGCACCCGGTGCCACCGGCTGGCGTTCATCCCGGCGAGGTGGTGGCGGTCCGGCACCGGAACGGGCTGATTCTGCACCGTGTGCTGGACCGGTTCGGGGATCGGCTCATCACCGCTGGCGACAACCTGAGTCTCGCCGACCCGCCCGTACCGCTGACGCAGGTCGTCGGAGTGGCACGGGGCGTACCCGCGCGACCGGCCGCCCGCCCCTGGAGCCCGGTGGCCGGCGTCGGTCCGGTCGAGGTGTGGATGGTCACCGACGGTGACAGCACGAGCCACTGCGGACGACCCGAGTCGGGGATCACGCCAGAGCCGGTCGCACTGCCGGCGGCGTGGCGGGTGCGACTCCGGCCGAGGCACGGCATCGGGGTGTCGCCGGCCGTTCTGGGCGAGCTGCGCGCCGCCGTGTCCGGCAGCCCCTGCCTCGGCATCAGCGAGTACGCGGTGAGCGGGGCGGCCGACGTGCTGACAGGGCCGCTGCCGGCGGGCACCCGGATCCTCGTTGGCTGCACGTTCGGCCGGGTCGACGTCGACCTGCCCGGCCTGCTGCTGCCGCCAGAACTGGCCAACGCGCATGTGCGCTGCGGACCGCCCGGCGTCCGGCTCGACCCAGGCGCGGCCCTGGCCCGGTTGTTGGACGTCCTTGGTCGTCCTGGAGCGGAGGATCGAACATGACCGCCGTGGTGACGGCCGTCGAGGTGACCAAGAGGTACCGGACCATGGACCGGCCGGCGGTGGCCGGCGTCGGCTTCGAGATTGCTGCCGGAGACGTGGTTGGACTGCTGGGCCCCAACGGGGCGGGGAAGACGACACTGGTGAAGCTGATGTGCGGCGTCACCTCACGCACCGCCGGGGACCTGACTGTCTGCGGCGGTGACCCCGTCGCGGACGCCACCGAGGTCAAACGCCAGGTGGCCGCCGTGCACCAGAGCGCGCCCATGGACAACATGCTGCCGGCCATCGACCAGATCCGGATCGCCACCGCCTTCCGTGGGCTGCGGTGGCGGGCCGTGCGGGAGCGGGTTGACGAGCTGCTGACCCTGTTCGACCTGGACGGGGTCGTCGGCCAGCTCGCCTTCACCCTCTCCGGCGGCCAGCGTCGGCGGCTACAGCTCATCCGGGCGCTGCTCGTTGTGCCGCGCCTGCTGATCCTGGACGAGCCGTCCGCCGGGCTCGACGTGCGCGGACGCCGACAGATGTGGGAGCTGATCGCCAAGCTGACCATCGAGCACGGCACGAGCGTCGTCTGGACCAGCCACTACATCGAGGAGATCGAGCGCAACTGCGCGCGGGTGCTGATCATCGACCAGGGACGGCTGGTCCGCGACGACACCCCGGCCCAGCTGGTCGCCGAGTTCGGCCGGCGGTCGGTGCTGGTACGCCTGCCTGACGTGGACGACCGGGCCCGGCTCCGCACGCTGCTGCCCGCCAGCTGCGTCGCCGAGGTCGACGACACAACCCTGACCATCGACGGAGCGGGCGCGGACGAGCATCTGTCGACCGTGGTGACCGTGGTCCGCGACGCCGCCGTCCGCGGCGGCAGCATCGAGTTCCGCCAGCCGTCCCTGGAGGACGCGTATGTCAGCCTGACCGACCAGGGACGCGAAGGGGTGCAGTCGTGACCAACTCGATCTCGGCGCGTTCGGTACGGGTGGGCGCGGGCCGACCGTCTTTGCCGCGGCTCGCCGTCGACTCCGTGCGTCGCAGTGGCCTGCGGGCCGTCGTGTACCGGGAGATGCTGCTGCTCACCCGCAACCGCACCAACCTGCTGCTGGCGATCCTGCCCACCGCGATCTACCTGCTGCTGTTCGCCACCTCGCTGACCAACCTGGTGGGCACCGTCACCTACCGGGGCGCGCAGGTCGGGTACGCCGAGTTCACCATCCCCGCCATCATGCTCTCGTCCATGCTCGCAGCGACCACCACCACCGGCACCTCCCTGTTCCAGGAGGAGATGGGCGGCATGTCGCTGGAGGTGTGGTCGTACCCGGTGAGCCGGGGCGGCTACATCGCCGGCAAGATCGTGGCCACGACGGCGCTGGTGGTGGTGCAGAGCCTCGCCGCGCTGATCGTCGGGCTGTTGCTGTTCGACCTGGGGTGGCCGGGGGGGCACTGGCTCGCCCTCGTCGTGGGAACCGTCGTGGTGTCCCTGACGTTCAACGGACTGTACCTGCTCTTCGCCGCGCTGGTCCGGGACTTCCAGCGGTTCATGGTGCTGATCAACGTGCTCGGCCCGTTCCTGCTCTTCTCCAGTCCGTCGTTCTATCCCGTGGAACGGATGCCACTCGTGCTGCGCTGGCTGTCCACGGTCAACCCCGTCACGTACGGCATCTCCTGCCTGCGCGGCGGTGCCCTCGCCGGCTGGGATGCGATGTGGCCGAGTGGCCTCGGCATGCTTGCCGGCGCGATCGTACTGTTCACCGTCATCGCCGCAGTGCTGAACCGGCGCATCCGGGAACTGTGATAAGGGGTGCGTCGGGTGGGGACGACACCGCAGATTCGACTCAGGCCGAGCTGCGGTGTCCGCTCGATCGTCAGCCCATCTACACCCCAGATGGGTCCGGTGGTGTCGGGGAGTGTCGATCTCGTCAAGCAGGGCGACGGCGAAATCGGCGTCCGAGATGCGACTGGCCGTCCGGCGACGGCCGTTTTGGTCTCGCCCAGTGTGTACGCCGTAGTGGTCGAAGTCGCCGACTGGACTGCCTGTGAGGCTGGCCGGGTCGGCCCGTACGGGATGGGCTGATGCTGGCGGCAGTGGACGTGACCCTTGGCCTGACTGGCTTCATGCCTTTCGCGTGACTTGTCTGTCCGCTGCCGTCGGTGCCGCTCCCATCCCGGCATCCTCCGGCAAGACCGTCCGCTACCGGCTCAACCGCTCCGGCGACCGCCAACTCAACCGCGCCCTGCACACCATCGTCCTGACCCGCCTGCAACGCGACGAACCCACTCGTGCCTATGCCGAACGCCGCCGCACCGAAGGCATAACCGACCGCGAAATCAAACGCTGCCTCAAACGCTAGGTCGCCCGAGACCTCTACCGATGCCTCGAAACTCACGCCTACCAACCCCACAAGACCGCCATGACACGCGCCCACTCGTCCCCCTTCGCCCGCACAGTCATCGACGTCATCGCACCTCAGTTGGGCATCGCCACCATGCTTGACCACGGCTGCGGGCGTGGTAGCGACGTCCATCACTACCGGACTTCGGGACTGGACGCCGACGGGTGGGACCCCCACCCCGGCTTCGGTCAAGCCATCGAACCCGAACGCCAGTACGACCTGGTCACGAACATCTTCGTACTCAACGTCCTACCCGACCCCTGGCAACGCATCCAGGCGATCCAACACGCCGCCCGATTCGTGCGCCCAGGCGGCCACCTGTTCGTCGTCACCCGCTCGCCAGCCGACATCGATCCTCGGGCCATCCCGGCGAACTGGCGAACGCATCACGACGGATACTGGTCCAGTGAGGCCAAAGGCACGTTTCAGAAGGGCATACCAACTGAGGAGATCATCGCCCTCGGGCACCAGGCCGGACTGCGACCCACCACGCAGCAAATTCCGCTGAAGACCTCACCCGCCGCCGGTCAAGCGTTGCTGGTCAAGCCCAAGTGGAGCGGGTCAACTCCCGTAACGGCTACCGGACACAGGAGTGGGACACTCGGCGGCTCGCCGGCCGGAGTGGGGCGGCCTGACGACTCGGGCGCGCGGCGCCCAGGTACGCCGACACCACCTCGTCCAGCTCGCGGTGACGCGGTCACTCCACTTCGGCCAGTCGATGGTAGGCCCGGCTGATGCCGGAGATCCGACCACGCGCTGGCCCGCCGATCCTCGACAACACCCCGTCGGCGAGGACGCTCACCAGGCTCATCGCGGGCGCGTAGCTGTCGAAGGCCAGGCCGGTCGAGATCGGGCAGTTGAGCCAGTGGCGGGCGTGCCGCGCGTGGTCGCGGGCCGTGGCGTCAGCGAGCAGCACCACCCCGGCGGGGGTGGCCGCAGCTTCTGCCATGAACGCGCCGAAACCGGCCGGGCGGCGGCGGAAGCCGACGACCAGGACGACGTCACCGGCCGCGAGGTCGGCGAGTTCCTCGCCGACGACCTGGCCGGGCAGGGGCGCGAGCCGCACGTCGGGGCGGGCGTGGGCGAGTTGCTGGCGAAGGTGCAGCGCGACCGGATGACTGTTGCGCCAGCCCACGACGGTGACCCGGCCGGCGGCGGCGACCAGGTCGACCACGTCGGTGAGCGCGGGCTGCTGGAGCGCCCTGTGGATCGATTCGGCCTGTTGGGCGGCGAAGGCGGCGAGGCTGGGCGGGACCTCGGCCCGGCGGGGCTCGCCGGCATGACGTCGCGCCCTCAGCTGTGCCCGTACCTCGTCGAAGTCGGCGAAGCCCAGGCGCCGGAACAGTCTGCTCATGGTGGCCTTGGAGACCCCGGCCAACGCGGCGAGTTCGGCGGCCCGGTAGGCCGTCAGGTCGTCGAGGTGCTCGATCAGCGTCTCGGCGGCACGGCGCTCCTGGGGCGAGAGGCCGGCATGGTGCAGGGTGATCCTTTCCTCGAGCCTCACCGGCGGGCCCACCGCGCGGCGACGGCCAGCACCGCGCTCTCCAGCGCGTCGAGACCCTGTGCGACGTCGACCTCGTCGACGGCCTCCGCCGGGTGATGGCTGATGCCGTCGGCGCACCGGATGAACAGCATGCCCACGTCGGTGGTCTGCCCGAGCGCCATGGCGTCGTGGCCAGCGGGGCTCCACAGGCCTGGCGGCTCCGCGTCCCCGGTCGCCGCGATGCCGCTGACCACGGCCTCTTGCAGCCACGCCGCGCACGGGGTGGCCGCCGCCCGGTGCAACTCGTGCGCCTCGAAGCGGAGCCCGCGCGCGGAGCAGATGCCGTCGATCCGGCCCCGGATGGCGTCCCAGGTGGCGTCGCGGTGTGTGTCGGTAATGGCCCGCAGGTCGAGGCTGAAGTCGACGCGACCGGGCACGACGTTGACGGCACCGGGGGCGACCTCGATCCGGCCGACGGTGGCGAGACAGCCGGCCGCACGGGCGGTCTGCTCGATGGCCACGATGGCCTCGCTGGCCCCGACCAGGGCGTCGCGTCGACGTGGGTACGGCGTGCCCCCGGCATGACGGGCCTCACCGACGACGGTCAGCGAGAAACGCCGGGCCCCGGCTATCGTCGTGACGTAGCCCAGTGCCCGGCCCGCCGCCTCGAGGTGGGGCCCCTGCTCGATGTGCGCCTCCAGATAGCCCACCAGTTCGTCCGGGGCGCGGGTGGCGTCGGCCACCCGCGCCGGGTCCAGCCCGAATTCGAGGAAGGCGTGGCGCAGGGTGAGCCCGTCGCGGTCACGGAGGTCCCACCAGGACTCGTCCCACCGCCCGGCGACCGCCCGGCTGCCCAGTAGGGTGGTGCCGAACCGGGTGCCTTCCTCGTCGCCGAAGCCGATCACCTCGAGGGCGATCGGCAGCTCGCGGACCCGGTCACGAAGCCGCTCGGCTACGGCCACGGCCATCAGGACGCCGAGCATCCCGTCGTAGCTGCCCGCGTCGGGCACGGTGTCGAGATGGGATCCGACGAGCAGGGCCGGCAGGCCGGGCGTGCGGCCCTCGTGGCGACCGCACTGGTTTCCGGCCGCGTCCTGCCAGGTACGCAGCCCCGCCTGGCGCATCCAGTCGGCGACCCGGCCGTTGGCCCGCGCGTGCTCGGGTGACAGGTAGACGCGTTCGAGCCCGTCCGGGCGGGCGGAGAACTCGTCGAGTTCGGCGCAGCGGGCGAGGACGGTGGCCGCGTCGGTCATGACGCGTACACCTCTTGGGCCGCGCCGACGCCTCCGCCGGCCGTGATCGGCACGTTCCCGGCGCGGAGCACCTGCTCGAGGGCGGCGAGGGTGAGCAGTACGGCCTCCTTGCGGGCATTGTGGCCCATGGTGCCGATCCGCCAGACCCGGCCGTGCAGGGGGCCGAAGGAGGTGCCGATCTCGATGCCGAAGTCGTTGAGCAGGGCGGCCCGCGCGGCGTCGCCGTCGAGCCCGGTGGGGATCTCGACCGCGACCACGTTGTGCATCTTGTGGGCGACATCGCCGAAGACGGTGAGGCCGAGACCACGGACGCCGGCCAGCATCGCGGCCCCGTGCCGGCGGTGCCGTTCGACGGCCCGGTCGATGCCCTCCGCGACCAGCAGTCGCGCGCATTCGCGGGCGGCGTACAGCATCGTGGTGGCCTCGGTGTGGTGGTTGAGCCGCCGATCACCCCAGTAATCCATGATCATCGCGAGGTCGAAGTAGTTGGAGGCGATCCGGCTGCCGTGCGCGACGTCTTGGTGCTCCCTGATTCCGGCCTCGACGTTCTTGCGGGCGTTGATCACGTCGACCGCGCGAGGCGAGATGCTGATGGGTGCGCTGCCGGAGGGGCCGCCGAGGCACTTCTGCAGGCCCGCCGTCGCGACATCGAGGCCCCAGGCGTCCAGCTCGAAGGTGTTGCCCCCGAGCGAGGCGGTGGCGTCGCAATAGAACAGGACGTCGTTGTCGCGACAGATCCGGCCGATGTCGGCGAGGGGCTGGCACATGGTCGTGCTCGTGTCACCGTGCACGGTGGCCAGCATCTTCGGGGAGACGGCGCGCACCGCCCGCTCGACCGTCTCCGGCTCGAACACTTCGCCCCACGGCATTTCGATGGTGTGCACCTCGGCGCGGCAGCGTTCGGCGATCTCGACCAGCAGGTGGCCGAAGCGGCCGAAGATTGGCACGAGTACCCGGTCGCCGGGCTCGATCAGCGAGACCAGCGCGGCCTCGATGCCGGCCCGGGAGGTGCCGTCGACCAGGAACGTCTGCTGGTTGGTGGTGCGGAACACCGCCCGGTAGAGCGCCATCGTCTCGGTCATGTAGGCGGTCATCGAGGGGTCGAACTGCCCGACGAGTTGCGCCGACATCGCGCGAAGGACCCGGGGGTCGGCGGTGATCGGGCCGGGCCCCATCAGGAGCCGGGTGGGTGGATGGATCGGCTCGGTAAGCATGGCGGCGTGCGGGCTCCTTCCCGTGTGGCCCGGGCATCGCATCAGCCTATGAAACCCGTGTTTCGTGCGGATTTCTCGCCCTGCCAGGGAATCTGGCCTTCCAGATGCCCGTCATCGGCCTGCTGCGGAACACAACTGAAACATGAGTTCCGTAGGGTCTGGGCCCGTGGGCACCCCCGACGAACACAGTGCCACGGACCTTCGCGCAGGTGCGGCCGACGGGCTGATGGACGCGTTCTGGGCATACGAGCGCGCTCTCATGACCGACGACCTCGACGCGCTTGACCGGCTCTTCGCGCCGGGGCCGGCGACCCTGCGCGGCGACACGGACGGGCTGTTGGTCGGTCACGACCGGATCCGCGACTTCCGTCAGGGCCGCGGTGGCGCCCCGCCACGGCGCGTCGTGCGGGTGCACGTCCGGCCGATCGATGCCGACCATGCTCTCGTCGTCGCCGTCACGGAACCCGAGGGCGGCGGTCGCGGCCTCCAGACCCAGCTGTGGCAACGCGCGCCGGCCGGATGGGTGGTGAGCGCCGCCCACGTCACCCTGCCCGTGCCCGCCCTCGACACCAGGATCTGGCGGGTCGTGGGTGATCCGCTCGTCCCGGCGACGGCCGCCGGAGCACTCACCGGGCAGTCCGTGGCGGTCAAGGACCTGTACGCCGTGGCCGGTCAACGGGTGGGTGCCGGCAACCCGGCCCGGATCGCCGCCGCACGGCCGGAGCCCCGGCACGCGGCGGCCGTCGAGGCGTTGCTGGCCGCCGGGGCGGACCTGCGCGGGATCGCCCGCACCGACGAGTTCGCCTACAGCCTCGCCGGCACCAACGTCCACACCGGCACTGCCCCGAATCCCCAGGCGCCGGGCCGCATCTCGGGCGGATCGTCGTCCGGGCCGGCCAGCGCCGTCTCTCTGGGACACGCGACCATCGGCCTCGGCACCGACACGGGTGGATCGATCCGGGTGCCGGCCTCCTATCAGGGGCTCTTCGGTTTCCGCCCCACCCACGGTGTCGTGTCCACCGACGGCGTGCTCCCGCTCGCGCCGTCCTTCGATACCGTCGGCTGGCTGACCCGCGACGCGGCCCTGCTGGCCACGGTCGGTGACGTCCTGCTTCCCCCCGCACCCGATCGCGCGTGCGGGGAGGCCGTCGTCGTGCCGGAACTGCTCGCCCTCGCTCACCCCGAGGTCGCCGCCCCGGTCGAGGCGTACGCCCGGGACCGGGCCGGCGGGGTCCGGGAAAGCTGGCAGCTGACGGAACTGCCTGCCTGGCTCACGGCGTTCCAGACCCGGCAGGCGTGGGAGGCCTGGCAGGCGCACGGCGAGTGGCTGGCGCCCCGGCTCCACACACTCGGCGCGGACGTGCGTGGCCGCTTCGAGATGGCGTCGCGGGTCAGCGAGGACGACGCCGCCCGCGCCGCCGAGCAGGTGGCCGTCGCGCGACGACGCATCCGCGAGACGGTCGGCGATCGGGTGCTCGTGCTTCCGTCAGCCTCCTCGGTGGCGCCGCGCGTCGGTCAGGGGTTGACGGACATTCGCCACTCCACCATGCAGTTGACCTGCCTCGCCGGCATCGGAGGGCTGCCCGCCGTCAGCGTGCCGACCGCAACGGCCGATGGACTCCCGTGCGGTGTCTGCCTCATCGCGCCCGCCGATCGTGACCGGGATCTGCTGCGTCTCGCGGCCGAGCTCGCCGTCGCGAAGCGGTAGCGGGCGATCGTGGACGCCCGACAGGCGGGGACGCCGCCGGTCGCCGGTCTGGTGCTGGCCGCCGGGGCGGGCCGGCGCTACGGCCGTCCCAAGGCCCTGGTGGAGCGCGACGGCCAGCTGCTCGTGGAGCGTGCGTCGGCCACCGCCCGCGACGGCGGCTGCCGGCCCGTCGTGACGGTGCTCGGTGCGGCGGCCCCGGCTGTGCGGGCCCGGGCCGACCTCGGTGCCGCCATCGTGATCGACAATCCCGGCTGGGCGACCGGGATGGGCTCCTCGCTGCGCGCCGGCCTCGCCGCCCTGTGGGCGACCGAGGCCGTCGCCGTCATCGTGCTCCTGGTGGACATGCCCGGCGTCACCCCGGAGGCCGTACGCCGGCTCACCGTGCTCGCCAGCCCCGACGCACTCGCCATGGCCGGCTACGGCAGCCACCGAGGCCACCCCGTCCTGCTCGGGCGGGCGCACTGGGCGGATGTCGCCGCGCTGGCCGTCGGCGATGTGGGCGCCCGCCCGTATCTTCGGGACCGCGCGGCGGACCTGCGCGTCGTGCCATGCGGGGACATCGCCAGCGGCGCTGACCTCGACACCGACCAGGACAAGGAGAACGGTCCCGGGACCGATCGGGCGAGCGGGCACCGGGGGCGACATGCGTGAGGTGCTGGACGACCTGCTGCGGTGGTGGCGGGCGGGTGAGCCGGTCGGCCTCGCCACCGTCACCGCCACCTGGCACAGCGCCCCGCGCCAGCCCGGCGCGACGATGCTGGTCGGGCCGGACGGCACGGTCGTCGGCAGCGTCTCGGGCGGCTGCGTCGAGGCCGAGGTCTACGAACTGTGCCGTGCGGTGATGGCCTCCGGGGTGCCGCGCACCCACCACTACGGAGTCAGCGACGACGACGCCTTCGCCGTGGGCCTGACCTGTGGCGGCACCATCGACCTCTTCGTGGAGCGCATTGATCGGAACACGTTTCCGGAACTGGCCGAGGTCGCCGCCGCGATCGCCGGCCGGGTGCCCGTCGGCGTGCTCACCTGCGTCGACGGTCCGCCTGGTCGGATCGGTCGGCATCTGACGCTCGGGCCCGACACGCGACGTGGCTCGCTTGGCTCGCCGCGGCTCGACGCCGCCGCCGCCGACGACGGGCGCGGCCTGCTCGCCGCCGGCCGGACCGGCCTGCTGCACTACGGCCCGGACGGGCAACGGCGCGGCGACGAGCTGACCCTGTTGTGCAGTGCCTACGCCCCACCCGCCCGGATGATCGTTTTCGGGGCCATCGACTTCGCCGCGGCGGTCGCCCGCATCGGCGCCTTCCTCGGCTACCGGGTCACCGTCTGCGACGCCCGTGGTGTCTTCGCCACCCGACGGCGTTTCCCCGACGCCCACGAGGTGGTCGTAGACTGGCCGCACCGCTACCTCGCCGAGCAGGCCCGCGCCGGGCAGGTCGACGACCGGACCGTGGTCTGCGTGCTCACCCACGACCCCAAGTTCGACGTGCCCGTCCTGCGGGTGGCCCTCGACCTGCCACTGGCCTACGTGGGCGCCATGGGCTCCCGGCGTACGCACGCGGACCGAATCGCCCGACTGCGCGAGGCGGGTGTGCCCGAGTCCGCGCTGGCCCGGCTGTCCTCGCCGATCGGGCTCGATCTCGGCGCCCGCACGCCGCAGGAGACCGCCGTCAGCATCGCCGCGGAGATCGTCGCCACCCGCTGGGCCGGCACCGGAGAGCGACTGTCCGAGACTGACGGACGGATCCACCGCTGAGGTGGGGGCGTCAGCGCCCGAACGGCAGGTCACCGTCCGAGGGGAGACGCAGTGCGAGGAAGAAGTCGACCCGGTCCTCGAAACGGGTCAGGTCGCGCCCGGTGAGTTGCTCGATCCGGCCAATCCGGTAACGCAGCGTGTTGACGTGGACGTGCAGAAGGGCGGCGCAGCGGCTCCACGACCCCGACGAGGCCAGGAAGACACTCAACGTCCGTAGCAGGTCGGCGTGGTGCGCCCGGTCGTACTCCACCAGCGGGCCGAGCAGTCTGTCCCGGAACGAGCGGCGCGTGTCCGCCGGCACCCCGGCCAGCAACAGCAGGTGGGAGGTGAGCTCACCGGCGTGGACCACGGTCGCCGGCTCGGGGCGGGCGATCGCGGTCCGCAGGGCGTGCCGGGCCTCCGCGACGGCGCCGGTGAGCGCCTCGGCCCCGTTGACCAGGGCGCTGACGCCGACCGCGAGCCGGCCGGCACCGATTCCCGGGCCCAGCACGGCCACCGCGGCACGGATCGTGTCGAGCACACCGGCCACCCGCTCGGGCGGGACGGCCAGCACGGCGAGCACGGCCTCCGGTATGGCGTGACCGGTCACCACGGTGGGCTCCCCGGCCGGTCGGACGATCTCGTCGCAGACCGCCACCGCCAGTTCCGGTGGTGTGCTCAGACTGGTGAAGCTGACGGCCGCCGCCAGGAACATCGCGTCGGGCTTCAGCCCGCACGCCCGCAGCCGCCCGCCCAGGTCACCCGGTCCGCCCCGGCCGGCAAGTGCCGCGCCCACCTGGTCGGCGAGCCGCCGCTCGATCCGTACCGCCTCGTCCACCTGCACCCGTTCCATCGCCACCAGGCTGGTCAGCTCGGCGGCGACGTCGGGTGGGACCGGTGGGGCGGCGCGGTCGCCGGCCTCCGGCGGGGTACCGCGATCGGGGGCGTCCGGGGGCGCGTCGCGGGCGGCGTAGGCGAGCAGCCAGGACGCGAGCCGGTGCGCGGGCCGACCGGGCACACCGACCACGTCCAACCGGCGGCCGTCCACGGTCACCCGGGCCGGCAGCCGTCCGGCCGAGACGAACGCCGTCGCCAGCTCGCCGAGGGCGCCCGCCCGCAGCGCAGCGGTGCCCACCACGAGCCGCCCGGTCGGTGTCAGCACCCAGCAGTCCACCCCGAGGTCGGCCGCGACCGGTTGGATCAGGTCGACCAGCCGAGCGCCGGCCGCCATCGCGGCGACCAGGCCCCGGTGCCGACCCAGCACGGTGGCGAGGCCGGTGGACCGGTGCGCCCACAGCGACGGCGTGACCTCGTCGATGACGTCGCGGAACGATATCTCGACCGGCACCTCGAACAGCGGCATGCGGTGCCGGCGGCACGCCTCCACCAGGTCCTCGGGCACTGAACCGAAAGCCGCGTCGCCCGCGCCGATCGCGGTCACCCCGGCGGCGGCGCAGGCCGCGACGAACGCCTCCGAGTCGGCTGGCTCACGTCGCCACATCAAGCCGGTCAGCACGATCTCCCCGCCGGCCAGGTAGCGGCGCGGGTCGGGCAGGTCGGTCACGAAGACCCGGCTTACCGGGCGCTCCAGGTCGCCGTCGCCAACCAGCAGCGTCAGCCGTAGTCGCGGCGTGGCCAGTGTGTCGCGCAACAGCATCCCCCGCTGCCGCCCTCCGCGTCGGTGGTCGCGTTCGTTTGGAGAAACCTACGGAAAACCTACGGCGGGCATGTTTCGGATTCGGTTTCCTCGCCGGTTCACCGGGCGTCGCCAGGCTGTTGTACTTCTCCACAACCGAGGGAGAGGTGATGGACATCGATCCGGTCGACGAGGCCCTCGCCAGGTTCAACGCCCTTGCCGCAGCCGACGCCGAGCGCGACATGTTGGCCTGCTGCCCGGCACCGGCCTGGGCGCGAGAGATGGTCGCCGCGCGGCCGTACCCCGATCTCGACGCGCTGCTGGCGGTGGCCGACGCCGGGCTGCGGCGTCTGGCCTGGACGGAGGTCGCGCAGGCGATCGCCGCCCATCCCCGGATCGGGGAACGCCCCGACGGCTCGACCCGGGAGTCTGCGTGGTCGCGGCGCGAGCAGGCGGGCGTCGCCGGTTCCGACGCCGCGGCCCGCAAGGCGATGGCCGCGGCGAACCGGGCGTACGAGGAGCGGTTCGGGCACCCCTTCCTGGTCTGTGCCAGCGGGCGGGGCCAGTCGGAACTGCTCGCCGCCGCCCAGGCCCGGCTGGCGAACGACGACAAGACCGAACGGCGCGTGGTGCAGGACGAACTGCGCAAGATCGCCCTGCTTCGGCTCGACAGGCTGCTGAGATGACGGACCGATTCGCCGGCGTCTCCACTCACGTCCTCGACACAGGACGCGGGGCACCCGCCCCGGACGTCCCGGTGCGGATCGAGCGACGCGACGCCGAGGGCTGGACCCGGCTGGCGGATGGCCGCACCGACAACGACGGCCGGCTGCGTGACTGGGTGCCGGCCGGCGACTGGCGGGCCGGCGACTACCGGCTGCTGTTCCTGGTCGAGGCGCACCTCGGCGACCCGGCGTTCTTCCCGGAAATCACCGTCGCCTTCCGGGTCCAGGACCCGGACCGGCACCACCACGTGCCGTTGCTGCTCAACCGCTACGGCTACACCACCTACCGGGGGAGTTGAGCGTGACCATCGTGCTCGGGGCGAACCAGTACGGCAAGGCCGAGACGCGGCTGGTGCGGGTGGACCGCGGCGGCCCGCAGCACGAACTGCGGGACCTCACCGTCACCGTGGCGCTCGCCGGTGACCTTGCGGCCACCCACCTGACCGGAGACAACAGCCAGGTCCTGCCGACCGACTCGCAGAAGAACACCGTGTACGCCTTCGCCAGGCAGCACGGTGTGGACCAGATCGAGGACTTCGGACTGGTGCTCGCCCAGCACTTCGTCTCCTCCCAGGCCGCGATCGACCGGGCCCGCGTCGACCTGTCCGAGCACACCTGGCACCGTCTCGGTCCGCACTCCTTCCAGCGGGCCGGCAGCGAGACGCGCACCGCCACCGTCACCGTCACCGGCTCGGCGGCCGTGGTGGAGTCCGGCCTGACCGGGCTGGTGCTGCTCAACTCGACCGACTCCGAGTTCACCGGGTACGTCCGCGACCGGTACACGACGCTGCCGCAGACGCGGGACCGGATCCTGGCCACCGAGGTGAACGCCCGCTGGCGGCACCGTGGCGTCGACGGCGAGTGGGCCGGTTCGTACGCCGGGGTCCGGGCCGCGCTCGTCGCGGCGTTCATCGAGACCTACAGCCTGTCGCTGCAACAGACGCTCTACGCGATGGGCCGGCGGGTGCTACAGGACCGTCCGGAGATCGCCGAGGTGCACCTGGCGTTGCCCAACAAGCATCACCTGCCGGTGGACCTCACGCCCTTCGGGCTGGACAACCCGGGTGAGGTGTTCGTCGCCACCGACCGGCCGTACGGGCTGATCGAGGGCACGGTCACCCGGGCGGAGCCGGGGGCGCGGTGATGGACTTCCTGTCGCCGGCCACCTGGGCGGAGGCGCTCGCCGCGAAGGCCGCGAACCCCGACGCGCTCCCGATCGCCGGGGGCACCGACGTGATGGTCGAGCTGAACTTCGACCGCCGACGGCCGTCCGCCCTGCTCGATCTGACCCGGATCGGCGAGCTGACCGAGTGGGGCACCGACGGTGATCTGCTGCGGATCGGGTCGGGGGTGACCTACGCGCGGATCATCACGGAACTCGCCCACCGGCTGCCGGGGCTGGCGATGGCCGCCCGGACGGTGGGGTCACCGCAGATCCGCAACCGGGGCACGGTCGGCGGGAACCTGGGCTCCGCGTCGCCGGCGGGCGACGCCCTTCCGCCGCTGCTCGCGGCCGGTGCCCTGGTCGAGCTGGCCTCCACGCGCGGCGTGCGCCGGCTTCCGGTGGCCGAGTTCTTCACCGGGCCGAAGCGCACCGTTCGGGCACCGGACGAGCTGATCGCGGCGTTCCTGGTGCCGTCGCACCGCGGGCCGCACCAGTTCGCCAAGATCGGCTCCCGCAACGCCATGGTGATCGCGGTGTGCTCGTTCGCGCTCGCGCTGCGCCCGGTCACCGGCGAGGTCGGCACGGGCATCGGATCTGCCGGGCCGACCCCGCTGCGCGCGGCGCAGGCCGAACGGCTGCTCGCCGACGAGTTGCCGTGGCGGACGGCCGCGGTGCTGCCCGAGGCCGTCGTGGGCCGCTTCGGTGAGCTGGTGGCCGGTGCCGCCGCCCCGATCGACGACATCCGCGGCACCGCCGCCTACCGCCGGCACGCGCTGTCCGTGCTGGCCCGCCGCACGCTGCGGTGGGCGTGGGAGGAATACCGGAGGGAGGGGCCATGAGGGTCAGCTGCCGTGTCAACGGCGAGCAGCGGGAGGCCGATGGGGTGTGGCCGGGAGAGAGCCTGCTCTACCTGCTGCGCGAGCGGCTCGGCCTGCCCGGCGCGAAGAACGCCTGCGAACAGGGAGAGTGCGGGTCCTGCACGGTCTACCTCGATGGCCTGCCGGTGTGCGCGTGTCTGGTGGCGGGTGGCCAGGCGCAGGGGCGCGAGGTGGTGGCGGTGGAGGGACTCACCGGCCCGGACGGTGGGCTCGACCGCGTGCAGCACGCCTTCCTGCAGGCCGGGGCCGTCCAGTGTGGCTTCTGTACTCCCGGCCTGATCGTCGCGGTGCACGACCTGCTGGCCCGGGTGTCCACACCGACCGACGCCGACATCCGTGAGGCGCTCGCCGGCAACCTGTGCCGCTGTACGGGCTACGAGAAGATCATGGACGCGGTCCGGTCGGCCGCCGCGATGCCGCCCTCGACGGCCGCCGCGTGTCCGGCGTCCCGTCCGGGCGGTCCGCGATGATCGTCATCGAGGGTTGCGCGATCGTCACCGTCGACGGCGACGGCACGGAGTACACCGACGGGCATCTGGTGATCGACGACGGGCGGATCGTGGCGGTGGGCTCCGACGCCGCCCGCACCGCCGACGAGCCGGTCCAGCGCATCGACGGCACCGGCTGTCTCGCCACCCCGGGCTTGGTCAACACGCATCACCACCTCTACCAGTGGGCGACCCGGGGGCTGGCCCAGCAGGAGAACCTCTTCGGCTGGCTGACCGAGCTGTACCCGCTCTGGGCCGGCCTGGACGCGAACCTGGTGGCCGCCACCACCGGCGCCGGACTCGGCTGGTTGGCGTTGTCCGGCTGCACCACCAGCACCGACCACCACTACGTCCACCCCACCGGCGGGGGAGACCTGATGGCCGCCCAGGTCGAGGCGGCCGGTGAGGTCGGGCTGCGCTTCCACCCGTGCCGGGGCTCGATGGACCTCGGCCGGTCGCGGGGCGGCCTGCCCCCCGACCACGTCGTCGAGGACACCGACGCCGCGCTGGCCGGCACCGAGGACGCGATCGACCGCTTCCACGATCCCGCCGACGACGCCATGGTCCGGATCGCCGTCGCGCCCTGCTCGCCGTTCTCGGTCACCACCACCCTGATGACCGAGGCCGCCGACCTGGCCCGGCGCAAGGGGGTACGGCTGCACACCCACCTCGCCGAGACGGTCGAGGAAGCGCAGTACTGCCAGCGGGTCCACGGCTGCGATCCGGTCGAGTACGCCGAGAGTCTGGGCTGGCTCGGCGACGACGTCTGGCTGGCGCACGCCGTGCACCTCGACGCCGCCGCGGTCGCCCGGCTCGCCGCCACCGGCACCGGTGTCGCCCACTGCCCCAGCTCCAACGCCCGGCTCGGCGCGGGCCTGGCACCGGTCCGCGATCTGCTCGACGCGGGCGTCCCGGTCGGGCTCGGCGTGGACGGGCCGGCGTCGCAGGAGGCCAACCATCTCGGTGCCGAGCTGCGCCAGGCGCTCTACGCGGCCCGGCTGCGCGGTGGCCCGGCCGCGCTCGCCGCCCGCGAGGCACTCTCCCTGGCCACCATGGGTGGGGCCCGCTGCCTCGGCCGCTCCGGCGACATCGGCTCGATCGAGGTCGGCAAGTTGGCCGACATCGCCCTCTGGCGTCTCGACGGGCTCGGCCACGCCGGTATCGCCGACCCGGTCGCGGCGCTGGTGCTCGGGCCACCCGCCCCGCTTGAGCTGCTGCTGGTCGGCGGCCAGCCGGTGGTGGCGCGAGGTGAGCTACGCACGGTCGACGAGCGTGAGCTGGTGCGGCGGGCGGGCCGGGCGCAGCGCACCCTGATGCGGAGGGCGGACCGGTGACCACACCGATGACCGAGACGAGCAGGGGCGCGGTGACCGGCGGTGTCGGGGACAGCCCGGTGCGGCCCGACGGGACGCTGAAGGTCACCGGCCAGTTCGCCTTCTCCTCCGACCTCTCAGCCGACGGCATGCTGTGGGGGGCGACCCTGCGCAGCCCGTACGCGCGGGCCCGGATCCGTGGCATCGACCTGACCGCCGCGCTGGCGTTGCCCGGGGTACGGGCGGTGCTCACCGCAGCCGACGTGCCCGGGGCCGGCAGCTACGGCCTGGAGGTCGCCGACCAACCGGTGCTGGCCGCCGACGAGGTGAGCTACCAGGGCGAGCCGGTGGCCGTCGTCGCGGCCGATCATCCGGAGACCGCCCGCCGCGCCGCCGCCCGGATCGTCGTGGACTACGAGCCGCTGCCCCCGGTCACCGACGCGGAGGCCGCGCTCGCCGCCGGAGACATCTTCCGGCACGTGCCGGTGCGGCGCGGTGACGCCCACGCCACCGCCGAGGTAGTGGTCAGCGGCGTCTACCAGGTGGGCATGCAGGACCAGGCGTTCCTCGGACCGGAGTCGGGGCTCGCGATGCCCACCGTGGACGGCGGCGTCGACCTCTACATCGCCACCCAGTGGCTGCACGTCGACCAGCGGCAGGTGGCCTCCTGTCTCGGCCTGCCGGTCGACCGGGTGCGCCTGTACCTCGCCGGCGTCGGCGGGGCGTTCGGCGCCCGGGAGGACCTGTCGATGCAGGTGCACGCCTGCCTGCTGGCACTGCGCACCGGGCGGCCGGTCAAGATGGTGTACGGGCGGGAGGAGTCCTTCTTCGGCCATGTCCACCGGCATCCGGCGCTCATGCGGTACGAGCACGGTGCCGACCGCGACGGCCGGCTGGTCTACGTCAAGGCGCACATTGTGCTCGACGGCGGCGCTTACGCCTCCAGCACGCCGGCTGTCGTGGCGAACGCGGCGACGCTGGGCGTGGGCCCGTACGAGGTGCCCAACGTGGTGATGGACGCCTACGGGGCGCGCACGAACAATCCGCCGTGCGGCGCGATGCGCGGCTTCGGCGCGGTGCAGACCTGCTTCGGTTACGAGTCGCAGATGGACAAGCTCGCCGCCGCTCTCGGGCTCGATCCCGTCGAGATCCGGCGGCGCAACGCGATGACCACTGGCTCGGTCATGCCCACCGGGCAGGTGGTCGACGGGCCGGCGCCGGTCGCTCGGCTGCTGGAACTGGTGCGCGACCGCCCGGCACCGCTGGCGGCGAGCGGTGACCCGCGGGAGTGGCCGGGAGGGGTCGCCAACACCACTCACGGTGAGTCCGTGGTGCGGGGAGTGGGGTACGCGATCGGCATCAAGAACGTGTGCTTCTCGGAGGGATTCGACGACTACTCGACCGCGCGGGTTCGACTGGAGATGGTCGGTGGGGAACCGGTGGTGCTCGTGCACACGGCGGCCGCCGAGGTCGGCCAGGGCCTGGTGACCCTGCAGGCACAGATCGCCCGTACCGAGCTGGGCGTCGAGCGGGTCGTGGTCGCCGCCGCGGACACCACCGTCGGCAGCGCCGGCTCCTCGTCGGCCTCGCGGCAGTCGTACGTGACGGGGGGCGCCGTCCGGGCGGCCTGCCAGGCCGTCCGCGACGGTGTGCTGGCGCGGCTGGGCGCAAGAGCGGGTCCCGCCGACGGTCTGCGGCTGGCCGGCGGCATGGTCGTCACCGCGTCCGGCGTGGCCGTCGCGGATCTGGCGGAGGTGCTCGGCGACGATCCGGTGGAAGAGACCAGGCAGTGGCGGCACCGCCCCACCCATCCGCTCGATCCGCGGACCGGGCAGGGCGACGCCCACGTCCAGTACGCCTTCGCCGCGCACCGGGCCACCGTGGACGTGGACGTCGAGCTCGGCCTGGTGCGGGTCGTCGAGATCGCCACCGCCCAGGACGTCGGCAAGGCGATCAATCCGCAGGCCGTCCTCGGTCAGATCCACGGCGGCACCGCACAGGGGCTCGGGCTGGCGCTCATGGAGGAGCTGCGGGTCGTGGACGGGCTGGTCCGCAACCCGTCCTTCACCGACTATCTGATCCCCACCATCCTCGACGTGCCGCCGATGACGGTGGACGTGCTGGAGCTGGCCGATCCGCACGCGCCGTACGGGCTGCGGGGGGTCGGGGAACCTCCGACGATCTCGTCCACTCCGGCGGTGGTCGCCGCGATCCGAGCCGCGACCGGGCTGGCGCTGTCCCGCGTCCCGGTGCGCCCCGAATACCTCACCGGAGCCGTCTGATGGGCTACGACCTGGTGCTGCGGTCGCGGCGAGTGATCACGCCCGCCGGCGAGCGTCCCGCCGCGGTCTGCGTACGGGACGGGCGGATCGCGGCGGTCGAGGATTACCACGCGGTCGACGGCCAGGACCTCGGCGAGCTGGCCCTGCTGCCGGGCCTGGTGGACACGCACGTCCATGTCAACGAGCCGGGACGTACCGAGTGGGAGGGCTTCCGTAGCGCCACCCTGGCCGCCCTGGCCGGCGGGGTCACCACGATCATCGACATGCCCCTCAACTCGCTGCCGCCGACGGTGACGGTGGACGCGCTGCGGGTCAAACGGCGGGCCGCCGCCGGCCAGTGCCACGTCGATGTGGGCTTCTGGGGTGGCGCGGTGCCGGACCATCTCGCCGATCTGGCGGCCCTGTACGCGGCCGGGGTGTTCGGTTTCAAGGCGTTCCTGGTCGACTCGGGGGTTCCGGAGTTTCCCCCGCTCGATCCGGCCGGCCTACGGCAGGCACTGGCCGCCGTCGACGCCACCTTTCTCATCCACGCCGAGGACCCGGCCGAACTCAGGGTGGCGCCGAACTCCGTGCGTTACGCCGACTTCATGGCCTCGCGGCCGCCGGCCGCCGAGCGACGGGCGGTGGCCGGCGTGCTCGACGCCGCCCGCGCGACGGGTGCCCGGGTGCACATCCTGCACCTCTCCGCCGCCGAGACCCTGCCGCTGATCGCGCAGGCCCGCCGGGACGGGCTCCGGGTGACCGTCGAGACCTGCCCGCACTACCTGACGCTGATGGCGGAGGACGTGGCGGACGGGGCCACCCAGTTCAAGTGCTGCCCGCCGATCCGGGGGGCGGGCAACCGGGACGCGCTGTGGGCGGGGCTCGCCAGCGGCATCATCGACTGCGTCGTGTCCGACCATTCGCCGTGCACTCCGGAACTCAAGCATGCGGACGTGGGTGACTTCGCCACGGCCTGGGGCGGGATCGCCTCGCTGCAACTGGGCCTGCCGGTGGTCTGGACCGAGGCCCGCCGGCGTGGACACGAGCTGGCCGACCTCGTCCGGTGGATGGCCCGGCGTCCCGCCGAGATCGCCGGTCTCTCCGGCAAGGGCCGGATCGAGGCGGGCGCCACCGCCGACCTCGTGGCCTTCGACCCTGACACCACCTTTTCCGTGGACCCGGCGCTGCTGCGGCACCGGCACGCGGTGACCCCGTACGCCGGCCGGATGCTGGCCGGCGTGGTCCGTGGCACCTGGCTCGGCGGTCAACCGGTCGCCCCGAGCGGCCCGCCACGCGGACGGCTGCTGAGCCGCACGGGGGTCGGTGCATGACCGAAGGTGGTGAGGTCCGGCCGGCGTGGCTGATCTGGCCGGCCGGGATGGCGGCCATTCTGGCCTGGGCCCTCGGCCGGCTGACCGGGGCGGCGATCTTCGACCTGTTGGCCGTCGCTGCGGGCGCCTGGGCGGGTGGCTACCTGCTGACTGCCGCGGCCTGTGCGCACCTAGCCCGGACCGGTCGGCTGCCCAGCGGAGACGATCCCGAGCAGGGGTGATCGTGCCGGGCCGGCACCGGACCGAGGGCCGGGCTCAGTCGGAGAAGTGCGCCTTGAGGACCACCGCGTGTACGCCGACGGTACGGTCCACGACCTGTGACACCTCGAAGTTGGCGGCGGCGGACAGGTACGCGTAGGCCACCGCGCGGTCGACGCCCAAGTCGTCCTGGAGGAAGTCGAGTGCGTTGACGACGGCCCGGCGCAGGGCGACGTCCAGGCCGCCACTCCCGCTGCGCTGCGAGCCGTCCGGGTCGGACAGCCCGAGGGGCACCCAGGCGTCCGGAGTCTCCACGAACGGATAGTGGAACGCCACCGACGGAGCATCGCCCGAGCCGCGTTTGCAGACGGTGAGCCGGAAGGTGCCGCGCAACGATCCCTCCAGCGCGGTGAGCGCGACCTCGCCACCACCCATGGACAGGTGCGGGTCGCCGACGTAGAACAGTGCCCCCTCGGAGAAGACCGGCAGGAAGAAGGTGGCGCCGACACCGAGCAGGTTGATGTCGATGTTGCCGCCGCCGAGGGTGGGCGGAATCGAGTTGAGGGCGGGCGCGTTCAGCTCGGTGGACGTGGCGAACGCGACTCCCATCGCCCCCGTGAACGGGGCCAGCGGGAAGGCGATCCGGCCGGAGCGGCCGCGCGGCAACACTCCGGTCAACCCTCCCTGAGGGTCCTGGCGCACGGGCGTGAAGACGGAGACGTTTCCGTACCCGCGGGGCTCGCCGGCGCCCCGGCCGTCGGTCGCCACCGGTGGCATGATCTCTGCTTCGGTGATGCCGGCCGGGACGGCTCCGCCGCCGAGCCGGGGCAGCGCACCCTTCCCGTGCCGGTTGGACACGACCCCGTACGGCACCCGCGGCAGCATGGACAGCATCTCGACCTTGAGCACGTCGCCCGGTTCCGCGCCGTCCACGTGGATCGGACCGGTGATGACGTGCGGTCCATCCACGTCGAAGTCGCGGCTGGTCCGGCTGTAGTCGCGGGCGATCGCGACGGAGTCGTCGAGCACCTGGTCGCGCGGCACGCCATGGCCGGCGAAGTAGGCCACGGGGTCGCGCCCCTGGTCCTCGAGAATGCCCTCGTGTGACACCGTGTCGATGGTGACGGTTTCACCGGAGCGCATCCGTAACACGGGTGAACTGCCGACAGCCGGAACGTATCCCCACCGGACCTGGTCGGGCAGCGAACGCAGATAGTGCGTTCCGTGGATGGGGCCGACCCCGGGTTGCAGGATCTGCCGAGGGATGTCGGTGGGCGGCCTTGAGGACCGCGACCGCTGCCCCGTGGGTGTGGTGCCGGCACCGGCCACCGTTGCTCCTCGTGCCTGCCTAGTCGCGCTCGGCGGTTTGTCGCTCCGCTGTCCTCCCAGTTCCTACCGGTGGCGGATGTCAGCCGTGGTACGAACCTGCTTCCGGGCGGTTACCCGACATCTCGCGGATCTGCGCCCCGAACTGTCCAGAGAGAGGCGGGAATGTGGCGTTCTCCGTGTTTGACCCCAGAGCCGGATGACGGCCGGGTACTGGTCGCCGAACTCGGCGGCGAACGCCTCGAAACGGGCCTTTGCAGGCGTCACGGTGGGGGCGGTGTAGATCTCCCTCAGGGCGATCGCAGTGGGCTGGCGGAGTTCATCCGTAACCGGCGGGAGGCATTGCAGCCGGAGGACGTCGGACTGCCCCGTGGGCAGCGCCGCCGGACGAACGGGCTACGCCGTGAG
>NZ_MZMV01000072.1 GCF_002210435.1 Micromonospora wenchangensis
GGCCGGTGTGCTCAGAGCAGGGCGTCCAGCGCGTCGAGGTCGTCGTCGGTGGGCTGCCAACCGCCGGCGGCGGCGTTCGCGCGGACCTGCTCGGCGGTGGTGGCGCCGGCGATGACCGAGGCCACCGCCGGACGGGCGGCCAGCCCGCCGATGGCCACCTGGAGCAGCGTCAGCCCCCGCTGCGCCGCGTACGCCTCCAGCGCCTCGATGGTGTCCCAGCGGGCGGCGGCGAGTCGTTCGGCGTACCGGCCGCCACCGGCGAGGCGACTGCCGGCGGGCGGGGCGCTGTCCCGCCGGTACTTGCCGGTGAGCAGGCCGTTGGCCAGCGGGAAGAACGGCAGCAGCCCCAGGCCGAACCGCTCGCAGGCCGGGACGATCTCGACCTCGGCGTCCCGGTGGAGCAGGTTGTAGTGGTTCTGCGCGCTGATGAACCGGGTCAGCCCCCGGGTCTTCGCCGTCCAGTCGGCGTCGGCGATCTGCCAGCCGGAGAAGTTGGAGTTGCCCAGGTACCGCACCTTGCCGGCGCGGACCAGGTCGTCCAGCGCGGCGAGCGTCTCGTCGACCGGGGTGTCCGGGTCGGGCTCGTGCAGCTGGTACAGGTCGATGTGGTCGGTGCCGAGCCGGCGCAGCGACGCCTCGACGGCCCGCACCACGTACCGCCGGGAGCCGCGTACCCCGAAGTCGCGGCCGTTGCGCCCGCCCATCGACATGCCGAACTTGGTGGCCAGCACCACGTCGTCGCGCCGCCCCTTGAGGGCCTGCCCGAGCAGTTCCTCCGAGCCGCCCGGCGGCTCGCCGTAGATGTCGGCGGTGTCGAAGAAGGTGATCCCGGCGTCGAGCGCGGCGTCGACCACCGCCCGGGTGCCGTCGGTGTCGAGCTTGCGGCCGAAGTTGTTGCAGCCGATGCCGACCACGGACACCACGAGCCCGGAGTCGCCCAGCCGGCGGTAGGTCATCTCAGTCACGAGATCACCCTATGCCGCCCGGAGCGGCCCCGAGCGGCGGCGACCCCGCCCGGTGACCGGGTGTGGTCGTCGCCTCACGGTGAGCGCGGCCGGCTCAGCCCACGTCCCAGACCGGCTCCGGGGTCTCCACCACGTCGCCGTCGCCCCGGAACAGCACGAACCTGTCGAACGAGCGGGTGAACCAGCGGTCGTGGGTGACCGCCACCACCGTCCCGGCGAACGCGGCCATTCCCGCCTCCAACGCCTCCGCCGAGGCCAGGTCGAGGTTGTCGGTCGGCTCGTCGAGCAGCAGCAGGGTGGCCCCGGACAGCTCCAGCAGCAGCACCAGGAACCGGGCCTGTTGGCCGCCGGAGAGGGTGCCGAACCGCTGGTCGCCCTGGCCGGCCAGCTCGTAGCGGCTCAGCGCCGCCATCGCCGCGTGCCGGTCCATCCCGTCCCGGTGCTCGTCACCGCGCCACAGCACCTCGACCAGGGTCTTCGCCATCAGCTCCGGCCGGTCGTGGGTCTGCGAGAAGTGTCCCGGCCGCACCCGGGCGCCCAGCCGGACCACCCCGGCGTGCGCCACCGGGGCCAGCGCGGCGGCCCCGTCCACCGGGCCGTTGGCCGGGTCGGGGTCGGTGCCGCCCCGGGCCAGCAGGCGCAGGAAGTGCGACTTGCCGGTGCCGTTGGCCCCGAGCACCGCCACCCGGTCGCCGTACCACAGTTCCAGGTCGAAGGGGTAGGTCAGGCCGTCCAGCTCGAGCTGCTCGCAGATCACCGCGCGCTTGCCGGTCCGTCCGCCGGCCAGCCGCATCCGGATGTCCTGGTCCTTCGGCGGTACGGGCGGCGGCCCGGCCTCCTCGAACTTGCGCAGCCGGGTCTGCGCCGCCTGGTAGCGGGAGGCGAGCCCGTCGTTGTACGCGGCCTTCTGCTTGTACATCAGCATCAGCTCACGCAGCTTCTGGTGCTCCTCGTCCCAGCGGCGGCGCAGCTCGTCGAGGCGGGCGTGCCGGGCCGTGCGGGCGTCGTGCCAGCTCGCGAAGCCTCCCGGGTGCACCCACGCGCTGCCCCCTTCGACGGCGACCACCCGGTCGGCGGTGTGCGCGAGCAGTTCCCGGTCGTGCGAGACGTACAGCACCGACTTGGCCGACTCGCGCAGCCGCTGCTCCAGCCAGCGTTTGCCGGGCACGTCGAGGAAGTTGTCCGGCTCGTCGAGCAGCAGCACCTCGTCGGGGCCGCGCAGCAGCAGTTCCAGGGCGAAGCGCTTCTGCTGCCCGCCCGACAGGGTGCGCACCGGGCGGTCCCGGGAGGCGTCCCAGGGCAGGTCGAGCACGGTGGTGGTGACGGTGTCGAAGAGCACCTCGGCGTCGTACCCGCCGGCCTCGCCCCAGGCGGCCAGCGCGTCGGCGTACGCCAGTTGGGCCTTGCCGGCGGCGGTGCTGTACTTGCCGCGCAGCTCGGCCTCGCGCATGGCCCGTTCGGTGTCGGCGAGCCGGTGGCCGGCCGCGCGCAGCGCCGGTGGGGCCAGCGACAGGGCCAGGTCGGCCAGCGTCGACTCGTCGCCGATCATGCCGATGAACTGCCGCATCACGCCGAGCCCACCGGATCGGGCAACCGCGCCGGTACGCACCGGCAGGTCACCGGCGACCATCCGCAGCAGCGTCGTCTTGCCGGCGCCGTTCGGCCCGACCAGGGCGACCTTCGCGCCCTCACCGACCCGGAACGACACGTCGGCGAAGAGTTCCCGACCGTCCGGGAGGATGTGCCCGACCGCTGCCACGTCCACGTATCCCACGTCGGCATCCTGCCCGAGGCGTGGGGCCGGGCGACACTCGATTACCTGGTGACCCGCAGCACCCGGTAGCCCCGCTGGCTGGCCTGCCGGACGACGGTGAATCCCTCGTCGCCCAGCCAGCGGTGCAGCGAGTCGCCACCGAGGTGCCGGGCCACCACCAGCCAGCCGACGCCATCGCCGGCGAGCCGGGGCAGCCAGCGGCGCAGCAGGGCGTGCAGTTCGGGCTTGCCGATGTGGATCGGCGGGTTGGACCAGATCTGGGTGAAGGTGACCTCGGCCGGCACCTCGTCCGGGGCGACGGCGTGCACCCGGTCGGCGGCGTCGACGCGGGCGGCGTTCGCGGCGGTCAGCTCGCGGGCCCGGGCGTTGACGTCGACCGCCCACACGGTGGCGGTCGGTGCGAGGTCGGCCAGCACGCAGCTGATCGGCCCGAACCCGCAGCCGATGTCGAGCAGGTGACCGCCGGTGCCGGCGGTCGGCAGCTCGGCCTTGCGCAGCAGTACGGCGGTGCCGGGGTCGAGCCGGGCGGCGGAGAAGACCCCGCTGGCGGAGGCGAGCGTGTAGTCGCGCCCGGCGACGTGGAACTCGACCTCGCGGGGGTGGGCCGGGGCGCTGGGCTCCGGGGTGAAGTAGTGGTCGCCGGTCACCGGGGCATTCTTCCACCGGCCCGTACCGGTCCCGTCGTCGGCGGTCGGTGTGCCCGGCGGCCCGCCGGGGTGGACGGTCCGGGGCATCCGACGCGCCGCGCGGTATTTCCTGATTTTATCCCCTAAAAGGGCAATGAACCCTACTCTGGGCGACATGGTATATCGGTACGAGTCCGCTGAGGACGCGTTTGAGGAGAACCCGCGCCCCGGGGCGGACCTGCCGCTGGTGCAACCCGGACCGACCGCGCCGGCCGGACCCTCCCCGTCCCGTTTCCCGGCACCCTCCCTGCCCCGGACCGCCCGGCCGGTGCCGCCGGAGGCCGATCCCGTCCCGATCCGCTCCGCCGTCCAGGTGCCCGCCCCGACGTCCACGCCGCAGCGGTCCCGGTCCCGCCGCTCCGGTGACGCCCGCGGCGGCCGGCTCTGGCAGATCGCCGTCGGCGGGGCGGCGGTGCTGATGCTGCTCGGCCTCTGCGGCATCGGTGGGGCCCTGCTGCTCATCGACCGCACCGCCACCGACGGCCCGGCGCAGAACGGGGCCGCGCCGACGCCGTCGGCGAGCACCGCCCCGACCGACCAGGCCGCCGCCGGCCCGCTGGACTCCCGGGACGTCGACCGGCAGCCGTTGACCGCCAAGGAGGTCTTCCCCGGCAAGACCCTGGTCGTCGGCGTCGACCGGCACGAGTACCAGGTGCTCAAGACCCAGGCCGGCGCGAACTGCGCCGAGGCCGCCACCGGTGAGATCGCCGACCTGCTGGTCACCCTCGGGTGCAGCCAGGTGGTCCGGGCCACCCTGCGCTCCCCCGACGGCGACCACCTGCTCACCGCCGGCCTGTTCAACCTGACCGACCTGGCCACCGCGCAACGCGTCCGGGACCGGATCAGGCCGCTGCTCGACGACCGGCGCGGCCGGTTCCGGGGCATGCCCGCCGGGGACGACACCGAGTCGGTCGCCACCGCCGCCGCCCGCGTCGCCTGGCAGGTACGCGGCCACTACGTCGCCTACTGCCTGGTCACCCGGGACGACGCCGGTGCCGTCCCGGCCGGTGACCGCGCCGTCCGCGAGATCATCTACGACCTGATCGAGCTGCACCTGGACAAGGGGGTGCTGGACCGTCGCGCGGCCGCCGTCAGCGTGGACCAGCCCACCGCCAGGGCCACCGGCGCCTCGGCCACCCCGTCCGCCGGGACCCGCCGGACGCCCACCGCCTCCCCGCGCGGCGACGACCCGGACACCGACGAACTGCCAGGCGACTGACCGCCGGCGACGCAGGCCCGGCCGGAGCGGCCGGGCCTGCGTCTGAGGAGCCGGCCCGGGACTGGCCGGCGGCGTGCCCGGTCGCTACGCCGGTTCGACGGGCAACCAGAGTTCGCGGGTCGGACTGCCGGGGTCGTCCGTCGGCGCGGACACTGCGACGATCTCCGGGCCCGGCCGCAGCCGCCACGGGTTGAAGGGGAACCACCCGGTCGCGGCGTCGGCCCAGGTCCGCTGCAGCATCTGCGGATGCGGCCCCACGACCCGGATGACCACCCAGCGGCCCGCCGGCACCTCGATCACGTCCAGGTCGGCCGGGACCTGCGTGCTCCGGGACACGGCGACCCCGTGCAGGTAGGTCAACTCGCTGCCCTCGCCGTAGTCCGCGTCGAGGTCGGCGCAGACCGCGAGCAGGCCGGCCGGCTCGGCGTCGCCGAGCGCCTTCAGGCGCAGGTGCTCCTGCGCCGGCAACGCCGCGACGTGCCGCTGGATGTACGGGTTGACGCCCCGGTGGATCAGGGGAACCCGGGTGGCGTGCCCCACGAGCCGGAATGCGGAACGGCCGACGATGCGGGTCTCCATGCGTTCGTTCCCTTCGGCGCTGTGGCGGAACCTGAGCCGTGGTGCCGGGCGACCCGGCCTGTCGTATCGTGGGCCGGCGCGCACGCGGCACACCCGACAGAAGCGGAGCGGGAAGTGTCGGGCGACCGGACCCGGTGCCGTCCCACGATGGGCGCATGGACGACACGACACTGGTATCCCGGTTCCTTCACGACGGTTTCGTGAAGCTGGCGGGCGCCGTCGCGCCGCGCGTGGCCGCGGACTGCGCGCGGCTGCTGTGGCGGGAGACCGGCTGCGACCCGGACGACCCGGCCACCTGGACGCAGCCCGTGCACTGGGTGCCCGGCATGGCGCAGGGGCCGTTCGCGGCCGCACCCAACTCCCCGTTCCTCCACCACGCCTACGACCTGCTCGTCGGCGCGGGACGCTGGGAGCCGCGCTACTCACTCGGCACCTTCCCGTTGCGCTTCCCGCACCCCGACGAGCCGGACGACGCGGGCTGGCACATCGAGGGCAGCTACCTGCCGGAGGGCGCGAACTGGTACTTCACGAACGTCCGCTCCCGGGGTCGGGCCCTGCTGATGCTGTTCCTGTTCAGCGAGGTCGGAGACGAGGACGCGCCGACCCGGATCAGGGTCGGCTCCCACCTCGACGTGCCGAAGGTGCTCGAGAAGTACGGACAGGACGGGGCGAGCGGGCTCGACCTCGCGCCCGACCTGGTGGCGGCGTCGGACCACCGGCCGGTCGCCCTGGCCACCGGATCCCCGGGTGACGTCTTCCTCTGCCACCCGTTCCTGGTGCACGCGGCGCAGCCGCACCACGGGACGCGACCGCGGTTCATGGCCCAGCCGCCGCTGATGCCGGCGGCACCGTACGAACTGGAACGGCCCGACGGTGCGTACTCGCCCGTGGAGATCGCGATCCGCCGGGGGCTCGGGCACGATCCTGAGCGGGAACACCGGTGAGGGGGCGGGTGAGTGGCCGCAACGCGCGGTTCCAGCAGTGGGAGGCCCTACTGCGCAACCGGACCAAGCGGCAGCGTCGCGGCGAGTTCCTCGTGCAGGGCGTACGCCCGATCGCGATGTCCATCGAACACGGCTGGCAGGTCCGGGAGCTGCTCTACGCCGCCGACGCCCAGCTCTCCGGCTGGGCCCGCACGGCCCTGGACACCGTCCCGGCCGAGCGGTACGCCGTCTCCCCCGACCTGATGCACGAGTTGGGCGGCAAGGCGGACACGGTGCCGGAACTGCTGGCCGTGGTCGCCCTACCGGAGGACGACCTGCGCCGCATCCCGACCGGACCGACCATGCTCGCCGTCGTGTTCGACAGGCCCACCAGCCCCGGCAACATCGGGACCCTCGTCCGGTCCGCGGACGCCTTCGGCGCGTCCGGCGTCATCGTCACCGGCCATGCCGCCGACGTGTACGACCCGAAGGCGGTACGGGCGAGCACCGGCTCGCTGTTCGCGCTGCCCGTGGTCCGGGTGCCCGCGCACCAGGCGGTGCTGTCCTGGGTCGCCGACGTGCGGGCCGACGGTGTCCACATCGGCATCGCGGGCGCCGACGAGCGCGCCGCACTGGATGTCGCCGGGTACGACTTCACGCAACCCACGCTGACCCTGATCGGCAACGAGACCACCGGTCTGAGCGCCGGCTGGCGGGACGCCTGCGACCAGCTCGTCCGGGTTCCGATGTCCGGCGCAGCCAGTTCCCTGAACGCGGCGGCCGCCGCGACCGTGGTGCTCTACGAGTCGGCCCGCCAGCGCAGCGCCGCCGCCCGGCGGTAGCACCGGGTCAGGACTCCACCGGCAGCCGCAACCGGCGGGTCCGGTCGGCGCGGTCGGCGTACTCGGCCGGGTCGGCCGGATAGCCGACGGCCACCAGGGTCAACCCGTGCGCCGGCGCGACCGTCACCTCGCTGGAGCGTTCCCGCCTGACGAGCAGCCCGGCCGGCCACCCGACGGGACGTCGACCGTCCCCGGCGGTCAGCATCGCCCCCACCAGGCTGCGCACCATCGCCTGGCAGAACGCGTCGGCCTGCACGGTGGCGACCAGGATGCCGTCCGGGTCCCGCCGCCAGTCCAGCCGGGTCACCTCGCGCACCGTCGTGGCGTTCTCCTTGCGCCGGCAGTACGCGGCGAAGTCGTGCTCCCCGACCAGGCCGGCCGCCGCGACGTTCAGGGCGGCCGGGTCCAACGCCCGGGGCCAGGCGAGGGTGTCCCGCCGCCGCAGCGGCTCGGCACCCCACGGGGCGTCGGTCACCCGATACTCGTACCGGCGGAAGGTCGCCGAGAACCGGGCGTCGAAGTCGGCGGGCACCTCCGTCATCGCCCGGACCCGTACGTCACCGGGGAGCAGCCGGGCCAGCCGGCGCAGCAGCCGCTCCCGGTGTTCCGCCCAGACGGTGGCGGGCAGGTCGAGGTGGCAGACCTGCCCGGTGGCGTGCACCCCGGCGTCGGTGCGCCCGGCCACGGTCAGGCCGGTCACGGTGCCCGCCCCGAGCACCAGGTCCAGCGTCGCGACCAGCACCCCGGCCACCGTGCGCCGGGTCGGCTGGGCGGCCCAGCCGGAGAAGTCGGTGCCGTCGTACGCGACGTCCAGCCGCAGCCGGGTCCGCTCGTCCACCTCGTACCTCCCGTTCACGACGTCGGGCCCGGCACCCCAGGAAGGGATGCCGGGCCCGACGGTGCTGCCGTTGCTCAGGCCTTGTTCTCGGTGGCCTCGGTGGCCTCGTCGCTGTCCTCGCGGGCGGCGGCGGTGTCACCGGACGCCGAGACCGGCGCCTCGGAGTCCTGGTCGGCCGGGGCCGCCGGGGTCTCCTCGGCCGGGGCGAGCGCCTCGACCTTGTCCTGCTGGGCGGCCTTGCGGGCGGCGGTCTTCTTGTTCGCCTTCGGCTCGGCGACCTGAAGCTCCTCCACCAGCTCGATGATCGCCATCGGAGCGGCGTCACCCTTGCGCGGGCCGGTCTTCACGATCCGGGTGTAGCCACCGTTGCGGTTGGCGTACCGGGGCGCGATCTGGTCGAACAGGGAGTAGACCACGTCCTTGTCCTTGACGACGCCCAGCACCCGACGCCGCGAGGCGAGGTCGCCCCGCTTGGCCTTGGTGATGAGCTGCTCGGCCAGCGGACGCAGCCGCCGGGCCTTCGTCTCGGTGGTCTGGATCTTGCCGTGCTGGAACAGCGCGGTGGCCAGGTTGGCCAGCATCAGCCGCTCGTGCGCGGGGCTGCCGCCGAGGCGGGGGCCCTTGGTGGGCGTGGGCATGCTTGGTGCTCCTCAGGTGTGGCGGCAGCGCGGACTAGAGCTGCTCGGTCTCGCGATAGTCGTCGGTGTCGTAGTCGGCCTCGCCGAAGGCGTCCACGACGTGTGCCGGGTCGAAGTTCGGGGCCGAGTCCTTCAGCCCCAGACCCATCCCGGCGAGCTTCATCTTGACCTCGTCGATCGACTTCTGACCGAAGTTGCGGATGTCGAGGAGGTCGGCCTCGGTACGCCCGATCAGCTCACCAACGGAGTTGATGCCCTCGCGCTTGAGGCAGTTGTAGGAGCGGACGGTGAGGTCCAACTCCTCGATCGGCAGGGCGAGGTCGGCCGCCAGCTGGGCGTCCTGCGGGGACGGCCCGATGTCGATGCCCTCGGCGGTCTCGTCCAGCTCCCGGGCCAGCCCGAACAGCTCCACCAGCGTCGAACCGGCGGAGGCCAGCGCGGTACGCGGGCCCATCGACGGCTTGGTCTCGACGTCGATGATCAGCCGGTCGAAGTCGGTCCGCTGCTCGACACGGGTCGCCTCGACGCGGTACGTCACCTTCAGCACCGGCGAGTAGATCGAGTCGACCGGGATCCGGCCGATCTCGGCGCCGGCCTGCTTGTTCTGCGCCGCCGTCACGTAGCCGCGACCCCGCTCGACGGTCAGCTCCATGTCGAGCCGGCCCTTGCCGTTGAGGGTGGCGAGCTTGAGGTCGGGGTTGTGCACCGAGACACCGGCCGGGGGCTGGATGTCGCCGGCGGTCACGTCGCCCGGCCCCTGCTTGCGCAGGTACATGCTGACCGGCTCGTCGTGCTCGGAGCTGACGCAGAGCTCCTTGATGTTCATGACGAGCTCGACCACGTCCTCCTTGACCCCGGGGATCGTGGTGAACTCGTGCAGCACACCGTCGATCTTGATCGAGGTGACCGCGGCACCCGGGATGGACGACAGCAGCGTACGCCGCAGCGAGTTGCCCAGGGTGTAGCCGAAGCCGGGCTCCAGCGGCTCGATGGTGAACCGGGAGCGGGTCTCGTTGATCGACTCTTCGGAGAGAGACGGTCGCTGGCTGATGAGCATTTCTTCTCTTCTCTTCCGGGACGCCCGCTATATGACGTCCACGACACAAACTGTTCCGGTGGCCCGCCCCGCAGGACGGGCCACCGCAACGAGCCCTTACTTGGAGTAGAGCTCGACGATCAGCTGCTCCTGGACCTGGGTGTCGATCACCTGGCGGGCCGGGAGCGAGTGCACCAGAACCTTCATCTGGCTCGGGATCGCCTCCAGCCACGCCGGAACGGTCTTCGAGCCGGCCTGGGCCTGCGCCACGATGAACGGGGTGAGCTCCTTGCTCTTGCCCCGGACCTCGATGATGTCGTGCTCCTTGACGCGGTACGACGGGATGTCGACCTTCTTGCCGTTCACGGTGAAGTGACCGTGCTTGACAAGCTGGCGGGCCATGTCCCGGGAGTGCGCGTACCCGGCCCGGTAGACCACGTTGTCGAGCCGCGACTCGAGGATCTGCAGGAGGACCTCACCGGTCTTGGCCTGCTTGGCCACGGCCTCCTCGTAGTACCCGCGGAACTGCTTCTCCAGCACGCCGTACACGCGGCGGGCCTTCTGCTTCTCGCGGAGCTGGAGCAGGTACTCCGTCTCCTTCGTGCGGCCACGGCCGTGCTGTCCGGGCGGGAACGGCCGGGACTCGAACGGGCACTTCGGGCCATCGCACTTGCTGCCCTTGAGGAACAGCTTCATCTTCTCCCGCCGGCAACGGCGGCAGTCAGCACCGGTGTAACGAGCCATCTCTCTCTAACCTCTCAGACCCGGCGACGCTTCGGCGGACGGCACCCGTTGTGCGGCTGCGGGGTGACGTCGGCGATCTGGCCGACCTCCAGCCCGACGGCCTGCAGCGAGCGGATGGCGGTTTCCCGGCCGGAGCCGGGGCCCTTGACGAACACGTCGACCTTGCGCATGCCGTGCTCCATCGCCCGACGCGCGGCGGCCTCGGCGGCCAGCTGCGCGGCGAACGGGGTCGACTTGCGGGAGCCCTTGAAGCCCACCTGGCCGGCGGAGGCCCAGGAGATGACCGCACCGGTCGGGTCCGTGATGGACACGATGGTGTTGTTGAACGTGCTCTTGATGTGCGCCTGCCCGTGGGCGACGTTCTTGCGTTCCTTGCGCCGGACCTTCTTGACTGCGGCTCCGGCACGAGCCTTCGGTGGCATAAGTCTTCTGCGCTCCTGTATGGGTTCTCGATCGGCTGCTGGCTCTTGGCCTGGGCGCCGGCGTGGGAATTACTTCTTGCCGGGCTTCTTCTTGCCGGCCACGGTCCGCTTCGGGCCCTTGCGGGTGCGGGCGTTGGTCCGCGTCCGCTGGCCACGCACGGGCAGGCCCCGGCGGTGCCGGATGCCGGCGTAGCAGCCGATCTCGACCTTGCGGCGGATGTCGGCGGCGACCTCGCGGCGCAGGTCGCCTTCAACCTTGTAGTTCGCCTCGATGTGGTCGCGGAGCTGGACCAGCTCCTCGTCCGTGAGGTCCCGAGCGCGCTTGTCCGGCGAGATGCCGGTAGCGGCGAGCGTCTCCTGGGCACGGGTGCGACCGACCCCGAAGATGTAGGTGAGCGCGATCTCCATCCGCTTCTCGCGGGGGAGATCCACGCCGACTAGACGTGCCATGTGCGGGCGTACTCCTCGTGATGTGTGGCGGAGGTGTGGACCCGTCCCACCCCGCTACCGACCTGTTCCGGTTCCGGCGCGTCATGCGCCGGCGACCGGACGGCCGCTGCCCGAGCGGGCCCCGGCCTCCGACCGGGGGTTGGCCACGAGAAGGTACGCGTACGTACGTTCCGCGGCTGGGACGAGCTGGTGACGTGTTGTCGTCGGATCTGCGCGACCCGGACCGGTCCGCCGCCCCCCGTTCGCACGGAGGGCGGGCTCGGATCAGCCCTGGCGCTGCTTGTGGCGCGGGTCGGTGCAGATCACCATGACCCGGCCGTGCCGGCGGATAACCCGGCACTTGTTGCAGATCCTCTTGACGCTCGGCTTGACCTTCACGGTTGCCTTACTTCCCATCCGGCCCGGTGACGCGGTGACCGCGACTCCGGACGTCGAAGACGGACACGGGGACTTCCCGGCCGCCGTCAGGCTTTACTTGTAGCGGTAGACGATGCGCCCGCGGGTCAGGTCGTACGGCGAGAGTTCGACGACGACCCGGTCCTCCGGCAGGATGCGGATGTAGTGCTGCCGCATCTTGCCGCTGATGTGAGCCAGCACCTTGTGGCCGTTCGCGAGTTCCACCCGGAACATGGCGTTCGGCAGAGGCTCGATGACCCGACCCTCGATCTCGATGGCTCCGTCTTTTTTCGGCATGTACTCCGCTGTCCTGACGTCGGTTGTTCCGGACGACCCACAACGTCTTACACGGGCCTTCCGACGATCGTCGGGGACCCGCGCCAGCCGCGGCTCCGGGCTCCCACCGAAGCGCGTGGTGGGCATGCCGGAGTGGACGCTGTGCGCCGATCTGAAAGTGTACGCCCGCCCACTGGTGGTCGCCAAACCGGCCACCGGTGGTGTCACCCACCCGGACGAAACTGGGCACCCTCCCACGCAACGCCCAACTGTCGGCGGTCGTTCCGACGCTACTTCCGGCGCTTGCGCCGCCGCGTGTCGCGCGCCGCCCGCCGGCGGTCCCGCCGGGCGGGAGCGCCACCGGCGAACCCGCCCGTGGTACGCAGGAGCAGCAGAACCCCCCAGGGGCCGAGCGCCCATACCGGCCAGTAGAACAGCAGTTCCCGGCTGCCGGCCGAGGAGATCGCCCAGATCACGGTGAGCAGGGCCGCCACCCGCAGCCAGGGCATCCACACCTCGACCGGCCACCGGCCGGAGCCGGCATCCACGGGCACCGGCTCGCCCACCACGGTGCCCCCGGTCACCGGCGGCTCAGGCGTCACCTCCCGGTCGGGCACCGACGCCCCGGAACCGGGCACCGGCGGAGCCTGCGGGCCGAGCGGGGCCAGCGCGGAGCGCTGCGCGGACGCCGGTGCCGGCAGATCGGCCAGGACCGTGTCCAGTTCCGCGTACGTCTTCGCCCCGTACGCCTGTTGCAGGCGCTCGTCGTACTCGTGCAGGTCCAGCCGGCCCTCTTCCAGGGCGACCCGGAGACGTTCCGCAGTCGCCTCCCGGTCGGCATCCGCCGCCCGCATCCGTTCCCGCCCCTGCATGCCGGCCCGCCCCTCCATCCCGGCAAGCATGACACCACGGGTCCACCGCCGCCGAACCCGCAACCGCCAACCGGGCCACGGGGCGACTGCCGGACCGGGGGTCACACCGCCACCGTCACCGCTGCCCGACGCTGACCCCGGCTGACCCGGCCGACGACGCTGGCCCGGCTGGGCTGGCCTGGCGGGGCTGGGCTGGCGGGGCTGGCCTGGCGGACGCTGGCCCGGCTGGCCTCGCCCGGCTGGCGCAACGGCACCGATACCGGCCGACCAGCCCGGCCCGCGGCTACCGGGACGGATGCGCCCGGTAACAGCCCCCAAGGGGTCGCCGGGCCGCTTCGGCTCTTTCCACGAAGGGCCACCCGACTCCTCTCACCGGTGACCGCCCCTCCCCCACCGCATCCGTCCTCGGGTCCTTTCGACCTGATGACATCAGCGACTCACGTTCCTCTCCCCGTCCCCGGGTGAGCTTCCCGCCTGTACCACGCGTCGCTCTCCCCCGCCGACGGTTGGGGGCACGTCCGCTCCCCGGCCGGCCGGCGGTTGAGTCGTCAACGTCATCAGCTCGGAAGGACCCGGGGTGGTCTACTGCCGCCGGCCCGCCGGGGAAAACGGCCACGGCGTGAACCACCGGGACCAGCACGCCTGAGGCCGCACCACTGGGACACACACCGCCGGACACCCTCCATCCGGACACCGCCCGCCCGGACACCGCACCGCCCCAGACACCCCCCAACCGGACACCGCCCGCCCGGGAACCACCCCGGCCGGGACACGCCTCGACCGGGCCGGCGACGACGGGAGACACGGGCGAGGCGGACACCGGCCGGCAGGGGCCGGAGCCGTGGTTCAGGAGGCCTCGTGCGGGAGTAGCCGTAGGGCAGGGAGCCGTAGGTCGGGGAGCCGTGGTGACGACGGTCAGGTGGCCGGGGAGTCGACCGGCTGCCGGGCGGTCACCAGGTCACCGAGCCGCGCCCGCCCGCCGTCGAACGCGGTCAGCACCCAGACCCCGTCCTCCAGCAGCGCCATCGAGTGCTCGACGTGCACCGCCATCGACCGGTCCCGGGTGACCACCGTCCACCCGTCGGACAACTCGACGGTACGCGGGGAGCCCATCGTGATCATCGGCTCGATCGCCAGCGCCATGCCCGGCACCAGGCGTGGCCCCTTGCCGGGGCGGCCGTGGTTGAGCACGTGCGGGTCCTGGTGCATCTCGGTGCCGATGCCGTGGCCGCCGTAGCCGTCGACGATGCCGTACCGGCCGCCCCGGCGGACGGCGGTCTCGACGGCGTGCGAGATGTCGGTGAGCCGGCCACGGCCGTTCGCGGCACCCCGCGCGGCGGCGGCGATCCCGGCCCACATCGCGTCCTCGGCGACCGAGGCCATCTTCAGCAGCGCCGGGTCGACCTCGCCCACCCCGACGGTGACCGCCGCGTCGCCGTGCCAGCCGTCCAGCACCGCGCCGCAGTCGATCGAGATCAGGTCGCCCTCCCTGAGCACCTGGTCGGCGGCGGGGATCGCGTGCACCACCTGCTCGTTGACCGACGAGCAGATCGAGGCGGGGAAGCCGTGGTAGCCCTTGAAGGACGGGATCGCGCCCGCCTCGCGGATGGTCGCCTCGGCGATGGCGTCGAGGTCGGCCGTACTCACCCCGGGGGCGACCGCCGCGCTCATCCGGCGCAGGGCCTCGGCGACCACCAGGCCGGCGGCCCGCATCTTCTGGATCTGGTCAGGGGTCTTCAGCTGGATGTCCAGCTGGGCACGGCGCATGGAGCGGTCACCTTTCGTTGCCTTGCACAGCGAAACAGCGGGGCACGTCGCGTACCCCGCTGTTCGCACTCTATCCGCCGGGCCCCGGCGGGAGGTCAGCCGCCGTACGAGCGCAGCGCGTCGATCGCGCGGACGGTGACGTCCTCCACCGGGCCGGTGGCGTCGATCCCGACCAGCTTGTTCTGCGCGCCGTAGTAGTCGACAAGCGGCGCGGTCTTGTCGGCGTACTCGCGGAGGCGGGCCGCGATGGTCTCCGGCTTGTCGTCGTCGCGCTGGAACAGCTCGGCGCCGCACCTGTCGCAGACACCCTCCCGGCTGGGGGCGTCGAACTCGACGTGCCAGATCTTGCCGCAGCCCCGGCAGGTGCGCCGACCGGAGAGCCGCCGGATCACCTCGTCGTCGTCGACGACCAGCTCCAGCACCAGATCCAGCGCGGTGCCCAGGTCGGCGAGGAGCTTGTCCAGCGCGGCGGCCTGCGGCGTGGTGCGCGGGAAACCGTCGAGCAGGAAGCCCTCGGAGGCGTCCGGCTCGGCGAGCCGGTCCCGGACCATGTTGATGGTCACCTCGTCCGGGACCAGCTTGCCCGCGTCCATGTACCGCTTCGCCTCGACTCCCAGCGGCGTCCCCTGGGAGACGTTGGCCCGGAAGATGTCACCGGTCGAGATCTTCGGCACCGAGAGGTGTGCGGCGATGAACTCCGCCTGTGTGCCCTTGCCCGCGCCCGGCGGGCCAACCAGAACGAGTCGCATCTACCGCAGGAACCCTTCGTAGTTCCGCTGCATGAGTTGGCTCTCGATCTGCTTCACGGTCTCGAGACCGACGCCGACCATGATGAGCACAGCGGTGCCGCCGAACGGGAAGTTCTGGAACTGCTGGCTGTTCAGCCAGATGAAGAAGAAGTTCGGCAGGACCGCCACGATACCCAGGTAGAGCGCGCCCGGCAGGGTGATCCGGCTGAGGATGAAGTCGAGGTAGTCGGCGGTCGGCTTGCCGGGGCGGATGCCCGGCACGAAGCCGCCGTACTTCTTCATGTTGTCCGCGACCTCGGTCGGGTTGAACGTGATCGACACGTAGAAGTACGTGAAGAAGATGATCAACAGGAAGTAGATCACGATGTGCAGCGGCGCGTCGGCCTGCACGATGTTGTTCTGGATCCAGGCCTGGGTCTTGCCCGGGTCGTTCTGGTCGAAGAACTGGAGCGCGAGCTGCGGCAGGTAGAGCAGCGACGAGGCGAAGATGACCGGGATGACACCGGCCTGGTTCACCTTCAGCGGGATGTAGGTGGAGGTGCCGCCGTACATCCGCCGGCCGATCATGCGCTTGGCGTACTGCACCGGGATGCGGCGCTGCGCCTGCTCGATGAAGCAGACCGCGGTGATGACCACCAGGACCAGCGCGAGCACCAGGGCGAACTTGCCCCAGCCCTCGTTGGTCTTGATCTTCCAGCCTTCGCTGGGGAGCCGGGCCGCGATCGAGGTGAAGATCAGGACGGACATGCCGTTGCCGACGCCCCGGTCGGTGATCAGCTCACCGAGCCACATCACCATGCCGGTGCCGGCGGTCATCGTCATGACCAGGATGCTCAGGGTCAGCCAGTCCGGGATACCGGTGCCCTCGGGCACGATCGGGAACTGGTCGCAGCGGTTCTGGAACAGCTGGCCGGAACGGGCCAGCGCCACGAACGCCGACGACTGGAGGATGCCCAGGCCGAGGGTCAGGTAGCGGGTGTACTGGGTGATCTTCGCCTGGCCGGCCTGGCCCTCCTTGCGGAGCTGCTCCAGCCGGGGGATGACCACTGTCAGCAGCTGCAGGATGATCGACGCGGTGATGTAGGGCATGATGCCCAGCGCGAAGACCGAGAGCTGCAGCAGCGCGCCGCCGGAGAACAGGTCGAGCAGGTTGAGCACGCCCGTGTTCTGGCCCTGCAGACTGTCGAGACACTTCTGCACGTTGCCGTACGAGACGCCGGGGCTGGGCAGAGTGGCGCCGAGCCGGTAGACCGCGATGATGCCTACTGTGAACAGCAGCTTCTTGCGCAGGTCAGGCGTACGGAACGCACTGAGAAAGGCGGACAGCAACTTCTTCCTCCTGCGCGCGGGCCGCCCGGTGGTGGTCCCTGGCGGGTGGGGTGGGTGCCGGGCGAGTGCCCGATATCCATGGCTGGGAAGGGACTCTAACAGCCCGATCCCGCTCCGGGCAGGTGTGCCCGGCTACATAAACCGAATCCGATGTTACCCGGCGCACACGCTCCGGGTAGACCAGGGCGCCCGCCCAGTCACGAAGAACTGAGCGGGCGCCATGGTCTGCCTGACCTACAGCTCGGTGACCGAGCCGCCGGCAGCGGTGATCTTCTCCTTGGCCGACGCGCTGAACGCCTGCGCCGACACCTGGAGGGTCACCCCGCCGAGGTCGCCGGTGCCGAGGATCTTGACCGGGTGGCCCTTGCGGACCGCGCCGGCCTCGACCAGCTCCAGCGGGCCGACCTGGCCGCCGTTGGGGAACAGTTCGGCCAGCCGGTCCAGGTTGACCACCTGGAAGACGACCTTGAACTTGTTCTTGAAGCCCTTCATCTTCGGCAGGCGCATGTGGATGGGCATCTGCCCACCCTCGAACGCCGCCGAGATGTTCTTGCGGGCCTTGGAGCCCTTGGTGCCGCGACCGGCGGTCTTGCCCTTGGAGCCCTCACCGCGACCCACGCGGGTCTTCGCGGTCTTGGCGCCCGGGGCCGGACGCAGATGGTGAACCTTGATCGTCATTACTCGACCTCCTCGACCTTCACGAGGTGGCTGACCGTGAAGATCATGCCCCGAATCTCGGGACGGTCCTCCTTGACCACCACGTCATTGATCCGCTTCAGGCCGAGCGAACGCAGCGAGTGCCGCTGGTTCTGCTTCCTCCCGATCTCGGACCGGATCTGGGTGACCTTCAGGCGTGCCATCAGGACGCCACCCCCGCCCGCGACGCCAGCATGGCGGCCGGCGCGACGTCCTCGACCGGCAGGCCACGACGGGCCGCGACGGCCTCCGGGGACTCGAGCCCCTTCAGCGCCGCCACCGTGGCGTGCACGATGTTGATCGGGTTGGACGAGCCGAGGCTCTTGGAGAGCACGTCGTGGATGCCCGCGCACTCCAGCACGGCACGCACCGGGCCACCGGCGATGACGCCCGTACCGGCGGACGCCGGCTTGAGCAGCACCACACCGGCCGCGGCCTCACCCTGGATCGGGTGCGGGATCGACTGGCCGATCCGCGGCACCTTGAAGAAGTGCTTCTTGGCCTCCTCGACGCCCTTGGCGATCGCCGCGGGCACCTCCTTGGCCTTTCCGTAGCCCACGCCGACCGTGCCGTCGCCGTCGCCCACGATCACCAGGGCGGTGAAGCTGAAGCGACGACCACCCTTCACGACCTTGGCGACGCGGTTGATCGCGACGACCCGCTCGAGGTGCGGGGTCTTCTCGACGGGCGCGTTTCCGCGGCCGCCCTCACGGCGGTTGTCGCGGCGACCACCCTCGTTGCCACCGGACCCGCCGCCACGGCGCTGTTGACCTGGCATCAGCAGCCTTCCTTATCTCTCGTGACGGGGTTTCTAGAACTCGAGCCCGGCTTCGCGGGCGGCGTCGGCAAGCGCGGCTACCCGCCCCGCGTACCGGTTGCCGCCGCGGTCGAAGACGACCTTGGACACACCGGCGGCCTTGGCCCGCTCGGCGAGCAGGCTGCCGACCTTGCCGGCCAGGGCGCTCTTGTCGCCCTCCGCACCGCGCAGCGACGCGTCCAGGGTCGAGGCCGACGCCAGGGTGTGACCCTTGGTGTCGTCGACGATCTGGGCGACGATGTGCCGCAGCGAGCGGGTGACCACCAGGCGGGGACGCTCGGCGGTGCCGCTGACGTTCTTGCGGACCCGGAAGTGTCGACGCGCACGGCCGACGGCGCGCTTGGCGGCGACGCCGCGGCGGCGCTTGAGCAGCGTGGCGCTCACTTCTTACCTGCCTTTCCGGCCTTGCGGCGGATGACCTCGCCCTGGTACTTGACACCCTTGCCCTTGTAGGGCTCCGGCGGGCGGATCTTCCGGATGTTGGCGGCGACCTCACCGACCTGCTGCTTGTCGATGCCGGCCACGTGGAACAGCGTCGGCCGCTCCACCGTGAAGGTGATGCCGTCCGGCGCCTGCACCAGGACCGGGTGCGAGAACCCGAGCGCGAACTCCAGGTCCTTGCCCTTGGCGGTGACCCGGTAACCGGTGCCGGCGATCTCCAGGCTCTTGCGGTAGCCCTCGGTCACCCCGACGATCATGTTGGCGACCAGGGTACGGCTCAGGCCGTGCAGCTCCTTGGCCTTGCGCTCGTCGTTCGGCCGGTTGACGTGCAGCTGGCCGTCCTCGCTCCGCTCCGCGGAGATCGGCTCGGCGAGCGTGTGGGTCAGCTCGCCCTTGGGGCCCTTGACCTTGACGGTCTGGCCCTCGATCGTGATGTCGACGCCGGAAGGCACCGGGATCGACTTACGTCCAATACGCGACATTTCTACCTGTCTCCCGTTACCAGACGAAGGCGAGGACTTCCCCGCCAACGCTCCGCTTGCGGGCCTGCCGGTCGGTGAGCAGCCCCTGGGACGTCGAAATGATCGCCACGCCCAGCCCGCCGAGCACCCGCGGGAGCCCGTCCGACTTGGCGTACACCCGGAGACCGGGCTTGGACACGCGCTTGATGCCGGCCAGGCTCCGCTCCCGGTTCTGGCCGTACTTCAGCTCGACGACCAGTCGCTTGCCGACGGCGCCCTCCTCGGGCTCCTCGACCAACCAGGTGGCGATGTAACCCTCGGCCTTGAGGACCTCGGCGATGTTCGCCTTGATCTTCGAGTAGGGCATCGTCACCCGGTCGTGGTACGCCTGGTTGGCGTTCCGCAGACGCGTGAGCATGTCTGCGATCGGGTCGGTCATCGTCATGAAATTCGTCAACCTTTCTCGCCGGGGTTCCCCGGGCACGGCCCGGGGCCTACGGCGAAGAGACAGTTCAGCTGACGCGCGGAGCGCGCCGGGCTATTACCAGGAAGCCTTGGACACGCCGGGCAGCTCACCGCGGTGGGCCATCTCCCGGATGCACACCCGGCAGAGGCCGAACTTGCGGTAGACCGCCTTCGGACGCCCGCACCGCTGGCAGCGGGTGTACGCGCGAACCGAGAACTTCGGCTTCGCGGCGGCCTTGAGGATCAGCGCCTTCTTGGCCATCTCAGTTCTCCTTGAACGGGAAGCCCAGGAGCTTGAGCAGCGCCCGGCCCTCGTCGTCGGTCGTGGCGGTCGTGACCACCGTGATGTCCATGCCCCGCTGGCGATCGATCCTGTCCTGGTCGATCTCGTGGAACACCGACTGCTCGGTCAGGCCGAACGTGTAGTTGCCGTGCCCGTCGAGCTTGCGTCCGTCCAGGCCGCGGAAGTCACGGATACGCGGCAGCGCGATCGACAGCAGCCGGTCCAGGAACTCCCACATCCGGTCGCCGCGCAGGGTCACCTTCGCGCCGATCGGCATGCCCTCACGCAGCTTGAACTGCGCGATGGACTTGGTGGCCCGGCGCACCTGCGGCTTCTGGCCGGTGATCGTGGCCAGGTCGCGGACGGCGCCGTCGATCAGCTTGGCGTCGCGGGCGGCCTCGCCCACGCCCATGTTGACGACGATCTTGACCAGCCGCGGCACCTGCATGGGGTTGCCGTAGCTGTGCTGCTCCTGCAGCTTGGCCACGATCTCGTTGCGGTACCGCTCCTTGAGGCGCGGCAGGGTCTTGGTTTCGGTAGCCGTGGTCATCACAGGTCCTTACCGGTGCTACGCGCGATGCGGACCTTCTGGCCGTTGTCGTCGAACCGGTAGCCGACCCGGGTCGGGTTCCCGTCGGAGTCCAGGACCTGCACGTTCGAGACGTGGATCGGGGCTTCCTGGGTGACGATGCCACCGGTCTTGGCGCCGCGCTGGGTGGTGCTGACTCGGGTGTGCTTCTTGACCCGGTTCACGCCTTCGACGAGGACCTTGTCCTGCCGCGGGTAGGCCGCGATGACCTTGCCCTTGGCGCCCTTGTCCTTGCCGGCGATGACGATGACCGTGTCGCCCTTCTTGACCTTCACGGTCACAACACCTCCGGCGCGAGGGAAATGATCTTCATGAACCGCTTGTCCCGCAGCTCGCGGCCCACCGGGCCGAAGATACGGGTGCCGCGCGGGTCCCCGCCGTCCTTGATGATGACGGCGGCGTTCTCGTCGAAACGGATGTACGAGCCGTCCGGCCGCCGCTTCTCCTTGGCGGTGCGGACGACGACGGCCTTGACGACGTCGCCCTTCTTGACACCGGCGCCCGGGATCGCGTCCTTGACGGTGGCCACGATGACGTCGCCGATGCTCGCGTAGCGCCGACCGGAGCCACCGAGAACCCGGATGCACAGGATCTCCCGGGCACCCGTGTTGTCGGCGACGCGCAGTCGCGACTCCTGCTGAATCACGTCTATCTCCTATGTCTGCCGGTTCTCCGGCCGCCCTCCCGGACGGCCGGAGCCTGGCGGAACCTGCGCCCGACCGAAACCGGCCGAGCTCGAGCCTTCGCTACTTGGCCTTCTCGAGGATCTCCACGATCCGCCAACGCTTGGTGGCGGACAGCGGCCGGGTCTCCATGATCAGGACCCGGTCACCGATGCCGGCAGCGTTCTGCTCGTCGTGGACCTTCAGCTTGCTGGTACGGCGCATGATCTTGCCGTACAGCGCGTGCTTGACCCGGTCCTCGACCTCGACCACGACGGTCTTGTCCATCTTGTCGCTGACCACCAGGCCCTCACGGACCTTACGGCGGGCCCGCACGGTGGTGGCGGTGTTCTCGGTCTCGCTCATGATGCAGTCACCTCAGTCGGCGCGGCCGAGAGACCCAGCTCGCGCTCACGCATGATCGTGTAGATCCGGGCGATCTCCCGACGGATGACCTGCAGCCGCCGGTTGTTGTCCAGCTGACCGGTCGCGGCCTGCACGCGGAGGTTGAACAGCTCCGCCTTGGCCTCGCGCAGCTTCGTGACCAGCTCCTCCTCGGAGAGTTCACGCAGCTCGGAGGGCTTGACGCCCGCTGCCATCAGGATTCACCCACTTCGCGCGTAACAATGCGGCACTTCATCGGGAGCTTGTGGATCGCGCGACGCATCGCCTCTCGCGCGATCTGCTCGTTGGGGAAGGACATCTCGAAGAGAACCCGCCCCGGCTTGACGTTCGCGACCCACCACTCGGGCGAGCCCTTGCCGGAACCCATCCGGGTCTCGGCCGGCTTCTTGGTGAGGGCCTGGTCCGGGAAGACCGTGATCCACACCTTGCCGCCACGCTTGATGTGCCGGGTCATGGCGATACGTGCCGACTCGATCTGCCGGTTGGTCACGTACGCCGGCTCGAGAGCCTGGATTCCGAACTCGCCGAACACCACCCGGTTACCGCCCTTGGACGCGCCGTGGCGGTCCGGGTGGTGCGGCTTGCGGAAGCCCTTCGGGGGCTTGCGCGGCATCAGCATCTGTCAGCCCTCCTGCTGCGTTTCTGCCGGCTGGGTGGCGGCCGCGGCGACAGCGGAACTGTCGACCGGCTCGCCACTCGGCGTCTCGGCCTGCTGCGCGATGGTGGTCGCGGCAGCCCGGCCGGCCTCGGTACCGCCGGCGGTCGTACCCGACGAACCCGACCGGCCACGACGCGGCCGCTCGGGCCGGTCGCCACGCTCACCACGACGCGGGCGGGACGGACCGGCCTCGGCAGGAGCCTCCCGGCCCGGCACGGCGTCGCCCTTGTAGATCCAGACCTTCACGCCGATCCGGCCGAAGGTGGTACGGGCCTCGAAGAAGCCGTACTCGATGTTGGCCCGCAGCGTGTGCAGCGGAACCCGACCCTCGCGGTAGAACTCCGTCCGGCTCATCTCGGCGCCGCCGAGACGACCCGAGACCTGCACCCGGATGCCCTTGCAGACGGGGTTCTTCATCGCCGACTGCATCGACTTGCGCATGGCCCGACGGAAGCTGACCCGGCTGGAGAGCTGCTCGGCGACGCCCTGGGCGACCAGCTGCGCGTCCGACTCGGGGTTCTTGACCTCGATGATGTTCAGCTGCACCTGCTTGCCGGTGAGCTTCTCCAGCTCGCCGCGGATCCGGTCGGCCTCCGCACCCTTACGGCCGATGACGATGCCCGGCCGGGCGGTGTGGATGTCGACCCGGACCCGGTCCCGGGTGCGCTCGATGTCGACCTTGGAGATGCCGGCACGCTCGAGGCCCTTGGACATCATCCGGCGGATCTTGACGTCCTCGCCGATGTAGTCCTTGTAGAGCTTGTCGGCGAACCAGCGGGACTTCCAGTCGGTCGAGATGCCGAGCCGGAACCCAGTGGGGTGAACCTTCTGACCCATTACTCGGCACCCTCCGTCTTGCTCTCGGTCGCCGCGGGCTCGGCCTGCTGCGCCGGCGCCGCCTTCTTCGCCGCGGACTTCTTCGGCGCGGCCGGCGCGACCGCCTCGACCGCCACGGTGATGTGGCAGGTGCGCTTGCGGATCCGGTACGCCCGGCCCTGCGCCCGCGGCCGGAACCGCTTCATGGTCGGGCCCTCGTCGACGAACGCCTCGCTGACGAGCAGCGCGTCGGGGTCCAGCCGCTCGTTGTTCTCCGCGTTGGCGATCGCGCTCGCGAGCACCTTGTACACCTGCTCGCTCGCCGCCTGCGGCGCGAACTGCAGCACCGTGAGCGCCTCCTTCGCGGGCAGGCCGCGGACGAGGTTGACCACCCGGCGCGCCTTCATCGGCGAGATGCGCACGTGTCGCGCAACCGCCCGCGCGCCCGGAAGCACCGGAGCGTCGCCCTTTCCTGGCATCGCTGTAACCCCTTGTTCCTCTATCCGTATGCCCGCGGCGTCAGCGCCGGCGGCTCTTCCGGTCGTCCTTCTCGTGACCCTTGAACGTACGGGTCAGCGCGAACTCGCCGAGCTTGTGCCCGACCATGGCCTCGGTCACGAACACCGGGACGTGCTTGCGTCCGTCGTGCACGGCGATCGTGTGCCCGAGCATCTCGGGGATGATCGTCGAGCGGCGCGACCAGGTCTTGATGACGTTCTTCGAGCCCTTGTCGTTCTGCGTCTCCACCTTCTTGAGCAGGTGGTCGTCGATGAACGGGCCCTTCTTCAGGCTGCGAGGCATGCTCTATCTCCCTCAGCCGCGCTTACGCGTGGCGTAGCGGCGGCGGACGATCAGCCGGTCGCTCGGCTGGCCCTTACGACGGGTGCGGCCCTCGGGCTTACCCTGCGGGTTCACCGGGTGGCGACCACCGGAGGTCTTACCCTCACCACCACCGTGCGGGTGGTCGACCGGGTTCATCGCGACACCACGGACGGTCGGGCGCTTGCCCTTCCATCGCATCCGACCGGCCTTGCCCCAGTTGATGTTCGACTGGTCGGCGTTGCCGATCTCGCCGACGCTGGCGCGGCAGCGCACGTCGACCCGCCGGATCTCGCCGGACGGCATACGCAGGGTCGCGTACGCGCCCTCCCGGCCGAGCAGCTGGATGCCGACGCCGGCCGAACGGGCCAGCTTGGCGCCGCCGCCCGGACGCAGCTCCACGTTGTGGATGGTGGTACCGACCGGGATGTTGCGCAGCGGCAGGTTGTTACCCGGCTTGATGTCGGCGCCCGGCCCGGACTCGACCCGGTCGCCCTGCTTCAGGTCCTTCGGCGCGAGGATGTAGCGCTTCTCGCCGTCGGCGTAGTGCAGCAGCGCGATACGCGCGGTGCGGTTCGGGTCGTACTCGATGTGCGCGACCTTCGCCGGCACGCCGTCCTTGTCGACCCGCTTGAAGTCGATCAGGCGGTACTGCCGCTTGTGGCCGCCGCCGTGGTGCCGGGCGGTGATCCGGCCGTGGGCGTTGCGTCCGCCCTTCTTCGGCAGCGGAGCCAGCAGGGACTTCTCCGGCGTGGACCGGGTGATCTCGGCGAAGTCGGCGACGCTGGAGCCGCGTCGGCCCGGCGTCGTCGGCTTGTACTTACGGATAGCCATTGTCTACACCCCTCAGCTGACCGGGCCGCCGAAGGCCTCGATACGGTCACCGTCAGCCAGCTTCACGATCGCCCGCTTGGTCGCCTTGCGCTGACCGAAGCCGGTCTTGGTGCGCTTGCGCTTGCCCTGGCGGTTGAGCGTGTTGACCGTCAGGACGCGGACGTTGAAGATCTGCTGGATAGCGATCTTGATCTCGGTCTTGTTCGCGTCCGGGTGCACCAGGAAGGTGTACCAGTTCCGGTTCAGCTCGCTGTAGCTCTTCTCCGAGACGACCGGCGCGACGATGACGTCCCGCGGGTCGGCGATCGTGCTCACTTGCCACCCTCCTCGGTGGTCTCGGCGGACTCGGCCGCGGGGCCGGCCTCCGCGGGCACACCCAGGAACTCGTCCAGGGCGTCCTTGGTGAAGACCACGTCGTCGGCCACCAGCACGTCGTACGTGTTGAGCTGGCCGGACTCGATCAGGTGCACCCGCGGCTCGTTGCGCAGCGACACCCAGTTCAGCTCGTCGGTGCTGCTCAGCACGACCAGCACCCGCCGGGCCCCGGTCAGCTTTGCCAGGGTGGCCAGGGCCGCCTTGGTCGACGGCTTCTCGCCCGAGACGAAGGCCTCGACGACGTGCACCTGGCCGGCGCGGGCCCGGTCGGAGAGGGCGCCACGCAGGGCGGCGGCCTTCATCTTCTTCGGGGTCCGCTGGCTGTAGTCGCGCGGCACCGGACCGTGGACCACGCCACCGCCGGCGAACTGCGGGGCGCGGATCGAGCCCTGCCGGGCGCGACCGGTGCCCTTCTGCTTGTACGGCTTCTTGCCGCCGCCGGAGACCTCGCCACGGGTCTTGGCCTTGTGGGTGCCCTGCCGGGCCGCCGCGAGCTGAGCCACCACGACCTGGTGCATCAGCGCGATGTTGGCCTGGACGTCGAAGATGTCGGCCGGCAGCTCGACGGAGCCGCTCTTGGCGCCTTCGACGTTGAGGACGTCAACGGTGGTCACTTGGCCACACCGCCCTTCTTCGCCTTCGTCTTGGCCGCGGTACGGACCAGGACCAGCGCGCCCTTGGGGCCGGGGATGGCACCACGGACGAGCAGGAGGTTGTTCTCGGTGTCGACCGCCTGGACGGTCAGGTTCTGGACGGTGTAGCGCACGCCACCCATCCGACCCGCCATCCGGGTGCCCTTGAAGACGCGACCCGGGGTCGCGCAGGCGCCGATGGAGCCCGGCGAGCGGTGCTTGCGCTCGACACCGTGGCTGGCGCGCAGACCGTGGAAGCCGTGCCGCTTCATCGGGCCGGCGTAGCCCTTGCCCTTGGTCTTGCCGGTGACGTCGATGACCACGCCGACCGGGAACTCCTCGACCGTGACCTCCTGGCCGAGCGAGTAGTCCGCGGCGTCGGTGGTGCGCAGCTCGACGATGTGCCGGCGCGGCGCCACGTCCGCCTTGGCGTAGTGCCCGGCGAGCGGCTTCTTGGCCTTGCGCGGGTCGATCGTGCCGTAGGCGAGCTGGACCGCGGAGTAACCGTCCTTCTCGGCGCTACGAACCTGGCTGACGACGCAGGGGCCGGCCTGAACCACGGTCACGGGGACAACCTTGTTGTTGTCCCAGACCTGGGTCATGCCGAGCTTTGCGCCCAGGATCCCCTTGACTTGCCTGTCCATTTGTCCGGTCCCTACAGCTTGATCTCGATGTCGACGCCAGCCGGCAGGTCGAGGCGCATGAGCGAGTCGACCGTCTTCGGGGTCGGGTCGATGATGTCGATCAGCCGCTTGTGCGTACGCATCTCGAAGTGCTCGCGCGAGTCCTTGTACTTGTGCGGCGAGCGGATGACGCAGAAACGGTTGATCTCCGTGGGCAGCGGCACCGGGCCCGCGACCTGCGCCCCGGTGCGCGTCACCGTCTCGACGATCTTCCGCGCCGAGGAGTCGACGACCTCGTGGTCATAGGCCTTGAGCCGGATGCGGATCTTCTGTCCCGCCATGGTGGCTTCTGTTCCTTCTCTCGATGCCGCTGTGTTGCGGGCACCTGTACCGGCTGGCACAGGCCCACTTCGCCGACCCCCGCGGTCGGGCGTGTCGCGCCCTCGGACCAGGCTCCGCCCCGGGACTCCGGAGCGATTCTCTGACCACGCGGTGGGTCAAGGCGCCGATCGCATCACAGCGATCTGGACGCCGTGCGAGGGTGGTTGACCGCCAGGGGCGATCAACCACCCTACGCGCGACTGTTGGTCTTCCCGGAGGTCCAGCTCTCGCCGGACACGGGCGACTAACCGTCGTTACGCAACCTGACTAGTATGCCGCACGACCGGCGGCGACGCTAATCGGGGTTACCTGGGTCACTTGATGATCTTGGTGACCCGACCCGCGCCGACCGTACGACCACCCTCGCGGATCGCGAACTTGAGGTTGTCCTCCATCGCGATGGGCTGGATGAGCTTGACGGCCATCGTGGTGTTGTCGCCCGGCATGACCATCTCGGTGCCCTCGGGGAGGGTGACGACACCGGTGACGTCGGTGGTGCGGAAGTAGAACTGCGGGCGGTAGTTCTGGAAGAACGGGGTGTGCCGGCCGCCCTCCTCCTTGGAGAGGATGTAGACCGTCGCCTCGAACTCCGTGTGCGGGGTGCTGGTGCCCGGCTTGACGACCACCATGCCGCGCTCGACGTCCTCGCGCTTGATGCCACGCAGCAGCAGACCGACGTTCTCGCCCGCGCGGGCCTCGTCGAGCAGCTTGCGGAACATCTCGATGCCGGTGCAGACCGTCTTCTGCGACTTCTCGCGGATACCGACGATCTCCACCTCCTCGTTCGGCTTGAGCACGCCACGCTCGGCGCGACCGGTGACGACCGTGCCACGACCGGTGATCGTGAAGACGTCCTCGATGGGCATGAGGAACGGCTTCTCGGTCTCCCGCTCGGGCTGCGGGATCGCGGTGTCGACCGCGTTCATCAGCTCCAGCAGGCGGCCGGTCCACTCGGGGTCACCCTCGAGGGCCTTCAGCGCCGAGACCCGGACGACCGGCAGGTCGTCACCCGGGTACTCCTGCGCCGACAGCAGCTCGCGGACCTCGAGCTCGACGAGCTCCAGGAGCTCCTCGTCGTCGACCATGTCGCTCTTGTTGAGCGCCACGACGATGTACGGCACACCGACCTGACGGGCCAGCAGCACGTGCTCGCGGGTCTGCGGCATCGGGCCGTCGGTCGCCGCGACCACCAGGATCGCGCCGTCCATCTGCGCGGCACCGGTGATCATGTTCTTGATGTAGTCGGCGTGCCCGGGGCAGTCGACGTGCGCGTAGTGCCGCGCCTCGGTCTGGTACTCGACGTGCGCGATCGAGATCGTGATACCGCGGGCCTTCTCCTCCGGCGCCTTGTCGATCTCGTCGAACGGCGTGTACGGGTTGAGGTCCGGGTACTGGTCGTGCAGGACCTTCGTGATGGCCGCCGTCAGCGTCGTCTTACCGTGGTCGATGTGACCAATGGTGCCGATGTTGACGTGCGGCTTAGTCCGCTCGAACTTCGCCTTCGCCACTGGTGTCCTCCTGTGGACTTCTTGGTTCTTCTCGCCCCGGCGCGCCGGACGGCGCTTAGGACTCTGTCGACAGCCTTTCCGGCCAACGGCCGGAGAGCTTTGTGGGTTCTGCGGCGATGAAGCCTACAGGCCCGGATTCACACAACCCGACCGAGGTGGTCGCGGGCGGGACTCCCGTCCGCGACCGGCCCCGGCTCACCGGATCAGCAGCAGGTGAGCGTCACTCACCCGTCGCCTTGGCGATGATCTCCTTCGCCACGCTCTGCGGCACCTCGGCGTAGGAGTCGAACTGCATGCTGTAGCTTGCCCGGCCCTGGGTCTTCGACCGCAGGTCGCCGACGTAGCCGAACATCTCCGACAACGGCACCAGGGCCCTCACGATGCGGGCGCCGCTGCGCTCCTCCATCGCCTGGATGATGCCACGGCGGGAGTTGAGGTCGCCGATGACGTCACCCATGTTCTCCTCGGGAGTGGTGACCTCAACGGCCATCATCGGTTCGAGGAGCGCGGGGTCGGCCTTGCGGGCCGCCTCCTTCATCACCATCGAGCCGGCGATCTTGAATGCCATTTCGGACGAGTCGACCTCGTGGTACTGGCCGTCCAGCAGGGTCAGCTTGACACCGACCAGCGGGAAGCCCGCCAGGATGCCGTACTGCATGGCGTCCTGCGCACCGGCGTCCACCGACGGGATGAACTCCCGGGGGATGCGGCCACCGGTGACGGCGTTGGCGAACTCGTAGGTCGGCGACTCGTTGTCCAGCGGCAGCGGCTCGATGCTCACGATGACGCGGGCGTACTGGCCGGAACCACCGGTCTGCTTCTTGTGGGTGTACTCGATCTTGTCCACCTTGCGGCGGATCGTCTCACGGTACGCCACCTGCGGCTTGCCGATGTTCGCCTCGACGTTGAACTCGCGGCGCATCCGGTCGACCAGGATGTCCAGGTGCAGCTCGCCCATGCCGGCGATGACCGTCTGACCGGTCTCCTCGTCCAGCTTGACGCGGAAGGTCGGGTCCTCCTCGGCCAGCCGCTGGATGGCGGTGCTGAGCTTCTCCTGGTCGGCCTTGGTCTTCGGCTCGATCGCGACCTCGATGACCGGCTCGGGGAAGGTCATCGACTCCAGGATGACCGGGTTCGCCGGGTCGCAGAGGGTGTCACCGGTGGTGGTCTGCTTGAGACCCTGCACCGCGATGATGTCGCCAGCCTGGGCCGAGCCGCGCTCTTCCCGCTTGTTGGCGTGCATCTGGTAGATCTTGCCGATCCGCTCCTTGCGGTCCTTGGTGGAGTTCACCACCTGGTTGCCGGTCTCGACCACGCCCGAGTAGACCCGGACGTAGGTGAGCTTGCCGAGGTGCTTGTCGGTCTGGATCTTGAAGGCCAGGCCGGAGAACGGCTCCGCCTTCGACGGCTTACGCTGCAACGGCGTCTCGCCGTCGGTCGCGGTGCCCTCGATGGCCGGCACGTCCAGCGGCGACGGCAGGAAGTCGACCACGGCGTCGAGCATGGGCTGCACGCCCTTGTTCTTGAACGCCGAGCCGCACAGCACCGGGTTGGCCTTGCTGGCGATGGTGGCCCGCCGGATGGCGGCCTTGATCTCCTCGACGGAGATCTCCTCGCCCTCCAGGTACTTCTCCATCACCGCGTCGTCGACGTCGGCCAGGGTCTCCATCAGCTTCTCGCGCCACTCCGCCGCGGAGTCGGCCAGCTCGGCCGGGATCTCCTCGATGGCGTAATCCTCACCCTTCTGGGTCTCCCCGCGCCAGGTGAGGGCGCGCATGCCGATCAGGTCGACGACACCGATGTGGTCGCCCTCGAGGCCGATCGGGATCTGGAGCACCAGCGGGGTGGCGTTGAGCCGGTCGATCATCATCTGCACGCAGCGGAAGAAGTCCGCGCCCGTGCGGTCGAGCTTGTTGACGAAGCACATCCGCGGGACGTGGTACTTGTCGGCCTGCCGCCAGACGTTCTCCGTCTGCGGCTCCACGCCGGCCACGCCGTCGTAGACCGCGACCGCACCATCCAGCACCCGCAGCGACCGCTCGACCTCGACCGTGAAGTCGACGTGACCGGGCGTGTCGATGATCTGGATCGTGTGGCCCTTCCACTCACACTTGGTGGCAGCGGAGGTGATGGTGATACCACGCTCCTGCTCCTGCTCCATCCAGTCCATGACGGCAGCGCCCTCGTGGACCTCACCGATCTTGTAGGTGATACCGGTGTAGAACAGGATCCGCTCGGTGGTCGTGGTCTTACCGGCATCGATGTGCGCCATGATGCCGATGTTGCGTACGTTGGCGAGCGCGTCTGCGGCGGCCACTTCAATCCCTACTTATCGTCGTCTCGACTCGACCGGTGGCGGTTCCGGCGCCGGTCCGGCGCCGGAACCAGGCTGTTACCAGCGGTAGTGCGCGAAGGCCTTGTTGGACTCCGCCATCTTGTGGGTGTCCTCGCGCCGCTTGACGGCGGCGCCCAGACCGTTGCTCGCGTCGAGCAGCTCGTTCATCAGCCGCTCGACCATGGTCTTCTCGCGACGGGCCTTGGAGTACGTGACCAGCCAGCGCAGACCGAGGGTGGTCGCCCGGGCCGGACGGACCTCGACCGGCACCTGGTAGGTGGCGCCACCGACCCGGCGGCTGCGCACCTCCAGGGTCGGCTTGACGTTGTCCATCGCGCGCTTGAGGGTGACGACCGGGTCGGTGCCGCTCTTCTCGCGGCAGCCCTCCAGGGCGGCGTACACGATGCGCTCGGCGAGCTGACGCTTACCGCGCATCAGGATCTTGTTGACCAACTGGGTGACCAGCGGCGAGTTGTACACCGGGTCAGCGACCAGCGGCTTCCGCGGAGCGGGTCCCTTACGCGGCATGTCAGCTCTTCTCCTTCTTCGCGCCGTACCGGCTGCGCGCCTGCTTGCGGTTGCGGACACCCTGGGTGTCCAGCGAGCCGCGGACGATCTTGTAACGCACGCCGGGGAGGTCCTTCACCCGGCCGCCGCGAACGAGCACGATCGAGTGCTCCTGAAGGTTGTGACCCACGCCCGGGATGTAGGCGGTCACCTCGATCTGGCTGCTGAGCTTGACACGCGCGACCTTGCGGAGCGCCGAGTTCGGCTTCTTGGGGGTGGTGGTGTACACGCGGGTGCACACACCGCGCCGCTGAGGGGATCCCTTCAGCGCCGGGGTCTTGGTCTTGGTCGTCTTGGCCTGGCGGCCCTTTCGGACCAGCTGCTGAATGGTGGGCACCGGGTTTCTCCGCTCCCTTCGGCCGCGTCACGCGACCGCGCCGTCTGCTCGTTAGCCGACCTGATGGCCGACTCTCCTACATTCCGACCGGGTCCACCTCGCGGCGGTCCCGGTACCCGCGGTCGGGTGTGTCGCCCGGTTCGCGGTCCCGGTGCCGTCGCTCGCGCGGGTGGCACCGGCTTCTGTCACCGGCGCGTGGTCGTCCGCCCGCCGGGTCCTGTGGACTGTGTCGTACGGCCGCTCGATCTCCGGATCAATCCGGATCCCGCGCACGCACGAGTTGCCCGGGCATGCCCGGGCGCAAGGGGAAAGAGTACCTACCACAGCCTCGCAGGTCAAAACGGGCTGGTCCGCCGGGTCTCAGATCTCCGTCGGTCGCGCCGTGCGCCCTGCCTGCTCGCCCGTGACGGGCCCCTAGGCTGTCCAGTGTACCGGCTGCCGCGCGTCGCAGCCCGTCACCCCCGGGCGACGGGGGTCACGCCAACTGCACCAGCAACGCCAGCCCCAGGCCCAGCAGGCTGAGCACCAGCCCCACCCCGCCGCAGCTGATCCCGGCCGTCGCCAGGCCCCGACCGGTGAACCGCACCGCCGGTGGTGGCGCGGCCCGGCGGATCTGCCGGCGGGCCAGCAGCCCGGCGACGATCGCCGCCGTACCGGCAAGCACCCCCGGCACGGTGAACGCGCCGGCCGCCCAGGCCCCGCCGAGCTGCGCTCCGCCGACGCCGAAGCAGATCACCAGGAACGACACCAGGATCGACCCGATCCCGGCGAGCAACGAGCCCACCGCCGGCCCGGAGGTGACCGCCGGCACGTCCAGGTGCACCACCCCGAAGGGGGTGCCCGGCACGGCGTCGACCCGCTTGGGAGCACGTGGGGCGTCCGGCGGCGGCGGGGGCAGCGGCCCGGCCCCGTGCCCCGACGGCGCCGGCCAGCCCGTCCCGGCCGCCGGCTGTCCCGGGTAGGACCCAGGCGCCCCCGTCCCGGGGTACGCCCCACCCGGGCCGGGGTACGACGACGACCCCGGATACGACGACGGCCCGACGGGCGCCCCACCGGCCCCGGGAAACGGCCCACCACCCACCGGTGACCCGTCACCGAACCGCCCACCACCGGACGGGACAGTGCCGGCCGGCC
>NZ_MZMV01000073.1 GCF_002210435.1 Micromonospora wenchangensis
CCCCCGTCAACTGCATCCCGTCACCCGAGTCACCAGCAAACCGGATCACCACCCGGTCCAACTGACGGATCTGCTTGGTCACGCCTGCACCTCGCTTCGCTCGGCCCCGCCGCGCGTGCGGCTGCACATGATGGTGACCTCGCCTTGCCCGGCCACGCGACCTCCCTGATGCGCCGCTGCGCCCGGTCCGCCCGTGGCGGGCCGGACCGCTGTCATCTCTCGCCTCCGAGCCTACGTCCAGGGCTTAGGGCATCCTTGGTGGAGGTCCGACACCTGGGAACCGGGTCGGCGAAATCTGTACGGCTATGCGGTGATTTGTGATGCACGCCGTAATCGATATCACCGCGACCGTCCGGACGGCCCCCACCACCTGCTCCGACCGCCGGCAGGTCTGGTCGGCCGCCCGGTCGGCGGCGGGTCCCCCGCCACCTCGGCCGAGCGCCGGCGCAGCGCAGCGGTCGCCAGCACGAGGGCCAGCACCACCAGCAGGACGGAGACCGTGATCAGCGCGAGCGCGGTCCGCTGCGCGGAGGACATCCCGCTCAGCGCGACCGTCCCGCCCTGCGCCGCGATCAATCCCTGCGAACCCGTCGGCGCGGGCGTCCCCACCGGCGGGGTGGCCAGCGCGGCGGCGGCGGTGATCCGGAAGCTCATCTGGACCTGCCGGGCTGGCCCGCTCTCCGGGTCCAACCAGCCGGTCAGCGCCCCGGCCAGCGGGGCCTCGCGCTGGGCGTCCGGGGTGGCGGCGACCGTGAACCGGAGCGTCTGCGTCCGCCCCGCCGGCAGCACGCCGAGGTCGCAGCGGGTACGCGTCGGAGCCAGCGGTGCACAGCCGGCCGGCGGGTCCAGCACGCTGACCCCCTCCGGCAGGGTCACCTCGACCCGCCCGGTTGCCGGCACCCGGCCGGTGTTGCCCAGGTGGGCGGTCAGCACGGTGGGCCCGCCACTGATGTCGAAGGCCACCTCGTCGGCGTCGAGCAGTATCCCGGGCACCGGCGGGCCGGGCGGGAAGAGCACCGCGAACCCCTGGTCGTCCTGCGCGGTGCCGCCGTCCGGGCCGGTCGCGGTGACCCGTACCGCGCCGCTGAGGGGCATCTGCCGCCAGGCGGTGCCGCTGACCCGTACCCGGATCATGCTGTCGAACCGGTCGCCCGGCGCGGTGGCCCACTCTCCGCAGTGCCATCCGCCGTCGCCGCCGGCCCCGCAGCCCGGCGTCCCGGCGTCGGTGAGCCCGGCCGGCAGCGTGTAGGCCAGCCGGAGCCGCGCCGGCACGGACCCGGTGTTGGTGACGGTGACCCGCAGCGCGGTGACCGTGCCGTCGGCTGCCCAGTAACCGTCGTCGAGGGTCACGTCCCCGGTGTCCACCCGGACCCCGACCCGGTCGCCGCCCGGCTGGCCGGGGCGGGTGGGTCGGCCGGGCAGCGGCGGCCGGGCGGTCGGCACGCCGGTGGCCGTCGGCGCGGGCGCGGTGGTCGACGGTGGGGCGCCGGTGGGCTCCGGCGCGGCGGTGGTCGGTTCCGGGTCCGGCGGCAGCGTCGGCGGCGCGCTGGTCGGGCCCGCCCCGGTCGCCGTCGGCTCGACCGGGGGCGTGGTCGAGTCGGTCGGGTCGCCGCCGGGGGTCCCGGCGTCGGTCGGGTCGGTCACCGTCAGGGTCACGGTGGGTGGGGCAGCCAGGCCCGGGGTCACCCCGAGCGCGACCACCAGCCCGGCCGCCATGGTCGCCACGGACAGAGCGGGGGTACGCCGGGAGAGGGACCGCCGGACGGTACGCGCGTCCACGCCGGGCATCTGACCTCCGTGACCCTGGGTGCGAGTTCATTATTCGGTAACAGTTGCGGCGGGGCACTAGTACCGGCGGAAAATATTCGGTGACGGCCCGGTCGCCCTCGCCTCGTCCGGTGCGGCCCGCCGCCCGGTAGGCTCAGCCACCGTGACCGGTTACCTGGGCTCGTACGCGACGCTCGGGCTGCTGCTGCTCGCTGCCGTCCTCTTCTTCGTCACGGCGTTCTCGGCCAACCGGGTGTTACGTCCCCGTCGGCCGGCCGACCCGGTCGGCAAGCGGGCCGGCTACGAGTGCGGCCTCGACCCGGTCGGCGGCGACTGGGCGCAGATGCAGATCCGCTACTACGTGTACGCGTACCTCTACGTGCTGTTCGCCGTCGAGGCGGTCTTCCTCTTCCCCTGGGCGATGGTCTTCGACCGGCCCGGGTTCGGCGCGGTGACGGTCGCCGAGATGGGCGTCTTCGTGGCCGTGGTCGCGCTCGGCATCCTCTACGCCTGGCGCAAGCGCATCCTGCACTGGACCTGACCACCGCGCCGGGCTGACCACCCCGCCGGCCGGGCCGGCTCACCGGGCCGGCCGGGTCGGGTCACCCGGTGACCGGTCAGGCCAGGCCGCGGCGGGTGAGCGTCGGCGGCCGGTCGCCCCGGATCGAGGCCACCATGTCCAGCACCCGCCGGGTGGGCAGCACCTGGTGGGCGCGGAACACCCGCGCGCCGAGCCAGGCCGACACCGCCGTCGCGGCCAGCGTGCCCTCCAACCGCTCCGGCACCGGCAGGTCCAGCGTCTCGCCGATGAAGTCCTTGTTCGACAACGCCACCAGCAGCGGCCAGCCGGTGCCGGCCAGCTCGGCCAACCGGCGGGTGATCTCCAACGAGTGCCTGGTGTTCTTGCCGAAGTCGTGCGCCGGGTCGATCAGGATGCCGTCGGGGCGTACCCCCAGGGACACCGCCCGCTCGGCGAGCCCGGTCACCGTCGCGACCACGTCGGCGACCACGTCGGTGAACGCGGCCCGGTGCGGCCGGGTCCGGGGCGTCAGCCCACCGGCGTGGGAGCAGACCAGCCCCACGCCGGTCTCGGCGGCCACCCGGGCGAGCGCCGGATCGGCCCCGGACCAGGTGTCGTTGAGCAGGTCTGCGCCGGCCGCCACCGCCTCGACCGCCACCTCGGCCCGCCAGGTGTCGATCGAGATGACCACCCCGGGGAACGCGGCCCGGACGGCGGCGATGGTGTCCACCGTCCGGCGGATCTCCTCGGCCACGTCGACCTCGTCGCCCGGCCCGGCCTTCACCCCGCCGATGTCGATGATCTCCGCGCCCTCGGTGACCGCCCGCTCCACCGCGCGCAGGGCGCTGTCCTGGGCGAAGGTCGCGCCCCGGTCGAAGAACGAATCCGGCGTCCGGTTGACGATCGCCATCACCACCGGCTCGCCCGGGGCGAAGCTCCGCCCCCCGAGTCGCAGCGCCCCGGCCAATTCCGCCTCCCGCAGCTCACCGGCCGGACGACCCGGCCGACGCCGACGCTATCCGGTCGCCCGACCCGCCTCCGGGCCGGTACGACCCCGAAGACCCGGCCCGCCGGCAGGCCGTCCCGGCCGAAAGATCGGTGACGATGATGGTGGTTGGGGTCGCTCCGGAGGGTGTCCCCGTGCCACGATCTCTGCATGGGTCAGACTCTGCTCATTCTGGTCGTCGCGTTGACCGTGGCGGCGGTCGTGTTCGGCGTGACGGTGCTGATCTCGGGTCGGGACGGCCTCGCGCCCGTCGAGCCCGACGGCAGAGCCGTCCCGCTGCCGGGTGGCCGGCCGCTGCGGGAGTCGGACGTGGGCGCGCTGCGCTTCGACACCGCCCTGCGCGGCTACCGGATGGACCAGGTCGACCAGGCGATGCGCCGGGCCGGCTACGACATCGGGTACAAGACCGAGCTGATCGGGGTGTTGGAGGCCGAGATCGCCGCGCTGCGGGAGGGCCGTACCGCCGACGCCGACGCGCTGCGCCGTACCCGGGAGGAGGCCGCGAGCACCGCGTCCGACGCCTCCCCGACGACCGCCGACGTGCCCGCCGACCCGGACGGGCCGACCACCGGGGCCGTGTCGGTGGAGCCGGCGGACCAGCCCGTCCGCCCGTCAGCCGAGGCCGACCCGCCGGTCGCCGCCACCGGCGACGCCACCCCGACCGGCGACGCCACCCCGACCGACGGCCGCCCCGGGGACGACCGGGCGGGGGAGCCGGCCGGGGAGACCGACGCCGACCGTCCCGGCGGCGCGGTGGTCCGCTCGGAGCCGGTGTGACCGGACCGGACCCGGCGGGCGGCGGGTTGGCCGACGAGGCCGCCCAGCCCGGTGCCGGCGAGTTCACCGCCACGGTGATCGTCGACGCGCCCGCCGAGCGGGTCTTCGCCGCGCTCACCGACTGGGAGGGGCAGTCCGACTGGATTCCGCTGACCCGGGTCCGGGTGGTCGAGGGCGACGGCGGCGAGGGCAGCCTCATCGAGGCGGTCACCGCGCTCGGCCCGGCGGCGCTGCGCGACGAGATGCGGGTGGTCCGGGTCGACGCCCCCTACGAGGTGGGCGTGGTGCACTGCGGCAGGCTCCTGCGCGGCCCCGGGGTGCTGCGCTGCACCCCGCTGGCCGACGACCGGACCCAGGTGGTCTGGCACGAGTGGTTCCACCTGCCCGGTGGCGCGGCCGGCCGGGTCGCCTGGCCGCTGCTCTGGCCGGGTTCCAAGGCCAGCCTGACGCTGGCCCTGAAACGCTTCGCCCGCCTCGTCGAGTCCGGCCGGCTGCCCCGCCCGTCCACCCGCTGACGCTCTGCAGCGGGGTCGGTAGGGCCGCGTCACCCCGGCCCCGACGACGGGTGTCAGGCCCCTGGCCTAGCGTGTGACGGGTGACTGACCTGGTGACCGGCCCCGACGGCCTGCCGCGCTGCGCCTGGGGGGCGAGCACCCCGGACTACGCGATCTACCACGACACCGAGTGGGGCCGCCCGCTGCGCGGCGACGACGCCCTCTACGAACGGCTCACCCTGGAGGCGTTCCAGTCCGGGCTGTCCTGGCTGACCATCCTGCGCAAACGGCAGGCGTTCCGGCTCGCCTTCGCCGACTTCCGGATCGAGCGGGTCGCCGCCTTCGGCGACGCGGACGTGACCCGGCTGCTCGCCGACGCGGGCATCGTCCGGAACCGCGCCAAGATCGAGGCGGCGATCGCCAACGCCCGCGCCGCGCTGACCCTGCCCGACGGGCTCTCCGCGCTGCTCTGGTCGTACGCGCCGCCGCCCCGGCCGGCCCGGCTCGGATCGTTCGCCGAGGTGCCGGCGTCGACCCCCGAGTCCGTCGCCCTGGCCAAGGCGCTCAAGAAGCAGGGCTTCCGCTTCGTCGGCCCCACCACGGCGTATGCGCTGATGCAGGCCACCGGCATGGTCGACGACCATCTCGCGGGCTGCCACGCCGGCACCGCCGTGGCCCGTGATCAGATGGGGTCATGACCGTGACCGACCACCGCAGCACCGGCCCGACCGACGTCGACGGCGGGCCGGGCGGCGACGCCTGGGCGGTGCTGCTGCCGGCCGGGCGGCACGACGCCGAACGCCTCGTCCACCACGACACCCTGGAGCTGGCCGTCCCGGCCGGTGGGCCCGCCCCCCGCCCCGGTGACCGGGTGGCGGTGCTGGCCGACGGGCCGCCCCGGCTGGTGGCGCTGGGCCGGGTGGCCCGCAACGACGGGCGGGCGCTGCTGGTGACCTACACCCGGCGGTCGTTCGACGCGCCGGTGCCGGCCGGGCAGGTCGCCGTCGCCGGCCCGGTCACCCCGCTCGACCCGGGCACCTACCGCGACCTGGTCGACCGGCTCGGCCCGCCGCCGTCGCGCCGGACCTGGCTGGTCAGCCTCGACCTGCCGATCGAGGCCGAGTCGCGGGCCGAGGCGGTCCGGCTCTTCTGGTCGTACGTGCAGGAGCTGGGCCCGGCCGAGCTGCCCGCGTTCGTCTCGCCCAGCGGCGACGAGCTGGCCATGCAGGCGTTCGTGCTGGGCGTCGAGGCCAACCAGGACCCGGAGGAGGACGACTAGCCGCCCTCCGACCGGGTATGGGCGCACCGGTGCCGGCGCCCGGTCGGCCGGTCGAGGGAGGGCCGATGCGGTTCCAGGACAAGGTCGCATTCGTCACCGGTGGCGCCTCCGGGCTCGGCGAGGCCACCGCCCGGCGGTTCGCCGCCGAGGGGGCCCGGGTGGTGGTCGCCGACATCAACACCGAGGGCGCCGAGCGGGTCGCCGCCGACCTGCCCGACGCCCTCGCGGTCACCGTCGACACCGGTGACGCCGGCGCGGTGGAGCAGGGCGTCGCCGAAGCGGTGCGGCGCTACGGCCGGATCGACCTGATCTTCAACAATGCCGGTATCGACGGCCGGCAGCAGCCCCTGCACGAGATGGACGTGGAGAACTGGCAGAAGGTCCGCCGGATCAACGGCGACGGCGTGTTCCACGTGCTCAAGTACGGCATCGAGGCGATGCTGCGCGGCGGCGGGGGCGCGATCGTCAACACCTCGTCCACCACCGGCCTGGCGGCGCAGGAGAACATCTCCCCGTACACCTTCACCAAGGCCGGCATCGTCGGGCTGACCCGCTCGGCGGCGGTGGAGTACGCGGCCCGCAACATCCGGGTCAACGCGGTCGCCCCCACGGTGGTGATGACCCCGCTGGTGCGGCACTTCATCGACAGCGCGCCCGACCCGGCGGAGATGCGGGCCCGGATGGAGTCGTTCAACCCGAAACCCGGCATCCCCAGCCCGGACGACGTGGCCGGCGTGGTGCTGTTCCTCTGCTCCGACGACGCGGCCTGGATCACCGGCCACACGGTGCCCATCGACGGCGGGTACGTGGCCCGCTGACGGCCGGCATGTCCCCGCGCGCCCGGCCGGGCGGCTCAGTTGCCCTGGAAGACCGGCTTCTGCTTGTTGACGAAGGCGACGGTGGCGGCCCGGTGGTCGGCGGTGCCCCCGCAGATCGACTGGGCCTGCGCCTCGGCGGAGAGGGCGTCGGCGAGGGTGCCCGCGTCGGCGATGGAGAGCTGCCGCTTGATCGCCCCGTACGCGACGGTCGGGCCGGCGGCGAGCCGGGCGGCCAGCTCGTGCGCGGTGGGCAGCACCTGCTCGTCGTCGTCGACCAGCCGGGTGAGCAGGCCCAGCCGGCACGCCTCGTCGGCGGCGACCGGCTCGGCGAGCATCAGCAGCTCGACGGCCTTGGCGTGGCCGACCAGCCGGGGCAGCGTCCAGGACGCCCCGGTGTCGGCGGCCAGGCCCACCCCGGCGAACGCCATCAGGAACTTCGTCTTCGGCCCGCCGATCCGGAAGTCGGCCAGGAACGCCAGCGAGGCGCCCGCCCCGGCGGCCATCCCCCGGACGGCGGCGACCACCGGCTTGGGCAGGTTGGCCAGCCGGGCGGCGATCGGGTTGTAGTGCGCCCGGACGGTGTCCAGCGGGTCGCGGCCCGGCGACTCCAGCACCTGCACGTGCTCGCGCAGGTCCTGGCCGGCGCTGAACGAGCCGCCCGACCCGGCCAGCACCACCGCCCGGCAGGACCGGTCGGTCTCCAGCGCGGCCAGCGCGTCCCGCAGCGCCTCCTTGAGCGCCACGTCGAGGGCGTTCATCGCGGTGGGGCGGTTCATGGTCAGGGTGACCACGCCATCGGTGCGGTCGACGAGCAGCGGCTCGGTCACGTCTCTAACGGCCCTTCTGTCGGGGGACCCGGTTGCCGGCGTCGAGGCACTGCTCGACGTACCGGTCGGCCGCCGGCCGGAGCCGGGCGGCGTGCCGGTCGAAGAAGCTGGCGGCGGCGGTGCCGGGCCAGCGTTCGGGGAGCAGTGCCGGAGGGAGTTGAGGGTCCTGGAACAGGAAGGTACGCCACGCGTGCACCAGCCGGAACCGGGCCGCGTACGCCTCCTCGTCGCCACTGCGTACGGTCACCCCGGCGAGTTGGGCGCGCTGCTCGGCGACGAACCGTTCGTAGGCGTGCCCGATCTCGCCGAGGTCCCAGGCGCGGCGGACCACGCCCATCGCCCCGGGGGTGCCGGCGGCGTGCGCGGCGGTGAACCGCTCGTAGCGCACCCCGGCCTCCTCCAGCAGCAGGTCGACGTCCTCGCTGGCCCGGGTCGCCACCCAGGTGTGCTCGTCGAGGGTGCCGTAGCCGAGGAAGCTGAGGTTGGCGGCGAGCCGCTGGCGGTCGCGCCGGGCGGTCGGGGTGGACAGGACGAGCAGGTCGAACCGCCCGTCCCAGGTGATCCGGCCGGTGCGGTAGATCCGGGCGGCGGCCTCGTCGAGCCGCCGGACCGCCTTCGGTGTGATCGAATAACCTGGTCCGGAGGCGAGCCGCAGCGGTTCCAGCCAGCCCTGGCGCACCATCCGGGACACGGCGGTCCGGACGGCCGGCGGGGCGACGCCGAGCGGGGCCAGCAACTTCACCAGGGCGGCGACCGGTGCGCGCCCACCCCGCGTGCGGAGATGGTCGCCGTACAGGTCGAAGAGTGCCGACCGTGCCTGCATGACCGCACATTGTGACAGGCCTTCTCAAGATAAGCTAGATGCTGTTACATCAATGCTGCTCCGGTTTGGGTCCGGCGGTGTTCATCAGGGAAAATCGTGGTCGACGCCCCCGCGTACCTTGCGGGTGGTCATCACGAAGTGGCTGTGGGGCAGTACACCGACCCTGATGTATAGGTCTGAGGGGAGACAACATGGCGGCGATGAAGCCGCGGACGGGCGACGGTCCGCTGGAAGTCACCAAGGAGGGTCGGGGCATCGTCATGCGGGTCCCGCTGGAGGGCGGTGGCCGGCTCGTCGTCGAGATGACTCCCGACGAGGCCAACGCACTCGGTGACGCGCTGAAGGCGGCTGCCGGCTGATCGGCCGACACTCCGCGCGGTGCCGCGCGGAAGGTCCCTGGTCCCTGAGTCACCGGCACCGCCGGTGACTCAGGGACTTCGTCTGTCCCCAGCGGGTCGTCGAGGTCCCGCACCGCCAACTTTCCGGAGGTACGGTCCAGCGTGCTCGCCATCAGTCTCGCCGCCGCCCCCGACGGGTCGGACGTCCTCGTCCTGCCCGTCCGCGCCGCCACCGACCCGGACGACGCCGCACCGGTGCTGGTCGCCACCGCGTCGCCGCCCACCGACGAGGTGTGGGCGCAGGCGCGGGCGCTGCTGCCGGCCACCCGGCTGACCGGGCGGGCGGGCGAGACGCTGACCCAGCTCCGCCCCGGTGCTTCCCCCGCCCGGCTGCTGCTGCTCGGCGTGGGCGACGGCGGGGAACGGGCCTGGCGGACGGCCGGCGCCGCCCTGGCCCGCGCCGCCGTAGCTGAGACACATGTCACGTTGGCGGTGCCGGTCGACGCGTCCGCCGAGGTCGTCCGGGCCGTCGTGGAGGGGCTGCTGCTCGCCTCGTACCGTTTCCGGCTGACCGAGGCGGGGACGACGCCCGCGCTGGCCGGGGTGACCCTGCTGACCACCACGCCGGAGGCGTACACCGAGGTCGTCGGGACGGCCCGGACCACCGCCGCGATGACCCGCCTGGCCCGGGACCTGACCAACACCCCCTCGGCGGTGAAGACCCCGCAGTGGTTCGCCGCCCAGGTCGCCGACGCCGCCGCCGACCACCCCGACCTGCACCTGCGGGTACGCGGGCCGCAGGAGCTGGCGGACGAGGGTTTCGGCGGCATCCTCGCCGTCGGTGCCGGCTCGGCCAGCGGCCCCCGCCTGGTCGAGCTGGACTGGCGGCCCGCCGACGCCCGGCAGCACGTCGTCCTGGTCGGCAAGGGGATCACCTTCGACACCGGTGGCATCTCGATCAAGCCGGTGCCGGCGATGAAGCTGATGCGCAAGGACATGGCCGGCGCGGCGGCGGTGGTCGCGGCCACCCTCGGCGCGGCGGCGCTACGGCTGCCCGTCCGGGTCACCGCGCTGACCCCGCTGGCCGAGAACATGGTCAGCGGGTCGGCGTTCCGTCCCGGCGACGTCATCCGGCACTACGACGGGACGACGAGCGAGAGCACCAACTCCGACGCCGAGGGGCGGCTGGTGCTCGCCGACGCGCTCGGCTACGCGGCCCGCGAACTCCGCCCCGACCTGCTGGTCGACCTGGCCACCCTGACCGGCGCGAACGCGGTGGCGTTGGGCAAGCGGACCGGCGCGCTGTACAGCGACAACGACGAGCTGGCCGCCGCCGTGCTGGCCGCCGTGGCCGACGCGGGCGAGGCGGCCTGGCGGATGCCGCTGCCCGCCGACTATCTCGAACACCTCGGCAGCGACCTGGCCGACCGGCACAGCTCCCCGGACCGGGGGGCCGGTTCGGTGATGGCCGCGCTCTACCTGCGCGAGTTCACCGGGGAGCTGCGGGACCGCTGGCTGCACATCGACATGTCCGCACCGTCCTGGGCCGACGGCGACGACGCCGAGCTGACCCGGGGCGCGACCGGCTGGGGCGTGCGGGGCCTGCTGCGCTGGCTGGCGACGCTGGACTGAGCCGCCGCCGGGCCGGGTGCCCGCGTCCTGCGTCCCGGCGCGGTCGGCACCCGGCCCCGGTCGGCACCCGGTCGCCGTCAGCACCCGGTCAACGTCAGTGCCCGGCCGTGGTCAGCACTTGACCGCGGCCAGCAGGCCGTGACCGACCGGGAGCAGGGCCGGGATCCACTGCTCGGCCTCCCGGATCGCCTTGACCGTCTCCCGCATGGTCACCGTCTCGGCGTCCCGGGCGGCCGGGTCACCGATCCGGCCACCGGCGAATCCGCCGTTGAGGGCGAGCACCCCACCGGGGCGCAGCAGCCGCAGGGCGGCGTCGACGTACGCGGCCGAGCCGGTCGTCTCACCGTCGACGAAGATCAGGTCGTACGCACCGTCGGCGAGCCGGGGCAGCACGTCCAGCGCCCGGCCGGTGATGATCCGGGTACGGCCGGACGGGAAACCCGCCTCGACGAAGATCCGCCGGGCGATCCGCTGGTGCTCGACCTCGACGTCGATGGTGGTGAGCACCCCGTCGGCGCGCATCCCGCGCAGCAGCCACACCCCGCTGACCCCGGTGCCGGTGCCGATCTCCACCACCGCGCGGGCGTTGCCGGCGGCGGCGAGCAGGCGCAGCGCCGCCCCGGCGCCGGGGGTGACCGCGTCGAGGCCGACCTCCCGGGCGAGGCTCCGGGCGGTGGCCAGCACGATGTCCTCTCCGACGTACGACTCGGCGAACTGCAACGACTGCGCCGTGGGGCTGCCGGAACTGGCGACCGTGGCGATGGGACACCTCCGGGCGGTGGCGATGGGACGCGGAGCGGGTGGGCGCTATGAGCCTAGAGGCGAGGCTCCTTCGGCCGCGAGTCCACCCGTGCCGGCCCGGGTGGCGCGACGGCGGGCCGGCGGACGGGGTACGGGCGGACAACAGCTGACTCCACCCGGCGCATCCGTGCAATCCTGGATGGGGTGCCCCCCGCGCCGTGACCGCCACCCCCGGTCGTGGTCCGGGGCACCGGGGGACGACTGGGAGGCACCGACGTGACCGACGGCTGGGAGTGGCGAGCGCCCGGCGGGACTCCGGGTTCGGCGGGGCCGCCGCCCGGTCCGCCGCAGACGGCCCCGACGACGCCGTACGGCGGGTCGGCTTCACCCTGGTGGTCCGACGCGCTCGCCGACCCCTGGCGGGACCCGTACGCCCCGGCGGCGGTCGTGCTGCCGAGCGTGCCGGCCACCGGTGCCGCGCCGGAGCCGGTCACCGACCCGGATGCGCCAGGCCGACCACGACTGCGTCAACTGCTGCTCGTCCCGCTGATCGTGGCGTTGCTCGCCGGCACCCTGGGCGGTGCCCTCGGGTACGCCTTCGCGGTGCGCGGCGGTGTCGGCGGCGGGGTCACCCTGGGGGCCGGCCCGGCCGAGGGGCCCGGGCTGGCCCAGCGTCGCCCGGACTCGCTGGCCGGGGTCGCCGGCCGGGTCCTGCCCAGCGTGGTGACGATCCGGGTGGCCGGCCCGGCCGGCACCAGCGAGGGCTCCGGGTTCATCGTCAGCACCGACGGCTACGTGGTCACCAACGACCACGTGGTCGCCGACGGCACCGGCCGGGCGTCGGTGACCTTCAACGACGGCAGCAGCTCCCCGGCGACGGTGGTCGGGCAGGACCCGGAGTCGGACATCGCGGTGATCAAGGTGAACCGCACGGGGCTGCGGCCGATCGAGTTCGGTGACTCGGACGCGCTCGCGGTGGGGGACCCGGTGCTGGCCATCGGTTCGCCGCTGTCCCTGGCGAACACAGTCACCGCCGGCATCATCAGCGCGCTGGACCGCACCATGCAGGCGGGGGAGCCGGGCGGGCCGGTCCGCTACTACGCGGCGATCCAGACCGACGCGGCGGTCAACCACGGCAACTCGGGTGGCCCGCTGGTCGACGCGGCCGGCCGGGTGATCGGGGTGAACTCGACAATCAAGTCGCTGGTGGCCGAGGGGCAGGAGGCGGGGAACATCGGCCTCGCCTTCGCCATCCCGATCAACCAGGCGAAACGGATCACCCAGGACATCATCGGCACGGGCAAGGCCCGGCGTACCGTGATCGGGGCCCAGGTCGCGGGGACCGGCACGGCCACCCGGGCGGGCGTCGGGGTCCGCCTGGCCGCCGTGGAACCGGCCGGTCCGGCCGCCGGGGCGGGGCTGCGGACCGGGGACGTCGTGCTCCGGCTCAACGGCCGGCCGATCAACGATCCGACCGACCTGATCGCCCTGGTCCGCAAGTTCGCCCCGGGGTCGGTGGTGACCGTGGAGTACCGGCGCGGGTCGACCCGGCAGAACGCCTCGGTGACGCTCGCCGCGGACGCCAAGTGAGGGCCGTTCACCCCCTCCCGGACCGGGCCCTGACGTGCGTAGGCTTGGGTCGACGTGACGAGGAGGCCCTGCGGTGCTCGACAACCTGAACTGGTGGGAGATCGGCGTCCTGCTGCTCCTGGCACTGCTGATCTTCGGGGACCGGCTGCCCAACGTCATCAGCGACGGCCTGCGGATGGTGCGCAACCTGCGGGCGATGGCCCGCAACGCGACCGGCGACCTGAGCCGTGAGCTGGGCACCGACATCCAGTTGGAGGACCTCCACCCGAAGGCGTTCATCCGCAAGCACCTGCTCAGCGAGGAGGACGAGCAGGCGATCCGCAAGCCCCTCCAGGGCGTCTACGACGACCTGCGGGCGGACGTCACCGGGGTGCACGAGGAGCTCAAGGGCGTCGCCGACCGGATCGACCCGCGGGCCGCCGCCCGCAAGAGCAGCACGACGAGCACCGCCTCCGCGCCCGCCCCGGCCCCCCGCCCCAGCTACGACGACGCCACCTGACCCGCGTCCGGTCCTCGGACCCCGCCCGGCCGGGCTGTCGTGATCCACGCGATGGAGCACCTATGGCGGTGTCCCCAACAGGGGGCACCGCATCATCGGCTCAGGTGAGGGGATCAGGCCCGTGCCACGGGCCCGGGAGGTCAGCGCCCGGCGGGCTTGAGACCCAGCGACTTGCCGAGCAGCGACTCGCGGCGTACCGCCAGCCGGTCGGCCACCTGGTGCAGCGCCTTCGCGGCGGGCGCGTCCGGCGCGGCCAGCACGATGGGGGTGCCGGCGTCGCCGCCCTCGCGGACCCGGCTGTCCATCGGGATCTGGCCCAGCAGCGGCACCTGCGCGCCGATCGTCCGGCTCAACGACTCGGCCACGGCCGCGCCGCCGCCGGTGCCGAAGACCTCCATCCGGGACCCGTCCGGCAGCTCCAGCCAGGACATGTTCTCGATGACGCCGACGATCCGCTGGTGGGTCTGCAACGAGATCGCGCCGGCCCGCTCGGCGACCTCGGCCGCCGCGGCCTGCGGGGTGGTCACCACCAGGATCTCGGCGTTGGGCAGCAGTTGGGCGACGGAGATGGCGATGTCACCGGTGCCCGGGGGCAGGTCGAGCAGGAGGACGTCCAGCTCGCCCCAGTAGACGTCGCCGAGGAACTGCTGCAACGCCCGGTGCAGCATCGGGCCGCGCCACACCACCGCCGCGTTGCCCGGGGTGAACATGCCGATCGAGATGACCTTCACGCCGTTCGCCTGCGGCGGCATGATCATGTCTTCCACCCGGGTCGGCTTGCCCTCCGCGCCGAGCATCCGGGGCACCGAGTGGCCGTAGATGTCGGCGTCGACCACGCCGACGGACAGGCCCCGGGCGGCCAGCGCGGCGGCCAGGTTGACCGTGACGCTGGACTTGCCGACACCGCCCTTGCCGCTGGCCACCGCGTAGACCCGGGTACGGGAGCCCGGCTGGGCGAACGGGATGACCGGCTCATCGGTGCCGGCCCCGCCGCGCAGCTTGCCCTGCAACTCCTGCCGCTGCTCCGGGCTCATCACCCCGAACTCGATCTCCACGCCGCTCACCCCGGGCACCGCGCCGACGGCGGCGGTGATGTCCCCGCGCAGCTTGTCCTTCAGCGGGCAGCCGGCCACGGTGAGCAGCAGCCCGACCCGGACCACGCCGTCCTCGCCGATCTCGGCGGAGCGGACCATGCCGAGGTCGGTGATGGGCCGACGGATCTCCGGGTCGTTGACGGTGGCCAGCGCGGCCTGGATCGCGTCGGAGAGGGTGCTGACGGGAGCTGACATGCGGGCAATGCTACGTCGGGCGGCCGGGGCGTCCGCCAACAGCGGGGCCGGGTGTGAGCGAATCGATCGACCCGCCGGGGTCGCCCCGCCCCACCGGACAAAGCCGGACGATCAGGTACGGGACCCCGGCCCGTTCAGCTATCCGGGCGGCGACCGTCGCGGGCGTAGTCGCCGTCCAGATCGTCGCGCGGCTCGTCGAGCGGTGGCTCGCCCCCACCGGAGCGGCCCTCACCCCGCCCCACCGGCCGTTCCGGCTGCCGCAACTCCCGCTTCTGCCGCCGCTGCGCCGCCGCGTCCAGCTCCTCGGCCAGCCGGGCCAGCTCCGAGCGGAGGAAGTCCCGGGTCGCCACCTCACCCAGGGCGATCCGCAGCGCGGCCACCTCCCGGGCCAGGTACTCGGTGTCCGCCTTCTGCATGGTCGCCCGGCGGCGGTCCTCCTCCAGCGCCACCCGGTCCCGGTCGGTCTGCCGGTTCTGCGCGAGCAGGATCAGCGGGGCCGCGTACGACGCCTGCAACGACAGCACCAGGGTCAGGAACGTGAACGTGTACGGGTCGAAGCGCAGGTCCGCCGGGGCCAGGGTGTTCCAGCCGAACCACAACGCGATCACCACCGTCATGTAGACGATGAAGTTCGCCGTGCCCATGCCCCGGGCGATCCCCTCCGACCACCTGCCGAACGCCTCCGGGTCGAACCGGGGCAGCTTGACGCCCCGGGGCTCGCGCGGCTGGTCCAACCGCTCGGTCCGCCGCTGGTCAGCCATCGGAGTCACCGCCTACCGGCGTGCCGGGCAGCTCCGTCTCGTCGGTGCCCGGGGTGGGCACGGCGTCGCGGTCCCGCCAGTCCCGGGGCAGCGAGTGGTCGAGGACGTCGTCGACGGTGACCGCACCGACCAGCCGGTTGTTCCGGTCGACCACCGGCATCGCGACCAGGTCGTAGGTGGCCATCCGGCGGGTTATCTCCGGCAACGGGGTGGTCGGCCGCAGCGGGTCGATGTCGTTGATCACCACCCCGCCGAGCAGGTCGGCCGGGGGTTCGCGCAGCAGCCGCTGGAAGTGCACGATGCCCAGGTAACGGCCGGTCGGGGTGGTCATCGGGGCGCGGGTCACGAAGACCTGCGCGGCGATCGCCGGGGAGAGCTGCTCCTCCCTGATCCGGGCCAGCGCCTCGGCGACCGTGGCGTCCGGCGGCAGGATCACCGGCTCGGAGGTCATCACGCTGCCCGCCGTACCGGAGGTGTACTTGAGCAGCTGGCGGACCGGGTCGGCCTCGTCCGGCTCCATCAGGTCGAGCAGCACGTCCTGCTCCGGCGGGGGCAGCTCGTTGAGCAGGTCGGCGGCGTCGTCCGGGTCCATCTCCTCCAGCACGTCGGCGGCCCGTTCCCGGTCCAGTGCGGCGAGGATCTCCACCTGGTCGCGTTCGGGCAGCTCGCTGAGCACGTCGGCGAGACGTTCGTCGTCGAGGGCCGCCGCGACCTCGTTGCGCCGCGCGTCGGGCAGATCCTGCAGCGCGTTGGCCAGGTCGGCGGGGCGCATGTCCTCCAGCACGGCCAGCAGGTTGGCCGTGCCCCGGTTGTCGGCGAGGCCGCTCAGCCCGCGTACCCGGTCCCAGTCCACCTGGTGCAGGTGGCCACGGCGGGTCAACCGGCTGGTCTGTTCGCGGACGGCGACCCGGGACAACGACCACTCGCCGCCCCGGCTGCACTCCATCGCCACGTCCACCACCGCGCCGGGCTGGCCGCCCGGGTCGAGCTGCACCCGCCGGTCCAGCAGTTCCTGGAGGACGAGCAGCTCGTTGGGACGTTTGGAGAAGCGGCGCAGGTTGAGGGTGCCGCTGCCGAGGACCACCGCGTCGGCGTCGATGGAGGTGATCCGGTTGATGGACAGGAAGATCCGGCGGCGCATCGGCATCTCGGCCACCAGACCCACCACCTCGGGCGGACGCTGGGTCGGCCGGATCCGGGCGACCGCGTCGCGGACCCGCCCCACCTGGTCGCCGTTCGGGTCGAAGACGGCGACTCCGGCGAGTCGAGCGATGTAGACCCGGTTCGGCGTGCTCACGGCCCCCAGCCTAAGCGCCTAATGTTTATCACCATGTCGACCCTGGCCTACGAGATCGTGGACGTCTTCACCGACCGCCCGTTCGCCGGCAACCCCCTGGCCGTGGTGTTCGGCGCCGAAGCGCTGGCCACCGAGCAGATGCAGGTGCTGGCGATGGAGTTCAACCTGTCGGAGACGGTGTTCGTGCTGCCGCCGACCCAGGTGGGCGCCACCTACCGGGCCCGGATCTTCACCCCGACCGGGGAACTGCCCTTCGCCGGCCACCCCAGCGTCGGCGCGGCGGTCACCGCCAGCCGCCGTGGCCTGTTCCCCGCCGGGTCGGTCAGCCAGGAGTGCCACGCCGGGGTGCTGCCGATCGAGGTGACCACGACCGGCGCCACCCTGACCGGTGGCACCCCCACCCTCGGACCGGAACTCGACCCGGAACCGCTGCTGGAGATGGCCGGGCTCACCGCCGCCGACCACGCCGGTCCGGCCCCCCGGGTGGCCGGCTGCGGGCTGGAGTTCCCCTACCTGCCGGTGCACCCCGACGCGGTGGCCCGCGCCCGGGTCAACACGGCGGCCGCCCAGCGGTACGGGGTGGAGCACGTCAGCGTGTTCTCCTGGGACGCCGACACGCGCACCGCCCACGCCCGGGTCTTCGTGCCGGGGCTCGGCGTGCCCGAGGACCCGGCCACCGGCTCGGCCGCCCTGGGCCTGGGCGTGTGGCTGGTCGCCACCGGTCTGCTCCCCGGTGCCGGCCGCAGCGAGTACGCCGTCCGGCAGGGCGCGGAGATCGGCCGCCCGTCCGCCCTGGCCTGCACGGTGACCGCCGAGGACGGGGCGGCGGTCGGCACGACGGTGACCGGTCAGGTGATGCCGGTCGCCCGGGGCGAGATCCTGGTGCCGCCGTTCGTCGGGTGACCGGGCCACCGCCGTCACCGTCCGGGCCGGCGGCGGCAGTCGGGTGCCGGGCGGGTGGGAGCTGCGAGAGGATGCGGGTGTGACGGACGAGGTGGACGCCTCCCGGTCGACGCCACTTGTCGACGAGGCGATGAAGAAGGCCGCCGTGGCCTGGGTGGGGGTCGGCGACGGGCCGGCGGTCGCGCTGTGGTGCGTACCCCTGGAGGGGTCGTTGTTCGTGGTCAGCGGGCCGGGGGAGCAGACCGCGCCGGGGCTGGCCGACGCCGCCACGGCCCGGGTGACCCTGCGCGGCGACCACGGCGGGCGCATCGTGACCTGGCCGGCGCGGGTGACCCGGCTGGCCCCGGGCAGCCCGCAGTGGGAGACCTCCGCGCCGCTGGTGGCGGCGAAGCGGCTCAACGCCTCCGGTCCGACCGCCGACCTGGTGGCCCGCTGGGCGGCCGACGGCTGCGCGCTGACCCGCCTCGCCCCGGACGGCCCGCCGGACGCCGGGGACGCGCTGCCGGACACCTCGCTGGCCGCCGAACCCCGGGGCGCGGCCGTGGTCCGGGCCACCCGCAAGCCGTTCCGCCTGCACCGGGTCCGCCGCCGCTGACCCCACCGGCCGTCGCCGCCGGGCACCGCTGACCGGCACCCCGCCGTCGCCGCCGGGCAGCGCCGACCCGCCGCCCGGCGTCCACCCGAGCGCCGCCGCCCGTGTGAGGATGACCCACCGTGTCCTCCGCCGCACCGCCGTCGCGTCCGCCCGTCGACCCGCTCACCGTCGGCGTCCTCGCGCTCGCCGTCGCGTCGGTCTCGTCGTCGGCCCCGCTGATCGCCTTCGCGGCGGCACCGGCGCTGGCCGTGGCGTGCTGGCGGAACCTGCTCGCGGTCACCGTGCTCGCCCCGTTCACGCTGGCCCGTCGCCGGGCCGAACTGCGTGCCCTGACCGTGGGGGCGGGCCGACGCGAGGGCTGGTACTGCGTGTTGTCCGGGGTGGCGCTGGCCGCGCACTTCGCCACCTGGATGCCGAGCGCCCAGCTCACCTCGGTCGCGGCGGCCACCGCGCTGGGCGCCACCCAACCGGTCTGGCAGGGGTTGATCGCCAGGTGGCAGGGCCGGCGGTTGTCGTACCCCGTCTGGGTCGGCATCGGGGTGGCGGTGACCGGCGCGGTGCTGGCGACCGGCGCGGACGTCGGCGTCTCCGGCCGGGCCCTCGCCGGTGACCTGCTCGCGATCGTCGGCGGGATGTTCGCCGCCGTCTACACCGCGTTCGGCGAACGCGCCCGCGCCACCATCAGCACCACCACCTACACCACCATCTGCTACGGGGTGTGCGCGGCGATCCTGCTGCTGGTCTGCCTGGTCACCGGGGTACGGCTGCACGGCTGGGGCACCAGCACCTGGGTGGCGATCGTCGGGCTGGTGGCGGGGGCCCAACTGCTCGGCCACTCGATGTTCAACCACGCGCTGCGCCGGGTGTCGGCGACCACGATCAGCGTGCTGATCCTGCTGGAGGCCCCCGGGGCGGCGCTGATCGCCTGGGCCTGGCTGGGACAGTTGCCCCGCCCGTACGCGCTGCCCGGGTTGGCGCTGCTGCTCGCCGGGGTGGTCGTTGTGGTGCTCGGCGGTGCCCGTACGGGCCGGCGTGCCACCCCGGCCGCGCTGCCCGCCGACGCCGCCCCACCGGCACCCTGACCGCCTACCCGGCCACCAGGCCCGGTCGTCCGCCGCAGGTCCGTTCGTCGCTATTCCGCCCGAACGGCGGGCACGGGACCCGTCCGCACGTGAGAGTGCGGGGGGAGGTGGGGCGATGGCGGGGCGCAGCGCGGACGACGACGACCGCGGCGGCACCGTGGTCACCCCGTCGGCCGAGTTCCCGCCGCTGGAACCGGCGGAGTTGGACGCCCTGCGCCGGGTCGGCGCGCACTGGCGGGTCGGCGCGCCGCCCGCCCTGCCGGTCGACCCGACCCTGGACCGCTACCGGAACCGCCCCACCCCGGGCCGGTTCAGCCGGCTGGCCCCGATCGCGCTGTTCCGCCCGGCACCGGGGGCGCCGGCCGGGCGGGACGGGCTGGTCGCCGCCGAACGGGCCGACCAGCCGGACTCCCCCCTGGGCCGGCGGCTCGGCCGGCTCCGCCGGGTGCTCCTCGGCCCACCACTGGCCAGCGCCGCCGTGCTGCACGAGCGGATGCGCAAACTGGTGGCCCTGCCGGTGCTCTCCTCCGACCTGCTCAGCTCGGTCGCGTACGGGCCGGAGGCGTTGCTGACCGTGCTGGTGCTGGCCGGCAGCGGGGCGCTGGGCCTGGCGCTGCCCCTGTCGGCCGGGCTGGTGCTGCTGATGGTCGCCGTCGGGATCTCGTACCGGCAGACCATCCCGGCGTATCCGCACGGGGCCGGGTCGTACCTGGTGGCGGGGGACAACCTGGGGGTCGGCGCGGGGCTGACCGCCGCCGCCGGGCTGATGCTCGACTACGTGCTGACCGTGTCGGTGTCGATCGCGGCGGGCGTGCACGCGATCACCTCGGCGCTGCCGGGGCTGACGCCGTTCGCCGTGCCGCTCGGGGTGCTGGTGATCCTGCTGCTGCTCGCCGGCAACCTGCGCGGGGTACGCGCCGCCGGCAACCTGTTCGTCCTGCCCACGTACGCCTTCGTGGCCGCCGTGCTGGGGTTGCTCGTGGTCGGCTACCTGCGGGCGGCGGGCCGGGGGTTCGCGCCGGTGGCCCCGCCGGTGGTGCCGGCGACGGAGGGGCTGGGGCTGCTGCTGGTGCTGCGGGCGTTCGCCTCCGGGGCGGTGTCGATGACCGGCATCGAGGCGGTCTCCAACGCGGTGCCGGCGTTCCGTACGCCGGAGTGGCGCAACGCGCGCACCACGCTGGCCTGGATGGTGGCGATGCTGGTGGTCCTGTTCGCCGGGCTGACCCTGCTGATCCACCTGGCCGGCCTGGTGCCCCGCCCCGGCGAGACGCTGCTGTCCCAGCTCGCCCGGCTCACCTTCCCCACCGGCCCGTGGTACGCCGTCATCCAGGTGACCACCGCGCTGATCCTGCTGCTGGCCGCGAACACCGCGTTCAACGACTTTCCCCGGCTGCTGTTCTTCATGGCCCGCGCCGGTCACGCGCCCCGCCGCTTCCTGCACCTGGGCGACCGGCTGGCCTTCGGCAACGGCCTGGTCGCGCTGGCCGGGACGGCGGTCGTCGTGTTCGTGGCGTTCGGCGGCCACACCGAGAAGCTGATCCCGTTGTACGCGGTGGGGGTGTTCCTCGCCTTCACCCTGTCGCAGAGCGGCATGGTGGTGCACTGGCGGCGGCACCGGGGCGACGGCTGGCGGCGGCGGGCGCTGGTCAACGGGGTGGGCGCGGCCCTGTCCGGCCTGGTGCTGCTGACGGCGGCGGTGGCGAAGTTCACCGAGGGCGCGTGGGTGGTGGTGGTCGCGGTGCCGCTGCTGGTGCTGCTCTTCGACCGGATCCACCGGCACTACCGCACCCTGCACGCCGCCCTGGCCCTGCGCCCCCCGGACCGGGCCCCACCGCCCACGGCTCCCGGACCCGCCGCCGGGCCGCCCGGTGCGCCGGAGGGCCGGCCCGTCGAGGGCGAGGAACTGCCGCAGGAACTACGCCACCTGGTGGTGGTCCCGGTGGTACGCCTCAACCGCGCCTCGATGCGCGCCCTGGCGTACGCGGTGTCGCTGGGCCGGCCGACGCTGGCGGTGCACCTCGCCCCGGAGGACGCCGAGGCGGACCGGTTCCGGGAGCAGTGGCGGGCCTGGGGGGACCACGTCCGGCTGGAGACGATCGTCTCGCCGTACCGGGCGGTGGTCGGGCCGCTGGCGCACTACCTGGAGGCGCTGCACACCGCCGCGCCGGAGCTGGTGCTGACCGTGGTGGTGCCGGAGGTGGTGCTGCGCCGGCCGGGGCACCGCCTGCTGCACAGCCGTACCGGCCAACGGCTGCGCCGGGCCCTGCGCGCCCTGCCCGGCGTGGTGGTCACCACCGTCCCCGTCCACGTCCCCGACTGAGGGCGACCCGGCGGCGCAGGGCGGTCGCCGTCACGTCACGGTTCGCGGGCCGGCTGGGTGGCGGCGACTTCGATTACTGCCCATGCCCGATCATGCGCTCCTGCTCTCATGCGTCAGGATGAGGTCGACAAGGAGGAGCGGCGTCATCGCGGCCGCCCCGACGAATGCCGCCTGCCAGACCGGCAGATCCGCGATGAATCCGACAACGACCAGGATCAGCAGTGCCACTGGATACGCAACCCGCCCGTGACGCGCCATGACCCGACTGTAGCGACCGCCGGCACCTGCGAGCACGCCGCGAACAGGTCCCCGGCGGACCGTCGAGCAATGCGTCGCCGGGGCCGCCAAGGAGAACATCAGGATCGTGGAGATTCGTTGCCGCTCCAGCAGCAACAGATCTCCACAGAGCAGGGTGTCTCCGCAGGGCCTGCCCGTTTCGACGGTCGGGATCAGTCTGCCGGCACTGCCTTCACGTAGACGCCCTCGCCCTGGCGCCCCTCGACCAGGTCCCCGGTCTTGAGAACCAGCATTGCTCCCCGGATCGAGCCGTAGGACACGTCGTATTCGGCCTTCAGTTCGGTGGTGGACGGAAGTCTGTCCCCACGGCGAGTTGGCCGGTCCGGATCTGCTCGCAGATGGCATCCCGCGATGGCCATGCCGGTCCCGGGGCGCAGCAGTCGGTGTGGGGGGCCGGTCAGGCGGTGATGCCGACGGCGGCGGCGCTGGCGGCCCAGAGTCGCGCGGCAAGCGCCGGGTCGGCGGCGCGCGGCCAGGGCCGGCGCAGCCGCCGGTCGGCGTAGTAGCCGCCGTCGACCAGCCGGGACGCCGGCTGGTTGGCCAGCCAGACCAGCGTCTCCGCGCCCTTTTCCGGGCTGCGGAACGGCATCACCCGCATGCCGAGGGCGACCAGCCGGCTGTCCGCGCCGAACCGGGTCCGCACCACCCCCGGGTGGAACGAGTACGCCGGCACGTCGGGCCAGCGCCGGGCCGCCTCGGCGGCGAACAGGATGTTGGCCTGCTTGCTGGTGCCGTACGCGCGCATCGGCCGGTAGCGGCGCAGCGCGGCGTTGAGGTCGTCCGGGTCGAGGGTCCCGCTGCGGTGCGCGCCGGAGGCGGTCACCACCAGCCGGCCGACCCGGTCGACCAGCAGGTTGCTCAGCAGGAACGGGGCCAGGTGGTTGGCCTGGATCGACAGCTCGAACCCGTCGACCGTGGTGAGCGGCTGCAACACGATCGCCCCGGCGTTGTTCGCCAACACGTCGATCCGGTCGTACGCCGCCCGCAACCGCTCGGCGAGCCCGCGTACGTCGTCGAGCACGGCGAAGTCGGCGCGGAACAGTTCGGGGCGTTCGCCGGACGCCTCGCGTACCCGGTCACCGGCGGCCTGGAGGCGGGCCGGGTCCCGGCCGACCAGCGCCACCCGGTCGCCGCGCCGGGCCAGCGCCACCGCGGCGGCCAGACCGATGCCCGAACTGGCCCCGGTCACCACCACGGTCCGCCGCCCGGTGACGTCTTCCACAGGTCCATCCACCCCGGTCACGGCACGAGGTTACCGTGGCGTCACCACGCCCACGGGGGCCGTCGGGTTCTCGTCACGCGCGGGTGACCGGGTGGGCCGCCCAGGGTGCCCGGGGCGGCCCCACCGTTCAGTACGAGGTGCCGTAGCCGGTCGTCGACTCCTGGTTGGCCAACCAGACGAAGAAGACCACCATGGCGATGGTGGCCAGCACCGCGATGACGGTGGAGATCCACCCGACGACGATGCCGGCGGTGGCGAAGCCCGCGCCGCCCTCCCCCCGCTCCCGGATCTGCCGCCGGGCCACGTGACCGAGGATCGCGCCGATGAGGCCGATGTAGCCGCCGAGCCCGTAACCGCACAGCCCGATCGCGCCGATGATCGAGACGATCATCGAGGCGATGGCGAGGCCGTTCTGCGGTGCCGGGGGCTGGTAACCGCCGTAACCGGCGTACCCCATCGGCTGCGGGTAGCCGGGCTGAGGGTAGGCGGCAGCGGCGGCGTACGGGTCGACCGGGCCGGCCTGGGCGGGGATGTGCGGCGCGCCCGCGTACGGGTCGACCGGGGCGTACGGGTCCTTGCCGACCGGTGGGGCCGAGATCGGCGGGCCACTGGCCTGAAGTGTCGGGTCGGGCTGCTGGGCCGACCAGGCCGGGTCCGACCAGCCGTCGGAGGGCGGGGGATAGGTCATCTGATCTTCTCCGTCGCATGTAGGTGCGCCGTCAGGGTAGCCAGGACCGCACAGTGGCGAGGTCGGCCCCGTGGTGGCTCGTTGCCCCCGTCCGGTCGAGCGGGCAGGATGCCGGCATGGCTATCGACGCGCGTGGGGCCGACCGATCCGGCAGCCGACCGAGGCGGGACGTGAGCCGCCCCGGCCTGGCCCGGCGCACCCGCGCGACCACCGGCGGCAGCCAACCCGGCCAGGACGAGCCGGTGCCGCTGCCGGACCCGGTGACCATGCGGCTGGACGGCCGGGTCGCCCTGGTCACCGGCGCGGGCAGCGCCGACGGCATCGGGTACGCCACCGCCCGCCGACTGGCCGACCTGGGCGCCAGGGTGGCGATCGTCTCCACCACGCGGCGCATCCACGAGCGGGCCGGTGAGCTGGGCGTGACCGGTTTCGTCGCCGACCTGACCGACGAGTCCGAGGTCGGCGCGCTCGCCGACGCGGTCGCCGAACAGCTCGGCGACGTCGAGGTGCTGGTCAACAATGCCGGCCTGGCCAGCCGGGCCAGCCCCGAGGTGCTCCGCCCGGTGGCCCAGCTCAGCTACGACGAGTGGCGCGGCGAGATCGACCGGAACCTGACCACGGCGTTCCTGTGCAGCCGGGCCTTCATCAGCGGGATGGCCGAGCGGGGCTGGGGGCGGATCGTCAACCTCTCGGCCACCGCCGGGCCGGTCAACGCCCTGCCCACCGAGGCGGCGTACGCGGCGGCCAAGGCGGGGGTGGTCGGGCTGACCCGGGCCCTGGCGATGGAGATGATCGCCGACGGGGTGACGGTGAACGCGGTGGCTCCCGGCACCATCTACACGGCGGCCTCCACGATGGCGGAGATCAAGCAGGGGCTCGGCACCCCGGTCGGCCGGCCCGGCACCCCCGACGAGGTGGCCGCCGCGATCAGCTTCCTCTGCTCGCCCGCGGCGTCGTACATCACCGGGCAGATGCTGGTGGTCGACGGTGGCAACAGCGTCCGGGAGGCGCAGTTCCGCTGATCAGTAGCCGGTGCCGGTGCTGCTGCCGACGCCGGCCACCACGACCAGGGCGAGCCAGCCGCAGCAGACGAGCACCCCGATCGCGGTGAACGCGTAGCTGAGGACCAGGCCCCAGGTGGCGAGCTGGTCGCCGTCCTCGCCGGTGCGGCGGATCTGCCGTTTCGCCAGGTGGCCGAGGACGATGCCGGCCGGGGCGAAGACGATGGCGAACACCAGGGACAGGATCGCCAGCACGTTGGTCCCGCCGCCACCCGGTGGTCCGTACGGCCCGGGTGGCGGGTGGCCCCACTGCTGTTCGCCAGGCGGTCGCCCCCACGGCGGTGGCTGCTCCCACGCCGGTCCGCCGGGCGTCGGCTGCTCCCATCCGGGTGGCTGCTCCCACGCCGGTCCGCCCGGCGGCGTGACCGCCGGTTGTTCGCCCGCCGGCGGCCCGGTCCAGCCGGGTGACCCGGGCGGCGGGGCCGACCCGCCCGGCTGGCCACCACCGGGGGACTCACCGGTCGGACCGGACTCCGGCGGCCGTTCCCGGGCCGACGGTCCGGACGGCTGCGCCCAGGGTGACGGGTCGGATGGTCGGGTCCACGCCGACGGCTCGGGCTCCGTCGGGCTCCGCGGTCCGTCCGGCGGGACGGGCGCGGGCGGGGTGGCCGGCTCGTCGGGCGGCCGGTGGGGTGGCTCGTACGGTGAGGGTGGCTGCTCCGGCTCGCCCGGTGGCGTACTCACGGTGCCCGCCCTCCGCCGCAGGTCAGTGGCCTCTCTGTGGCGGACGCTACCGATGGGGGCGCGGCTTTTCTGCCGGTTGACGCCGGGTCACCTCGTCGGGGCGGGTCGGGGACCGGTCAGGGCAGCCGGGACAGGCCGCCGGCGGCCCGCTCGACGATCAGGCAGCGGTCCTCGACGTAGTCCATGCCGGCCGCTCCGGCGATCCGCCGCGCCTCGGCGGAGACGATGCCGAGCTGGAGCCAGACCGCCGGCGCGCCGATCGCCGCCGCCTGTCGTACCACCTCGACGGCGTCGCGGGCGGGGCGGAAGACGTTCACCAGGTCCACCGGGTGCGGAATGTCGGCGAGCGACGGGTAGGCCCGCTCACCGAACAACTCGTCCACGGTCGGGTTGACCGGAATGATCCGCCAGCCGTACCGCTGCATCTGCGCCGGCACCCGGTGCGCGGCCTTGCCCGGGTCGCGGGACGCGCCCACGACGGCGATCACGGCGGAGTCGGCGAGGAGCTGCTGTGCGGTCCGCATCCGCCGAGCCTAGCCCGACTCCGGGCGGGACCAGCCGGCTGCCGGGGCGGCGCGGGGGACCGGCGTTGCGTGCTTCCGCCCCCGACCGGCCCGCTCAGAGCAGGGCGAGCTGTTCGGGGGCGGGTGCGGACGGCGGGGCCGACCCGCGACGGGTGTCGCCGGGTTCGCTGCGGTGCAGGCCGTGCCGGCGGGCCGCGATCCGCACCCGGGCGGTCAGCTCCCGCTGGTACGCCTGCGGCGGGTAGGCCCCGGACCGGTACAGCTCGCGGTAGCGGGGGACCAGGTGCGGGAACTCCCGGCCCAGCCAGTGCGCGTACCACTGGCGGGCACCGGGGCGCAGGTGCAGCGCCAGCGGGGTGACGCCGGTGGCGCCGGCGGCGGCGATGGCCGCGAGGGTGGCGTCGATCGACGCGTCGTCGTCGCTGAGGCCGGGCAGGATCGGTGCCATCAGCACCCCCACCTCGAAACCGGCGTCGGTGAGCCGGCGGACCGCGTCGAGTCGGCGGCGTGGGCTCGGGGTGCCCGGCTCCACCGCCCGCCACAGGGCCTCGTCGACGAAGCCCACCGAGAACGACAGGCTGACCCGGGTGACCTCGGCGGCCTGACGCAGCAGCGGCAGGTCGCGCAGGATCAGGGTGCCCTTGGTGAGGATCGAGAACGGGTTGGCGAAGTCCCGCAGCGCCGTGATGATCGGCGGCAGCAGCCGGTAGCGGCCCTCGGCGCGCTGGTAGCAGTCGACGTTGGTGCCCATCGCGATGGGCGCGCCGCGCCAGCGCGGAGCGGCCAGCTCACGGCGGACCAGCTCCCCGGCGTTGACCTTGACGATCACCTTGCGGTCGAAGTCCGCGCCGGCGTCGAGGTCGAGGTAGGTGTGCGAGTTGCGGGCGAAGCAGTAGACGCAGGCGTGGGTGCAGCCCCGGTACGGGTTGATCGTCCAGCTGAACGGCACCTGCGACCCGCCCGGCACCCGGTTGATGATCGACTTGGCCTGCACCTCGTAGAAGGTCATGCCGGCGAAGTCGGGGGTGTCGAACGTGCGGGTGACCGCTCCGGGCAGCGCCAGCGGCAGGGGTGGCGTCGCTGGCGCTGCCCGGTCGGGACGCTCCTCGTCCGGGGGAGCGGAGAGGTGGTCCCAGCGCATGCCGTTCATTCGAACATGTGTGCGAGCGGGGCGCAAGTGAACCGCCGACGGCCGGACCGTGGGGCCCGACCGCCGGCGGCGGTGGTCAGTGCTGGTGGTTGGCGAGCTGCTTGCGCACGTCGTCCATGTCCAGGGCCTGGACCTGCTCGATCAGGTTCTCCAGGGCCGACTCGGGCAGCGCGCCGGGCTGGGCGAAGACGATCACGCCGTCCCGGATCGCCATGATCGTCGGGATCGAGCGGATGTCGAACTTGGCGCCCAGCTCCTGCTGCGCCTCGGTGTCGACCTTGCCGAAGGTGATGTCGGGGTGCTTCTCCGACGAGCGCTCGTAGACCGGGGCGAACCGCTTGCACGGGCCGCACCACTCGGCCCAGAAGTCGACCAGCACGATGCCGCTGCTCTCGGTCACCTCGTCGAAGTTGGCCGTGGTCAGCTCAACGGTTGCCATTGGACTCTCCGATCAGCGCGGATTGCTTTTTCCGTCCCGTAGAACCAGGTGGTACCCCGGCAAATTCCCGGGTGGGGCGCGCCGAAACCGGCCCACTCCGGAGCCCCGATCATGCTCATCGAGCTGCATCTGTCGATGCGCGTGTGCGGACTGCACTTGCACGACGCATTTGCGTGACGGCCCGTGATGGGAGCGTTTCCAGGGAGATCGCCGCCCGGAGCTGCGAACATGCGCCAACTTGTCGCCTGACAAGGTATGACTTCACCTGCGGAGATCGCTCTCTCGTTGATCATTAGTGACTCTGAGTATTGTTACGAAAAGATAAATGTGACCTCCGTCTCTGTTCGTTCATCGTCGTGGTGGGGCAGAATCTTCGACATCAGAGCGTGGGCGGCGGGTGCCGGGGAGGGCCCCGCCGCTCATTGCGTCTCCCCCCGGGTGGGCCCGGGAGTGACATTTCCCTGTCACCCGCCGCCCGGTGTCTCCTTAACCAGCGGTAAGGCGTGTCGAGTCGTACTCACCGCTGCCGGTCGACGGCGGAGCGCGGGCACCCCCGCCGCGACACCGGCGACCCGGCGGGCGCGGATCGCGCCGGGACCAGCCCGTCACCCGTCCGGCAGGCTTATGCTGACGGCGGAGGTCCTGATGAGCCACTCCCTCGCCGGAGAGCCGCCCTCTGCCGGACGGCGTGCCGCACCGCTGACCACCGCCGTCTACTCCGCCACCGAGTGGGACCTGCTCACCACCCTGCCCGGCCGGGTGCTGGTGGCCGCCGCCTCACCCGGCCCCGGTCGCCCGCCCCGCGACGTCACCGCCGGCCTCGTCGGCCTGGACGCCCTCGCCGCCGGCCGCGCCTCCGACAGTGACCTCGTCCGGGCCGTGGTCGCCGCGATCTACGCCCGGCACGACGGCGCGACCGCTGCGGTCGGCGGGCCCACCGGCCCGGCGGACCTGCCGCCGGCCTGCCGGGCCGCCGTCCGGGTGCTACGCCGACGGGCCGATCCCGCGGACTCCGCGGCGTACCGGCAGTGGGTGGAGTCGGTGGCGGTCCGGGTCTGCCGGACCGGCGTCCCCGACCCCACCGACCGGCGGTTCCTGGAACGCCTCGGCGACGCGTTGGGACTGCGCGGGCGGTGAGGCCGCCGCGGTCCGGCCCGGGGCGAACCGGGCGGGCGTCCCGGACGGCACCGGTCGGGGTGGCGTACGGGGACCCCGGCGGCGGCCGTACCCTCTTGGAACCGTGACCGAGGACCAGCTCGACGTGGGTGTCGGACCGTGGCCGGGCGACCCGCCGGACGACCCGCGCTACGACCCGGAGCTGCTCGCCGCCGGCGACCGGCGCAACGTGGTGGACCGCTACCGCTACTGGCGCAGGGAGGCCGTCGTGGCCGACCTGGACACCCGGCGGCACGACTTCCACGTGGCCATCGAGAACTGGCAGCACGACTTCAACATCGGCACGGTGGTCCGCAACGCCAACGCCTTCCTCGCCGCCGAGGTGCACATCGTCGGGCAGCGCCGGTGGAACCGGCGGGGCGCCATGGTCACCGACCGGTACCAGCACGTCCGGCACCATCCGACGATCGAGGAGTTCGTCGGCTGGGCCGCCGGGCGGGAGCTGCCGGTGGTCGGCATCGACAACCTGCCCGGTAGCCGGCCGTTGGAGACCACCACCCTGCCCCGGCGCTGCGTGCTGCTCTTCGGCCAGGAGGGGCCGGGGCTGTCCGCCGCCGCCCGCACCGCCTGCGACCAGCTCTTCTCGATCGCCCAGTACGGCTCGACCCGGTCGATCAACGCCGGGGTGGCCAGCGGTATCGCCATGCACGCCTGGGTACGCGCCCACGCCGCCGCCCCGCCCGCCTGACCCTTCCCGCCCGACCCGCACCCCACCACCGACCGCAGGAATTCGCGGCACGGGCGCTGAGGTGGGGAAAGGGGCGGCACGTCCGTGGCGGCGGCTTGACGCCGGGCACGTCGCCGGGCCACGGTGGGGATGTGAGTGTCGTGGTGAGTTGTCCGAGGTGTGCGGGTCAGGTACGCCCACCGGACCTGATGCACGGTGAGTCGCGGTGCGTCAGGTGTGGACCGGTGGCCCCGCTGCACGTGCCCGAGCACATCGACGCCGACATCGTGGCGAGCGTGGTGGACCGGGTGGCGGCCGAGAGCGATCCGCAGCGGCCCGCGCTGCCGCTGTGGTGCCCGTGGCCGCTCCCGTCGGGCTGGACCGTCACCGGGGTGGCCTGGGCCGGCGACGAGGCCGGTGGCGTCCGCGCCACGGCCGTCGCGTGCGCCGGGCCGGCGCCGCTCGGTGGTGGACCGGCCGAACTGGTCCTGGTGGCCGAGGAGCCGGGGGTGGGGCTGGGCACCCGGTTCGCCGGGGTGGCCGGCCCGGACCCTGGTCCAGAGTTGACGGAGGTGCTGGCCGGGCCCGGTCCCGGCCCTGGTCACCCCGAGCATGTCGAGCCGGCGCGGATCAGGGTCGGCGGCCATCCGACTCCACTGTGGTTAATCAATTCGGCAACGGATCGAAGCGCGTACGCCGGTGAGGCTCGGGGAATGTGGCTCCATGCGATAGCCTGGCCGGCGAGCGCGGGTCACCTCCTCGCGGAAGATGTCGTCCTGCACGACCTCACCGAGTGGACTCCGCCCGAGCTCGTGTACGGCGCTCCGTCCCCGTACCTGCACGGAGGGGCTTGACAGCCCTCCGGGCGAGTCGGAGATGGGACGCAGATATTCACGCTACGACATCATGCTGATACTCTGGGTGCCGCTGCGGTAAACGGACCCGGCGCCGCGCGAGAGGATGGCCCGCTATGGTCAAGAAGGTCCTCACCTGGGCCGGTATCGCATTCTTGATCTTCTTCGTTGCCTACCGGCCAAACTCGGCAGCGGACGTCTTCAAGTCGCTCGGCGGTGGCATCGTGGACATCGCCCAGGGCTTCGGCGACTTCTTCACGAGCCTCGTCGCCTAACCACCGATGGGCAGCCCCTCCGGACCCCCGTTCGACCCGGACGATCCCGGCCGGGACCGCCGGGAGCGGGACACCGAGCCGATCCCGAGGTACCGACCCGACGACGGGCCGGCCTACGGGTCCGGGGCGGGACCGACCGGCGGACCGTCCTTCTCGGACGACGCCGGCTACGGCGACGCCCCGGGATTCGGCGGGCAGGGGCGGACGTGGGTCCGCGATCCGGAGGCGGGCTACCAACAGCCGGTCATCTCCGAAGAGGAACTGGCCGGCCTGCGGTCCGACGCCCAGGGCATGACACCCCGCCGGGTGCTCCCCCTGGAGGACGAGCCCAGCTCCCTGGTCGCCCGCTACCTCTTCCCCACCGAGCGCTACCGGGGCGAGTGGAAGCGGCACTGGATCCACCTCGGCACCCCGATCGTCGTCGGGGTGGCGGCCACCTTCGTCCTCGGCTACCTCTCCGGCTTCCTCGCCGGGCAGGACGTCGGCGCCCTCACCACCATCGCGGTGCTGCTCTGGTTCGCGGTGATGGGCTGGGTCGCGTGGAAGGTCGCCGACTGGTGGTACGACCGGTTCATCCTGACCAACAAGCGGGTCATGGTGGTCAACGGCATCGTCACCCGCAAGGTCGCCATGATGCCGCTGGCCCGGGTCACCGACATGAAGTACGAACAGACCCCCACCGGCCGGGCCCTCAACTACGGCACCTTCGTGCTGGAGTCCGCGGGCCAGGAGCAGGCGCTGCGGGAGATCAAGAACCTGCCCAACCCGAACGAGCTCTACCTGCGGGTCGTCGAGGAGATGTACGAGCCGCAGGCGGTCGAGGCCCGGCTGGGCAAGGAGGCCGACGAGGCGAAGGCCGACGACGGCGCCTGAGAGTTTTCGTCCGTACGTCGGACGAACTGCCCACCTTTCGCCGTCGACCGGACCCTGTCCGGCGTGACAGCCTGCCAGGCGGGACGGGGTGCGGAGGTGAGCGGTGGCCGACCGGGATCCGCTGGAGGACGAGTTCCGCGACTTCGTCGCGGCGCGCTCCGGCGCCCTGCTGCGTACCGCGTACCTGCTCGCCGGCGACTGGGCCACCGCCGAGGACCTGCTCCAGACCGCGCTGACCAAGACGTACCTGGCCTGGCGGCGGTTGGGCGGGATCGAGGCGGTCGAGCCGTACGCCCGCCGGGTGATGGTCAACACGTCCACCAGTTGGTGGCGGCGTCGGTGGCACGGTGAACGCCCCACCGAGGTGCTGCCCGAGCGGGCCGGGGTGGACGAGATCGAGCAGCAGCTCGACCGGGACGCCCTCTGGCGGCACCTGCGGATGTTGCCGGCCCGACAGCGGGCGGTGCTGGTGCTGCGCTACTACGAGGACCTGTCGGAGGCCCAGACGGCGGCCCTGCTGGAGATCTCCCCCGGCACGGTGAAGAGCCAGACGTCGCGTGCCCTGAACACCCTGCGCCGCCGGCTCGCCGCCGAGGGGCTGCACGACCTCGCCGCCGACCCGACCGGCCGCCCCGCCCCGGCCGCCCCAGCCCGGCCGGCCACCACCGCCCGACCCTCCCTCGCCGCCCGTACGCCGTCGCCCGACCGGGCCACCGGCGGCACCCGGACACCCGCGC
>NZ_MZMV01000074.1 GCF_002210435.1 Micromonospora wenchangensis
ACGTCCTCCTCGTAGCGGGAGCGCCGACCACCCGAGACCGGGGCCACGTCCTCCTCGTAGCGGGAGCGCCGACCGCCGGACACCGGGGCGACGTCCTCGTCGCGGCGGCGGGGCCGCTCGTCCCGGTCGTCCCGTTCGACGGTCCGGCGACGCGCGGCCGGTTCCAGGTCGCGCTCGCGGCGGGGGGCCGGCGCGGTCTCCTGGGTGGTACGACCCCGGCCGCCCCGGACGGGTTCGCGCAGGGTGCCGGGTTCGGGGACGACCGGGACGGTGAACCGCTCGGGGTCCCGACGCCGGGCGCTGCCGGTCGGCGCGTTCCAGGACGGGGCGAGGGCGGTCTCGGCCCAACTGCTCCGGCTCTCCTTCTCCTCCTCCTTCTTGCGGCCGAGCCCGGTGAGCAGCGTCCGGCCCTTGCCCTCGTCGACGCCCTTGCCCGTCATGGCCTTGTTCAGCGCGGCGGCCTGCTGCTGTTCGCGGCTGCGCTTGCCGAGGTAGACCGACAGCCGCACCATCAGCGCCACCACCACCAGCAGGACGCAGGCCAGGTAGCTGAGCACCACCCAGGACTTGGCGGCGCGGCCGGCGTTGAGGCCGTGGAACAGGGCGAACGGCCAGGACAGGTACGCCAGGGAGTGCAGGCTGCGCCAGAACCACTTGGGCCCGACCCCGGCGAAGCGGACCCGGATGATGCCGGTCCACAGCACGCTCACCATGAGGAAGGCGGCCACCGTGCCGAGCCCGACGTAGAGCCCGCTGCCGCCGATGAACGGCACCACGGCGTCGGTGGGTCCGGCCCGCCCGATGGCGATCTTGGTGATGACGTGGAAGACCAGGCCGACGACGCCGAGGATGCCGGTGGCCCGGTGCGCGGACTGCAGGAGCACCCGGTGTCGGATCATGAGGACCAGCCGGTCGGTGGCGAGCAGGCCCATCATCACGGTGAGGCTGAGCGACACCAGGGCGACCACCCCGGCGAAGAACTCGGTGAAGAAGAAGCCGTACGCGTACATCGCCGCGCCGTTGCCGGTCATCTCGACGCCGGCCCAGAGCAGCCCCAGCGCGGACGCCACCATCAGCGCCATCGTGCCCTTCGACACTGTCCGGACACCACGGCTGCTGGTGGAGGTCCGGACGGTCGCCGCCTTCTCGTTCTGCTGTGCCCGGGCCATCTGCTCCTCGATCGTCTAACGGCGGCGCCACCACCGGCCGACCCTGCTCCCACCTCCAGTACGGACCTCCGGCGCGTACGGATCAGTGCCGCCGCCGAAAATTCTCGGCGGATCGTCGAACCGGCCCGGTCCGGGACGCGTGTAGGGCCCGGCGTACGACGTCCCGCCGCGTGGCCGGCCGGGGATCGGGGGCCCGTCGGGACGATTCACGTCGGGTGGAGCTACCTGCCCATTAGAGTGGTTTCGTGGCTTTTGACCGGATGATCGAACGATGGGGCCGGGGGCCGCTCGTCGCCGTCGTCGGCGTACCGGCGCTGCTGGTGCTGGCCCTGCTCGTCGGGGTGGCGCTGCGCTCGGACGCACCCGCCCCGACCCGGCGGGCGGCGGCCCCGCCACCGACCGTGGCCGTCCCGCACGAGGACGAGACCGTGCCGCCCGCCGCACCGGCCCCACCCGGACTGCCTGTGATCGACTACGACCCGGCCCCCGCCGGTTTCCCGGCCGACCCGCACCCGCTCGACGTCACCCCGTTGACCGAGGGCGTCACCCCGACCCGGAACATCGCCGCGTACGACGCACCTGGTGGACGCCCCCGCGCCCTGCTCGCCCCCACCATCAGCGGGGTGGAGCTGACCATGCCGGTGGTGCAGCGGCGCACCGGCTGGACGGCGGTCCTGCTGCCCTCGGCGAGCCGTCGACTGGCCTGGCTGCCCGACGGGGGCTGGAGTCCGGTCGTCCTGCGCGACCAGATCGTGGTGCAGCGGCGCACCCACCAGCTCACCTGGTACCGGCACGGTCGACAGGTGCACACCTGGCCGGTAAGCCTCGGCCAGCCCGGCCAGGAGACCCCCCTCGGCCGCACCTTCATCCTCGGCACCACGCCGCCCCCCGAACCGGTCTACGGCGGGGTGGACGTCTTCGCCCTCGGCGCCGTCCCCGACGACCCGGAGGCGGTGCCCACCGGGCTGCGGGGCGCGCACATCGGCCTGCACACCTGGCAGGACGACGACACGCTCGGCGAGGACGTCACCAACGGCTGCATCCGGCTGACCCGCAGCGCCCAGCAGACCCTCCTCGACGAGGTACGCCCCGGCACCGAACTCGTCGTCGTCGACGCCCTGACCACGTCCTGAGCCCGGCCGCCCCACCCCGCGACCGGCACCGGTTCAGTCGCCGAGCAGCCAGCCGTTCTGTTCGGCGAGCCGGACGGCGGTGGCCCGGTTGCGGGCGCCGGTCTTGCCGATCGCCGCCGACAGGTGGTTACGGACCGTCCCCTCGGACAGGTGCAGCGCCGCCGCCAGGTCGGCCACCGTGCCACCGCCCCGGGCGGCGCGCAGCACCGCCGTCTCCCGTTCGGTCAGCGGGCTCGTCCCGGCCGCGAGGGTCTCCGCCGCCAGCGCCGGGTCGACCACCCGCAGCCCGGCGTGCACCCGGCGGACCGCGTCGGCGAGCTGCCGGGCCGGGGTGTCCTTGACCACGAAGCCGCCCGCCCCGGCCTCCATCGCCCGCCGCAGGTAGCCGGGTCGGCCGAAGGTGGTGACCACCAGCACCCGGCAGCCGGGCAGCGCGGCCCGCAGCGCGGCGGTCGCGGCGATGCCGTCCAGCCCCGGCATCTCCACGTCGAGCAGCGCCACGTCGGGGCCGGTGCGGCGGGCCGCGTCCACCACCTCGTCGCCCCGACCCACCTCGGCCACCACGTCGAGATCCGGTTCGAGCGACAGCAGCGCGGCCAGTGCGCCCCGAACCAGCGCCTGGTCGTCGGCGAGCAGCAGCCGGATCGGGTCGCTCACCGCTGCTCCACCGGCACGGTGACCCGCAGCAGGAACCCGGTGCCGTCCGGCCGCCGGCCGACCGTCACGGTGCCGTCGAGCCGCCCGCCGCGTTCCCGCAGGCCGAGCAGCCCGTGCCCGCCGTCGCCGGGCGGCTGCGGCCCGGCCGGCCCGCGCCCGTCGTCGGCGATCTCCACCCGGTCCGGGTGGACCCGGATCACGCACCGCCGCGCGCCGCTGTGCCGCACCACGTTCGTCACTCCCTCCCGGACCGCCCAGCCGAACAGTTCCTCCCGCGCCGCCGGCAGCGTCGGCAGGTCGTCCGGCAGGTCACCGATGATGCCCGCCGCCGCCAGCGCCGTCCGGGCGCCGGCCAGTTCGCCGCTCAGGCTGATCTCCCGGTACGCCCCGACGGTACGTCGCACGTCGGCCAGCGCCTGTCGGGCCAGCCGCTCGACGTCGGCGATCTCGGTGCCGGCGCGGGCCGGGTCCAGCTCCAGCAGCCGCCCGGCCAGTTCCGCCTTGACCGCCACCACGGTCAGCGAGTGCCCGAGGATGTCGTGCAGGTCGCGGGCGGTGCGGGCGCGTTCCTCGGCGACCGCGAGCCGGCGGATCTCGGCCTGCGCGGCCCGCAGTTCGCCGTTGCGCTGCGCCAGCCGGCTCACCCCGAACATGGCGAACGAGGCGAGCAGCACCGCGAAGACGACGGTGCTCTCCGCCTCCCAGCCGGGCACCAGCGCGGCGGCGACCGGTGGGGTCAGCGCGCACAGCACGACCACCACCAGGGCGTCCACCGGGGGCAGCAGGAACACCGCCGCCGCCGCGACGAAGACCAGGGTGGTCAGCCAGTCCCCCGCCGTGCCGGGGATGCCGGCCAGGCCCAACGCGAGCAGCAGCCCCACGGACGCCCGCGCCTGGCCGACCGGGATCGGCCGGTGCGCCTGGCGGAGGTTACGCGCCCACTGGAAGATCAGCACGTAGAGCACGCCGAAGGCGACCAGGGTGCCCACCCCCACCGCCCGCCGCCAGGGTTGCGCCTGGTGCACGGCAGTGAACAGCGGGATGTTGAGGAAGAACAGCCACACCCCGGCGAGCAGCCAGCCGGTGACCCGCCAGCGGCGGGTCACCGGCGACGGCCGGTCGAACGGGAGGTCCATCGGGTCCACGCTAGTCTGCGCCTTGCCGTGTCCGGGCCCGCCGGTGCGGGGCCACGGCTCAGACCCGCTGGGTGTCGCGGCGGAACAGCCGGGCCGCGCCGAGGGCGAAGCCCGCCGTCCAGCCGAGCACGTTGACGAGCACCCCGACGGTCACCGGGTCACCGGTCAGCGGCGCGCGGGCCAGTTGCCCCCCCCCCACACGGGGGTGAACTGGGCGATCCGCTGCATCACGTCGGGCAGCATCTCCACCGGCAGGAACAGGCCGCCGAACATGGCGAGCAGGGCGAGCACCGGCCCCATGAACTGCATGACGTTCTCGGCCGGGCCGAGGTAGCCGATGAGCAGCCCCAGCGCGGCGAAGACCAGCGAGCCGAGCCAGGCCGCCGCCCCGGCCAGCAGCCAGACGGACACCGGCAGCCGGACCCCGGCGGCGGCCCCGACCGCGAACTCGATCACGACCGCGACCAGCCCGAGCACCATCGCGGTGGCAACCTTCGTGGCGACGTACGCGGCAGGGTGCAGCGGGGTGAGCCGGAGCTGACGGCTCCAGCCCAGGGCCCGTTCCGTGGCGACCGCCGCGCCCGCGCTGGTGGTGGCGACCATCGCCCCGTAGACGGCGAGGCTGACCATGATCCAGGCGAGCACCTGCCGGCCGTTGGGCAGCGTCTCGCCGCGCTGCGGCAGGCCGAACAGCAGGAAGAACACCGCCGGCATGACCATGGTGAACAGCAGGGTCCGCCGGTTGCGCAGCACCCGGCGCATCTCGATCAGCAGCACCGTCGGGGAGAACCCGCCGAGGGCCGGCGGCCGGCGGTCCGCGGTAGGGGTGGTCAGGGCGGAGGTGGTCATCTCAGGCTCCAACGGTCGCGGTGGGGAGGACTTCGGCGGGGGCGGCGTCGGTGGCGGTCAGGGCCAGGAATGCGTCCTCCAGGTTGCGGGAGGTGATCTCCAGGTCCCGGGCCGCGGTGCGGGTGAGCAGGTGCCTGGCGACGGCGTCCGAGTCGCCGGTGCGGATCAGCACGGCGTCGCCGCGTACCTCGACGGCCTCCACGCCGGGCAGCGCGGCCAGGCCGGACTGGTCGGCGTCGGGCAGGGTGGCCCGGACGATCCGGCCGGCGGCCAGGTTCTTGATCTGCGCGGTGGTGCCGTCGGCGACCACCCGGCCCTGCCGGACCAGCACGATCCGGTCGGCGTACGCGTCGGCCTCGTCGAGGTAGTGGGTGGCGAAGATGATCGTCCGGCCGGATCGGGCGTCGGCGCGGATCGCCTGCCAGAAGTCGCGTCGGCCCTCGACGTCCATGCCGGTGGTCGGCTCGTCGAGGACCATCACGTCCGGGTCGGAGAGCAGGGCCAGCGCGAACCGCAGCCGCTGCTGCTGGCCCCCGGAACACTTGCCGACGAGCCGGTCGGCCAGGTCGGCGATCCCGGCCCGGGTCAGCACCTCGGTGACCGGCCGGGTCCGGCCGAAGAAGGACGCGGTCATCCGTACCGTCTCGGCGACGGTGAGATCCTTGAGCAGGCCGCCGCTCTGCATGACGGCGGCGACCCGGCCGTGGCGGACGGCCTCGGCGGGGGTGCCGCCGAGCAGCCGGACCTCCCCGGCGTCGGGACGGGCCAGGCCGAGCAGCATGTCGATCGTGGTGGTCTTGCCGGCGCCGTTGGGGCCGAGGAAGGCCACCACCTCGCCCGGGTCGATGGTCAGGTCGAGCCCGTCGACGGCGGTCACCGGCCCGAAGCTCTTCCGCAGGCCGCTCAACTCGACGGCCGGACACTCACTTCTCATGCCAACGAGCGTGCGCCGGCCGGGCCGCCCTTTCCCGGCCCGCCCGTCACCTTCCACCCGTGACAAATGTCAGCGGTGTCGCACCCGGTGTCCGTTCCGAACGCGAGCCGTATGCCTGCTGGGCATATTTATGACTGACAGGAATAGCGGTCCCCAGCGACCTGTGTCCGCCGGCCCACGCCGACCCCCGCCGACAGGCAGGCCCCCGGCGCGGGGCATCGGGCGGTGGAAGGTGGGTATGCCGCCGCGGTCGGGGCGAGGTCGGGGAGGACCGCATGGGGAACGCGTCGGACGGGCGGGTCGACACGGTGGTGTTCGTGCACGGGCTGTGGATGACACCACGCAGTTGGGAAGGCTGGGCCGAGCGGTACGCGGCACGCGGGTTCCGGGTGCTCGCCCCCGCCTGGCCGGGCTTCGACCGGGAGGTGACCGCGCTGCGCGCCGACCCCGGCACGATCGCCGGCACCACCCTGCGCCAGATCATCGACCACTACGCGGCGGTGATCCGCGAACTGCCCGGCGCACCGATCGTGATCGGCCACTCGTTCGGCGGGCTGGTCGCCCAGGTGCTTGCCGACCGGGGGCTCGGCGCGGCCGTCGTGGCGGTCGCGTCCGCCCCGGTCAAGGGGGTGCTCCGGCTGCCGATCAGCACGCTGCGGGCGTCGTACCCGGTGCTGCGCAGCCCGGTCAACCGGCACCGGGGGGTGCAGATCAGCCCGGACGAGTTCCGGTACGCCTTCGGCAACACCCTCCAGCCTGACGACTCCGACCGGGCCTGGCGGCGCTACGCCGTTCCCGCCGCCGGGCACGTGCTGTTCGAGGGGGCGTTCGCCAACCTCGACCCGCACTCCGCCGCGACCGTCGACACCGGCCGCGACGACCGCCCGCCGCTGCTGCTGATCGCCGGTGGCGAGGACCACGTGGCCCCGCCGTCGCTGGTCAAGGCGAACGCCGGGCTCTACCAGAAGTCGCGGGCGGTCACCGCGTACCACGAGTTCCCCGGCCGCTCGCACTTCACGGTGGGTGAGCCGGGCTGGGAGGCGGTCGCCGACTACGCCCTGGACTGGGCGGTACGCATGGCGCAGGCCCCGGCGACGGCGGGCGGCCCGTCCCGCCGCTGAGCCGGGACCGCCCCGCCGGACGGCGTACCCTCACCGCCACGCGCGCCGCCGGGAGCACTCGCCGTCGTGGTCGGGGCGGAGCAGGCAGCGCCGGCCGCCGGACAACGACCGGTCGCAGAACACCCAGTGGCGGACGTTCTGGTCGTCCTCGACGGAGACGGTGGTGCCGCCCGGGTCGGTCTGCGGCAGGACGTGCGTCCAGTGCGCCACCACCCGGGCCAGCCGCTGCGCGGAGAGCAGGTCGTTGGCGACGACCGGCAGGTGGATGACGAAGCGCCCGGTCACCGGTCCCACTCCCGTTCGTCGCGGCCGTGCGCCCGCTCGGCCTGCAGGTGGCAGAGCGCGATCCTGATCCGGCCGGTCTCCCGCCGGCTGCGCCGCAACGCCTCGTAGACGGCGGCCAGCTCACCGGCGACCTGGTCGAGGAACTCCCGTACCTCCTGCGGGTCGAGCCCGCGCCGCCCGAACCGCGCCGGCCGGAACCGCCACGCACGCACCTGCCACGGCAACAACCGATGGGGTACGCCAGGAAGACGCCCCACCGACGCCGACGCCGGCCGTCGGTCCTCCGGTATCCGGCGGAAGAAGTCACGCATGACGGAACCTGCCTCTCCTGACGATCGACCCGGGCGGGGGTGGGTCCACCGGCCCGCCGCGCACCCGCCGCCGCAACCCTCACCAGCCACACGACAACGGGCTCAGATGGCCACTGAGCAGCGGGAACTTCCCAGCGACCGCCGAAGCAGTCAAACACCGGAAGCCACTGATTGCAACGTCTCAATTGCACTGGGCGACCGCACGGCTAGCTATAGAAAGGCACTCTGTGTAATGTGTCCATTACTGCGGAGACGCGGGGCCGTCGAAAATGGACGGGAGGGTGTTCAGGCCAGCCGAGCCGGGAGGACGATGGTGTCACAATCCGTGACCGGGACGACGATGCTCCGACGCCAGATCGGGCGGAAGTTCGAGTCGTTGCGCAGGGCGGCCGGGCTGACGATGGAGCAGGCCGCCGAGCAACTGGACCGGGCACGGGCCACCCTGCACCGGATCGAGAACGGTGCCGAGCACGTCCGTTACCGGCAGGCCGACGTGCAGCAGATGCTCGACCTCTACGGGGCCTCCACCGAGGACAGCGAGTTGCTCCTGGCCATGACGGCAGCCACCCGGGAGAACAAGAACTGGTGGCACGACTACGTCGGCTCCGGCCTGCCCCGCTGGTTCCAGCTCTACATCGGACTGGAATCGGCGGCCTCACGCATCCGCCAGTACGAGTCCGAGCTGGTCCCCGGCCTGCTCCAAACCCGCGCCTACGCGGAACGTGTCTCCCGGCTCCCCAGCGGCGGGATCGACACCAGCGACGACGAGACACATCAGCGGGCCGTTCAACTTCGGGTGGAGCGACAGGCGTTGCTCACCCGGTTCTCCCCGCCGCAACTCAGCGTGATACTCAACGAGGCCGTGCTACGCCGACCGGTGGGCAGCAAGGAGATCATGGCCGAACAGCTTCATCAGATCGTCAAGGCCGCAGAACTACCCAACGTCACCGTGAGAGTGATGGAATTTTCTGCCGGACTACACGCCGGAATGACGGCTGGAGGTTTCTCGATGCTGGAGTTTCCCCGGGACGCCACCGGCAGGGAGGTGGAGCCGCCCGTGACCTACATCGAATCCGCGACGGGGGCGATCTACCTGGACAAGCCGCACGAGACGGCCGTGTATGGCGCCATCTGGGCCGACATGACGAGCCGTGTCCTCAATGAGTCCCGATCAATGAGCTTGATCCAGCGAGTAGCAGAGGAGTACTCCCGTGCCTGATCTGACCGGTGCCGTCTGGCGCAAGTCCACTCGCAGCAACGCTGGCGGCAACTGCGTCGAGGTCGCCGACAACCTCCCCGGCGTCGTCGGGATCCGCGACAGCAAGGACCCCACCGGCGCGGCGCTGGCCTTCACTCCTGGCTCCTGGGCGACCTTCGTTTACGGCGTCAAAGCAGAGTCACTGAACCCGGGGGCCACCGGGGAGTACGCCCATGCCTGACCTGAGCAGTGCCGTCTGGCGCAAATCCATCCACAGCAACAACGGCGGCAACTGCGTCGAGGTCGCCGACGACATACCCGGCGTCGTCGGGATCCGCGACAGCAAGGACCCGTCCGGTCCCGCTCTCACCTTCGCACCCCGGGCATGGACGCGATTCCTAACGAGTGTCAAGCAACAGCCGCCCCAGGGCTGAGAGAGACCGGACCGTCCCGGCCGTAGCGCTTCAGTCCTCGTCGAACTGGCGAAGCCATTCGAGATTCCGGGCGTGCTGCTCGTCACTGATCGGAGGCAGAGCTGCCAGTCGACTCCTCGTCGACTCAACCTCGTCCTCGGTGACGACGTAACCGAGCTGCGCCCGGCGCACCCGGAGGCCGTCCGCCCGCATTTTCCGACGGAGGACTCCCGCGATGAAACCGGACGTGTCGCCTTGGGCGCCTTCGACGTAGGCGGCCACGTCGTCGGGCAAGCTGATCGTGATACGGCGAGTCATACGCCCAGTATGGGTGCCGCACAACGACGATCGCCCCCATCACGTCATGAAGCGCCGCCACGCCGCCCAACCGCTGCCGCAGGAAGCGCCGGGTCAACGCCGACAGGAACGCCGCTGCTCGTTGTTGCTCGCCGCCCGCGCCTTCCCTCGACGTCCTCGCAGGTGGCCGCGACTTGCGCATCATGGCGAAGCTGGACCTTCCGGACGTCGTACCGCCCATCTCTGGGACCTCAATCGACAGACCATTCCGAATGACTCGTAGCCTCGGCCGGAGGCACGTTACGAGTGCCGCTATGTAGCGGTAGAGTGGCCGCCGAACTGCACTGGCGTTCTGAATCCGGCAAGCTAATTCAGTACCAGAATCAGGTCGAGTCCTTGATCCGGGTGATAACTCCAAGACGCTCGAATCTCCCCCCACTGAGCCGACTGCCTGCCGTCCAGAGCACGAGTTGAATCCATCTCAGAAAGAACGTGATCGGGCGCGCCCAGCTCATTTAGAATGCACACAATATCCGTGTAAGCTAGACCGGAATCCTCCTCACCTCGGCCATCCAAGGTCAGCGAATTACCCCCGTCTCCGATGCGTGCATCCGCTGATACAACTGAACACTTATCAGTTGCCAGGACCAACTTGGACTTGCCCTGCTCCACGCCGACGGCATCAGAGGGATTGAACACCAATGCACCCACGCCAAGCCCAGCGCCGAATAGAAGGATGCCTCCCCCGACCGCAAGGAGAAGTTTCCATACCCCAACTGGGCGTGCAGGCTTCCGAAAAGGCGGAGCACCTAGCGATTCAGCAAGAGCGCTCAACTCTTCGGAACTCATGGAACTGATTTCAGCATCGGTCGGATATCGATCACTGGAATGCTCAGGATGCGGAGGGCCGGAAATCATTTATCGTCCTCCTACCATGGCGACACAAAGGGCCTGGCCAGTGTCCACCAAAGACATCATTTACCACAAGAGAGTCTATTGCAAACCACCCAAAAGGCAGCATCTACCATGCTTCGCGATAGCCGCCGCAGAGCAATATATTTTAGTGCCACACAACATTACCAATTAGTGTCGGGCTTCTGACAGCCGCGGGATCTTCCCCACTGACAACTCATTGCGGTGGACGACCACGTGGTGGGGCACGTCGGGCCGAGCAGGACCCAGGCGGCAGCGGCATTGCGGCGAAACTCCCGGAAACAGGCATACTCTACATAGAGCTTTGAAGGCTCACATGAGTTTGGAGGTCCCCGCTCACCAAGGATGCGGACCGCGTTATGGCACGTGGAGCTGGCTACACGTCGGTACGGGCTGCTGTTATGTGCTCGACCACCAAAATCCGCCCAGGCGAAAATTCTGCTGCATCGGACGGAACCCACACCAACTCTCGGGTCGACATGCCCGACGTCGATTCGGCAAGGCGATGCTCACCGCTCCACTCACCTTCATTCGCGAATCATGCAGGCCACGCCGCCGGTCACCTGCCACCCGACCCTTGGGTGATTTCAGGGCCGGTGCTGCTGCGGGGGCAACCCCACGTGCACCCCGCCGGAGATGTCGCGCGCCTGCACCACCGGGCCGGTCACCTGACCCGACACCGTGTTGGTCACCGCGTCCGCCCGTACGGTCGTCTGGTGGAAGCTCGCCCAGCGGCGGCGTAGCTCCTGGTCGAAGTCCGGATCATGGGCGGCGGCGTCGGCCAGTGCCCGGCGCACCGCGACGGCCCGGTCGTCGCCCCCGCCGGACGCGGGCTCGGCGGCGAGCGCGGCCCGCAGCGCGCGGTGCTCTGCCGCCTTCCGGCGGACGAGGCGCATCACCGACGCGAGGGCTTCCCGCGCCGCGTCGCCGAGGCCCTCGACGGCGCGGGTCGACAGTGCCACGGCGACCGCCGTGAGAATCGGGTCATCCATCCTGTTTCCCCTGCTGCTCCGGCGCGGCGTCGTGGTGGTCGAGGGCGGCCAGGCGTCGTCGTACGTCCGCCGCGAGAGGGTCGTCGAGTTCCAGCAGCGTCAGCAGCGCGTCGGCCAGGGCTTCGCGGGCGGCGTGCGGCTGGTCGAGCCGGAGGTGGGCGTCGCCCTCGTACGAGCGGGCCAGGGCCGCGTGCCGACGGTCACCGAGGTCGCGGAACAGCGCGGCGGCCGAGGTCACCGCCGCCAGGGCCGGGGCGGGCTCACCGGCGTGCAGCAGCGTCTGCCCACGGTGGAGTGCCACCAGCGCCTGACTCCACCGGTTCCGCAGCCGCTCGAACACCCGCGTCGCGTCGTCGTACGAAACGAGCGCCGCAGCGTAGCGACCCGCGCCGCGCTGCGCGTTGCCGAGGCTCATCAGGGCCAGGCCGGTCCCGCGTTCCTCGCCCAGTTGCCGGAAGGTCCGCAGCGCCTCCCGGGCGTAGCGGGTCGCCTCGGCGAAGTCACCCCGGTCCTCGTCGACGAGGCCGCATCCGCGCAGGGCGTAGCCGGTGGTCCAGGCGTCGCCGACGTCCCGCGCGGCCTCCAGGGAGCCGGCGTAGCAGCGCCGGGCCTCGTCGAGGTCCCCCCGGTCCCACCAGGCGTCACCGAGGCTGAGCAGCAGCCACCCTTCGGCACGGCGGTCACCCAGGTGACGGGCGCAGTCCAGGCCCGCCAGGTGGCTGTCGATCCACGCCTGCCAGTAGGACCGGCGCTCGAAGAAGGCCATGCTGGCGAGCGCGATCTGCCAGCCGAGCCGGTGGTGGCCCCACCCGGGCGCGGCGCGGACCACGTCGAGCAGGTTGAGCCGTTCGTGCTCGCACCACTTCAGGGCGTCGTCGAGCGTCGTGTCGGGTGGGACGTCGACGTCGGGCAGGGGCCGGCCCTGCGGAAGGATCGCCCGGTAGGCCGCGTAGGTGTGGTGCAGGTACCAGCGCAGCAGTCGCTCCCGGGCGGCGTGGACGGCCTCCGGGCTCTCGTCGAGGGTCGCTCGTTCCATCGCGTACAGCCTCAGCAGATCGTGCAGGCGGAACCGGTGCGGTCCGCTGCGGGTGAGCAGGTGCAGTCCGACGAGCGAATCGAGGTGGCGGCGCGCGACCGAGGGGACGGTCCCGGTGAGCCGGGCCGCCGCGTCGACCGCGATGTCGGCTCCGGGGTGCAGGCCGACCAGCCGGAACACCCGCGCCGTCTCGGCCCCCAACGCCTGGTACGACCAGGAGAAGACCGTCCGTACGGCCGACAGGTCGTCGTCCTCGACGGCCAGGGCGTCGAGACGGCTCTCCTCGGCGGCCAACTCCTCCACCAGTTCCGCGAGCGGCCGTTCCTCGTCGAGCCGGGCGCGGTCGGCGACGATCCGCAGGGCGAGTGGCAGGTGCGAGCAGAGCGCGATCAGCCGGGCCACCGCCTCGGGTTGCCCGTCGACCCGCTCGGCGCCGATGGTGACCCTGAGCAGCCTGGTCGCGTCGTGGCGCGACAACACGTCCAACACCGCCCGGATGGCACCGTCGCGGACGGTCAGCCCGGAGAGCCGGCTGCGACTCGTGATGATCACCATGCAACTCGGTGCGGCGGGGAGCAGCGGCCGTACCTGCTCGGCGGTGGCGGCGTTGTCGAGCAGGATCAGCATCCGCCGGCCGGTGGTCAGCGACCGGTAGAGCGCGGTCCGGTCGTGCAGGTCCCGGGGCACCTTGTCGGCGGGCACGTCCATCGCCCGGAGGAATCCGTCGAGGGCCTCGTGGGGGGTCAGTGGCGGAACCGCATCGTATCCGCGCAGGTTGATGTAGAGGTCCCCGTCGGGAAAGCGTTGCCGCACCCGGTGCGCCCAGTGCACGGCCAGCGCCGTCTTTCCCACTCCGGCGCTGCCCGAGATCGTGGAGATGGTGACGACGGGCAGTTGCGCCTTGTCGGTGATCAGTTCGACCTCGTCGAGCAGCGAGTCGAGTTGCTGAATGTGCACCTCGCGGTCGATGAACCCCTTGGTCGCGGGAGGCAACTGCCGCGGTGACGGCAGTGGCGTTTCCGTGATCGTGCGCAGGTTCACGTCGCCCTGAATGAGCCCGGCCTGGACCACCGCCCCGCTGCGGCCGGAGAAATCGTTGTCCACCCGGCCCCGGTCGTCACTCATGACACCGGCCGCGCACCTGTCGGCGGGCCGGAAGGACGCCCGACGCATTGACGTCCGACAGTCCGTGCCGACCCGGCGACATCGCGGTGCCGATCAGGCCGCTGCCGCGACGGTGCCGGGCGGCGTCGGGAACGGGGTGGCCCTCGTCCAGGCCCGGTCGCGGCACTGGCAGTGCCTCAACACCTCCGCCGGGTCGTCGGTGGTGCTGAAGCCCACGAACCGGTCGTCGTCGGTGAAGTGCAGGAACGCGACGAGTTGCGAGTCGAACAACCAGAAGTCGTACCGCGGCAGGGTCAGCTCGGTCGCCCGGCGGCGGTCGAGGTAGCGGATGTCCTCGCCCGCCGCGAGGTTGTGGGGCGTCACCGACATCTCGAACCGCAGGTAGTCGCTCGGTGGCTCGTCGACGACCCGGACCCGCTCCACCCGCTTGCCCTTCGCCGTCTCGGCCCGCATCAGGTCGAGCCACGGCCGCAGCCAGTCGACGCCCGGGTCACCCCCGGCGAGAAAGACCTGGAACGGCTCGTCCTCGGCGGGCACGCCGTACGACCGGCGGACCTCCAACTTGAAGGCGGCGTGGTGGAAGTCGGCGAAGAGGCGTTGGAAAGCGGCGGGGTCGGTGACGAGCGACCCCATGTCAGTCCTTCTGCTCGAACCAGGTCATGAGTCGGCGGGGCACCACGACGAACGTCTCGTCGGGCAGTACGTCGCGCAGTTGGGCGAGCGCCTCCGGGTCGGTCAACCGGTAGCCCTGCACCACGATGTCGCCATTGTCGGTCTCGTACAGGCTCGGGCACGAGCCGGAGTTGCTGGATGTGGTGAGAAAGCGCAGTTTCATGGTCCCTCCCCGAAGTCGACAACTACAGATAGTAGTCATTCGTGTACGCCGACTTCAAGGACATTCAGCGCCGAGTCACCTCACCGACAAAAAGCGAGTGCCCTCGGTGACATATTCATATCCACTGTGGAATTCTCGTTTCCGCCGATGTCAGGGACCACCATTCCCGGGATACGCCGGGATGCGCCCGACCGGCGTACCGTCACCGATCGCCCAATCGCCGCCACAGGAAGCGCAGCGTCAACGCCGACAGGAACGCCCGCTGCTCGTTGTTGCTCGCCGCACCGTGCCCACCCTCCACGTTCTCGTAGTACGACACGTCCTGGCCGTACGCGCCCAGCAGGGCGGCCATCTTCCGGGCGTGCCCCGGGTGCACCCGGTCGTCGCGGGTCGAGGTGACGAGCAGGACCGGCGGGTACGTCACCCCCGGCCGCACGTTGTGGTACGGCGAGTACCCCCGCAGGAACGCCCAGTCGTCCGGATCGTCCGGATCGCCGTACTCGGCCGTCCAGGACGCCCCGGCGAGCAGCAGGTGGTAGCGCCGCATGTCCAGCAGCGGCACGTTCGCCACCACCGCGCCGACCAGCGTCGGGTAGCGGGTCAGCATCGCCCCCATCAGCAGCCCGCCGTTGCTGCCGCCCTCGATGCCGAGCTGCCGCGTGGTGGTGATCCCCCGGGCCACCAGGTCGGCGGCGACGGCGGCGAAGTCCTCGTACGCCCGGGGGCGGTTCTCGCGCAGCGCCGCCCGGTGCCAGCGCGGGCCGTACTCCCCGCCGCCCCGGATGTTCGCCACCACGTAGGTGCCGCCCCGGGCCAGCCAGCCCCGGCCGAGCACCCCGTCGTAGTGCGGCGTCAGCGAGACCTCGAACCCGCCGTACCCGGTGAGCAGGGTCGGCCGGGCGGACGCCGTCGGGTCGCCGACCACCGAGTACGGCACCCGGGTGCCGTCGGCGGAGGTGGCGAAGAACTGGCGCACGGTCAGGCCGGTGGCGTCGAAGAACGCCGGTTCCCGCTTGAGGGTCTCGACCGGGCCGCCGACGCGCCCCAGCCGCAGCGTCGCCGGCCGCAGGTAGCCGGTGGCGGCGATCAGGTAGTCGTCACCGAGGTCCGGATCGGTGTCCACGATCCAGGGATCGTCGCCCTCCGGCACCCCGGCCAGCGGCGTCCGCCGCCAGCCCGACGCGCCGTCGGGGGTCAGCACCTCCAACCGCCGCCGTACGTCGACCAGGGTGGCCAGGATCAGGTGGTGCCGGGTCCAGACGTGGTAGCCCAACGCGGTCCGCCCGTCGGGCTCGAACAGCACGGTGAGGTCGCGGCCCCCGGCGACGAAGTCGTCGAACCGGGTCGCCAGCAGCGCCCCGGCCGGGTGGGTGACCCCGGCGACCTCCCACGGGGTACGCAGCCGGACCAGCAGCCACTCCCGGTGCACGTCCCACTGGGCGTCCTCGGGCACCGGGACCGGGACCTGCCCGCCGTCGGGGGTCAGCAGGAAGCTGCGGGTCCGGTAGAAGTCCAGGCTGCGTGCGACGAAGTCCCGTTCGTACCCGGGTGTCGGATCGTGCGAGGCGTACGCGGAGACGTCGTCGTCCTGCCCCTCGTAGACGATCTCGGCCTCGCTCAACGGGGTGCCCCGCCGCCACCGGCGGATCACCCTCGGATAGCCGGAAACGGTCAGCGACCCGGGGCCGAGGTCGGTGCCGACGTAGATCCGGTCGGCGTCGATCCAGGTGACGTCGCTCTTGGCCTCGGCGAGGGTGAACCCGTCGGGCACGAAGGCGCGGGTGTCGAGGTCGTACTCGCGGACCACCACCGCGTCCTTGCCGCCCCGGGACAGGCTGACCAGGCAACGGCGGTGGCCGGGCTTCAGCACCGTCACCCCGTCCCAGACCCAGTTCTCGTCCTCGGCGGCGGCCAGCGCGTCCAGGTCGAGCAGCACGTCCCAGGCCGGCTCAGGCCGCCGGTACTCCGCCAGCGTGGTACGCCGCCACAGCCCCCGGGGGTGCGCCGCGTCCCGCCAGTAGTCGTAGTAGAACCCGTCGCCGCGCCAACCCGGGTACGGGATGCGGTCGTCGGCGTCGAGCACCTGCCGGATCTCGGCCTGCATCGCGCTGAACGCGTCGTCGCCGGTCAGCGCCGCGACGGTCGCCGCGTTGCGCTCGCGGACCCAGGCGGCGGCCGGGTCCGCGTCCAGCTCCTCCAACCAGCGGTACGGGTCGTCACCCTCATCGATCAGCGTCACCCCGTCCACTATTCCCGACCGGTCAACCGGACAGACACCCCTTACCGGGCCCGGATGCCGGGACCCGTCGCGCTGCTCTGGCATGGGTGCGGCGGCGCCGGGTATGAGCGGGGCATGAGGGCGAGCTTCCGGCTTGGCCGGATCGCGGGGGTACCCGTCGGGGTCAACTGGAGCGTCCTGGTCATCTTCGTGCTGATCGCGTGGGTGCTGTCGGCCAACCAGTTCCCCCGCTCCTACCCCGACCGGCCCGGCTGGGCGTACCTGCTGGCCGGGCTCGCGGCGGCGGTGGTCTTCTTCGTCGGCCTGCTGGCCCACGAGGTGTCGCACGCGGTGGTGGCGAAACGCAACGGCCTCCGGGTGGAGGGGATCACGCTGTGGTTGTTCGGCGGCGTCGCGGAGCTGCGCGGCGAGCCCTCCGACCCGGGCGCGGAGCTGCGCATCTCCGGGGTCGGCCCACTGGTCAGCCTGGTCCTCGGGGTGTTCTTCGGGGCGATCGCGGTGCTGCTGGCGCTGGCCGGGCAGGAGGGGCTGCTGCTCGGCTCGGTGTCCTGGCTGGCCGGGATCAACGTGCTGCTGGCGGTGTTCAACATCCTGCCGGCCGCCCCGCTCGACGGGGGCCGGTTGCTGCGCGCCGCCGTGTGGAAGGCCACCGGCGACCGGGCCAGGGCGTCGGTGGTGGCCGCCCGCGCCGGCTGGGTGCTCGGCGTGCTCCTGATCGGCCTGGGCCTCTGGCAGTTCCTGGCCGGCTACGGGGTGGGCGGGCTGTGGCTGGCGTTGATCGGCTGGTTCCTGATCGGCGCGGCCGGGATGGAGGAACGCCAGGCCCGGCTGGGCAGCGCGCTGACCGGCGTCCGGGTCGGTGAGGTGATGACCCCGCAGCCGCAGACCGCGTCGGCGGAGATGACCGTCGCCGACTTCGTCGACCACTACCTGTTCGCCTACCGGCACACGGCGCTGCCGCTGACCGAGGACGGCCGGCCCGTCGGCCTGGTCACCCTGGACCGGGTACGCGGCGTCCCGCCCGACCGGCGGGCCGCCACCACGCTGGCCGAGGTCGCCTGCCGGGCCGACGACCTGGTGCTGGCCCGGCCGGAGGAACAGCTCAACGACCTGCTCCCCCGGCTCAGCGAGTGCTCCGACGGTCGCGCCCTGGTGGTGACCGGCGACCAGCTCGTCGGCATCGTCTCCCCCAGCGACATCAGCCGCGCCGTCCAACGCAGCACCCTGCGCCCCCACCCCGCCGGGTGACGGCCGGCGGGGCCGCAGGGCGGGGCCGCAACTGGGCCGATGTTGCGGCATCCGCAGCACGCGGACCCCGCGACATCGCCCCCACTCGGCCCGGTCAGGCAGTGCCGGCCCGCTCCACCGGGATCCACAGCTCGGCGTCGGCGTGGGTGCCGCCGGCCGCGATGCGGACACTGGAGATCTCCGGACCCGGCCGGCTCCGGTACGGATTCGACGGGAACCACTGGGTGAACACGTCCCGCCACAGGTGCTGCACGGCCGCCGGGAACTCCCCGGAGGCCGCGAAGACCGCCCAGGTCCCCGCCGGCACGTCGAGCGCCTCCAGGTCGTCCGGCACGTCCGCGCCGGTCACCGCGCCGTACCAGTAGTCCAGCTCGACGCCCTCGGAACGGTCCTCGCCGGGCAGGTCGCTGGCGTTGACGATGCCCGCCGGCTCCTGGTCGGACAGGGCCCCGATCCGGGCCGTCGTCTCCGCCGGAATGCCCCTGACGAACGCCACGATCGCCGGGTTCATCCCCTCGTGCACCAGGGGCACCCGGGCCCGCCGACCCGCCAGCCGGAACGCCGGCTTCTCCACCACCCGGTACCGCATGCTGCCACTCCCCTCGACGACGAGCCGGAAGGACAACCGCTGCTGGGAGTGCAGCACGGCCCCCGTACGCCGCGCCTCACCCGGCCCGATGCCGTGCATCGCCCGGAACGCCCGGGTGAACGCCTCGGTCGAGCCGTACCCGTGGCGGACCGCGACGTCGAGCAACGTCCGCTCACCCGCCAGCACCTCGGCCGCCGCGACGGTGAGCCGCCGTCGGCGGACGTACTCCGACAGGGGCATCCCGGCCAACGCCGAGAACATCCGGCGGAAGTGGTACTCCGAGGTGAGGGTGATCCGCGCCAGGTCGGCCACCTCGATCGGTCCGGCGAGGTGCCGTTCCACGTGCGCCAGGGCCTCGTTCAGCCGCTCCAGCACCTGATCTCCTTCCGCTTGCGTGATCGACGCCAGGCAGCCGGAAGCGGCCGGACCCGACTTCCGGTGCCCGCTGCGGTCGGGTGGTCAGGCGCGGGGGAAGTAGTGGTCGAGCAGGTCGGTGCGGAACACCCCGGCCGGGTCCAGCTCGGCGAGCAGGGCGGCGAAGTCGGCGTACCGGGGGAAGGTGGCGGCGACGACGGCCGGGTCGAGGGTGAAGACCTTGCCCCAGTGCGGCCGGGGGTCGAACGGGGCGAGCCGGGACTCGATCTCGGCCAGCACCGGCTGCACCGCCGCCGCGTCGTCGACCCAGGTGAAGTGCACGGCCAGCGTGTCGCGGCCCTGGTTGGGGCTGAGCCACAGCTCGTCGGCGGCGACGGTGCGCAGCTCGCAGATCTGCAACACGGGCGCGATCCGCTCCCGCATCCCGGCCAGCGCGGCGAGCGCCCCGGCCCCGGCCGACCGGGGCAGGTGGTACTCGGACTGGAGTTCGTCGCCGCTGCTGGGCAGGAAGCCCAGCCGGAAGTGCGGCAGCCGCTCGTGCCACGGGCCGGGCTCGCCGAACTGCGGGGTGCAGCTCACCGGGTCCATCCCGGGCACCGGGTGCGCCGGCCGCTGCGCCGGGGTGGTGCCGAGCCAGTCCGGCTCCGGCGGCGGGGCGTCGGCGAGCTGCTTGCGCCAGACCTGGTCGATGTCCGTCGAGCGCCAGGTGGTGAACCCGCTGACGCTGTACGCCGAGGCGAGCGCCGCGTCCAGCGCGCCGACGGGCAGGCCCTCGCGGACGTACTGGCGGACGGTGAAGGTGGGCAGCACGTCCAGGGTGACCCGGGTGACCACGCCCAGCGCGCCGAGCGACACCACCATGCCGGCGAACCGGTCGCCGGCGGACCGGTCCACGGTGAGCACGTCCCCGTCGGCGGTGACCAGTTCCAGGCCGGCCACGGCGGCGGCCAGGTTGCGGTTGCCGTCGCCGGAGCCGTGGGTGCCGGTGGCGACCGCGCCGGCCACCGAGATGTGCGGCAGCGAGGCGAGGTTGGCCAGGGCCAGCCCCTGCTCGTGCAGCCGGGTCGCCACGTCCCCGTAGCGCAGCCCGGCGGCGACGGTGACGGTGCCGCGTTCCCGGTCGACCTCGACGGTGGGCGGCAACCCGGCCAGCGAGACCAGGTCGCCGCTGGTGTCGCCGATCCGGTTGAACGAGTGGCCGCTGCCGACCGCCCGCACCCGGTCGCTGCCGGCGACCAGCCGGCGCAGCTCGTCCAGGGTGGTCGGCCGGTGGAAGGCACGGGCGGCGTAGTGCACGTTGCCGGCCCAGTTGTGCCGGGGCACCCCGCTCACCTGTCGGCCCCGGCGGCCGGTTCGTCGCGCGCCGCCCGGCGCTGCGCCGGGTCGTCCGGGTCGGGTGCCGTCGGGGCGCTTACCACCAGTGTGTCGACCACGTCGGAACTGTACCCGCGCAGCCCGACGGTGCAGCCGGCGGCGGAACGGACCCGACCGGCGCGACGCCCCGGGCGCGGGCCGGTGCGTCATCCGGCGCGGTTGTCGACGGCGTCCACGGGGAACCATGGCGCGATGAGCAGCTACCGCGACCCGATCCTGCACGGCGACGTCTACCCCTCCGAGGAGGAGATCGACCCGACCGGGGTCGGCCTGGAGCCGGCGAGCGCCCCGCCGGCGGCGTACCCGGACCGGACGGAACAGGCGACGGCGTCGGCGGCCCGCGTGGCGCAGAGCGGGGCGCACTCGATCGTCACCCACCACCTGGACGGCTCGACGCAGGTGGTGACCGACCTGGACGGGGACGGGATCGCCGACGTGGTCCAGTTCGACCTGGACGGCGACGGCGTACCGGACATCACCTACCTGGACAGCGACCGGGACGGCCGGTTGGACACGGTGCTGCGCGAGCCGGGCTCCCGCCACCGCTGACCGTCCGGCCGCCCGCCACCGGCGGGGTGGCCGCCGGGGTCACAGCTGGGGCATCACCTCGGCGGCGACCAGTTCCAGCTGGTCCAGGTCGGCCAGGTCGAGCACCTGGAGGTAGATCCGTTCGCTGCCGGCCTCGGCGTACCTGCCGATCGTGTCGACCACCTCGGCGGGGGTGCCGGCGACGCCGTTCTGCCGCAGCTCGGCCGGTTCCCGACCGATGACGGCGGCCCGGCGGGACACTTCGGCGTCGTCCCGGCCGCAGCAGAGCACCAACGCGTTGGACCAGCGCAGGCTGCCCGGGTCGCGGCCCGCCTCGGCGCAGGCGGCGCGGACCCGGCCGAACTGGGCGACCGTCTCGTCGACCGAGACGAAGGGCAGGTTGAACTCGTCGGCGTAGCGGGCGGCCAGGCGCGGGGTGCGTTTCGGGCCCTTGCCGCCGAGCAGGATCGGCGGGCGGGGCTGCTGCACCGGCTTGGGCAGTGCCGGGGAGTCGGTGACCGGGTAGTGCTTGCCGGCGAAGTCGAACCGCTCGCCGGCCGGGGTCGCCCACAGCCCGGTGATGACGGCGAGCTGCTCCTCCAGCCGGTCGAAGCGCTCCCCCACCGACGGGAACGGGATGCCGTAGGCGGTGTGTTCCTCGGCGAACCAGCCGGCGCCGATGCCCAGCTCGACCCGGCCGCCGCTCATCTGGTCGACCTGGGCGACGGTGATCGCCAGCGGGCCGGGCAGCCGGAAGGTGGCCGCCGTGACCAGCGTGCCGAGCCGGATCCGGGTGGTGTCCCGGGCCAGCCCGGCCAGGGTGGTCCAGGCGTCGGTGGGGCCGGGTTCGCCGGTGGACGACCCCATCGCCAGGTAGTGGTCGGAGCGGAAGAACGCGCCGTAGCCGGCGTCCTCGGCGGCGCGCGCCACCGTGAGCAGTTGGTCGTAGGTGGCGCCCTGCTGGGGCTCGGTGAAGATCCGCAGTTCCATGCCCCGAGCATAGGGAGCCGGGCGGGCACCCGCTCGGGCCCGGCCGACAGCTTAGATGCCTTGACAGGCATATGCCGGGTGGAGCATATTGCCTGGGTGTCCGTTGACGCCTTCGCCGTGCTGGCCGAGCCGAGCCGCCGCCGCATCCTCGACACGCTGCGGCGGGCCGAGTGCAGCGTCGGCGAGCTGGTCGACACGCTGGAGCTGAGCCAGCCGGCCGTCTCCAAGCACCTGCGGGTGCTCCGCGAGGCCGGCTTCGTCTCCTGCCGGACGGTCGCCCAGCACCGCATCTACCGCCTCGACCTGCGCCGGCTGCGGGCGGTGGACGACTGGCTGGCCCCGTACCGGCGGATGTGGGAGACCCACCTCGACGCCCTGGAGCGTCACCTCGACAAGGAGTGAGCATGGACCCTGCCGCGTTCCGCCCCAGCCCACCGGCGCAGGTCACCGCGACCCCCGCCGACGGCCGGTGGACCCTCCGGTTCGTCCGCGAGCTGCGCCACCCGCCGGAGCGGGTCTGGGCGGCGCTGACCGATCCGGCCCAGCTGGGCGAGTGGGCGCCGTTCCTGGCCGACCGTGACCTCGGCACCCCCGGCGACGTGGTGCTCACCCTGGTCGACGGCGACGCGGCCGACGCGCAGCCGGCCACCGTACGCCGGGCCGAGGCGCCGCGCCTGCTGGAACACACCTGGGGCGGGGACCTGCTCCGGTGGGAGCTGACCCCGACCGACGACGGCACCCGCCTCACCCTGTGGCACACCGTCGCCGACCGGGGGACGCTGCCGATGGTGGCCGCCGGCTGGCACCTCTGCGTCGACGTCGCCGACCGGCTGCTCGCCGGCGACCCGGTCGGCCCGGTCCGGGGCCGCGCCGCCCTCGACCACGGCTGGGCGCAGCTACGCGACGCGTACGCCCGCAAGCTCGGTGACGGCTGACCCGCGCCCCGCCTCAGCCGAACGGCCTGGTCGCGTACGCGGCGCGCAGGGCGGCCAGGCCGGCCGGCTTCGGCGTCAGGGTGCCCCAGCCGGAATTGAAGTAGTTCGCCCGCACGATCCGGGGCCCCCGCTCGGCGTTGAGCCGGGCCAGGGCCGCCGGCACGGTGGCGATCCAGGCCGCCTGGTCGGGGAAGGCGGACACCTGCACCCCCCACTCGGCGATGATCACCGGCCGGGAGAGCGCCACCGGCCCGAGGTCGGCCACCGCCCAGTCCCTCGTCCGGCGGAACCGGCTCAGCGCGGTGTGGGCCGGGTCGGTCGCGTAGACGTTCCACTGGAGGAAGTCCACCCGGGACATCAACGCCTCCGGATGGGTACGCCGGAAGGCGGCCCGGTCGAAGCCGCCCGCGCCGACCGAGAAGGTGGTGCCGGCGGGCAGGCCCCGGGCGCGCAACCAGTTCACCACGTAGGTCAGCGCCTGCACCGCACGGGCGTCCGACTCGGCCCAGGTGAACGACACCCCCGACTCGGTGGTGCCGAACTCGTGGTCGGTGTCCAACTCCGAGGCGAGTTGCAGGTTCACCGGGAAACCCAGCGTCCGGTACTGCGACAGGGCGCGGGCGAGCAGCCCGTCGCACTGGCCGGCGAGCACCTGCCCGTACCCGTACGCCCGGGGCCAGGTGGTGCCGGGACGCTGCTGGATGGTCATCGCCGGCGCGGGCACCGTCCAGGTCACCCCGTCGACGGTGAACGTCTGCGCGCCGGGGCTGCCGGCCCCGTAGTGCTTCAACTCCAGCACCATGTTCGGCGCGACCCCGGCCCGCCCCAGATCGCGCAGCCAGGACATGCCGTAACCGGGGAAGACGTAGGCGTCGGCGAGGCTGCGGTACTGGGTCAGCGAACGGAAGTTCCCGCCCACCAGGTCCGTCGTCGGGTCGGCGTTGCCGGCCAGGTAGTAGCCACCCCACACCGGAGGTGCCAGGGCGTAGTCGGCAGCCGCGCTGGCGGTACGTCCACCCTGGTCACGCACGGTCACGGTGACCCGGGGCATCAGGCCACCGCCCGGTACACGGCGGTCGTCCCGGTGTCCGAGACCATCGTCCAGGCCCGGCCGGAGTCGTCGGCGACCTCGACGCCGAGCGGGTCGATGACCGCGGTGACCCGCACCGGGGCGCTGCTGTTGCCGTCCGGGTCGGTCAGCACGATCGTGACGGTCACCGGGCGGGTGTCGGGGTCGGCGTAGCCGACGGTGAGCGTCATCGGCTCACCCGGGGCGTAGGTCGAGGCGTCGAGGCTGGCGGTCACGGTGGGAGCGGCCATCCCGGCCCCTCCTTCCTTGCTGGCCCGGTCGACGGGCTCGACGCCCGCCGGCCGGAGGTGGTGACGTCGTTGTCCGGACCGGGCGGTGGCGGCCGGGCCCGGTCGCCACCGCCCGGCCGGGTGCGCCGCGCCTCCCCGGCCACACCCTCATCCACCTGCATCAACAGTGCCCCCTGCCGACCCCGGGCGTCCTGTCGGCAATCCGCCAGCCGGGGCCGGCGGCACGGTCAGCGGGCGCGGTGTCGGCGGAGCAGGTGGGTGCCGAGGCTGACCAGGGTGCTGCCGAAGCCGGTGCCGAGGAGCACCAGCACCGCCCCCACCGCCCACAGCCCGGAGTCGTCGGTCGCCGCCGCGTGCCCCGACCAGGCGGCCGTGAACGCCACCGTCATCACCGGCGCCACCAGCACCGGGCTCAGCAGCCAGCCGGCGACGGCGGCGACCGCGACCAGGGTGAGCACCGCGCCGGCCACCTGCCAGACAGCGTACGGGCCGGAGGTCGCGCCGGTGCGGGGGTCCGTCGAGTAGCCGCTCTCCCAGCCCAGCCAGGCCGCCCAGGTGCCGATCGTCGCGGCCGCGAGCAGCACACCGCCGAGAAGGGTTCGGGTACGCGTCATCTGCACGCCCCGATCATCGTCGGCGGGACCGGCCGCCGGATGAGCACCCGTACTCACGATCACCGTCACACCACCCTTCGCAGCGGCAACCGCCCTGGTCGGGGGCCGTGTGGCGCGGGTTGCCCCGATCGGCGAGACTCGGTCGGACCACCCCCGGGGGGCCGTCCCCCGGACCCCGGCGAACGGTTGGAGCCCATGGCAGACCCCTCCCTGTTCTGGCTGGCCGGCGCGGTGCTGCTGGTGACCGCGGGCGTGGCGACCAGCCTGCTGCCCCACCGGCGGGCCCACGCGGAGCAGCGGCGGACCGCCTGGTCGGCCGCGCGCGCGGCGATCGACAGCGCGGCCGTCAGCCGGGACGCGGCCCCGGGTCGGGTGCCCGAGGCGGAACGGCTGCTGACCCGCGCCGAGTCGCTCGCGGGCCGGCGCGGCGGGGTCGACGCGGCGCGGGCGGCGGCCGAGCACGCCCGGCAGGCCGACCGGCTGTGGCGGGAGCACCGGTGACCGCCGGCAGGTACCGCCGCCTGGCCGAGCCGCTGCGCTGGGCGCTGCTCGGGCTCGCCGTGCTCGTCCTGGTGGTCTTCCTGGTCGCCCAGCGGCAGCAGGGCATCGACGTCAGCTACGGCCGGTCGCCGGCGTCGACGGCCGGGGTCGACACGGACGGCACCGGCACCTCCGACCGGGCCACCGTGCCGTCGGTGGACGAGATGACCGCGCTGGTGGCCGCCGCGCCGGTGGTCCGCCTGCCGGGCTCGGTGGCGTACTGGAACGAGCAGCGGGTGCGGGAGGTGGCCGGCGACACCCGGATCCTGGTCGCCCCGCCCGGCCTGGACAAAGACGAGCGGGAGCGGGTCCGGGACGTGGAGAACGCCACGATCCGGGTGATCGGCACCGAGGTCAGCGGCGGTTTCTACCAGGCCAGCTCCGACCGGCTGCCCGCCTGGCGGGCGCAGTTCGCCACCGGCGACGTGACCGACCTGCTGATCGCCCTGATCACCACGCTGCGTAAGGAGTCCACCCCGGCCGACCGGGACGAGTTGCGCTGGCGCGAGCCGAGCGGGCCGGAGCTGAACACCGTCCTGACCGACCTGCGGGCGACCGGGCGGCACATCGCGCCCGGCGCGACCCTCACCGACGTGCCCGAGACCGCCGCCCGCAACGCCTTCCCCGACGGCGCGTGGTACGTCGCGCTGCCCGTGCAGCGCTACGGCGAACCCCTGCCCCGGTACGGCCCCGCCCTGAGCGCCCGGTTCCCCGACCAGCCGATCGTGGTGATGTACGGGCTCTGGATCGAATACCACGGACCCGGCGCGGCGGACTTCGCGGAGTTGGCCGGGGCCAGCTTCTACGGCCAGTTCGCCAACCTGCTCAGCCGCACCGACTACCCGCAGCGCAACGTGCTGGGCGTCTACCTCGACCGGGTGACCGACATCCGCTACGCGGGCCTGTTCGAGCGTCCCCTGCCGTACCGGCCGGCCGATCCGCTGCGGGTGGCGCTGCCGGCGCTGCCGTGGCTGTTCGCGGGCTGCGTGGCGGCGTTCATGGTGCTGTCGGCCCGGTCGCTGCGCCGGCCCGAGGGCCGGCCGGGCAGCCGGCGGGACACCGCGCCGACCCGGCTGGCCGGGTTGACCGCGCTGGCCGTCGAGGTGTCCCTGCTGACCGACGCCCGCAGCAACCCGGCGCTGACCCGGGGCATCGTCAAACTCCAGGCCGCCCGGTCGGCGTGGGAGGAGAAGCTGCCCGCCCGGCACGTCCGCACGCTGCTCGACGAGGCGGCGGCCGAGCTGGACGACACCGCGCGTCAGGTCGGCATCGCCAGTTACCGACCGGACAACTACCTGCGGGGCAGGCTGTCATGACACGTTCCCGATCCCCACGGACCGCCACCGCCCGCCCGGGGCGGGGCCGCGTCGCCGGCCTGCTCGGCACCCCGTTCGGCCTGGCCGTGCTGGCCTGCCTGGTGCTGGCCGGCTGGGCGGTGTGGAGCGGCGGGGCGCTGGACGGCCCGATCGCCAGGCACGTCCGCACCACCTCGTTCTACGCCGACCCGGGGATCGACGTGGACCGGGCCGAGGCGGAACGGGTCATCGGCAACCGCCGGCTGGTGGTGATCCTGCGCTCCCCCGGGGCCGACCTGCGGGACACCTGCAAGCGGGTGCACCGGGCCGCCGACGGGACCGTCGTGCTGGTGCTCAGCCGCGACGGCGACGACTACGACACCTACGGCTGCGCCCTGGTGCCCGGGTACGAGAAGAAGAACCTGGGCAAGGCCGCCGCCGCGGAAATGATCATCGGTCGGGGCATCGACACGTTCGTCGACCGCCCACTGGAGGCCGTGAAGGTCATCGCCGTCAACTACGACCGGCTGGTCAAGGCCGGCACCGTACCCGACGGAGCGCGGACGATCAGCCCGTCGCTGCCCCGCTTCCTGCTCGCCGCCGCGGCGGTGACCGGGGTCGTCGCCGGAGCGGCGGTGCTCTACCTCGGCGGCCGGCGGGCCGGGCGGCTGGCGGCGGCCCGCCGGGTCCGCCGCGACGAACGCACCGACAGCCGCAGCGCGCTCAGCGCCGCCACCGCCGGCCTGGCCCAGCAGATCATCGACCTCGACCCGACGTACGCCCTGCTGAGCAGCCGCCGCGACGGCGACGACAGCAGCTTCGTCCGACGCTACCGGCAGTTGACCGCCGACCACACCGCCCTGCTCGACCGGCTGTCGACCCTGGACGACGCCGACGAGCCGGCGGTACGGGAACTGACCGCCCGCGTCGAGTCGCTGAGCCGCCGGGCCCAGTCACTCGCCGACGGGAAACCCGGCAGGGCCGGGTAGCCCGTGCGCTTAGCTGTCCGAAGCACGACTGACCGGGTACGACCCTGGCGCTTGCGGCGAACCGCTTCGTAGGGTGTTCGGGTTCGTCCGATGGCCGCACGGGAGGATGAGGACCTCACGCCAACCCCCGGCGCGCGGGCCCGGATCTCCGTCGTCAGCCTCGTCGGGCTGCAGTCCGACGAGGCCCGGCAGGGCTTCGTCAACCAGTTGCAGATGGCGCTGTTCGCCTGGATCAGGAAACACCCGGCGAACGACCGCCCGCTGCTCGGGCTGCTGGTGATGGCCGAGGGTGCCGCACCGGTGTAGATCCGCACCCCGCTGTCGCTCAGCCACCATCCGCGTAGCCCGCTCACCGCCGAGGAGGTGCTGGACCGGGCCCGCCGTCGGTGAGCTCGACGACCCCGCCGGCCTGCGGATCTTGCCACCGGGATCTAGCGTGGAAGGAGCCTGTTCACCGGCAGTAAGGATCATCGATGTTGCGCAAGCATCTGGTCGGGTTGATCGTCGGCGTGGTCATCATCGTGGCGCTGGGGGCCGCCGCCGTGGTCTGGCTCACGATCAACGGGCCGGAGCCGACCGGGCCGGGTCTGGACGCGGCGGCACCGGCCGGGGCAACCTCCTCCGGGCCCACGCAGCCGGCATCCGACAGTCCCGCCCCGTCGACCTCCGGGCCCGGCACGGCCGCTTCGGCGTCACCGGAGGCCGGCCCACGGCAGATGAGTCGCCTGCTCTACGACGACGGGCAGAATACGGCGACCGTCACGGGTCTGGAGGTGACGGCGGGTACGGTGCGGGTGCAACTGCGCTATACGACCCGGTCCCCCGGCGGCTGGGTGCTCAGCTGCCCGGCCCGGACGGCGGATCTCCAGTCGTCGCATCTGACGATGGCCGACGGACGGCAGGTCTTCCCGGTCGACACGTACTGCGCGTCGCAGCGGCCCGGCACGGATTTCACCCTGCGGCCCGGTGCGGTCCTGGAGAGCTGGGGCGTGTTCCCGGTCGTCCCGTCCGGCGACGACCCCTTCTCCCTCACCTGGTACGACCTGGGCACGGTCGAGGGGTTGAAGCTCTGAACCGACCTGGTTGACGGGTCAGTGCGCGGGGGACGGCTGCGCCAGGCCGGGTGGGGCGGCGTGCCGGGTTTCGGTGGCGCACACGCCGGCCAGCAGGTCGGCGGTGGTGTGCGCCCGCACGTCGGCTTCCGTACCGTCGGCGAACCGGGCGACGACGGCCCGGACGTGCCGCTCGGCGGTGTCGGCGAGCCCGTCGTAGACGGCGGCGAAGGTCTCCCGGGCGGGGCCGCGCAGCCAGCCGGCGGGCAGCAGCCGCAGCGGTAGCTGCGGATCGAGGGTGGGGAACCGCCGGAAGGTGTCCATCACCTCGGTCCGGGCCCGGACCGCCTCGGCGCCGTCGACCCGGCCGGCGGCGATCCGTGGCAGCAGGGGCCGCCAGCGCCGCAGGAAGCTCTCGTACTGTTCGGCGACCGCCGCGACGTCCCAGGCGTCGAGCGGGTCGCGGCCGGCGACCGCGTCGAGGTCGACCCGACGGCCCCGGAACACGGTGACCGCCCCGAGGTGGAGCTGGGTGAGCTGGGCCCGCGCCTTCGGGGTCAGCTCGTGCGGCGAGATCCACAGTCCGTCGTACAGCGGCGCGTAGCCCAGCCAGCGGAGTTGGCCGCGCAGGGCACGTCGTTGCGCGCTGCGCTCCTGGGGCAGGGAGAACGCGACGAGGGTCCAGCACTCGTCCCACGGCTGGGTGGTGGTGGTCGCGGCCATCACCCAGCTGCCGCCGACGGAGAGGCTGACGGCGGCGGACCGGCTGAGCCGGTACGAGCTGCGCCGGCCCTGCCGGCTGCCCTCCAGTACGCCCCGGCGGGCCAGCCGGCTGATCACGGTCCGCGCGCCGGCGAGGCTGACGTCGGACTCGGCCAACAGCGCGACGATGGCGGCGGACGGCAGCCACGCCCGGGTACGCAGGGTGTAGTCGGCCAGCAGGGTCACCGCGACGCCCTGGGGCGAGTTGCCGGCCTGCCGGCGCGGGAGCCGCACCGGGTGGTCCCCGTCGTCGGGGAAGATCTCCTCGATGTCGAACGGGTGTGGCACTGGGGACGCTCCGGGCTCGGCTGGGCGACGGTGGCACCGACTGTAGACGGCGCACCGGTGCCCGCCTACCGAACGCGGTCCGGGGTGGACCCGGGCGCGGAACCGGTGACCGCCCAGTGTATCGAGGTCATTCGATTGACACTTGTGGGACCTAGGAGAACACTAAGTGCCATGCAATGCCCTAGGGCCGGGGCAGGGCATGCCGGACGTAGTGGGCCAGCGCGGACGACACGGGCATCCGGGCGTACCCGTGCCGCACGATCGCGCGGCCGATCTCAACCTGTGAGGGAGTCACGCCCATGAGAATCAGACGGAAACTGCTGCTCGCCCTGGCGGCACCGCTGGTGGCCACCGTGGCGGCAGCCGCCCTGGTGGTACCGACGCTCCAGCCGGCGTACGCCGCGTCGCTGGTCGAGGTGACCAACTTCGGCGACAACCCCGGTCGGATGCGGATGCACATCTACGTGCCGAACACCCGCCCGACCAACCCGGCGATCGTGGTGGCCATGCACGGCTGCGGCGGCACCGGCCCCGGCTTCTACTCCAGCAGCGAGTTCGCCTCGCTCGCCGACCGGTACGGCTACATCGTGATCTACCCGTCGGCGACCCAGCAGGCCGGCTTCGGCAACTGCTTCGACACCTGGTCGGACGCCGCGAAGCGGCGGGGCGGCGGCAGCGACCCCGTGTCGATCGTCTCGATGATCAACTACACCGAGCGGCAGTACGGCGGCGACCCGCGCCGGGTGTTCGCCACCGGCAGCTCGTCCGGCGGCATGATGACCAACCACATGCTGGCGGTCTACCCGGACGTGTTCGCCGCCGGGGCCGCCTTCATGGGGGTGCCCTACAACTGCTTCGCCAACGCGGCCGACTATCCGCCCGGCGCCAGCCAGTGCACCGGCGGGAACATGAACCGCACCCCGCAGCAGTGGGGTGACGCGGTGCGCCAGCAGGCGTACCCCGGGTACACCGGCCCCCGGCCGAAGGTGCAGCTCTGGCACGGCACCGCCGACACCCTGGTGCCGTACTCGCTGCTCCAGGAGACCATCGAGCAGTGGACGAACGTGTTCGGGCTCAGCCAGACGCCCACCTCCACCGACACCCCGCAGTCCGGCTGGAACCGCCGCCGCTACGCCGACAGCAGCGGGAACGTCCTGGTCGAGGCGTACAGCATCCAGGGGGCGGGGCACAGCCTGCCCTCCGGCGGGATGGCCGCCGTCGCCCTCCAGTTCTTCGGCCTGACCAACCCGACCCCGACCACGCCGCCGACCACGCCCCCGCCGACGACCCCGCCGCCCACCACGCCGCCGCCGACCACCCCGCCGCCCACCAC
>NZ_MZMV01000075.1 GCF_002210435.1 Micromonospora wenchangensis
CGTAACCCACCACCGCCAGCCGCAACCCGCCACCCGCCGACGAACACACGTACCACGGCAACGCCCCCGCCGGCCCCGCGCCGGCCCCGTCGGCCGCCGCGCCCACCGCCGCGTCCAACCCGTGCAGCACGTCCGTGCCGACCGACGTGGGCGCCGACGCCGCCCCCACCAACCGGCCCGCGTCCAGATCCACCACCGCCGCCTTCGTCCAGGTCGACCCGACGTCGGCGCAGACCGCCAGCCTCACGCCGCCGCCGGAACAACCACGGTGCCCGTCGCCGTCACCGCCACGACCGGCTCCGCCAACACCTCCGCCGCCGACCCACCCCGCTCCGGCCGACCCCGGCACACCACCCGCGCCACGAAGTCGATCCCCCGGCTGCGGGTACCCACCCGCACCACCGTCGCCGTCACCTCCACCACGTCACCCGCCCGCACCGACGACACGAACTGCACATCCGAATACGACGCGAACAACCCCTCGTCACCATCGGTACGGATACACACCTCCGTCGCCACGTCCCCGAACAACCCCAACACGTACGCCCCGTCCACCAGGTTCCCCGCGTAGTGGGCGTGCGCGTACGGCACGTACCGCCGGTGCGTCACCGTCAACCCCAACCGTGCGTCACTCATCCCCGCGCCTCCCTGCTCGTCACCAACGCATGCACCAGGTACGACGCCACCTCACCCGGCGTGGTGCCCCGACCGAAGATCCGGTCCACCCCCAGCTCCGCGGTCATCGTCTCGTCGAACCGCGGCCCACCCACGATCAGCAGCGGCCGCCTCCCCGCCGGCATCGCCTCCCGGAACGCCGCCGACATCTCCCGCGTGTTGTGCAGGTGCGCGTCCCGCTGCGTCACCACCTGCGACACCAGCACCGCATCCGCCCGCTCCCGCCGCGCCGCCTCCACCAGCTCCGGCACACTCACCTGCGCGCCCAGGTTCGACACCTTCAACTCCCGGTAGTACTCCAGGCCCTTCTCCCCGGCGATGCCCTTCACGTTGAGGATCGCGTCGATGCCCACCGTGTGCGCGTCCGTGCCGATACACGCCCCCACCACCGACAGCTTGCGCCGCAACCGCCGCTTCACCACCGCGTTGACCTCCTTGGCCGACAACAGCGGATAGTCGCGCTCCACCACCTGCACCGCCGCCAGGTCAACCAGATGGTTCACCCGCCCGTACACCACGAAGAACGTGAACCCGTCACTCATCGGCTTCGCGTGCACCAGCATCGCCGGATCGATGCCCATCTTGTTCGCCAACTGCACCGCCGCACCCTCGGCCCGCTTGTCGTGCGACACCGGCAACGTGAACGACACCTGCACCATGCCGTCGCCCGTCGTGTCCCCGTACGGCCGCACGACCGTCTTCCCACCCGGGCCGTGCTGGCCGGGCCTGCGCTCGCGGCCCTCGCTCCGCTCGGTGCGCTCACTCATGCCGACTGCTCCAGGATCTCCGTGGCCGGGTTGTAGTAGTCCGCCTCGTGCCGCGCCACCCCGGACAGGCCCTTGCCCCGGTCCGCCGGCCGCTTCATGATCCCGAACGTGCCCTCGGCGATCGCCGTCAACAACGACTGGTCACCGATCCGCTCCAGCAGATCCACCGCCTCACCCAGCACCCGGCGCGCCCGCTGCTGGATGAACCCACCCGGCGCCGGCACGAAATCCTCGTGCAACCCGCCCGCCGCACCCAACACGTACCGCACGTTCTGCAACGCGATGTCCCGGTCCGACAACCACGGCGTCACCACCGCCTCGGTCATCATCCCCACCAGCAGGATCCCCTGCCCCGTCATCGTCCCCACCAGATTGAAGAACCCGTCCAGCAGATTCCCCCGGAACACGTCCCCCGTCATGTGCTTCGTCGGCGGCATCCACTTCAACGGCGCATCCGGAAACAACTCCCGCGCCAGCAACGCGTGCGCCAACTCCAGCCGGAACGACTCCGGCACCTCCGGGTTGATCTCGAACGCGTGCCCCAACCCCAACTGCCCGTCCGCCAACCCCGCCTCGTGCGCGAAGAACTCATTCAGCAACTGCGACACCGTCACCGTGTGCGCCTCGTCCACCGCATCCGCCGTGGTCAAGTAATTGTCCTCACCGGTGTTGATGATGATCCCCGCCCGCGCGTGCACCTGCCGCGAGAACCGCTGATCCACGAACGTCCGAATCGGATTGATGTCCCGGAACAGAATCCCGTACATCGAATCGTTCAACATCATGTCCAGCCGCTCCAGGCCCGCCAACGTCGCCATCTCCGGCATGCACAACCCCGACGCGTAGTTCGTCAACCGCACGTACCGGCCCAACTCCTTCGACGTCTCGTCCAACGCCGCCCGCATCAACCGGAAGTTCTCCTGCGTCGCATACGTACCGGCGAACCCCTCCCGGGTCGCCCCCTCCGGCACGTAGTCCAGCAACGACTGCCCCGTCGACCGGATCACCGCGATCACGTCCGCACCCGCCCGCGCCGCCGCCTGCGCCTGCGGAATGTCCTCGTAGATGTCCCCCGTCGCCACGATCAGATAGATCCACGGCCGCTGCTTCGGATCCCCGTACCGCTTCACCAGGCGGTCCCGCTCTGCCCGCCGCCGGTCCACCTGCCGGATCCCCGCCCCCACCGCCCGGCGGGACGCCCGACGCGCCACCGTGGCAGCCCTCCCGCCCGGCTGCGCGAACCGCACCGACCCCGCCGCCGCCTTCTGCGCCAGCAACGTCACGTCGTCCAACTGCTCCCGCACCAACGCGTCGAACACCGGCACCGCCACCCCGTGCCCCAGACCCACGTCCGCGACCACCGCATCCACCAGGCGGTTCACCCACGGAATACCGTCCGGGTCCGCGCCCGCCACCCCCGCCAGGCGCAGCACCGCCCGCTCCACCGACACCGTGGTGTGGGTCCGCGCCAACTCCACCACCGGCTGCCCGGCCCGCCGCGCCAACTCCCGCGCCCGCGCCACCAGCGCCGGATCCAGGTCGAGCTTCCCGCTCACCACGTCGACCCGCCGCCCTCGACGACGGCACCGACCCGCGCCGGCACCCCAATGGTCCGCTCGCTCACGACACGCCTTCCTCGTAGATGACCTCACCGCGCAGCACCGTCGCCCGGCACACCGGCAACGGCGTCGGGTCCTGCGGACCCCGCGCCTCCGGATCCTCGGCCTGCAACACCGGCAGACCCCGTTCCGCCCCCGCCGGGGTGTCCCACACCGCGAACGTCGCCGGCGCACCCTTGGCGATCACACCCTCGTTGTCCAGGTGCACCGCCCGCCAGCCGCCCCGGGTGTGCGCCGCGAACGCCGCCCGCACACTCATCCGCTGCGCCGGATTGTGGTGCGCCGCCGCAGCCCGCACCGAACCCCACGGATCCATCGGCGTCACCGGCGAATCCGAACCGAGCGCCAACGCCACCCCGACCGAGTGCATCGCCCCCATCGGGTTCGACTCCCACGCCCGGTCCAACCCCAACCGCGACTCGTACATCCGGCCCGCACCACCCCACAACCGGTCGAACGCCGGCTGCATGCTCGCCACGATCCCGTACTCCACGAACCCGGCGATCAACCGCTTGCTCATGATCTCCGCGTGCTCCACCCGGTGCCGGGCCGCCCGCACCCGATCCGTGCCCAACCGGGCCACCGCCGCCGCGAAGCCCTCCAGCACCGTCGCGATCGCCGCGTCACCGATCGCGTGGAAACCGCCCTGCACCCCGTGCGCCGCACAGTCCACCAGATGATCACGCACCTGATCCGCGCTCAGATACCCGTGCCCACACCCCTCACCATCGCGGTACGGCCCCGACAGGTGCGCCGTCCGCGACCCCAACGCCCCATCCGCGAACAGGTCACCACCCGCCCCCACCGCACCCAACTCCCGCGCCCGCGCCGCCCCCGACAACTCACCCCAGTACCCGTACACCTCCGGCAACCCCGCACCCGACAGACCCAACAGACCCGTGAAGTCCTCCTCGTCGGAGATCTCCGGCCCACCACACTCGTGCACCGACGCGATCCCCAACGACGCCGCCCGCGCCAACGCCACCCGCTGCGCCGCCACCCGCTGCCCCCGCGTCACCCCGGCCCGCGCCGCCGCCCGCACCACGTGGTGCGCGTCCCGCCGCAACCACCCCGACGCGTCGAAACCCGGCAAACCCACCACCTGCGGACACGCCGCCAGCAACGCCTGCGACACCAACGCCGAATGGATCGACGCCTGCGACAGATACACCCGCCGACCACCCGCCGCCCGGTCCAACCGCGCCGCGTCCGGCAACGCCGCATCCACCCAACCCGACTCGTCCCAGCCGTGCCCCAGCACCACCGCGTCCGACGGCAGACCCGCCGCGAACACCGCCACCGCATCCAGCAACCCCGCCGCCGACCGCACCGACGACAGATCCAGACCCGACAACACCAACCCGGTGTCCGTCGCGTGCACGTGCGCGTCCACGAACGCCGGCGTCACCAGCGCCCCACCCAACTCCACCACCCGGTCGGCCGCCGGCGCGTCCGCGTCCACACCCAACCAGGCGATCCGCCCGTCCCGCACCAACAGCGCCGTCGCGCTCGGCTCCGCCGGACAGTGCAGCACTCCACCGCGGTACAACGTCGAGGGGTTCGTCATGGCACTCAGTCTGCCGCCAACCGGGACGCGAAGAGACCACGTACCCCCGGCTCCGACCGCACCAACCCCAACGCCAACTCCGCGTGCCCCGGCACGTAACCGTTGCCCACCAGCATCGTCACGTCCGCCGCCAACCCCTCCGCGCCCAGGGCCGCCGCCGCGAAACTCGTCGCCATCGAGAAGAAGATCACCGTGCCGCCGTCCGCCGTGGCCAACACCGCACCGTGCTCACACCCCGGCACGTCCACGCACACCACCGTCACGTCCGCCGGCCCACCCAACGCCGTCGTCACCGCCGACGACACCCCCACCGGATCCCGGGCGTCAGCCAACGCCACCACCGACGCCAGACCGGCCGCCACCAGCGCGTCCCGCTCCGCCACCACCGGCACCACCCCCACCGTACGACCGGCACCCGCCCGCCGCGCCGCCGCCAACGACAACGACCCGCTCTTGCCCGCCCCACCGATCACCGCCACCGTCACCGGCGACCCGTCACCGGCCCGCTCCCGCCGCGCCACCTGCTCGGCGACCACCCGGGCCGTCAACGCCGGCGCCCCGCACACGTCCAGCACCGCCAACGCCAACTCCGGATGCAGATCCGCCGGCAGCACCGCCGCGATCGACCGGGCGAACAGGATCGCGTACCCGTCACACGGCACCTGCTCGCTGCGCCCGTCCCAGCGGGCCAACCCGTCGAGGATCACCAGCGGGGTCAGCGTCAACGACACCAACGTCGCCACCCGGTCACCCACCGCCAACCCCAACGGCGACCGCCGGCCGGCCTCCTCCACGGTGCCGATCAGCATCCCACCCGACCCGGTCACCGGATTCTGCATCTTGCCCCGCGCCGACACGATCTCCAGCACCTCGGCCCGGACCTTCTCCCCGTCCCCGCCGTGCTTCTGCGCCAACTGCCGGAAACTCGCCGCGTCCAGGTTCAGCCGCTCCACCCGGATCCGCACCTCGTTGGGGGCGATCCGCGGGTCGGCGTCCAACCGCCAGGCCGCCTGCGGCAGCACCCCCGCCGGTTCCACGACGCGGTGCAGACCCACCGGTGACGTCACGCCGACCTCCCCTCTCCACCGCCCGAAGCCCCGACCAGGACTCGCGTCGCGGGAAAACTTACGGCAGACTAATTTCTTCGCCGGATATTTTCCAGTAGCCTTCGGGATCTACCGATCATCGCCCGCCGGTCACCCCGGCCACACGCACCACGAGGAGGGGCCGTGACCCAGACCCAACCGATGGCGACCATCCCCGGGCCCCGCCCCGCCCCCGCCGCCGCACCCACCGCCGGGCAGCCCTACGAATACCGCCGCAGCCCCCTGGTCGAACCCGACTGGACCCGCTTCCCCGGCTGGCGCGACGTCACCCGCGAACAGTGGGAGAACGCCCAGTGGCAACGCGTCAACTGCGTCAAGAACATCAAGCAGCTACGCGCCGTCCTCGGCGACACCGTCGACGAGAGCTTCTACACCGACCTCGCCGCCGACCAGCAGGCCCTGGCCACCATGTCGATGCTGGTGCCACCCCAGATGATCAACACGATGGTGCCGTTCGCCCCGATGACCACCGAGGCGTTCCGCGCCGACCCGATCCGCCGCTACATGATCCCCGTCGCCGCCGACCGCCGCACCGACTGGCCCTCGCACCCCTACGCCAGCCGCGACTCGCTGCACGAGCACGACATGTGGGTCGCCGAGGGCCTCACCCACCGCTACCCCACCAAGGTCCTCGCCGAACTGCTCTCCACCTGCCCCCAGTACTGCGGCCACTGCACCCGGATGGACCTCGTCGGCAACTCCACCCCCGCCGTCGACAAGCTCAAGCTCACCCTCAAGCCCGTCGACCGCTACGACGCCCACATCAGCTACCTCAAGGCCCACCCCGGCGTCCGTGACGTGGTCGTCTCCGGCGGCGACGTGGCCAACGTCCCCTGGCGCAACCTCGAGTCGTACCTGATGCGGCTGCTCGAACTCGAAACCGTCCGCGACATCCGGCTCGCCACCAAGGCCCTCATGGGCCTGCCCCAGCACTGGCTGCAGAACGACGTCGTCGAGGGCCTGGAGCGGGTCGCCCGCACCGCCGCCCGACGCGGCGTCAACCTGGCCATCCACACCCACGTCAACCACGCCCAGTCGATCACCCCGCTGGTCGCGAAGGCCGCCCAGACCGCCCTCGACGTCGGCGTCCGCGACGTCCGCAACCAGGGCGTGCTCATGCGCGGCGTCAACGCCACCACCCCCGACCTGCTCGACCTGTGCTTCGCCCTGCAGGGTGAGGCAGGCATCCTGCCGTACTACTTCTACATGTGCGACATGATCCCCAACGCCGAGCACTGGCGGGTCCCCGTCTGGCACGCCCAGCAGCTCCAGCACGACATCATGGGCTACCTGCCCGGCTACGCCACCCCCCGGATCGTCTGCGACGTGCCCTTCGTCGGCAAGCGCTGGGTGCACATGCTCACCGAGTACGACCGGGAACGCGGCATCTCCTACTGGACCAAGAACTACCGCACCTCCATCGAGTCCGCCGACCTGGAGGCGCTCAACAAGCGCTACGCCTACTACGACCCGATCGACACCCTCCCCGAGGCCGGCCAGCAGTGGTGGGCCGCACACCGCGACGACTGACCCGCACCACCCCGCCGCCCCCGCGACCCGGACCGGTCACGGGGGCGGCGGGCGTCACGCCCCGCGCGGGGCGTACATGATCACGGCGACGCCGAGCAGGCAGATCGCCGCGCCCGCCAGGTCCCACCGGTCCGGCCGGAAGCCGTCGACCAGCACCCCCCAGGCGAGCGACCCCGCCACGAACACCCCGCCGTACGCGGCCAGGATGCGCCCGAAGTTCGCCTCCGGCTGGAACGTCGCCACGAACCCGTAGACACCCAACGCGAGCACCCCTGCGGCGATCCACCACAGGCCCCGGTGCTCCCGCCAGCCCTGCCAGATCAGCCACGCCCCACCGATCTCGGCGAGCGCGGCCAGGACGAACAACACCAGCGAACGGGCGACCAGCATGCCCGCACGCTAACCCGGGTGGCCCCCGCACCGCGTCCGGGGGCCACCCGGCCGGTGCAGGCCGGTCAGCGCATGGCGTCCCGGACGTCCCGACCGGCGTCCTTGACGTGCTCACCGGCCTGCCGGGCCCGCGCCTCGCTCTGCTCGGTGGCGCCCTCGGCCCGCATCCGCTCGTTGTCGGTCATGTCGCCGAGCCGCTCCTTCGCGGCGCCGGTCAGCTCCTGGGCCTTGTTCTTCGCCTTGTCGGTGAAGCTCATGTCGCCTCCTGTCGCTGCGGCGGTCACGGGGCCGCTGCCCCGTATCAGTGGCGTCCCCGATCCGGCCGAGCCGAAACAAAACCGCGCCGTAGGCGCTGGTCAGGAAGGGGTGCGCCGTGGCGCACCATCTCTAGAGAATCCTAGGACAATAGGTGGCCGGCTGGGACCGGGCGGATGCTGGTTGACTGGGCGGATGAGCGAGATCATCCTGATCCGGCACGGCGAGACGACGTGGAGCGCCAGCCGGCGGCACACCTCGTACACCGACCTGGAGCTGACCCCCGACGGCGAGCGGCAGGCCCGCGCCCTGGCCGGGGTGCTGACCGGGCAGCGCTTCGCCACCGTGCTCGCCAGCCCCCGACGCCGGGCGCTGCGCACCGCACAGCTCGCCGGCCTCACCGTCGACGACACCGACGACGACCTCACCGAGTGGAACTACGGCCGGTACGAGGGCCGCACCACCGCCGACATCCACACCGAGCGCCCCGACTGGGACATCTGGACCGACGGCTGCCCCGACGGGGAGTCCCCCGACCAGGTCGGGGCCCGGGTCGACCGGCTGCTCGCCCGGCTCACGCCACTGCTGGCCCAGGGTGACGTCGGGCTGGTCGGGCACGCCCACCTGCTGCGGGTGGTCGGCGCCCGGTGGATCGGCCTGCCCGCCGCCGGCGGTGGCAAACTGCGCCTGGACACCGCCACCGTCAGCGTCCTCGGCCACGAACACGGCCGCCCGGTGATCCTGCGCTGGAACGGCCGCTGAGTGGCAGCTAGGCCGGGGCCTCCGCGCCGCTGCGGGTACGGCCCCGCAGCTCCCCCACCGCCACCTTCGGCGGACGCCCCTCGTACGGGGTGGACAGCACCACCGTGGTGCGGGTGGTGACGTTCGCGGCGGTGCGGATCTCCTGGAGCACCCGTTCCAGGTCGGCCGGCCCGGCCACCCGCACCAGGAGCAGATAGAAGTCCTCCCCCGCCACCGAGTAGCAGGAGTCGATCTCGGGCAGGTGGGCCAGCCGCTCCGGCGCGTCGTCGGGCTGCGACGGGTCGAACGGCCGGATCGCCACGAACGCGGTCATCGGCAGGTCCAACGCCTCGAACGACACCCGGGCCGTGTACCCGTTGATCACGCCCCGCTGTTCCAGCCGGCGGACCCGCTGGTGCACGGCCGAGACCGACAGGCCGACCCTCTCCGCCAGATCCGTGTACGACAGGCGGCCGTCGGCGGTCAGCGCGGCGACGATGGCACGGTCGATCTCCTCCACCCGTGCAACCTACCCGGTGGAGCGCTCCCCTGGCGACGACGTCCCGCCCGATGTGACGCTCAGCGGGCCGCCCGGTCGCGCACCGCGTCGGCCGCGAAGTTGAGCACCTCGGCCAGATCCTCCTCGTCGAGGAAGGGCAGATCGGTCAGGATGTCCGTCACCGACATCCCCTCCGCCATCATCGCCAGCAGGGTCGCCACCGGGACGCGGGACTGCCGCACGCAGGGCGCGCCGCCCATCACCTCGGGGTCGATGGTGATCCGGGGAAACGTCACCGGCACAGGCTAGTCCCTCGCCAGCGCCCGGGAGATCACCAGCCGCTGGATCTGGTTGGTGCCCTCGACGATCTGGAGCACCTTCGCCTCCCGCATGTACCGCTCGACCGGGTGGTCGGCCACGTAGCCGGCCCCGCCGAGCACCTGCACCGCGTCGGTGGTCACCCGCATCGCCACATCGGTGGCGAACAGCTTCGCCTTGGCCGCCTCGATCGAGTACGGCCGGCCGGCGTCACGCAGCCGGGCCGCCGCCAGGGTGAGCGCCCGCGCGGCGGAGATCTGGGTGGCCGCGTCGGCCAGCAGGAACCCCAGCCCCTGGAAGTCGACGATCGCCCGGCCGAACTGCTGCCGCTGGCGGGCGTAGCCGACGGCGTAGTCCAGCGCCGCCTGGGCCAGGCCGACCGCGCAGGCGGCGATGCCCAGCCGCCCCGAGTCCAGCGCGGACATCGCGATGGTGAAGCCCGCGCCCTCCCCGCCGATCAGCCGCTCGGCCGGCACCCGGGCGTCGTCGAAGGCGATCTGCGCCACCGGCGACGAACGCAGCCCCATCGTCCGCTCGGCCGCCTGCGGTGCGATGCCCGGCGTGCCCCGGTCGGCCAGCAGGCAGGAGATGCCCTTCGGGCCCGGCCCGCCGGTCCGGCAGAACACGTTGTAGAAGTCCGCCACCTGGGCGTGCGTGATCCACGCCTTGACCCCGGTGACCCGGTAGTCGTCGCCGTCGCGGACCGCCCTGGTGGTCAACGCGGCGGCGTCCGAGCCGCCCTGCGGCTCCGACAGGCAGTACGCCCCGAGCAGTTCCCCACCCACCAGCTCCGGCAGCAGCTTGCGTTGGGCGTCGGTGCCGAACTCGGCGAGCGGGTAGCAGGACAGGGTGTGCACGCTGACCGCCTCGGCGACCGCGAGCCACCGGCCGGCGAGGATCTCCAGCACCTGGAGGTAGACCTCGTACGGCTGGGCCGCGCCGCCGTGCTCCTCGGCGTACGGCAGGCCCAGCAGGCCGGCCCGACCCAGGGTGCGCAGCACCTCGCGGGGGAACTCGGCGCGATCCTCGAAGCCGGCGGCCCGGGGCGCGAGTTCCCGGTCGGCCAGTTCGGTGGCGAGGTCGAGCAGGTCGTGGGCCTCGTCGGTGGGGAGGATGCGGTCGACAGTCATAGCGCGATGAGCTCCAGAGGTGGGTGAGCCGTCGCCCGTCGTCCGTCGGGCGTCACCCCGTCAGCTTAACGGTCGTTCGGGTCAGGGCCCAGTCCGGTGTGGGCCGGCACCCGGTGAACCGCGCCCGCCCCGGCTGCGTACCACCTGACGCCTTCCCCGGTCCCGACGAGCCCGACCGGAGTCCCCATGCACCGACGCGCAGCACTGACCTCGACGGGGGTGGCCCTCGCCGCGCTCGTCGCCGGCTGGGCGGCCCTGACCGTCCCCACCGCGAACGCCGAGACCGACGCCGCACCACCGGCCGCCACCAGCCCGGCCGGCACCGGGACGCCCGCCGCGCCACCGGCCACCGCCGCCGCCACGACACCCGCCGCCGCGCCCGTCGGGTCCCCGGTGGACCGGCACGGCCGGCTACGGGTGTGCGGGGTGCACCTGTGCGACGCGGCCGGCGAGCCGGTCCAGTTGCGCGGGATGAGCAGCCACGGCCTCCAGTTCTTCCCGGACTGCCTCAACCCCGACTCGCTGGCCGCCCTGCGCACCGACTGGCGGGCCGACTTCGTCCGGGTGGCGATGTACGTCCAGGAGGGAGGGTTCGCAACCGACCCGGCCGGCTTCACCCGCCGGGTCGACGAGGCGGTGGAGACCGCCAGCGCGCTCGGCCTCTACGTGGTGGTCGACTTCCACGTCCTGACCCCCGGCGACCCGCTGGTCAACCTGGACCGGGCCCGGTCGTTCTTCGCCGAGGTCGCCGCCCGGCACGCCGCACGGACCAACGTGCTCTGGGAGATCGCCAACGAACCCAACGGGGTCGACTGGGCCACCATCAAGAGCTACGCCGAACAGGTCATCCCGGTGATCCGGGCCGCCGACCCGGACAGCGTGGTGCTGGTCGGCACCCGGGGCTTCTCCTCGCTCGGCGTCTCCGAGGGCGCCGACGAGACCGAGGTGACCGACGACCCGGTCGACGCCGGGAACATCATGTACACGTTCCACTTCTACGCCGCGTCCCACCGGGACCTGCAACGCGAGACGGTGACCCGGGCCGCCCGCAGCCTGCCGCTGTTCGTCAGCGAGTTCGGCACCCAGACCTTCACCGGCGACGGGCCCAACGACCTGGACAGCGCCACCACCTGGCTGGACCTGCTGCAACGCCTGAGGATCAGCTACGCGATGTGGAGCTACTCCGACGGCCCGGAGAGCAACTCGGTGTTCCGGCGGGGCACCTGCGCCGGCACCGACTTCACCGGCACCACCGTGCTGACCGAGTCCGGGGAGTTCATCCGCACCCGGCTGCGGCGCTGACCCGCCGGCCCACGCCGACGGGTCCATCAGCCGGTGACGGCGCTGCCGACCCGGCGGACCCGGTCGGCGTGGGTCAGCACGTCCACACTGTCGACGTACTGGTCCACCGCGCCGACCAGCGGCCGGTCCCGCAGCGCCGGGTCGACGATCGCGGCCCGCAGCGCGGTGGCCAGGCGCGGCGCGTCCAGCACCAGGAAGGGCCGCCCGTGGAAGGGCCGGGCCGCGACGTCGACCGGCCCGGCCAGCCCGGTGTCGTCGGTCCACCCGGCGACCGTCTCCAGCGCCCGCACCAGCCCCGCCTGCCGGTGCGGCCAGTCACCCGGCCCGAGCGCGTCCGCCAGCGCCGCCACCACCGGGCCGGCGTCCGGCAGCGCGGCGAACACACTGCCGAGCCACTTGTCGTACGGCGGCCAGCGGCGACGGGCCAGCAGGCCCAGCCGCATCAGGTCCCGGGCGACGCGGGCCGCCACCAGCCGGCTGCCCAGCACGTCACCCACCTCCGCGCACCGGCCGACCAGGTGTTCGGCGTGCCCCACCCGGGTCCACCCGGCGGCCAGCACGTGCCGCCACACGTCGTCCGGATACCAGGCCAGGGCGGCCCGGACCGCGCCGACCGCGCCGGACAGGCCGTCGTGGAACACCGCCCCGCCGGTCAGCTCGGCCAGCCGCTGGGTCGGCAGGGACAGCCAGTCGTCGGTGGTGACCGCGACGGTCGGATCGAAGCCGAGCCGGCCCCGCAGCCAGTCCCGCCATGCGAACACCTGCACCCCGCTGCGGTCCCCGGCGACGTCGGGCACCCCCAGCCGGGCGGTCGGCCAACTGAGGAACCGGGTCGGCCGGCCCAGGAACGAGGCCGGCAGGTCGGCCAGCGCCGCCCGCGCCGACGCCACCTCGGCCGCGTCGGCGAGGAACACCTGCGCCCGGGGACCCCAGTCGTGGTCGGTCGAGCGTTCGGTGTCCAGACCCAGCAGCTCCGAACCGCCGTCGAGCAGCCCGGCGGAATAACGCAGACCCGGCAGGTGCCGCGCCAGCAACGGCCCGACGACCTCGTCGTGGAAACGCCGGCACAGCACCAGACCGGGCACGAACTCCATGCCCGCAGTCTCACCCGGCGGCCACCGTGCCGTCACGCCGGTTTCCCGCAGTGCCGACCGTGGCGTACGGCCGGTGGGCGTCCCCCATGTCGTCGGTGGGGTGTGCCAGGCTGTCGGGCGTGGCAGACCAACAGCCGATCCTGCTGATCGACGCGCCCAGCCTCTACTTCCGGGCCTACTTCGGGGTACCCGAGTCGGCGGCGCGGACCGACGACGGCCAGCCGGTCAACGCCGTGCGCGGGTTCCTCGACATGCTCGCCCAACTGGTCCGCACCCGCCGGCCCGACCGGATGGTCTGCGCGCTCGACCACGACTGGCGGCCCGCCTGGCGGGTCGAGCTGCTGCCGTCGTACAAGGCGCACCGGGTCGCCCCGGCCGGCGGCGAGGAGGTGCCGGACACCCTCTCCCCGCAGGTGCCGGTGATCCTCGACGTGCTGGCCGCGATCGGCATCACCGCCGTCGGCGCGACCGGCTACGAGGCCGACGACGTGCTGGGCACCCTGTCGGTCACCCAGCCCGGCCCGGTGGAGGTGGTCTCCGGCGACCGGGACCTGTTCCAGCTCGTCGACGACGAGCGCCGGGTCCGGCTGCTCTACATCGGTCGTGGGGTGGCCAAGCTCGACGACTGCGACGACGCCGCCGTCCGGGCCCGCTACGGTGTGCCCGCCGACCGGTACGCCGACTTCGCCGCCCTGCGCGGTGACCCGAGCGACGGCCTGCCCGGGGTGCCCGGGGTGGGCGAGAAGACGGCCGCCCGGCTGATCGACCGCTACGGTGGCCTGCCCGGCATCCTCGCCGCGCTCGACGAGCCCGGCTCCGGGTTCGCCCCGGGGCTGCGCGCCAAACTCGACGGTGCCCGCGACTACCTGGCGGTCGCCCCGAAGGTGGTCCGGGTCGCCACCGACGTTCCGCTGCCGGCACTGCCGACCACGCTGCCGACGGCGCCCGCCGACCCCGACCGGCTGCTGGAGCTGGCCCAGCGGTGGAACCTGGCCGGCTCGTGCCGGCGACTGGTCGACGCCCTCGCCGCGCGGCCCTGACCGGCCGCCGGCGTCCCGACGCCGGTCAGCGTGGCGGTGGGGCGTCCCGGCGGGACGGGAACGGGGTACCCGGCCGGCCCAGGGTGGTCGACCGGGCGCGCAGGCCCACCGGGTCGGGGGCCGTCTGCGGTTCGACGGCCGGCGCGTCGACCTGCCGGGCCTGCAGGTAGGCGGCGGCGGCCCGGTCGTCGTCGGTGGGCGCGGCCAGCAGCGCGTACACCAACCCCACCACCACGAAGATCACCGCGAGGACGATCGGCACCAGCAGGGTGCTCACCCCGGCACCGGTCACCTCGCCGCGCTGCCCGTGCAGGTGCACCGACAGGGCGCTCATCCCGGTGAAGTGCATGCCGTTGACCGCCACCCCCATCAGCAGGGCGGAACCGGCGATCGCCAGGCCCCGGCGGACGGTCATCGCCAACCACAGCGCCACGGTGGCCGCGACGATGGCGATGACCACCGACAGCCCGACCCGGGTGGCGTCGTAGTTAAGGTCGCCGTTGAGCCGCATCGCGGCCATCCCGGTGTAGTGCATGGCCGCGACGCCGATCCCGGTGAACAGGCCACCGCCGAGGACCTTCGCCGCGCCGAGCCGGCCGGTGCCGACGATGGCCAGGCCGATCCCGACGGCGGTGACGGCGATCACCGTGCTCGCGGCGGTCAGCGGCACGTCGTACCGGATCCGGGTGCCGGTGACCGCGAACCCGAGCATGGCCATGAAGTGCATCGCCCAGATCGCGGTGCCACCGATCGCCCAGGCGGCCAGCAGGCCCCACCAGAAGCGCTGACCGGAACCGGTGGCGGTACGGATCCGCCCGGCACAGACCAGACCGAGGAACGAACCGAGCACGGACAGCGCGTAACTCAGCGCCGGTGTGATCCACCCGTACTCAAAGTGATTGATCTCCGCCACGGCGGTCTTCCCCCCACTCATTACCGGCGCGTAGGCGACCGCGCCCGAGCAATGATCGGGGAGCCTGCGAGCAGGCGCAACAGCGGCCCCCCGGCAATCCGGGGGGTGCCGTCACGGTGACCGTCCGATGCGTCGATTCACCGCCCGACGGTGACCGAAAGTGATGATCAGGTGGAGGTGTAATGGGCGAGTACGCCCCGGTTCACGGCGGCGATCGCCTGCCGGGCGGTGGCCCGCAGCTCGGTCGACGCCCCACCGGAGTCGGATAGTTGACCGAGCAGGTCGGCGACCTGTCGGGCCCAGCGGACGAAATCCCCGGCCGGCATCTCCCCGTCGAACTGGTGCCCGCTGGCGAGCACCTTGGCCAGGGTCTCCCCTCGCGCCCACCGGTAGATCGGCCAGGCGAACCCGAGATCCGGCTCCCGGGTGGCGGTCAGACCCCGCTGCGCCTCGTCGGCCTCGATCTCGCTCCACAGCTTCAGCGTCTCGTCGACCGCGTCGGCGACCGGCCCGCGCGGCAGCGACGCCCGCTCGTCGACGTCCCGCCGGGCCTCGAACACCACCACCGAGACGGCGGCGGCCAACTCCGCCGGGGACAGGCCGTCCCAGACACCCCGCCGCAGACACTCGGCGACCAGCAGGTCGGCCTCCGTCCAGATCCGGCCCAGCATCCGACCGGCGTCGGTCACCCCACCGTCGGCGGACAGGTAACCCCGTGCCGTCAGCAGGGCCACGATCCGGTCGAAGGTCCGGGCCAGGGAGCCGGTCCGCCCCGACACCCGCTGCCGCAGCTCGTCGGTGTCCTTCTCCAGCCGCCGACGCCGCTCCGCCCACCGGGCGTGGTCCTCCCGCTCCGGGCAGGCGTGACAGGGATGCCGCCGCAGCTCGGTGCGGAGCTGACTGAGCCGGTGGTCCTCACCGGCGGCCTGCCGGGACCGGCCACCCCGCCGGCCACCGTGCCGGTCCAGCCCGGTGCCGCTGACCTCGGCGGCGAGATCCCGCCGGGCGGCCGGCGAACGGTGGTTGAAGTGCTTGGGCACCCGGATCCGGGCCAGCACCTCGGCCGGGGTGGTGAAGTCCCCGGGACTGACCCGACCCGCCCAGCGGTCCTGGGTGAGCACCAACGGCCGGGGCTCGCCGAACCCCCCGGTCGCCGGATCGAGGACGACCGCGAGCCCGGCCCGCCGCCCGGACGGCACCCGGATCACGTCACCCACCCGCAACCGCTCCAACGCCGCCACCGCGGCGGCCTTGCGCTGGGTCTGCCCCTGCCGGGCGATGGCCCGCTCCCGGTCGGCGATGGCCACCCGCAGCGCGAAGTACTCGTCGAAGTCACCCTGGTGGCAGGCCGCCTCGGCGCCGTACGCGTCGATGGTCTCGGTGTTGCGCTGCACCTGGCGGGCCAGCCCGACCACCGACCGGTCCGCCTGGAACTGGGCGAACGACGACTCCAGCAGCGCGCGGGCCGGCTCGGCCCCCACGCTGCCGACCAGGTTGACCGCCATGTTGTACGACGGCCGGAAGCTCGACCGCAACGGATAGGTACGGGTGGAGGCCAGGCCCGCCACGTGCCGGGGGTCCGTCTCGGGCGACCACACCACCACGGCGTGCCCCTCCACGTCGATGCCCCGCCGACCGGCCCGCCCGGTGAGCTGCGTGTACTCCCCCGGGGTGAGATCGACGTGGGCCTCGCCGTTGAACTTGACCAGCCGCTCCAGCACCACGCACCGGGCCGGCATGTTGATGCCCAACGCCAGGGTCTCGGTGGCGAAGACCGCCTTGACCAGCCCCCGGACGAACAACTCCTCGACGACCTCCTTGAACACCGGCAGCATCCCGGCGTGGTGGGCGGCCAGACCACGCTCCAACCCGTCGAGCCACTCCCAGTAGCCCAGCACGCTCAGGTCCTCGCCGGGGATCGCGGTGACCCGGGACTCCACCACCCGACGGATCTCGGCGCGTTCCTCGGCCGAGGTCAGCCGCAGCCCGGCCGCCAGGCACTGCTGCACGGCGGCGGCGCACCCGGCCCGGCTGAAGATGAACAGGATCGCCGGGAGCAGCCCCTCCCGGTCGAGCCGGTCGACGATGTCCGGACGCAGCGGCCCCCGCCAGCGCGGGCCACGCCGACCGCCGCCGGGACCGGCGCCGCGCCCCTCCCCCAGCTCCAGCCGACGGGTCTGCTCCCGGGTGTAGCGCAGCAGCTCCGGGTGCACGTCGTGCTTGCGGGCCGCGTCGGCGTCGTGGAACAGGTCGAACATCCGCCGGCCGACCAGCATGTGCTGCCACAACGGCACCGGCCGGTGCTCGCTGACCACCACCGCCGTCTCACCGCGCACCGTGACCAGCCAGTCGGCGAACTCCTCGGCATTGGAGACCGTCGCCGACAGCGACACCAGGGTGACCGAGGACGGCAGGTGGATGATCACCTCTTCCCAGACCCCGCCCCGGAACCGGTCGGCCAGGTAGTGCACCTCGTCCATCACCACGTAGGCCAGGCCGGCCAGGGTCGCCGAACCGGCGTAGAGCATGTTGCGCAGCACCTCGGTGGTCATCACCACCACCGGGGCGTCCCCGTTGATCGCGTTGTCGCCGGTGAGCAGCCCGACCTGCGCGGCACCGTAACGCTGCACCAGGTCGTGGTACTTCTGGTTGGACAGCGCCTTGATCGGCGTGGTGTAGAAGCACTTGCGCCGGGCGGCGGGCGGCGCGTCCGCGGCCGGCGACGCCGCACCCGGCACGCCCCGCAACGCCAGGTGCACGGCGAACTCACCGACCACCGTCTTGCCCGCCCCGGTCGGGGCGCAGACCAGCACCCCGCTGCCCCGCTCCAGCGACTGGCAGGCCTCACGCTGGAAGTCGTCGAGGTCGAACCCCAGGTCGAGGGTGAACTCTTCCAGGGCCGGGAACTGGGCGGCCTGGGCAGCCCGGCGACGTGCCTCGGCGTACCGCTCGGCGGGGCTCGACATGTCAGCAAGATTAATCGGTACCACCGACACCCACCCCCCAAGGCCGTCCGGCACGGGGGTCGGGGCGGGTCGGTAGGGTGCACGACGTGCCGGATCATGCCGAACCGTCCCAGACCCCGAACGGCGTCACGCACGCCACCCGGGCGGGCGCGTCCCGCCATCGCGTGGAGGCGGTGCTCTTCGACTTCCACGGCACCCTCGCCCAGGTCGAACCGGCCCACGACTGGGTGGTCGCCGCCGCCGCGACGTGCGGCGTCGAGCTGGAACGGATGCGGGCCACCGCGCTTGCCGACCGGCTGCTCACCGCCGGCCGGGCCGGCGGCCCGCTGCCGGCCCGGGTACCGCCCCGGCTCGCCGAACTCTGGGCCGACCGGGACCTCTACGAACACGCCCACCGGGCCGCGTACACCGGCCTGGCCGAGACGGTCGACGCCGGGATCGAGGGCTTCGCCGAGGCGCTCTACGAACGGGTGCTCGGGCCGGACGGCTGGGTGCCCTACCCGGACACCGCGCCGGTGCTCACCGCGCTCCGCGACGCCGGCGTCCCGGTGGCGGTGGTCAGCAACATCGGCTTCGACATCCGACCCCTCTTCGCAGCCTGGGGCCTGGCCGACCTGGTCGACGCGTACGCGCTGTCGTACGAGGTGGGGCGGTGCAAGCCGGACCCGGGCATCTTCCTGCGCGCCTGCGGGATGCTGCGGGTGGACCCGGAGCGGACCCTGATGGTCGGGGACACCCCGGCCGACGCCGGGGCGGCCGCCGCCGGCTGCGGGGTGCTGGTGCTGCCGGCCGCCGGACCGGGCCGCCCCAGCGGTCTCGGCTCCGTGCTCGACCTGGCCCTGCCCTCCCCGTGACCGGCTCGTCCGGCCGGGCGACGGCGGTCGGGCTGGTGCTCGGCGGGGCGTTGTCGGTGCACTTCGGGTCCGCCGTCGCCGCGCTGCTCTTCCCCCGGGTCGGCGTCCCCGGCACGGTCACCCTGCGGCTGGCCATCGGGGCGGTGCTGATGCTGCTGGTGTGCCGCCCCCGGCTACGCGGACACGACCGGGCCGACTGGCTGGCCGTGGGCGCGTTCGGGCTCGCCCTGGCCGGCATGAACTCGGTCTTCTACCAGGCCATCGAGCGGATCCCGCTCGGCCCGGCGGTGACCCTGGAGGTGCTCGGGCCGCTGACCCTGTCGGTGCTGACCGCCCGCCGGTGGACGGCCTGGTGCTGGGCGGGTCTCGCGCTGGCCGGGGTGGCGCTGCTGGGCCAGGGCGGCTTCGACCGGCTGGACCCCGTCGGCGTCGGCCTCGCGCTCGCGGCGGGCGCGCTGTGGGCCGCGTACATCGTCAGTTCCGCGCGGGTCGGCGGTCGGTTCCCCCGGGCCGACGGGCTGGCCCTCGCCCTCGCCCTGGCCGCGCTGCTGTCCCTGCCGTTCGGCCTGGCCGACGCCGGGGCGCGGCTGTGGCATCCGGGGGTGCTGACCCTCGGGGCCGGGTTGGCGCTGCTCGCCTCGGTGCTGCCCTACACGCTGGAACTGCTGGCCCTGCGCCGGCTGGCCACCTCGACCTTCGCCGTGCTGATGAGCCTCGGTCCGGCGCTCGCCGCGCTCGCCGGCTGGCTGATCCTGGGGCAGGACCTGCACCCGGTCGAGGTGCTGGCGATCGGCCTGGTGGTCGTCGCCAGCATCGGCGCGGTCCGCGCCGCCGTTCCCCGGGGGCCGCTCACCGCAGCAGACGCACCGCCCGAGGCACCGCGCTGATCCGTACCGGCAGGTCCAGGGACCGTTCCCCGTCGGCGTACGTGGTGATGCCCTCGGCGGCCAGTTCCACGGTGCGGGCCCGGAAGCTGCTCGCCAGCGGATGCGTCACATGGGTGCCGGCATAGATGCGCGGTTTGACCCGGATCAGGGTACGTCTGTCGAAGCGGCCGCCGACCACCACGTCCAGCAGCCCGTCGGTGAGGTCGGCGGCGGGGCAGATCCGCATGCCGCCCCCGTAGCGGGCGCCGTTGCCCACCGCCACCAGTACCGCGTCCACCTCGTGCCCGACGCCGTCGAGGCGCAGCGTGTAGCGGCGCGGACGCAACCGGGCCAGCTCGACGAGGATCGCCAGGTCGTAGCGGCGGGGGCCGCGCGGCCAGCGCATCCGGTTGGCCCGCTCGTTGACGATCGCGTCGAAGCCGGCGGCGAGGACCGCCCCGTACCAGCGGTCGGTGCCGTCGCCGCCGGTCATCCGGGCCAGGTCGACCGGGCGGGTACGGCCGGCCCGCAGCGCGTCGGCGATCACCGCGACGGCGGCGAGCGGATCGGCCGGGAAACCCGCGTCGGCGGCGAAGTCGTTGCCGGTGCCGACCGGCACCGGGGCGAACGGCACCGCCGTACCGCCGACCGCCTGGAGCGCGCGGTGGACCGTGCCGTCGCCACCGACCGCGACCAGCGCGGACACCCCGGCGGCGACCGCGGCGTGGCAGGCCGCCTCCGCCCCGGTGGGGTCGTGCGCGGTGAGCAGTTCCACCGGGCGGCCGGCTGCCGCGAGGCCGTCGAGGACCCGGGGCAGCAGCGCCCGGTGCCGGCCCCGGCCGGCGACGGGGTTGGCGAGCACGGCGACCGGGCCGGTCGTCCGACGATCGTCTGCGGTCACGGCGAGCACCGTACCGGCCCGACCGGCCCGTGGGCCGACCCCGATCCCCCATCTCGGCGGGTGGGGCGGGCCACCACCCCTAAGGCATCCTAGGCTGCTAGGTGGAACTGGCGGCCTGTCGTTTCCCTCAGCTACGGCCCGCTCGGCAGGGGAAAACGGGGTGGCCGTCATGCTCTCGCCGCCGAGCGCCTGGAGTTCCTGCGGGTCGGCGCGGTGCACACGGTCACGCCGTGAAGCGGGTCCGGACGATCGGCGTCAGCGACGTCACGCCGGACAGTCGGTCCGCCACCGCCCCGGCCGCCGACCGGAGCCGGCGGTGGCGCACGCCACCGCCGCGCCGGGTCCGGGTCGGACGGGTCAGCCGTGGGCCTTCTGCTGGCAGGGGACGCAGAAGCGGGCCTGCGGCAGCACCTCCAGCCGTTCGGCGGGGATCGCCACCTGGCAGCGTTCGCAGCGGCCGTAGCTCCCCTCGGCGATCCTGCGCAGCGCGCCGGCCAGGTGGTCCAGGCTCTGCCGGGTGGCCGCGATCAGCGCGCCCCGGGTGTGCGCCTCGGCCGGGTCGCCGGTGTCCGCGGTCAACTCGGTCAACCGGGCGGTCTGCGACGCGAACTGGTCGGTGAGGCTCTGCCGGAGCATGGTCAGCCGGTGCTGGTCGGCCTGATCGTGCAGATCGGTGCTCATGGACGGGTCCTTTCGGAAAAAGAAAAAGGGCCGAAGCCTGCTGGCTTCGCCCTGGTGGCCGTTCCGGAGGATGCGCGTTCCTCGGGTGGGCCACGCCCGGCGGGGATCGGGCTCGGCCGCCCCCGGCCGACCACGACCACCGCCACCGGGACACCGGTGGCGGTCGGGCGGGGGCTGACGGCCGGGAACATGCGGCCCACCATAGGCCGTGTCCGGGAGAAAACCAACGGATAACCACCGTCGGACCGCCCACTCCCGGGCCGCCGTCGGCGGCCCGGACGACCGGCCCGACGGCTGTGCTTACATGGGCACCATGGCGCAACCGGTGATCCTCACCATCGACGACGACCCCGCCGTCTCCCGGGCGGTCGCCCGCGACATCCGCCGCCGGTACGGCGACCGCTACCGGGTGGTCCGGGCCGATTCCGGCCCCGGCGGGTTGGAGGCGCTGCGGGAGATCAAGCTGCGGGGTGAACGGGTGGCGGTGCTGCTGGCCGACTACCGGATGCCCGAGATGAACGGCATCCAGTTCCTGGAGGCCGCGATGGACCTCTTCCCCGCCGCCCGCCGGGTGCTGCTGACCGCGTACGCCGACACCGACGCGGCGATCGACGCGATCAACGTGGTCGACCTGGACCACTACCTGCTCAAGCCGTGGCACCCGCCGGAGGAGAAGCTCTACCCGGTGGTGGACACCCTGCTGGAGGCCTGGGCGGCCAGCCCCGACCAGGCCAGCGACGAGATCCGGGTGGTCGGGCACCGCTGGTCGGCCCCGTCGTTCGCGGTCCGCGACTTCCTCGCCCGCAACCTGGTGCCCTACCGCTGGCTGCTCACCGACGACCCGGAGGGTGGCCGGCTGCTCGCCGCCGCCGGGGCCGACGCCACCGACGTACCGCTGGTGGTGACCCCGGACGGCAAGGCGCTGGTCGCCCCGACGGAGGCGGAACTGGCGGCGGTGGCCGGGCTCACCGTCGCCCCGTCCGCCGACTTCTACGACGTGGTGGTGGTCGGTGGCGGGCCCGCCGGACTCGGCGCCGCCGTGTACGGGGCGTCGGAGGGGCTGCGCACCGTGCTGGTGGAGCGGCGGGCCACCGGCGGCCAGGCCGGGCAGAGCAGCCGGATCGAGAACTACCTCGGGTTCCCCGACGGGGTCTCCGGTGCCCAGCTCACCGACCGGGCCCGCCGGCAGGCGCTCAAGTTCGGCGCGGAACTGCTCAGCACCCGCGAGGTGGTGGGGCTGGAGAGCGCCGGGGCGGCCCGGCTGCTGCACTTCGGTGACGGCAGCACGATCGCCGCGCACACGGTGGTGCTGGCCACCGGGGTGTCCTACCGGGTGCTCGACGCGCCCGGCCTGGCCGACCTGACCGGGCGCGGGGTGTTCTACGGCGCGGCGTCGACCGAGGCGCCCAGCTGCGTCGACCAGGACGTCTGGATCGTCGGCGGGGCCAACTCCGCAGGCCAGGCGGCGGTGCACTTCTCCCGGTACGCCAGCCGGGTGCACCTGCTGATCCGGGGCGCCGACCTGACCGCGTCGATGTCGTCGTACCTGATCCAGCAGTTGGACCGGATCGACCGGATCGTGGTGCACCCGCACACCGAGGTGGTCGGCGGCGAGGGCGACGACCACCTGGAACGGTTGCGGCTGCGGGACACCCGCAGCGGCGACGTCCGCGAGGTGGACGCCTCGTGGCTGTTCATCTTCATCGGCGCGGAGCCGCGCACCGAATGGCTGGACGGGGTGCTGGTCCGCGACGGGCGGGGCTTCATCGTCGCCGGCCCGGACCTGACGGCCGGTGGCCGGAAACCACCAGGGTGGACCCTCGCCCGCGACCCGTACCACCTGGAGTCGAGCCTGCCGGGGGTGTTCGCCGCCGGTGACGTGCGGGCCTCCTCGGTCAAGCGGGTCGCCTCGGCGGTCGGTGAGGGCGCGATGGCCGTCTCGCTGGTACACCGCTACCTGGAGGCACAGTGAGCGACTCCGACGAACGACTCACCCCGGACCAGCTGCGGGAGCTGTTCCTGTTCGCCGCCCTCGACCCGGAACAGCTCGACTGGCTGGCCGAACACGGCCGGGTCGAGCACCGGGCCGCCGGCACCGTGGTCTACGCCGAGGGCGAGGAGGCGACCTGCTTCTTCACGCTGCTGTCCGGCACCGTGTCGATGAGCCGGCGGGTGCACGGCGACGACCTGGAGGTCACCCGCACCGACCAGCGCGGCGTGTACGGCGGGGCCACCCAGGCGTACCTCGGTGGGCAGGTCGACCAGGTCTACCTGAACACGTTGCGGGCGGTCACCGATGCCGCGTTCCTGGTGCTGCCCGCCGAGACGTTCGCCCACGCGGTGCGGACCTGGTTCCCGATGGCGATGCACCTGCTGGAGGGGCTGTTCTTCGGGATGCGCGACACCCAGACCATCATCGGCGAGCGGGAACGGCTGCTCGCCCTGGGTTCGCTGTCGGCCGGGCTCACCCACGAGCTGAACAACCCGGCCGGCGCGGCGGTACGGGCCACCTCGGCGCTGCGGGACCGGGTCGCCGGGATGCGGCACAAGCTGGCGATGATCGCCGACGGCCGGCTCGACGGCCGGCGGCTGCACACCCTGGTGGAGTTGCAGGAGGAGGCGGTGAAGCGGGCCGCCCGCGCGCCGCAGCTGTCCCCGATGGCGGTCAGCGACGCCGAGGACGCGTTGGCCGACTGGCTTGACGAGCAGCGGGTCACCGCCGGCTGGGACCTGGCGCCGACGCTTGTCGCCGCCGGCCTGGACACCGCCTGGCTGGAGCAGGTCCGCGAGGTGGTCGGCCCGCAGGACCTGGAGTCGGCGGTGCGCTGGCTGTCGTACACGTTGGACACCGAGCAGTTGATGGCCGAGATCGACGACGCGGTCACCCGGATCTCCACCCTGGTCGGCGCGGCCAAGCAGTACTCGCAGCTCGACCGGGCCCCGCACCAGGTGGTGGACGTGCACGACCTGCTCGACGCCACCCTGGTCATGTTCAAGGCCAAGGTTCCGCCGGGGGTGCGGGTGGTCCGGGAGTACGACCGGGACCTGCCACCCCTCCCGGCGTACGCGGCCGAGCTGAACCAGGTGTGGACGAACCTGATCGACAACGCGCTGTCGGCGATGGGCGCGCAGGGCACCCTGACGTTGCGCACCGGTCGGTCCGGCGACCTGCTGACCGTCGAGATCGTCGACACCGGGCCGGGGATTCCCGAGGCGGTCCGACCGCGTATCTTCGAACCGTTCTTCACCACCAAGGCCGTCGGTGAGGGCACCGGGCTGGGGCTGGACATCTCCTACCGGATCGTGGTCAACAAGCACCACGGCGACATCCGGGTGGACAGCGTGCCGGGATCGACCGTGTTCCGGGTGCTGCTGCCGTTCACCGCACCGGCCCGCGCCACCGACGCCCCGGGACGCTGACAGCGAATCCAGCCGTCCGGGGCCGCTGTGATCGCGCGGTCACGGAGGATAATGGTTGGTCGCCGCCGGGGGCAAGTAGTGGTTCCCCTTCTGTCGCCCGGGAGCGGCCCGGCCATACGCTCGGCCACGGGGGGTCTGCCGTCCGCCGCAACCGGCCGGCAGGTCGCCGTACCCCGTCCCCGACGCAGGCGGAGGCCACCGTGACCATCGACCGGGTGACGACCGGGCCGGCGACCGCCGGTACCGCGGTCGGCTACACCGTGGAGGAACTCGCCCGCAAGGTGGGCATGTCGGCGCGGAACATCCGCGCCCACCAGGCCCGCCGGCTGCTGGCGCCCCCGGTGCGCCGGGGTCGGGTCGCGCTCTACGACGACTCCCACGTCCGCCGGTTGGAGGCCATCCTGACCCTGCAACGGCAGGGCTTCAACCTGGTCTCCATCGAGGCGATGCTCGGCGTACGGGGTGGCGACGACACCCCCGACGGGCTGACCGCGATGCTGCAACGGCTGGCTGCCGAACGGCCCGCGTTGACCCACGCGCTGACCCGGCACGGGGTGATCGGGCGGGCGCCGGACGGGACGGTGCGTACGGTGCGGCCCCGGCCGTTGCGTGCCGCGTTGGACCTGCACCGGGTCCGGATGGGCACGGTGCCGGCGTTGCAGGCGCTCAGTGAGGTGCTCGACAGCGTCCGGCCGCTCGCCGACGAACTGGTCGCGGAGGTCACCGCCCGGATGTTGACGCTCGCCCCCGAACTGGGTGGCGGCGGGCCCCGGCCGTCGTGGTCCGACGGGGACCGGGAGACGATCCTGCTGACCCAGGGGGTGGTGAACGTGCTCACCGAGGCGTTCCGGTTGGCGGTGGAGCACCAGGCCGAGGCGCACATCGCGGGCCTGCTGGAGGCCACCGGCCCGCGGCCGACGCCCGTCGGGGACGACGCCCTGGTCGACAGGGGCTGACACCGGCCGGAGCGGGTGCCCGGGTCAGCGGTCGGTGTCGTCGAACCGGGACACCCAGGCGACCAGACCGGAGCGGGACTCCACGCCCGCCTTGCGGTAGATCCGGGTCAAATGCGCCTCCACGGTGCGGGGGCTGATGTGCAGCTGACGGCCGATCAGCCGGTTGGTGACCCCGGTGCTGGCCAGCCGGGCGATGTGCCACTCCCGGTCGGTCAGGGCGGTCTCGGCGAGCGCCCGCACCGGCCGGGCCAGTCGCAGGCCGACCCGTTCGGTGCCGCACCGGGCGGCCAGTTCCTGTGCCCGGCGGCGGGCCCGGCCGGCGGGGCCGTGCTGGTCCACCGCCTCGGAGGCGCGGGCGATGGCGACCAGGGCGAGGCTGTGCCGCAGCGTCATGCCGGCGGCCCGGAACCGGTCCGCCGCGGTGCGCAGGTACGGCAGCGCCGTCAGCACCTCGCCCCGGGCGAGCAGCACCTCCCCGTACGCCGACTCGGCGAAGGCGTGCTGGCCGGGCAGGCCGAGCAGGTCGGCGTCGGCCAACGCGGCGCGGGCCCGCCGGTACGCCTCGGGCAGGTCCCCGGCGGCCAGGGCGGCGGCGCAGAGAAGTTCGTGCCACATCGGTCGCAGGGAGGCCTGTAGGCGGGTCAGCCGGCTGTCGCCACCGGCGTCGGTGAGCATCTCCACGCAGGTGTCGGGATCACCGGCGAGCAGCGTCGCGGTGGCCAGCGCGGTCGCCGCGGTCCGTCCCGACCAGCTGTCGAGGTCGTTGGCGAGCTCCACGGCGGTGCGGGCCAAGGCCACCGCCCGGTCGTCGTCCCGCGGGCCGCCCCGCCACGCGGTGGCCTGCGCCTCGAAGGCGAGGGCGAAGCTGAGCAGGGAACGGCTGCCGATCCGGCGGGCGATGCCGCCGGCCTCGGTGGTCAGCCCGATCACGGTGCCGAGCTGGCCCCGGTGGTAGGCGACCTGGCTGCGGCCGAGCAGCAGTTGGCAGAGCCCGTCGTCGCGGTGGGCGTCACGGACCAGGGTGATCCCCCGGTCGAGGTGCCGGGTGGCGTCGGCGGGTCGTTCCAGGAACAGCTCGGCCAGTCCGACCGCCAGCAGGCAGTCGGGGCGCTCGCGCAGGTCCCGGTCGGGCAGCGCGTCGACGATCGGCGCGCCGGCGGCGAGCAGTTCCCGGGCGATCCGCACCTCGCCGTCGTGGGCGGCGGCCAGTCCGCGGACGGCGAGCAGGCCGGCCCGGTCGATGCCGCTGGCCTCGCCGTCGGGTGCGCCGCCGGGCACCGGCGACGGGTGCCCGGACAGGATGCCGATCGCGCCGAGTTCGGTGGCGAGCTGGTACGCCCCGGCGGTCGGCGTCGGTGTCCCGACCAGTTCCCGGCGGCTGATCGCGGCGGCCTCGGCGTAGTTGCCGAGCAGGCGTTCCACCCGCACCCACTGGGCGACGGCGGCGGTCCGGCGGCCGGGCGGGTCGACGGGCAGTTCGGGGACGACCTCCCGCAGCAGGGTACGGCTCTCGGCGAGGTTGCCCATCTCGCCGGTGATCCGGGCCAGCAGCAGGGTGACGTCGTGCCGGGTGTCCGGGGAGCCGGCCGGCGGGCGTACCGCGTGCAGCGCCGTCCGCAGCCAGCGGACGGCCAGGTCCGGGGCGTCGCCGCGGATCTCCTCGGCGGCCCGGCAGAGCACGTCGACGTAGGGTTCGACCGGCCGGCCGTGGGGCAGTCCGAGCAGGTGTACGGCCTGCGCCACCCGTTCGGCAGGCGGGGCCTGCCGGGCGAGCAGCACCGTCAACGCCCGGTGGTGCGCCTCCGCCCGCCAGGCCGGGTCGGTGTCCTGCGCGACCGCCGCACGCAGCACCGGATGCCGGAAGGTGAACCGGGCCGTGGTCGGGACGACCCGCAGCAGGTCCCGGCGGACCAGTCGCCAGGCGGACTCGGTCACCTGCCGGGCCGGCAGACGGGCCACCTCGGCGAGCAGGTCGACCGCGCTGGGTGTGCCGCACACGGCCGCGGCGCGCAGGCAGGTCGCGTCGACCGGGGACAGGCCGGCCCACTCGGCGCGCAGGGTGGCCACGGCCCGGTCGGTGAGCCGGGGCTCGGTGGTCGACGGGGGATCCCGGTCGCCGTCCGCCGGCCCGAGGCCGTCCAGGGCGACGAGGTAGCCGGGGTTGCCGGCGGCCCGGTCGTGGCGGCGGCCCAGTTCGGCCGGGTCCTCGTGCGGGTACAGCGCGACGGTCTCGGCGAGGCTGAGTGGCCCCAGTTCGATCCGCTCCCGGCCCCGCACGCCGGGGACGCCGGCCTCGGGCGGGCCGAACGGCATCGCGGTGTCGAGCTGGCGGGGCCGGTAGACCAGGATCAGCAGCAGCGGTGCGGGCACCGGGTAGCGCAGCAGGTGGGCGACGAGCCCGGTGGACGAGGTGTCGGCCCAGTGCAGGTCGTCAAGGACGAGGGCCAGCCCGTCCCGGGCGGCCAGGGTGAGCAACCGGCGGGCCAGCTGGTAGGTGCGGAACTGGCGTACGTCGAGCGCAGCGGCGGTGCCCGGGGTCAGCAGGCCGTCGGGTACGGCGGTGGGGTGCTGCGGGTCGGCGCTCACGGGGTGGGGGGCGCCGAAGGCGTGCCGGAAGACGTGGAAGGGGATGTCCCGTTCCGCTTCCACGCAGGTGCCGACGGCCCGGGGCGGGGCCGGGACGCAGCCGTCCAGCGCGGCGTGGACGAGACGGGTCTTGCCGATCCCCGGGTCGCCGACCACCTCGCACACCACCTGGGTGCCGGTGCGGACGCTGTCGGCGTGGGCGGCGCGGATGCGGGCGACCTCCGGCCGCCGTCCGACGAATGGTGAGCCGGACAGCGCATCCTCCAGCCCAGCTGCCGTCACGCAGATCACGTGTATTCCCTGCGACACTCCAATGGGGATTGCCGGGACTATACCGGTGGCTGGAAACACGAGGAACATCGATGTCGCGGGGGTGACCGAACGATTCGGCCCGCTGACCGTACGGGTGACGGAATCGGCCGTTTCCGGTGTGGTGTCGGGCGTGCCGACGGTCAGGGGGTGGGCGGGGCGACCGGCAGCGCGGCGATCAGTCGGATCTGCGCGGTACGGGACTCGTCGATACGTCGGGCCAGGTCGCGGACGGCCGGGGCGACGGCCACCGCCAGGTGCGCCCGGGCCAGCGCGGCGGCCTGCCGCTGCTGTGGCACCAGCACCGCCACCAGGGCGGCGTCGTAGCCGGCTTCCGGGGTGCCGCGCAGCAGTGCCACCGGGTCGGGGGTGTCGCCCGGGTCGGGGTGGGCGTGCCGGTGGCTGCCGGTGTCCGGGCCGGCGGCGCTGATCCACAGGCGGGCCTGGGCCACCTCGTCGGTC
>NZ_MZMV01000076.1 GCF_002210435.1 Micromonospora wenchangensis
GGGGTATAAACAATTGGCACTGGCTTTACAAGCACCCTGTTGAGTTCTCAAAGAACAACCACACACCAACCAAACCACCGCACTAACGGCGACCCGACCGGGGCTACTTCTCTAAGTTACTGTGGCCGAATTTCACTGTCAAATTCGCTGTCGCGATCTGTCAGCCCGATTCAGCCGTATCCACCGTTGTCACGCACACCGTTTCCGGTGGTCGTTGCGATCGTGGGAATCGGCAGACCGGCCGGCATCCGCTTTCGCGGTGCCCGCCCGGCTCCCTGCCGGCTTCAGAACTCTACCCGGTCGGCTTCGCGTTCGCAACCCCAACTTTCGAGGAGCCCCGCACCGCCCGATCCTCAGCATCGCTCGGCGTCTCCGCCACGATCCTGGTGCCCGTTCTCGGCCGGTTCGTCCGGCCTCCCGCGTGCAGAGAGAAAGTTACGCGGACGCCCCCACGGAAGGCAAATCAATGATCGTCACTACTTCCCTCAGCGGGCGTCACCTGACGGCGTCCGTCCCTTCCGGCGCTCCACCCGCGTACCGAAACGACGCCGAGGTGGCCGATCCGTGCCAGAGTGGCTGCCATGGATGAGGCGTCCCGCTCCCCCACGGTCACCCTCGCCGACGACGCACTGCTGGGACTCCTGCTGCCCTTCTGGCAACTGGTGATCGCGGCGGTCGTGCTCGTCGTCGTCGTACTGTCGGTCGTCCGGCTGGCCCGGCGCGGACCCTCCAGGATGGGGACGGCCCTGCTGGTGACGGCGGCGGCGATCATCGCGCTGGCGGTCGTGGGGGTGCTGCTGAGCTGACCGACGCCCGGCCGCACGACGCCGAGCCCGTCAGAGGCGGCGGTTGGCCAGGCTGGGCAGTTCGGCCCGGATCGTGCGCAGCCGGTCCAGGTCGACGTCGACCACGGTGAGACCCGGCCCGTCCGGCACCTGGCCGAGCACCGTTCCCCACGGGTCGACCACCATGCTGCGGCCGAAGCACGTCCGGCCCGGGTCGTGGTCACCGGTCTGCCCGGCGGCCGCCACGAAACACTGGTTCTCGATCGCCCGGGCCCGCAGCAGGACCTCCCAGTGGTCCCGCCCGGTGTGCATCATGAACGCCGCCGGCACGACGAGCAGGTGCGCTCCCCCGTCCGTGGCGAGCCGCCGGTACAGCTCCGGGAAGCGCAGGTCGTAGCAGATGGACAAGCCGACCCGCAGACCCTCCACGTCGACCACCACGCGTTCCGTCCCGGGTGCCACCGTGGCGGATTCGCGGTAGGACACCCGCCCGGGGATCTCCACGTCGTACAGGTGGATCTTCCGGTAGCTGGCGGCGAGGGCGCCGGAACGGTCGAAGACCAGCGAGGTGTTCCAGGTGTGCGTCGGGTCCGGCCCGACCTCGTGGAAGGAGCCGGCCACCAGCCAGATCCCCAGTCGCCGGGCCACCTCGGCGAAGAAGGTGCCCACCGTCCCGTCCACCCCCTCGGCCGGCGGCATCCCCTCGGCCCGGCCGAGATAGTCGACGTACTCGGGAAGGACCGCCAGGTCGGCACCGGCCGCCGCGGCCCGCACGAGCAGGGCCTCGGCGGCGGCCAGGTTGGCCGACCGGTCGTCGCGGGCGTTGAGCTGGCAGACGGCGACGCGCATGCTGCCCAGCGTACGGGCGGACGGCGGCCCCGGGACAGTACGCGACCCGGCAAGACCCGAACACGCCACACCCGACCGGGCCTTGGAACCCCGGGTCGGACGCTCGGCACGCCCGCCGGGGCACGCCGTGGGCACCCCCAGAGCCGCCGGGAAGCGACCGCGGGCCGAGGGTGTGGGATCGGGGTGGACGGCCGGTCAGCCGGCGGTCAGGGTCGAAGCGCCGTACGCGCAGAAGCACGGCCCCGGGCGGGGGCCGTGCTTCCGACGGTGGTCGGGGTGCCGGTCAGGCCGACTTCTCCTCGCGGTCGCGACGGGCCCGGCGGCCGGTGAACTCGCGCGGCACGATGGTCGGGTTGACGTTCTCCAGCACGGCCTCGCGGGTGATCAGCACCCGGGCGGCGTCCGGGTTGCTCGGCACCTCGTACATGACGGAGAGGAGGACCTCTTCCATGATGGCGCGCAGACCACGGGCACCGGTGCCCCGGAGCATCGCCTGGTCGGCGATCGCCTCCAGCGCCGCCGGCTCGAACTCCAGCTCGACGCCGTCCAGCTCGAAGAGCCGCTGGTACTGCCGGACCAGGGCGTTGCGGGGCTCGGTGAGGATGCGCACCAGGGCGGAACGGTCCAGGCTGCGCACGTTGGTGATCACCGGCAGTCGGCCGATGAACTCGGGGATCAGCCCGAACTTGAGCATGTCCTCCGGCATCACCTGGCTGAAGATGTCGTCGGTGGAACGCTCGGAGACCGACCGGAGCCGGGCGCCGAAGCCGGTGCCGCCGGAGCCGGTGCGGGCCTCGATGATCTGGTCGAGGCCGGCGAAGGCGCCACCGCAGATGAACAGCACGTTGGTGGTGTCGATCTGGATGAACTCCTGGTGGGGGTGTTTGCGCCCGCCCTGCGGCGGCACGTTCGACACCGTGCCCTCCAGCATCTTGAGCAGGGCCTGCTGCACCCCCTCGCCGGAGACGTCCCGGGTGATCGACGGGTTCTCCGACTTACGGGCGATCTTGTCGACCTCGTCGATGTAGATGATGCCCGTCTCGGCGCGCTTGATGTCGTAGTCGGCGGCCTGGATCAGCTTGAGGAGGATGTTCTCCACGTCCTCGCCGACGTAACCCGCCTCGGTCAGCGCGGTGGCGTCCGCGATCGCGAAGGGCACGTTGAGCATCCGGGCCAGGGTCTGCGCAAGGTGCGTCTTGCCGCACCCGGTCGGACCGAGCAGCAGGATGTTGGACTTGGCCAGCTCGACGGCGTCGCTGCCGGAGCCGGGGGCGTTCGCCGCCTCGGCCTGGATGCGCTTGTAGTGGTTGTAGACCGCCACCGCGAGCGCCTTCTTGGCCTGGTCCTGACCGACGACGTAGTTGTCGAGGAACTGGCAGATCTCCATCGGCTTGGGAAGCTCTTCCCACTTCACCTCGCCGGACTCGGCCAACTCCTCCTCGATGATCTCGTTGCAGAGATCGATGCACTCGTCGCAGATGTAGACCCCTGGGCCCGCGATGAGCTTCTTGACCTGCTTCTGCGACTTGCCGCAGAACGAGCACTTCAGTAGGTCGCCGCCGTCACCGATCCGTGCCACCTACGTTCTCCCTGCACTCGTCGACCGGAGTCCGGCCCTGAACCGCGGACGCCGGAGCGCCCGTCCGTGGTGAAATCCGTTCCGCCGGTCCGACCCGGCCACGCCGTACGGACCCGACGTTACCCGCTGGCGAGGGTTTCTCCGACCCCCAAAACGGGTGTGTCAGAGGCCGGCCGGGAACTGCTCGCCCGACCGACCTCCGACCGGTGGTGCTCAGCGGGCCGCGTTGGCGGCCAGCAGGCCCTTCTTGCGGCTGGTCAGGATCGTGTCGACCAGCCCGTACTCCTTGGACTCCTCGGCCGTCATGATCTTGTCGCGGTCGATGTCCTTGCGGACCTGCTCGATCGGCCGGTTGCAGTGCCGGGAGAGCATGTCCTCCAGCTGGGTGCGCATCCGCAGGATCTCCCGGGCCTGGATCTCGATGTCCGAGCCCTGCCCGTAGCCGCCCTCGGTGGCCGGCTGGTGGATGATGATCCGCGAGTTCGGCAGCGCCATCCGCTTGCCCGGGGTGCCCGCCGACAGCAGCACGGCCGCCGCGCTGGCCGCCTGGCCCAGGCAGACGGTGGAGATGTCCGGCCGGACGTACTGCATGGTGTCGTAGATCGCCGTCATGGCGGTGAACGAACCACCTGGCGAGTTGATGTACATGATGATGTCGCGGTCCGGGTCGGTGCCCTCGAGCGTCAGCAGCTGCGCCATCACGTCGTTGGCCGACGCGTCGTCGACCTGGACGCCGAGGAAGATGATCCGGTCCTCGAAGAGCTTGTTGTACGGGTTGGACTCCTTGACCCCGTACGAGGTGCGCTCGACGAACGACGGCAGGACGTAACGGTTGTGCACGGCCGCGAACTGGGGCGGCAGGCTCAGATCGGTCATCGTCAGCTCCTCAGCTCAGGGTCCCGGCGCCATCCGGAACCTGGGTGGCTCCGATGATCACCTTGTCGATGAAGCCGTAGTCCATGGCCTCCTGGGCGGTGAACCAGCGGTCGCGGTCCGAGTCGGCCTCGATCTGCGCCTGGCTCTGCCCGGTGTGGTGGGCGACCCGCTCCTGGAACATCCGCTTGGTGTAGAGCATCTGCTCGGCCTGGATCGCGATGTCCGACGCGGTGCCGCCGAGACCACCGGACGGCTGGTGCATCATGATCCGCGCGTGCGGCAGGGCGTACCGCTTGCCCCTGGTGCCCGCGCAGAGCAGCAGCTGACCCATCGAGGCGGCCATGCCCATCGCCACGGTCGACACGTCGTTGTCGATGTACTGCATGGTGTCGTAGATCGCCATGCCGGAGTAGACCGAGCCACCCGGCGAGTTGATCCAGAGGAAGATGTCGCGGTCCGGGTCCTCCGCCGCGAGCAGCAGCAGCTGGGCGCAGATGCGGTTGGCGACCTGGTCGTTCACCTCGCTGCCGAGGAAGATGATGCGCTCCTTGAGCAACCGGTTGTAGACCGAGTCGTCGAGGTTGCCAATGGTGTCGCCACCTCGGGCTTCGATCGCCCGGAGCGGCTTCGCTGGGATGTGCATGTCGGTCATGGCAGCCCTTCGCTCTCCGTACCGTCGTACCCGACATTAACCGCTCCACCGGGTGATCGACTCCCGCTCGCGGCACTGTTCGCTCTCAGCGCAGCAGGCTCGGGACGTACCCGGAAAAGGGGTTCGGCCGCCGTGCGCCGCAACGGGCGGACGGCGGCCGACCGGGTCGGATCAGTGCTCGTGGTCGTGGTCGTGCGCCTGCTCGTTCTCGGCCCGCAGCGCGTCGAGGGTGACCTCGTTGCCGGCCGAGTCCTTGATCTTGATCTTCTCCATCACGGACGCGAGCGCCTTGCCGCGCCGCACGTCACCGAAGACGGCGGCGGCGGCACCGGAGCGGACCAGCTGGTCGTAGTACTGCTGCGGGGCCATCCCGGCGCGCTGCGCCCGGTGGACGATCTCGTGGCCGAACTCGTCGTCGGAGACCTGGGTGTCCTCGGCGTCGGCCAGGGTGTCCAGCAGCAGCTGGATCTTGACGCCCTCGGTCGCCGCCTCGGTCAGCTCGGTGTCGATCTGCTCCTCGGTCTTCTCCTCGGCGGCGAGGTACTCCTCCATCGAGGCGCCGATCCGCTCCAGCTGGTCGATCATCGCCTGCTTGCGGCTCTCGACCTCCTCGCGGACGACACCCTCCGGCGCCGGCACCCCGGCGGCGGCGACCAACTGCTCCAGGGCCTTGTCCCGGGCGGCGTAGATCTGCTCGACCCGCTTACCCCGGCTGACCTTCTCCCGCAGGTCGGCGCGCAGCTCGTCGATGGTGTCGAACTCGCTGGCCATCTGGGCGAAGTCGTCGTCCAGCTCCGGCAGCTCCTTCTCCTTGACCGTGCGGACGGTCACCGCCACCTCGGCGTCCCGGCCGGCGAAGTCGCCGCCCACGAGCTGGGTGGTGAAGGTGGTGTCGTCGCCGGCGGCGAGACCGACCAGGGCCTCGTCCAGGCCCGGCAGGAGCTGCTTGCTGCCGACCTCGTGCGAGATGTTGCTCGCCGAGCCGCCCGGCACGTCCTCGCCGTCGACGGTCGCGTTCAGGTCGATCTGCACGTAGTCGCCCTCGGCGGCGGCCCGCTCGACGGTCTTGAGCGTGGCGAACCGCTCGCGCAGGTTCTTGACCTGCTCGTCGATCTCGCTCTCGTCGATCTGCAGCTCGTCGACGGTCACCTCGACGGTGGCCGGGTCCGGCAGGGTCAACTCGGGCCGGACGTCGACCTCGGCGGTGAAGTTGAGCGAGTCACCGTCGTTGAACTCGGTGATCTCGACCTCCGGGCGGCCGAGCGTCTTGAGGTCGTGCTCGCGCACCGCGGCGAGGATGTTCTGCGGGATGGCCTCCTGCACCGCCTCGTTGAGCACGGTGCCCCGGCCCACCCGCTGGTCGATCACGGCGGCCGGGATCTTGCCCCGACGGAAGCCGGGAACCTGGACCTGCTGGCCGATCTCCCGGTACGCCTTCTTGAGGCTCGGCTCGAGCTCGACGAACGGCACCTCGATGGCGAGCCGCACGCGCGTCGGGCTCAGAGTCTCGACGGTGCTCTTCACAGGCGTACTCCTTGACGGATCTCAGTGGTGGGTCTGGGTCTGGGCGTGATTGCGCGCATCGAGTGTAGGCGAGCCGGGACGCTGCTCCGGCAGCGCCCGGCGAACCGCACGGATCGGCGTCGCCTCCCGGGGCTGATCCCGGGATGCGCACGCAGTCGGGGTGGCGGGATTTGAACCCACGGCCCCTCGCTCCCAAAGCGAGTGCGCTACCAAGCTGCGCCACACCCCGTGGCGAAAGAAGTGTATGCCGTCGCGCCCCGCCCGGGATGCCGGGGCGTCCCCACCGGCCTGTCCCCCACCCGCGCCCGGCGTGCGCTCGGCGTGGCCCCGGCGGGCGCTCGGCGTGGCCCCCGGTGCCGCGGCCGGCGTGGCCCCGGTGATCAAGAGGTTTGCGTCAGGGGGAGCGTCGAGGGTGACGGATACCTCTTGATCACCGGGGGAACGGGCCTGGGGGGAGGGAATGCCGGGGTACGGGGGTGGGAGTAGGCTGGCGGCGCGTCCCGGTTGCCGGGCGTACGCGGGCGTAGCTCAATGGCAGAGCTTCAGTCTTCCAAACTGACGGTGCGGGTTCGATTCCCGTCGCCCGCTCCACACCTTCCGGCCCAGGTCAGCGGCATACCCGCCGAGCCTGGGCCGTTCTCGTACTAGCTGTCTGTGATCTTGCGTGCCATTGGCGTGCCAGTAGCGCCGGCCGTGTCGCCCGAGGCGGGTCCGCGTGCCGGACGGGCCGCCTTCGTGCCCTTGGCCGCCCTATGGGCCGCCGGCTTCGCCTGGGTCACGTTCCGCTTCGCCGGCTTGACCTTGGACGTCTCTCCCTTGCCCTTGCTCGACCTGGCCGTGACCGCCGCCCGCTTCGCCTGCTTGGCGATCCGGCAGTCATCCGACGATCCACCTGGTTTACAACGCTGCGTAGTCGCGTACGGGCGAGGTTCAGGCCCTCGAACTGCACGACTGGCGGGTATCCGCAAGTGTCGGACGGTGGCGCCAGTCTCTGGACCCATGAAGCCGCTCATGGTGCGCCGCACCACCTTCAGTCCCCACTATGGCCACTTCGTCCTGCGGGACGTGTGGTGTGATGCCGGCGACGAGGGCGAGTCATACCGAGACGCGGAGGGCCAGGTAGCCGGCGCGTCCACGTACGGGATCTGTGTTCGGGTTCTCTCGGACGCATTCAAGGTGGGCCTTGAACTCCGGACGTGGGCCAGTGAGCCCGCGCCGGACAGCGGCCTGTGGGACGGATCTCGACAGCTTGAGCTGCACTGCCCGACCGGAGAGCTGATCGTTGAGGTGATCACCTCTGGAGCGGCACTGGAGGTCACTCCTCCGCAGGGAGCCGGCGTCTACGGTGTTCGGGTCCACCGCAGGCAGGCCGACACCCAGGAGTTCCTTATCGAGCTGTGGTGGCGGAACCCGCTGCCGCCGGCCGACGATGACGAGGACTTCTACAGCGATGTGTGGTCCTGACCAGGTCAGGAAAGGGCGTATGTGTCCTCGATCTCGTGACGGCTACCAGGCATGACCAGCACCGATGCCATGATCGGGTCACCCGACGCCTGGTGGACGGTGATGACGACGCTCAGCACCGACTCGTCGGCCGGCACGTCCAGGGCCGCCGCTTCGGCTTCGTTGACCCGCGGGCGGTCATGCGTTCGGTGGCGTAGTCGGCACGGAGGCCCTTGTGACGGGCGATGAGGTCGAGCAGGCCGCCCGGGATCGGGTCCGGCTTGGTGATGTCCGTACCCACCGCGATGTCGACCGGAACAAACGTGGACACCAGGTCCACCGGCCCCGCCTCCGACACGGTCCGGCGACGCCGCCGGTCGCGCTGCGCCTGAGTCTCCCGAAGCCGATCACGCGCCGCGCCCGACAGGTAGGTGCTCACCGGGGCGCGTCCTTCGGCAGAAGCTTGCTCGCGCGGATCAGGATCCGCGCCTGCTGACCCCGCCGACCGGTCCGGCCGAGCCTGAGCCCCTCCACCCAGATCCACTCGTCATGGGGAGGGCGGTGCGCCACCAGCCGCACCCCGGTCACCCACAACGTCACCGGCCCGTCCGACGGCATCAACCGCTCCGCCGCACTGATCTCCAACACCGCACCGAGCCGAACCCGAACATCAAACACCGCGTCCCCTCCTAACCGGCCCCGCGTTCCTACGCGGCGGCGTGCTCGCTGTCGTCCGTGGCAGACGTTGAAGGCCGGCGATCCGCACGAAGACCTCACGCCGTGCCAACGCCTCACCGGTGGCCCGGTTGATCGAGTAGCCGGTGAGCCACACCCACCCGTCATACGTGGGTCTGTCGTCCACCGACGTCACCCGCAGCCACAACGCCCGGTCGCCGATGAACTGCACCGACGCCCGACGGTCGATCAACACCAGGTCACCCGGCGCGGGCACACCCGGCCGATGCGGCAGCGGAGTGCGAGGCACCGGGGTAGGCGGGCAATTCACGGCACGGCGTCCGGGTCGCCGCCCCACACCAGCACCCACCCCGGGCCAGCCTCAGCACGACGCCGCACGACCGGAACCCGAACAGTCCAGGCATGGGCGACGTACCAGCCGTCGCACGGTGGTAGACCCCTGCCCGATGGCGCGTAGGTCCGCCCACTGGCGGACGAACTTCCATGCCCTACCACCGCAGGACGAGCAGGCCGCGCCCACCTGGACGACGCCGGGGGCGACGTGGTGCGGGGTGCCGGGAGTACGGATCAGGGATGATCCGGACGAGTTAGAAGTTTCCACCGCACCGCGCATCATGATCTCCCACCAACCGGCATTAGAACTAGCTCTATGTGACCGGATCGTCGACCACGCTGTCAATAGAACTAGCTCTAATGTTCGCCCGTAGGACACACTTGCTGGTAGAGATAGCTCTACGCAGCGCACGGCCAGGAGGAGCGAGTGGGCATCGGGTACCGGGATCTGGCGACGCTCCTGCGCGAAGCCATCCAACGCGGCGACTACACCGAAGGCAGCACCCTGCCGAAGCAGGACGAGATCGCCGCCGAGCACGGCGTCAACATCAACACCGTCCGGCAGGCAGTGCGAATGCTCGAAGCCGAAGGACTCGTCACGCCCGTCCGCAGACGCGGCACCGTCGTCCGACCACGGGTGGCGATGAAGCGGCTCGGCATCGACCGCTACGCCAAGAGCAAGTGGAAGTCAGGGCTCGTCGCGTTCGCCGCCGACCGCGAGGCCACCGGCCGCACCTGGACACCAGGCGACCAGACCAACGAGGTACGCCTGACGAAGGCCGACGCCGAGACCGCCGAAGCGCTCGGACTCAAGCCCGGAGCACCCGTCTACGAACGCGCCCGCCTGGTCAAGGAAGCCGACGTGCCCACCCATACCCTGACCAGCTACTACCGGCCGGAAGACGTGGAAGGAACCTCGCTGGTCGACCCGACACCCGGGCCAGCCGGACGAGGTGGAGGCTTCGCCATCCTCACCGGCCGAGGACTGGAACCGGACACGATCACCGAAACCGTACGCGCACGGATGCCCACTCCCGAGGAGACCCAACTCCTCCAGCTCCCAGCCGGCGAGCCCGTCATGGTCCTGCACCGCACGACGTTCACCCACGACGGCCGACCGGTCGAGTTCGCCCGAGGGGTCCACGCCGCATCCCGCTTCACCTGGTCGTACACCTTCAAGATCCCCGACTGAGAGACCGAACTGATGCCCACGAACCCCCCGGCCATCCCCGCCGAACACCGGGCGGACGTCGAACGCCTGTGGAACTACCACCACATGCACCACGAGATCCGGCCGGTCGACGTGGGCATCGGACTCGGCAGCCACGACCTCGGAGTCGCCAAGATCGCCACCGACCTCTACCACCAAGGGATGTATCCAACGCTGGTCTTTACCGGTGCCAACGCCCCGACCACCATCGGCACCTTCCCCCGGGGTGAAGCCGTCCACTACCGCGAGTACGCCATAGCCCACGGCGTGCCGGCCGACGCGATCCTCATCGACACGCAGGCCAAGAACACCGGCCAGAACATCGAGCACACCCGCGCGCTCCTCACCGAAAACCAGGTCCAGGCCCGATCGGTGATCCTGATGTCCCGCCCGTACCAACAGCGCCGCGCGTACGCCACCTGCAAGCAGCTCTGGCCCGAGGTCGACGTGATTTGCGCGTCGCACCCGCTCTCACTCGACGACTACGTGACCAGCATCGGCGACACCAGGAAGGTCATGGACATGCTCGTCGGGGACACCCAACGCATCGACATGTACGCCGAACTCGGCTTCGCCATCCCCCAGCACGTCCCCGACGACGTCCGCGCCGCCTACAGCCGCCTGGTCGACGCCGGATATACGAGCCGACTCGTGTAGAGGAGCCGAGCTACTGGCCCAGCGCACGCCGCCCAGCCTCCGCCACCTCAGGTGACACCACGACCGCCACGACCTCACCTTCCTTGGCCAGCGGCACTGAGTTACCCGCCTGCACCGCCTCAATGAACTCGCTCAGTACCAAATCGATCGCCGTGCCATCCGCGTACGCCCGATCCGGATCCGCCTGCCTCATGAGGCAGAGCCTAGCCAATCGACCCGGATTGCCCAGGCAGCTACCTTGAGAGCTGTTGAAGGCGAGGCAGCGCGGGCTTTCTGTGCTCTTCAAGCCGGCCCTTGGCTGGCCGCACCGCGCCGTCGCCTGGGCGCGCGCCGACCGCTACCGCTATCGCTCTGCGGCCGCCACGTCTGGTGCCCGGCATCTGGCGCGGAAAGTGGGAAGCCGGCGCATGACATAGCGGGTTCCCCGATCCCCAAGAAGGTCGGGTCAACGGCATACGGCATGGCGAAGGCGTGCCATATGCCGGAAATAATGACTTATGCGACTAAGCAGCGAAATATCAGGGTCACCTTGTCAGATACTAGACCATTTGCGAATCGGCTGGGGGGGTTCCCCACAGGAGGGTGCACCGGATATGACTGATGATTCCGAGTGCCGATCGACAAAGTTGGAGGCTGTCGTGCTAGGGGAGACTTTGAGTGCATTGGCAGGCGCTGGCGGCGCGGCATTAATCGGTGCGGTAGCTACGGACGGATGGCAACTGGCTAAGCAGGGCTTTACGCAGATGCTCGGGCGAGGCGACCAGACTCGGACCGTTGCCATTGAGGAGCGATTGGAACGTACCCGGGTCGTAGTCCAGTCTGCTGGGCAACAAGATGACCGGGTGCGCTTGGAGCAACAGGCGGCATGGACAGCGCGGCTGGAGGATCTACTGATCGATCACCCAGAGGCAGCCACGGAATTGCGTGCCGTAGTGTCGCGGGTCGTCGAGGCCACGGGGACACACGCCGCCGGTGGCGTAATACAGCACGTAGCCGCGTACGACCAGGCCCAGCAAGTCGTGCAGGGCCATGGTACGCAGACAGTGACATTCGGCTCTACGGCCACGAGCTAAGTGGTAGCGGCTAAGCCTCACAGCGTGACTCACTGAGTGGGAGCGTATCTTTGATTCCAGGGCAGATCCGCCAGGACGTCATCGGACTCGACAGCAGCCGACAAGCCGTTCAGGGCCATGGCGTCCAAGTAGTCGTCAATACAGATAGCAGACTCACTGGCCCTCAGGAATTTGGCTCTGCAGCGGGCAAGAAGGACCCTGGAGCACCACCGCCGACCGTGGTGTCGAACCTTGCCATGCGAAATCCAGGGTTCGTCGGCCGCGAGGCGTCTTTGGGGCAGATCCGGCAGTTGCTGGTTGAGCACGGTCGAGCGGTGACCCGATCCCGTGACCGCATGGGCGGGGTCGGTAAGACACAACTGGCCATCGAGTATGCCTTCCGCTTCGCCGCCGAGTACGATGTCCTATGGCTGGTAGCAGCGGAGAATGACGAGCTAATTGGTGGCAATTTAGCACAACTGGCGGTGGCGTCGGGGCTTGTGGGCGCAGACGTCACTACACCAGCGGCCATAAAGGCATTGCATGCAGCAATGCAGATAAACCGACGGTGGCTACTGATCTTCGACAACGCCGAGGATCCCAACACGTTGGCACCATGGTTTCCCCCACGCGGCGGCCACCTTATCATCACATCCCGCAACCCTGGTTGGGATGAATTCGCAGCGCCAGTCGAGGTGAGTCTCTTCGAGCGAGCCGAGTCCGTCCTACTGCTGCAGAGCCGGATACCTCGGCTTCCCGCTAAGGCCGCTGATCGGTTGGCGGAAGCGTTAGGTGACCTGCCTTTAGCGGTTGCCCAAGCCGCCACGGTCATGACCGAAACAGGCATGCCAACGGACGAGTACCTTGATCTCCTCGCCCATCACACCACCGAAATCCTTGACGGTGGCAGGCCAGGTAATTACCCCACATCGCTTGCCGCGAGTATCCGCCTTTCCACCGATCGGCTTACCCAAGGCCACCCCGCAGCAGCGCAAATGCTGAACCTCTGTGCGGTTCTGGCCCCCGAACCGATTCCGCTGAGCCTGTTCACGCAGTCTCTGGCCCTGCTATCCGAACCCCTTGCCAGCGTCGGCAGGAACCGGCTAGCGTTTTACAACGTCGTGAAGACAATCGCCGAGCATGGGTTGGCTGGAACCAGCCACGATGGGATACAAATTCACCGGCTCATCCAGGCCGTGGTTCGCGACCGAAACGGTAGTCACCACCTAACTGTTGCCCGCGACCAAGCTGCCACGCTACTTGCTGCAGCGGTACCCAACGACACTGATGACCCAGCGACCTGGCCAATTTGGTCAACCCTCGCGCCACACATTATCGCCATCGACCCGACAACTACTGTCAAGTATCAACTTCGAGAAGCCGCGTGCCAGGTGACGCTGTACCTGCTCCGGCGGGGTGAACACCAACCAGCACTTCTTCTCGCAGAACGGCTACACCAACACTGGCTAGAATTGCTCGGACCTGACGACATTCATACGCTGAAGGCCGCGACTGAGCATGCGCATGCACTCCATATTCGCGGCAATTTCCACCAAGCGCACCCGATGATTGTCGATACGCTTGTCCGCTGCCGACGTGTGCTCGGCGACGATTACCCTCAAACCCTGCGGGCAGCACACGACTTTGGCGTCAGTCTGCAAGCCCTTGCTGAGTACGCCCGGGCTCAGACCGTGAAAGAAGACACGCTTGCTCGCTGCCGACGTGTGCTCGGCGACGACCACCCAGACACCCTGGGCGCGGCGGTGAGCCTTGCCGCCACCCTGTATACCCTTGGCGAATACGCCCAGGACCGAGCTATTTCCGAAGACACGCTTGCTCGCTGCCGACGTGTGCTCGGCGACGACCACCCGAACACCCTGCGCGCAGCGATGAGCCTCTCCGACACCCTACACCGCCTTGGTGAGCACGCCCGGGCCAAGGCCATAAAAGAAGACACGCTTGCCCGCTGCCGACGTGTGCTCGGCGACAACCACCCCGATGCCCTAAGTGCGGCGGCAGGCCTCGCCATGATCTTGGATACCCAGGGCGATCATGCCAAAGCCCAAGCCATAAAAGGAGAAGTTCTTACCCGATGTAAAGAAGTTCTCGGCGACGATCATCCGGAGACCCTGCGCGCAGCGATAAGCTTTGCCGTTACCCTGCACAACCGGGGTGAGTATGCCCGGGCCAGGGCCATGAAAGAAGACACGCTTGCTCGCTGCCGACGTGTGCTCGGCGACGACCACCCAGAGACCTTGCTTTCAATGCGCAGCCTTGCGCTGACGCTCGTCGAATCAAAAAGAGTCATGCAGGCGCGCTTTTTGATTGACGACACCTTGAACCGTCAGCAGCGAGTTCTTGGCACCAAGCATCCTGAAACAAAGTTGACTTCGGAGATTCGAGCCCAGATCGCTGCGTTAATCGGCGGAACGTCCCCGGCAAAGGGTAGCCGATCGAGACGTACCGGCAGGAGGTGACGCCCGGATGCTGGCAGCAGGCAAGCTACCTGGGGCCCGAGCTATGCCCTATCCGGCGATCCATCGACGTGTGATCCATCGACGCCACTGCTGAAACGTTCTCATTAGGATCAAGGGCCGCGCAAGCGCGGCCCACCCGCCGTGCTCGGCCTGCTGGCGGCCTCCGGCCGGCATCGGCCGACACGGCGGGCAGTGGTGGGATCTACGCACTCTCAGGAGGCAGAATCCGCGCCGGGTCGGAACCCGGTGGAAAGAAGGCGAGGCCACTCGGGTCTCGGTCCGAGCCATGGTCTTCCTGCCAGCCGAAGGCACCAGTAACGACGTAGTCCATCGATGCCCCGGTCAGCAGCATTAGCACCCGACCACTACCCATGCTGCCGGTCTCAGAGAGGATCTGCTTCTCCTCCTCGACGGTGGACACTCGGATGACGAGACCATCGTAGTCGTCGCGGACCTTGATCGCTTTGACCGGCTTGAACAGAAGGTCTATCCGGGGCAGGTCGCCGCCTGTGCGGGTGCGAAACAGCAGCTGGCTGTGGCTGACCGTGTAGGCCCAGAGCGCGAAGCTACGGGTTGACGAGAAGAGTGTTTCACCGGGAACAAGCTGGCGATCCTTGAACCATGCTCTCTCCTGCACAAGAGAAGATCTTGCCATGCGTGAGCGCGCGGAGGGCGGACACCAGAGGCCGAACGATCGCGTGGGCGCTCACCCGCCGCTGCGGGTAGGGCGATCGGCTGCCGCGCCGCTTCGCGGCTTGCCACCGGGTACCGGGGTCCAGGCGCGCGGGGAGCCGGCGACACGGCAAGCCGCCCCCGGCCAGAGCGGCCGGGGGCGGTGAGCCGTACGCCGCCGGACGGCCGCGCGCCCACCGCGCAGCCGTGCCAGCCACGTGCCAGTAGCCGGTGTCCCAGACGGTCCCCAACGGTCATGATCGGGCACGACGACCCGGCCGCTGACCAGGCGATCCGGGCAGATCACGACAGCCGAGAACGATCTTCCAAACTGACGGTGCGGGTTCGATTCCCGTCGCCCGCTCCACACCCTCTCGACCCAGGTCACGGGTCGCTCCCGGCCACCGAGCGGAGTTGGGCCAGGGCGATCGGGCTCCACCTTTCAGGTACGGATCGGGACCGACGCCCACGATCTCACCCGGTCCTCCCCGACCGTCAGGTCAGCGAAGTGCCGCCGGGGTTCGACCCCTTCACCGTCGACCGGGAGAGCCGGCCGGGCTCAACCTCGCGCTCGGCCGCCTCCAGCCAGCGCCGGTACCAGCGGGCGAAGCCGAGCGGCGTCCCGTCGTCGTCGTACAGCGGCCGGAACCCGCCGCCCTCGGCGATGTCGTCCGCCCACATCTGTCCCCGGGCGGGACCGCTGACGACGAGCGCCTCCCGCAGCGCGCAGCCGAGGTGGCACAGGTAGAGCAGGCCGATAGAGTTCTCCGGCGTGTAGACGACCTTCTCGTATTGCTCCCAGTAGGCGTCGTGCGCGGCGGTGAACGCCTCCTCCGAGTCGTAGTCGTCCTCGTCGGGTTCGGCGGGTAGCCCGTCGACCGGGTTGAACGCCTCGACGTGGGCGAAGGGACGCCCGAGCGCCGCCAGCGTGGTGAGGTCGGCCCCGTCGCCCTCCCACTGCCACCGTCCGTCGCGCCGACGCACCGGGAACAGCCCGTAGGCCGGCCCCGCGCCGCCCCGACCCGCCTCCCGCAGGAACGACAGGTACTCGGCGGGCAGCTCCACCCGGAGTTGCTCCTCCAGCTCGGTCAACTCGTCAGCGGTCAGTGGTGGTTCCAGTTCCCACCCGTGGTCGCACGCGCCGAACACGGTGCCGGCGTCGGGCGTCGCGGCCAGCCGCGCGAGCCGTCCACGGATGTCTGACCAGTCGGAGCACGTCACGCCCGGCACGATACAAGCACGGCAGAAATTGGGCAGCGGAGCTCGTCGATCACCCGAGCAGGACATCGGACCGGCCCTCGCGGTCAGAGCAGACGGCCGGAGCGGTCGCGGGCGACGATGCCGTCGAGCCGTACGCCGGGGGTGAGGTCGACCGGGTCGAACCAGAAGACCACCAGTTCCGGGTCGGTGCTCCAGCGCGCCAGCCGGGCGTCGACCTGCCGGCCCCCGGCAGTGCCGACGATCCGGGTCGCCGGTCCGACGAAGTACCCAAAGGTCGGCACCGGCGGCCGGGCGTCCGAGGGGGTCGTGTCGTCGTACCCGATCTCGTGGAAGCCCGGTCGCCGGTCGCTGCCCTGCACGTCGTTGATGACGATGTCGTTGGTCAGCTCGCCGGCGGGGGTGCGGCGGCCGGCCATCAACCCGACCCGCACCCTGGGCCCCTCGGGCACGTCGACCGCCACCAGGTAGTACACCCGCTGGTCGACGCCGTACCGGATGCCGGTGTCGATCACCTCCCCGATCGGCTGCTGGGGGGGCCTCCACCGGGTGGGTCCGGGGCTCGGCGGCGACGTCGCCGGGGGCGTCGCGCCGGGCACGGTGGCGGCGCGGGCGGGTGGGCGGTCCGCCGCCGGCGGCCGGGCCCACCGCACGCCGAGCCCGACGCCGCCGGCCACCAGCACGGTGACCAGCGCCGTCGCGCCCGCGCCGACGAGCCGGCGGCGTCGGCGCAGCCGCCGGCCGTCCCGCATGATCACGGTCAGGTCGAGATCCTCGGGGTACGGCCGTTCGGTCGCCCGCATGGCCCGACGCAGCTGCTCCAGCTCGGTCATCGTCCGGTCCCCTGGGTCGCCGGGGTACCGGTGGCGCGCAGCTTCTGCAACGCCCGGGAACCGGTGCTCTTCACCGTGCCGAGCGATACACCCAGTTCGCGGGCCACCTGCGCCTCCGGTAGGTCGAAGTAGTAGCGGAGCACCACGATGGCCCGCTCGCGGGCGCTGAGCGCGCCGAGGATGTCGAGCAACCAGCGGCGGGTGGCCACGTCGTCGGCGACGTCGCCGCGCCGCTGCTCGGGCAGGTCGTCGGTGGGGTACTCCCGGATCGGCCGCCGCCACCCGTCGACGAGGTGGTTGACCAGCACCGTGCGGGCGTACCCGTAGGCGTCCTCGTCGCGGATCCGGGACCAGGACGCGTACGTGCGGACCAGGGCGGTCTGTGCGGCGTCCTCGGCCTGGTGGTGGTTGCCGGTCATCAGGAACGCGGCGTGTCGGAGCCGCCCGGAGGCGGACCGGGCGAACTCGACGAACTCGGCGTCACCCCGGGCCATGCCCGCTCTTCCCGTTTGCCACGCCGGACAGGACGGGCGGGGGCACCGAAAGGTTGAGTGCCGACGGGATCAACTGTTCCGGCGGGCCGCCCGTCCTTCCCGCTGCCCGACGCCGCCCGGCGGTGGGCGGAGGAGGCACCATGGCGACGAAGGTTAGCCCCCGCCGCGGCGGTCCGCGCGGACGGTCGGTGACGGCGCTGCTGACGGCGGCCTGGCTGACCGGCTGCGGGATGCCTGCGGCGGGGCGGCCTGCGGCGACGACGCCCGCCCCGGCGGCGTCCGCCCGGCTGGGTGCGCCGGACGGTCAGTCCACTCCCGTCCGGACGGGCGGATCGGCCGCCGTGACGCCCGGCCGGTCGGGGCCCGACCCGGTCAGCTATCCGGCGGACGGGGCCGGCCGCTGGCAGGTCGCGGCCGGCGAACCGGCGGCGCCCCGGGGCACCGGCCGGTTGCTGCGGTACCGGGTGGCGGTGGAGCGTGACATCCGGGGGTTGCCGGTGGCGGAGTTCGCCGCCGAGGTCAGCGCGACGTTGACCGCCCCGCAGGGGTGGACCACGGGCGGGACGCTGCGGCTGTGGCGGGTCGGCCCCGGCGGGCCGGCCGACTTCACCGTCCACCTGGCCACCCCGGGCACCCGCGACGAACTGTGCGGGGACGCGGCGGACGGCTACACCTCGTGCCGCAACGGCGACCGGGTGGTGATCAACGTGGCGCGCTGGGTGAAGGGGGCGCCGGGGTACGGTGCGGAGCTGGCCGTCTACCGGCGGTACGTGGTCAACCACGAGGTCGGGCACCGGCTCGGCCACGGCCACGAGCGGTGCCCGGGGCGGGGCCGGCCGGCCCCGGTGATGCAGCAGCAGACGCTGGGCCTGCACGGGTGCACCGCCAACGCCTCGCCGTACCGGGACGGCAGGCGCTACTCGGGGCCGCCCGGGGCGTACGCCGACCGGATCCCCCCACCCGAGCCGGGCCGCCGGGGCTGACGGCCGCCGGGCAGGGGTCGGGGCCGCCCGGACCGGGGGCCGCGTCGGGCCCGGGGCCGAGCGGCCGGACCGGGCGGGGCGGCGGGGGCTGCGTACCATGCGGGACCGGGCATCCCCTCGTCCGGTGGAGGTAGCGACGGATGGCAGGCCAGCAGGACGGATACGCCCTCGGCGTCGACCTGGGCACGTCCAACACGGTGGCCGTGCTGCGCTGGCCGGACGGGCGGACCCGACCGCTGCTCGTCGACGGGCAGCCGATCCTCCCCTCCGGGGTCTACGCCGACACCGAGGGCCGGTTACACGTCGGCCGGGACGCCCAGCGGCTGGCCCAGGCGGACCCGACCCGGTACGAGCCGAACCCGAAACGCCTGGTGGACGAGGCGACCGTTCTCCTCGGCGACCGGTCGTACGCCCCGGCGGAACTGCTCGCGGCGCCCCTGTGGGCGGTCGCCGAGCAGGCGGTGGCGACGGTGGGGTTCCTGCCCCCGGCGGTGCTCACCTATCCCGCCGCGTGGGAGGCCCCCCGGCGGCAGGTGCTGCACGACGCGTTGGCGCTGGCCGGTTGGCCGTCGGCCGCCGAGCACACCATGTCCGGTCCGGTGCCGGTGGGCACCCGGCTGCTGCGGGAACCGGTGGCGGCGGCCCGCTACTACACGGAGGTGCTGCGGCGGCCGGTGCCGGTGGGCGAGTCGGTGGCGGTGTTCGACTTCGGCGGCGGCACCCTGGACGTGGCGGTCGTCCGTAACGAGGGCGCCGACCCGTGGGGCGACTCGGGTTTCACGGTGATCGCCACCGGCGGGATGGCCGACCTCGGCGGGCTGGACCTCGACGCCGCCCTGCTCGCCCGGGTCGGTGAGCTGGTCGGCGACGGGCAGGCGGCGCTCTGGGACCGGCTGACCCGACCGGAGACGACCGGGCAGTGGCGGGACCGGCAGCAGCTCTGGGACAACGTGCGCGGGGCGAAGGAGATGCTGTCCCGGGTCGCCGTGGCCCCGGTCGCGGTGCCCGGCCTGGAGACCGCCGTCCCGCTCACCCGGGCGGAGCTGGAACAGCTCGCCACTCCCCTGCTGACCCGGGCGGTCGCCCGGACCCGGGAGGTGGTCGCCGAGGCGGGCCTCACCCCGGACCGGCTCGCCGGGTTGTTCCTCGTCGGCGGCTCGTCCCGGGTGCCGCTGGTGGCCCGGCTGCTGCACGCCGAGCTGGGGGTCGCGCCGACCGTGCTGGAGCAGCCCGAGCTGCCGGTGGCCGAGGGGGCGCTCACCGACCTGCCACTGCCCCGGCCGGGCCGGCGTCCCGGGGCGGCCGGGCCCGCCCCGGCGCAGCCGTCGCCCGCTGCGGTGCAGCCGTCGCCCGCCCCGGCGCAGCCGTCGGCCGGTGCGACGCACGACGCGGCACCGGGGGCACCCGAGGCCGCGTCCACCCCGGTCGGGTCCGGTGACGGCCCACCCGCCACCCTGCCGGCCGGCGGCACGGGCCACACCCTCCTGCCGGGACCGGGCGTCACCCTGCCCGGGGGACCCGGCGCGACGCTGGTGGCCGGGGCGGGCACGCCGCTCGGTGGAACGCCGGTGGCCGGGTCCGGGGCAACGCCGGTGCCGACCCTGGGCGGGATGCCGCCGGACGGGACCGTGCCGACCCAGGCCGGGTATCCGGCGGGCTGGCCGGGCGTACCACCGGGGGCGCAGTCACCACCGGGGGCCGGTGCCGGCCCCTCGACGCCGGTGCGGCACGGGCGTCGCCGGCTGTGGATCGGGCTCGGTGCGGGGCTGGCGCTGCTCGGCGTGCTCGGCGCGGCGGCGCTCTGGTTCACCCGGGACCGCTACCCGGCGTTGGAGTTCCACACCCTCACCGAGGTGGCCCGGCCCGCCGCCGACGGGGACCGGCCGACGGCGATGTTCACCGCCGTGCTCGGTGACCGTGCCTACCTGGCCTACCAGCTTTCCGACGGCCGGCTGACCGTGGTGGCGGTCGACGCCGGCACCGGGAAGGAGGCATGGCGGAACACGGTCGCAGCGGGTAGCGAGCGGTGGAAGGGGATCCGGGCGGTGCCGGGGGCGGTGCTGGCCGTCGCGGACGAGGCCGGCGACAGTACGCCCCGCGACGTGGTGGTGCTCGACGCCGGCAGTGGCCGGGAACGGTGGCGGTTGCCGGTGCACGGCGACGATGCGGTGCACGTCACCAAGACGACGCTGGTGCGGGTGGACCGGGCCGGCAGCCGCCTGGTCGGGCTGCGGCTGCGCGACGGCCGGCAGGAGTGGAGCCTGGACAACCCCCGCAGCGAGTACGACGACACCCGCACCACGGTGCTGCCGGTCGGCACCGGGCAGGGCGCGGTCGGCCCCACCGGGTTCGACGACGCTCCCGGGTCCGGCGACACCGACCGGCTGGTGCAGGTGGGGGCCGACCGGTCGGTCCGGCTGGTCGACATGGACAGCGGCGAGGTGCTGCGCCGCCGCGACGGGGTCGCCGACGTCAGCGACCGGATGGTCGCCCACGGCGACCGGTTGTACGTGGTGGCGGAGGACCGGGGATACAAGCTGCTCGGTTACGACCTGGGCAGCTTCGCCGAGCCGACGGTGCTCTACAGCGCCGGTGAGCAGCGGCGGGTCACCACGCTAGTGGCCTGCGGCGAGCACCGGGCATGCCTGCTGGAGGTGCCGCAGGCCGACGCCGACCGGACGGAGGTGGTCGCGGCCACCGAGGGCAAGGGCAGCCGTCGCTGGGCGGCGCCGGGCGGCGTCGACCTGGTGCCGGTGGGTGAGCACCTGCTCGTACGGCGGGAGGTGCCGAAGACCACGGTGAGTCTGTTCGACCCGGCCGGGAAGGCGGTGCTGACCGACCGCAAGGGCACGGCGGTCCGGGTCGACGCCGGCAACCTGCTGGTCTTCGCCGAGACGCCGAGCAGCGTCGAGGACGACCGGAGCCTGGCCGGGGTGTCGAAGTCCGGCGGGCTGACCGAGATGGGGCAGCTCCAGGGTGTCCGCAGCGAGTCGTGTTCGTGGAACACGTCGGTGATCGTCTGCGGTGCGGAGCGGGACTTCGTGCTGTACCGGTTCGCCGGGGACGGCTGATCCGCCGGGGACGGCTGAGCGGCCGGACACCACTGCGCCACCGGCTGCCACGGGGGCGGTCGGTGGCGCAGCGGCCCGGGGGGGCGGTCGGTGGGTCAGCCGCCGAGGCTGGCGGCAGCCGAGGCGATCGACGCGGCGAACGTGCTGACCTGGGTGTAGACGCCCGGGGCGTTGGGCCGGGCGCAGCCGTCGCCCCAGCTCACGATGCCGACCTGGATCCAGGCGTTGGCGGCGTCGCGGCGGAACATCGGGCCGCCGGAGTCACCCTGGCAGGTGTCGGTGCCGCCGCTGGCGTAGCCGGCGCAGATCTCCTCGGCGGGGATCAGCTCGCCGGGGTACGAGGACGAGCAGCTCGCGTCGCTGACGAACGGCACGGTGGCCTTGAGCAGGTACCGCTGCTGCGCTCCGCCCTCCCGGGCGGCACCCCAGCCGGCGACGGTGAAGGTGCCGTTGTCGTAGGCGGTGGTGGTGGCGATGGGCAGGGTGGCCTGCGAGGTGACGGGGGTGGCGAGCCGGATGAGCGCCCAGTCCTTGCCGCTGCCGTTGTAGCCGGGGGCCCGGTAGACGTAGTTGGACTTGACCTGGATGCGGCTGCTCGACTGGAGGTCGACCGCGCCGAGGGTCGCGGTGATGCTGGTGTTCGTGCCGGTGCGGTTCACGCAGTGGGCGGCGGTGAGCACCAGCCGGGGGCTGTAGAGCGCCCCGCCGCAGCCCATGGAGAGCCGGACCATGAACGGGAACTCGCCCTGCGCCGCCCGGGTGCCGCCGACGACCGACGGGGCCGCGTCGGGGGTGGGCGCGGCGGTGGCCGGGACGGTCAGGACGAGCGACCCGGCGGTGATCGCCACCAGCGTGGCGGCCATCCGGCCGGTGAGACTGCGCCAACGGTTCACAGGGCCTCCAACCCTCGGCGGCGCGCCTGGTGGGGGCGCCGGTTCGATGGCGGGAGCCTAGAGCGGAAAATTGACGCGCATCAACATCCTGTTGGGGTCATACGATCGCGGCGCGGCGGTGCGGCGCGCGGGATCACCCGGCCGGGCGGGGATGAAGCCGGGACGGCGGGGTATGCCAGCGCCCGGCCTGGAGGAGTGTCGACCGGTGTCGCGGGCAACCCCGCGACCGGACGCGGGCGGACCGGGTCACCACCCGGCCCGCCCGCCGTACCGGACGGCGGGTGGCTCAGTTGCCGGTGACGAAGTTCCAGGCGTCCATCACCCACTGGGTCTGCTGGAGGTAGGCGATGCCCACCCCGGCCAGGAAGATCCCGGTCACCAGGTGCGCGCCCCGGGCGCTGCGGCGTACCCGGCCGAGCTGGCGTTCCAGGATCACCCGGCCGAGCAGCCGGGACAGCGCGAACAGGCCGGCCGCCACCAGCAGGCTGAGCAGGAAGGTCAGCAGCGGGGCACCCAGGTCGCCCCGGCCGGAGATGGCCCAGATGCCCCAGCAGACGAAGGCGAAGAGTGCGCCGGCGGCGCTCCACTCGCCACCCCGGCGCAACTGCTCCACGTGCCAGCTCATCGGCCGGCGCGGCGCGGCGGGCTCGGACCAGCCGGACTGGTCGTGGTCGACCACCGGGAACGGCTCGGTGCGCGGAGCCCGGGACTGCCCCACCGAGGCGACACCCCGGCGGAACGGTTCCCGCTGCGGCGGCACCCCGACACCGGGCTGGGGCGGCACCTCGACGGTCCGCTCGGCCCACGGCTGTGTCTGGTCTGCCATCTTGTTTCCTCCCCATGACCGGTGCCGGCCGTCGACCGGTCCACCGTCTTCGAGGGTAGCGAGCGGACAAACTGCCGCGCCCGGCCCGGCCCGACGGGGGTCGCCGGACGGTACGGTCGGGACATGGTGGATGCGGAGCGACGGCGACGCCGGCTACGGCACCAGCCGGAGCCCACGGACGGCGGCGGTGAGCCGCTGGCGGCGGCGACGGCCGAGGTGCACGACGGGGCCCCACCGCCACGGGCCCGGCGGGCCCCGGCCGGCGAGGACGGCGAGCGGGGCCTACGCGGGCTGGTCGGCTCCGGCTCGTCGCAGGTCAGTGTGCGGGCCGCGCTACGGGCCCGGGACGCGGCCCGCCCCACCGAGCAGGACCTGGCCGACGCCGAGGAACGCCTCGTGGTCATCCGGCGGAACTGGGTGCCCCGGGAGGACCTGCCCCGTTCGGGTCGGTGACCGGGCCGGCCGGTGACCGGCCCGGTCGACGGATCGCCGGCAGCAGCCCGGCGCGGGCGGCGGTCAGGACAGGTCGGCGGGGGCGGGCAGCTCGGGCAGCTCGCGGGTGCGCTCGTACTCGGCCACCTGGGCGATCCGGCGGGCGTGCCGCTCGTTGCCGGAGAACGGGGTGGTGAGGAACGCCTCGACGATGGCGGCGGCCTCGTCGAGGGTGTGCTGGCGGGCACCGACGGCCACCACGTTGGCGTCGTTGTGCTGCCGGCCGAGCTGGGCGGTCTCGATGCTCCAGGCCAGCGCCGCCCGGACACCGGCGACCTTGTTGGCGGCGATCTGCTCGCCGTTGCCGGAGCCGCCGATGACCACGCCCAGGCTGCCCGGGTCGGCCACCACCCGGTCGCCGGTGTGCAGGCAGAAGGTCGGGTAGTCGTCGTCGGGGTCGAAGGCGTGCGGGCCCACGTCGACCAGCTCGTAGCCCTGCTTGGCCAGGTGATTGGCCAGGTGCACCTTCAACTCGAAACCGGCGTGATCGGATCCCAGGTAGACGCGCATACCGGGCAGTCTGTCAGGGCCGCGCCCCGGCCCGCCGTGGGGGCGGCGTGCCGGGGCGGATTCGTCACAGGATTCAGCGGGGCAGCTCGGCGACGACCAGGCCGCCGCGTGCCTTCGGGGTGAACCAGGTGCTCTTGCGGGGCATCTTCTCCCGGGCCAGGTTCACCGCGACGAAGTCGTCCACGGTCACCGGGGCGATCAGGACGGCGAGCTCCGCCCGGCCGGCGTCGACCTCGCCGGTGAGCCAGCTCGCCGGGTAGTCGCCACCGACGTAGGTGATCCGCTTGTCGCCCGGGTCGAGGCCCAGCGCGTCACGCAGCAGCAGCCGCTCCACCAGGGCGTGGTCGAGGTTCTCCAGCCGGGCGGCGTCAGCGTCGTGCGGCAGGGTCACCGCGTACCCCTGGCCGGCGAGCCGCAGGTGCACGGTGCCGCCGGCCGCCGGGACCTCGACCGGGCCGTCGACCGGGCTGATCCGCGCGCCGGCGGCACGCAGCCGGTCGAGCAGCTCGTCGGGGGTGCAGGGCAGCTCGCTGACCAGCCGGTTGTAGGGCTGGATGGCGACCGACGCCGGGGTGGTGACCACCGCGAGGAAGCGCGGGAAGCCGCCGGTCTGCGCGGCCAGGCTGCGGTGGTTGCCGTCGGCCACCACCAGCTCGCCGCCGCCGGCCAGCGCGGTCAGCGCGTCCTGCTCCGGGCCGGGGCCGAGCAGCCAGATGGCGTGGGTGCGGCCGGCCTGGTCGGTGTCGGTGGCGGCCGGCACGCCCGCCGCGTCGGTCGCCGTGGCGAGCGCGGCGTGCAGCTCGTCGCCGCGCCCGGTCTGCAGCAGGAGCACCGGGGAGAGCAGGTGACCCAGCGCCTCGGCCAGGGCGACCCGCTCCCGCACCTTGGCGATGAAGACGTCCTCGTTGCGGATCACCAGGCCGGGCTCGTCGGCGCTGGTGGAGATCTGGTCGGTGTCGACCATGGCGAACAGCCCGTACGCCGGCTCCTCCCCCGGCGCGCTGATCCGGTAGAGGACCACCACCTGCTCGGCGGGGGTGTAGCTGCCGTCGGCCTTGGCCTCGGTGAGCCGGGCCACCGCGTCGCCGAGCGCGTCGGAGAAGGACTTCCCCAGGCTCTCCGGCGCCCGGTGGGGCATCTCGATGCCGAGGGCACTGTGCGGGTTCGCCTCGATGATCGCGGTGATCTCCGCGTCGTCGGCGAACTCGTCGTAGTTCTGCGCGCCGGTGCCGCCAGTGGTGATCCAGGCCCGGGTGATCGGATGCACGACCGTCATGGGGCTTGACGCTACCGGCGACGACGGCCCGCGCGACGCCGACCCCGCGCCGGGTCCACCAGATGAACCGTCGCCCGGCGGGGCCCGGTCGGCCGGGCCCCGCCGGGTGGCGGTCAGTCGAAGATGGGGCCCAGCTCGCGGGACCGCTTCAGCTCGTAGAAGCCGGGGGTGCCGGCGACCAGCAGCACGCCGTCCCAGAGCCGGCCGGCGGCCTCGCCCTTGGGCGACGGGGTGATGACCGGGCCGAAGAAGGCGATCTTCTCGCCGTCCGGGCCGGGTGCGTGCACCACGGGGGTGCCGACGTCGGTGCCGACCGGGCGCATCCCGGCCTCGTGGCTGGCCCGCAGCGCCTCGTCGTACTCGGTGGAGTCGGCGGCGTCGGCGAACGACGGGTCCAGCCCGACGTCGGCCAGCGCCGCGGTGATCATCTCCCGGCCCAGCGGCTCCTTGCCGAGGTGGATGCGGGTGCCCATGGCGGTGTAGAGCTTCGCCAGCGTCGCGCCGCCGTGCGCCTGCTCCACGGCGATGCAGACCCGTACCGGCCCCCAGCCCAGCTTCATCATCTCCAGGTACTGCTCGGGCATCTCCCGGCCCTCGTTGAGGACGGAGAGGCTCATCACGTGGTAGCTGATGTCCACATCCCGGACCTGTTCGACCTCCAGGAGCCAACGGGAGGTGATCCAGGCCCACGGGCACAGCGGGTCGAACCACATGTCGACGGCGACACGTTCGGTCACGGTGGAGTCCCTTCGTGACGTCAGGCACGCCGGCGGACCCGGCGCGGTTACCCGTCGATCCTCACCCCGAACGGCATCGATCGGTAGCGGAATGAGAGCGTGACGTCGACCACCGCGGGGTCGGTGCATGGAAGACTCGGCTCGGGTCGCCGCCACGAGCGGCCGGCAGGGGCTGGCGCAGCCGGAAGGCGGCGAGAGTGGGATGGAGACGAAAGTGCCAGGAGTGCGCAACCTGACCCAGGTCGAGGCCACCGAGCGGGCCCGCCTGCTGGAGGTCACCGGGTACGACATCAACCTCGACCTGTCAACCGCGGTGCAGGCCGAGGGCCGCACGTTCCGGTCGGTGACCGAGGTCAGGTTCCGCTGTGCCGAACCCGGTGCCGGCACCTTCATCGAGACGGCCGCCGAGTCGGTGCGCGCGGCCACGCTCAACGGCGAGCCGGTGGACCTCGCCGGCTGGTCGGCCGAGAAGGGCCTGGCGCTGACCGGGCTGGCCGCCGAGAACGTGCTCGTGGTGGACGCCGACTTCGGCTACTCCAACAGCGGTCAGGGCCTGCACCGCACCGTCGACCCGGTCGACGGCGAGACGTACCTCTACAGCCAGTTCGAGACGGCCGACGCGCAGAAGGTCTTCGCCTGCTTCGACCAGCCCGACCTGAAGAGCGTCTACACCTGGCACGCCACCGTGCCGGCGCACTGGCGGGTGGTGTCCAACATGCCCGTCGAGCGGGAGGAACCGGCAGGCGACGGGCTCAGGACCGTCCACTTCGCCACCTCGGCGCGGATGAGCACCTACATCACCGCGCTGTGCGCCGGGCCGTACCACGAGGTGCGGGACAGTCACGACGGCATCGACCTGGGCGTCTTCTGCCGGGCCTCGATGGCCCCCCACCTGGACGCCGACGACCTGTTCCTGATCACCAAGCAGGGCTTCGACTTCTTCCACGAGCAGTTCGGGGTGCGGTACCCGCTGCCGAAGTACGACCAGCTCTGGGTGCCCGACTTCAACGCCGGCGCGATGGAGAACTTCGGCTGCGTCACCCACGCCGAGTCGCACTACCTGTTCCGCTCGCAGGTCACCGACTTCGAGTACGAGCAGCGGGCCAACACGATCCTGCACGAGCTGGCCCACATGTGGTTCGGCGACCTGGTCACCATGCGCTGGTGGAACGACCTGTGGCTCAACGAGTCGTTCGCCGAGTGGGCGAGCCACTGGTGCAACACCCACGCCACCCGGTTCTCCGAGGCGTGGACGACCTTCCTGTCGATCCGCAAGAACTGGGGCTACCGGCAGGACCAGCTCTCCTCCACCCACCCGGTCTACTGCGAGATGCCGGACCTGGAGGCGGTCGAGGTCAACTTCGACGGCATCACGTACGCCAAGGGCGCCAGCGTGCTCAAGCAGCTCGTGGCGTACGTCGGTGAGGAGCCGTTCCTGGCCGGGCTGCGGGCGTACTTCGGCAAGCACGCGTGGGGCAACGCCACCTTCGACGACCTGCTGTCGGAGCTGGAGACGGCCTCCGGCCGGGAGCTGCGCAAGTTCGCCGCCCAGTGGCTGGAGACCGCCCAGGTCAACACCCTGCGCCCCGAGGTCACCATCGGTGCCGACGGCGGCTACGAGCGGGTGCTGGTCCGGCAGGAGGCGCCGGCCGGTCACCCGACGCTGCGCACCCACCGGATCGGCGTCGGCCTGTACGACCTGACCGACGGCCGGCTGGTCCGCCGGGAACGCGTCGAGGTGGACGTCACCGGCGAGGTGACCGAGCTGTCGGTGCTGCACGGGCGGCCGGCCGCCGACGTGCTGCTGCTCAACGACGACGACCTGACCTACACCAAGCTGCGGCTCGACGAGCGGTCCATGGCGACGGTGGTGCAGCACATCGCCGGCTTCGACTCGTCGCTGGCGCGGGCGCTGTGCTGGACGGCCGCCTGGGACATGGTCCGCGACGCCGAGCTGTCCGCCCGCGACTACGTGGCGCTGGTGCTGGCCGGGCTGCCCGCCGAGACCGACATCAACCTGGTCACCGCCACCCTGCGGCAGGCCAGCACCGCGCTGATCTTCTACGCCGACCCGGCCTGGGCGCCGAACGGCTGGGCCGGGCTGTCCCGCACCGCCCGGGACACGCTGGCGGCGGCCGAGCCGGGCAGCGGCTTCCAGCTCGCCTGGGCCCGGGCGTACGCCTCGTCGGCCCGCGCCGACGAGGACCTGGCGACGCTGCGCGGGTGGCTGGCCGGCACCGACGTGCCGGCGGGCCTGACCATCGACACCGAGCTGCGGTGGACGGTGTTGCAGTCGCTGGTGGCCAAGGGGGCGGCCGGCACCGCCGAGATCGAGGCGGAGCTGGCCGGCGACCGGACGGCCTCCGGCGAGCGGGAGGCCGCCTACGCGCACGCGCTGGTGCCGACGGCGGAGAACAAGGCGACGGTGTGGTCCCTGCTGACCGGCCCGGACGCGCTGCCGAACTGGCGTAACCGGGCGCTGTTGCAGGGCCTGACCCACCCGACGCAGGTCGCGCTGACCGCGCCGTACCGGGAGCGGTACTTCGCCACGGTGGCGCAGGTGTGGGCGCAGCGTGACAGCGAGCCGGCGCAGGAGTTCGTGCAGTTGGCGTACCCGGCGTACCTGGTCGAGGAGGAGACGGTGGCGGCGACCGACGCGTGGCTGGCCGGCGACGGCCACCCGGCGTCGCTGCGCCGGCTGGTGGCCGAGGGGCGCGACGGGGTGGTCCGGGCGCTGAAGGCCCGCGCGCGGGACGCCCGCAGCGGCTGACGGCGAGGTGGCACGGCCCGG
>NZ_MZMV01000077.1 GCF_002210435.1 Micromonospora wenchangensis
CCGGCCGGGGGCCGGCCACCGCCGTAGACCGCGCCGCCGGCCGGCCGGGCGGGCGCGCCGCCGGCCGCCGCCGGAGCACCGTAGACCCCGCCACCGCGCGGCCGGTCCACGACCGGCTCGGCAGCGTGCGGACCGTCGCCTGCCGCCGGCCCCTCGGCCCGGGAGACCGCGCCGGAGGTGAACACGTCGTCGTCGGGGTCGTCGGGGTCGTCGCCGGCCGTCGCGGCCCGCCGCCGGGACCTGACGATCCCGACGATGCCGGCCCCGACCAGGAGCGCGCCGATCACACCGACCGCACCGATCAGGTAGGTGATCTGGTCCAGGCTCAGGTTGTCGTACCAGGACTTCTCGGCCGCCGGCTTGGCCCCCGCCGCGCCCTCGACCGGCTCGGCGCCCTTGGTCGACGGCGTGTAGCCGAGGATGTCGATCGGATCCTCCGGGGCGAGTTCCCCACCGTCGGAGACGGTGACGAACCCGGTGCCGTCGGGGGTGTACGAGATGGCCTCGCCGAACGGGTCGGCCAGCGGGGTGACCCGGGGCTTGCCGGTGGTCAGCGCGGCCACGATGTCGTCGCCGCTGACGTCGTACTCGAAGGCGTCGGCGTAGGTGCGCAACACCACCCGGCTGCCGTCGGGCGAACGGGCCGCCCCGGTGATCGCCACCCGGCCGATGATGTTCAGCGGATTGTCGGTGGTGGTCTTGGGCAGAGTGATCTCGCCGACCTTCTTCATCGGCACCGGCTCGGCGTTGCCGTCGGGGTCGAGCTTGGCCTCCGGCGTGAAGATCTCCGCCTTGCCGCTGGGCACCTTGGTGATCACCAGGGGCAGGCCGTCCGCGCCGATCAGCAGCGCCTCGGCGTCGTGCGGCTTGCGTTCCGGGTACGACAGCCGGTGCAGCACCGGCTGCTTCGACCCGGTGACCGGCATCGTCCAGACCGCGACCCGGGTACGCCGTTCCCTGCTGGTGACATTGTCGCCGGTGTCGGCGATCCAGAGGGTCTTGCCGTCGGGTGAGAGGGCCAGGTCCTCGGTGTCGAAGGGGCCGTCACCGGAGTACTTCACCGGCTCCTTGGCGATCTTGCACTTGGTGTCCAGGAAGAAGACCCGCTTGCGGCTCTCCTGGAGGGTGCCGTCGTTGATCACGATGTAGCCGGTCTTCGTGGCGACCAGACCGGACAACTCGCGCAGCCGCTCGTCGGTGATCGTGCACTTCTTCTTGCCCGCAGCCGCCGCGAGCGGACCCGCCCCGACGGCCAGCGGCCCCGCGCCGGTGACGGGCGGGGCCACCCCGGCGGGGGCGGCGGAGACCGGTGCCGCCCCGGCGGCAGCAGCGGGTGCCACGGCCGCGCCGAACAGGGCGAGGGCAACCGTGACCGAGGAGACAGCGCGGCGCATGGCGTCAGTGTCGCATGCCGCGATGAACCTCAGGTCACACCGGAGCGCTCACCGACTGCCGGCCACCGCCGGGTCACCCGCCGCCACGAACGGCGTCAGCTCGGCGGCCAGCGCCTCCCCCACCCGGACGTGCAGGAGCGTGCCCTCGGGCAGGTGGGAGGTGCTGAGCACCTCACCCTGCCGGTGCAGCCGGGCAACCAGGTCACCCCGGTCGTACGGCAGCACCGCGCGGACCTCGACCGCCGGGCGGGGCAGCCGCTGCTCGATCTCCTGGCGCAGCGCGTCGATGCCGCGCCCGCTGTGCGCGGACACCAGGACCGCGTCCGGCCAGAGCCGCTTGAGCCGCAGCAGGGTCTCCTCGTCGGTGGCGTCGGTCTTGTTCACCACCAGCAGCTCGGGCAGCCGGTCGGCACCGACCTCGGAGAGCACCTCGCGGACCGCCCGGACCTGTTCCTCCGGGTCGGGGTGCGTGCCGTCGACCACGTGCACCACCAGGTCGGCCTCGGCGACCTCCTCCAGCGTCGAGCGGAACGCCTCGACGATCTGGTGCGGCAGGTGCCTGACGAAACCCACCGTGTCGGAGAGCGTGTAGAGCCGCCCGTCCGAGGTGGTGGCCCGGCGGGTGGTCGGGTCCAGGGTGGCGAAGAGCGCGTTCTCCACCAGTACGCCCGCACCGGTGAGCCGGTTGAGCAGGCTCGACTTGCCGGCGTTGGTGTAACCGGCGATGGCCACGGCGGGAACGGCGTTGCGGGAACGGCGGGCACGCTTGGTCTGGCGTACCGTCTTCATGCCCTTGATCTCCCGGCGCAGCCGGGCGATGCGGTGCCGGATGCGCCGCCGGTCGGTCTCCAGCTTGGTCTCACCGGGGCCGCGCAGGCCCACGCCGCCGCCGGCGCCGCCGCCGCGCCCGGAACCACCGGTCTGCCGGGAGAGCGTCTCACCCCAACCACGCAGCCGGGGCAGCAGGTATTCGAGCTGGGCCAGCTCGACCTGCGCCTTGCCCTCCTTGCTCTTGGCGTGCTGGGCGAAGATGTCGAGGATCAGCGCGGTGCGGTCGACGACCTTGACCTTGGTGCGCTGTTCCAGGTTCCGTAGCTGGGACGGGGACAGCTCACCGTCGCAGATCACCGTGTCGGCGCCGGTGGAGAGCACCACGCCGGTCAGGTCGTCGACCTTGCCCCGGCCGACGTAGGTGGCCGGGTCGGGGCGGCTGCGGCGCTGGATGAGCCCTTCGAGCACCTGTGAACCGGCGGTCTCGGCCAGGGCGGCCAGCTCGGTCAGCGAATTGTCGGCGTCGCTCTGGGTGCCCTCGGTCCAGACGCCGACGAGGACGACCCGCTCCAGCCGGAGCTGGCGGTACTCGACCTCGGTGATGTCGGTCAGCTCGGTGGAGAGGCCGGGGACCCGCCGCAACGCCTGCCGCTCCGACAGCTCGTACTCGCCGGTCGTGGCGTCGAGGTCGTCGTCCGAGTAGGGGGTGTGGGTCTCCTGGTCTCGCAAGCTGCGACTCCTGTCCGTTCTGTGCATGTACCGAGTAATCCTGACATGGGTCAACGCCGGGCGCGACTGCTATATGCCCGTGGTGCAGGTCGCCGAACGCGGGGCCGGCTGCCGCCGTGGCCCGGCGGGCGAGTAGAAATGCTGACGAGCCGCCAGCGACGACGGAGGTATTTCCGTGGCCATCACCCGACTGCCGAGTGCCGGATTCTCGATCACGATCCGGATCGCGGTCCCCGCGGACGCCTCCTCGATCGGCCGGCTCACCACGTCGGTCGGTGAGGCCGGCGCGATCGTCACCGCGCTGGACGTGGTCGACTCCGACCCGACCCACGTGATCGTGGACCTCACCTGCGACACCGCCGACGCCGGCCACGCCGACCAGGTCGTCGAGGCGCTCACCGCCCTCGACGGGGTGGACGTGCGCAAGGTCTCCGACCGGACGTTCCTGCTGCACCTCGGCGGCAAGATCGAGGTGCACTCCAAGGTCGGGCTGCGGACCCGTGACGAGCTGTCCCGGGCGTACACCCCGGGGGTGGCCCGGGTCTGCATGGCGATCGCGGAGAACCCGGCGGACGCCCGCCGGCTCACCATCAAGCGCAACACGGTCGCCGTGGTCAGTGACGGCTCGGCCGTGCTCGGTCTGGGCAACCTCGGCCCGGCGGCGTCGCTGCCGGTGATGGAGGGCAAGGCGGCGCTGTTCAAGCGGTTCGGCGGGGTGGACGCCTGGCCGGTGGTCCTCGACACCCAGGACACCGACGAGATCGTGACGATCGTCAAGGCGATCGCCCCCGCGTACGGCGGGATCAACCTGGAGGACATCGCCGCGCCGCGCTGCTTCGAGATCGAGGCCCGGCTGCGTGAGGCCCTCGACATCCCGGTCTTCCACGACGACCAGCACGGCACCGCGATCTGCGTGCTGGCCGCGCTGACCAACGCGCTGCGCGTGGTGGGCAAGCAGCTCGCCGACGTCCGGGTGGTCGTCTCCGGGGCCGGCGCGGCCGGCACCGCGATCATGAAGCTGCTGCTGCGCCAGGGCGTCGGCGACATCATCGCGTACGACCGGCAGGGCGCGCTGCACCGCGACCTGCCCGGCCTCAACCCGGCCTGGCAATGGCTGGCCGAGAACACCAACCGGGACAACTACTCCGGCGACCTGGCCGGCGCGGTCCGGGGCGCGGACGTCTTCATCGGGGTGAGCGCCCCCAACCTGCTCACCGGTGACGACATCGCCACCATGGCCAAGGACGCGATCGTCTTCGCGCTGGCCAACCCCGACCCGGAGGTCGACCCCCGGGAGGCCCGCAAGCACGCCGCGATCGTCGCCACCGGCCGCTCGGACCAGCCGAACCAGATCAACAACGTGCTCGCCTTCCCCGGGGTGTTCCGCGGCATGCTCGACGCGCACGCCGAGGAGTTCACCGAGGAGATGGCGATCGCGGCGGCCCGCGCCATCGCCGACGTGGTCGGCGAGGACAAGATCAATCCGACGGTCATCGTGCCGAGCGTCTTCGACTCCCGGGTCGCCCCGGCGGTCGCCGCCGCCGTCCGGGCCGCCGCCCAGAACCCGGCCGTCACCCCGCCGCCGGCCGCCGACCCGGGCCCCGCCGACCTCCCCGAGATCGCCGCCACCGCCAGCGCCACCCCCTGACCCCTGGGCCCTCCTCTCCCCGTCCGCGCCCCGCCCCCGGCCCAACCCGGCTCGCCCCGGTGATCAAGAGGTTTGCGTCACCATTCCGGCAGCCGGTGACGTAAACCTCTTGATCACCGTGCGCCACCCCGACAGGGCCGGGTGATCAAGAGGTTTGCGTCATCCGCCTGCGGGATGTTGACGCAAACTTCTTGATCAACGACGCGGAGCGGGGCGAGGCAGAGCGGGGCGCGGCGGGAAGGGCGGCGGTCAGGGGAGGGTGAGGGTGCCGGTGGCGACCAGGACGGCGGGGCCGGCGAGCCAGCAGGAGTCGGCGGTCACCGTGACCGTGAGCCGGCCACCGGGGACGTCCACCGCCACGACGCCGGTGTCCCGGGTGGCGTCGCGCAGCGCCACGGCGGCGACCGCGCAGGCGCCGGTGCCGCAGGACAGGGTCTCGGCCGAGCCACGCTCGTAGACCCGCATCAGGACGTGGTCGTCAGTGCCGTCGACCGGGTCGGCGGGGGCGGTGAACTCGACGTTCACCCCGTGCGGGAAGACCCGGGGGTCGAATTCGGGTGCGCGGGTCAGGTCCAGGTCGGCCAGGTCGATGCCGGCCGGCAGGGCGCAGACCAGGTGCGGGTTGCCGACGTCCACCGCCGTGCCGGGCAGGGTCAGCCCGCCGAGGACGGCACTGGAGGCGTCGTACAGCCGGGGACGGCGCATCTCGACGGCGATGGTGTCGCCGTCGACCCGGGCCCGGACGAGGCCGGCGCGGGTCGCCACCGGCAGGGTTCCGCCAGTCGGGGTGGCCAGCCCGGTCGCCAGCAGGTAGCGGACGAAGACCCGGGCCCCGTTGCCGCACATCTCGGCGAACGAGCCGTCGGAGTTCCAGTAGTCCATGAACCATTCGGCCTCGCCGGCGAGGGCGACCCCGTCGGGGTGTTTCGCCGCGCGGACGACCCGCAGCACGCCGTCGCCGCCGAGGCCGCGCCGCCGGTCGCAGAGCGCGGCGACCAGGCCGGGGGTCAGGTCGAGGGTGCCGTCCGGGTCGGGCAGGACGACGAAGTCGTTGCCGGTGCCGTGGCCCTTGGTGAACTCCACGCCCCCATCATCGCCGATGCCCGGCGACCACCCGCAGGGCAGTCTCGACAAACGTCGGGGCGGTCGGGTCCAGCCAGTGGATGCGCTGGTCACGGCGGAACCAGGAGCGTTGCCTGCGGACGAACCGGCGGGTGGCCCGGATCGTCTCGTCCCGTGCCTGCGCCTCGTCGGTCTCCCCGGCCAGGAACCGCAGCACCTGCTGGTAGCCGAGCGCCCGGCTGGCCGTCCGGCCTTCGGCCAGGCCCCGTTCGAGCAGTGCGCGGACCTCGGCGACCAGCCCGTCGGCCCACATCCGGTCGACCCGCGCCGCGATCCGCTCGTCGAGCAGCGCGGTGTCCAGGTCGACGCCGAGCTGCACCGCCGGGTAGTACGGGGTCGGGTCGGGCAGCGAGGCGGTGAACGGCGCCCCGGTCAGCTCGATCACCTCCAGCGCCCGGACGATGCGTCGGCCGTTGCCGGGCAGGATGCCCGCCGCCGCCGTCGGGTCCGCCCCGGCCAGCCGGGCGTACAGCGGGGCCGGGCCGAGCTGCGCCAGTTCCGCCTCCAGCCGTTCGCGTACCGCCGGGTCGGTGCCGGGGAACTCGAACTGTTCGAGCACCGCCCGCACGTACAGGCCGGAGCCGCCGACGAGCAGCGGCACCCGCCCCCGGGCCAGGATGTCGTCGACCGCCGCGCGGGCCAGCCGCTGGTACTCGGCGACGCTGGCCGGCTCGGTGACCGGCCAGATGTCCAGCAGGTGGTGCGGCACCCCGTCGCGTTCGGCGGGGGTGAGCTTGGCGGTGCCGATGTCCATACCCCGGTAGAGCTGCATCGAGTCGGCGTTGACCACCTCACCGCCGAGGGCGTGCGCGAGGGCGATGCTCAGCGCCGACTTGCCCGCCGCGGTCGGCCCGACCACGGCGACGACCGTGCCGCTCACCGCGTCACACCGCCCGCCGCCGCCGTCCCGGTGTCACCCGCCGGCGTCCCGTCCGGGCCGGTCGGGCCGGTCGGGCCGGTCGGGTCCGTCCGGGTCCAGGAGGCCACCAGGTAGCCGACGCCGTAGGGGACGCCGTGGTGGCGCAGTTCGCCGTGCCAGTCGCCGCCGGCCGTGCGGACCGCCCCGGCCAGCACCTGCCAGGCCGGCCGACCGGCGACCCTGAGCTGCGCCGACAGCTCCGGGTCCAGGCCGAGCAGCGCGTCGGCGTCCGCGTCGGCGAGGGCACGGGCGACCCCCTCGTCGTACGCCCCGGCGCGCGGGTCGTCGTAGCCCGGCGCTTTCGGGCCGTGGCAGGCCGACCCGTCACCGAGCACCAGCAGGGCCCAGGGCCCGTCCACCCGCAGCCCGGCCCCGAGGGCGGCGCACCGGTCGGCCGGCTCGTCCGACGCGACGCTCACCAGCCGCCAGGCGGTCGGTGCCGGCGGGGCGGTCCGGTCGACCAGCCAGGCCCCGACCAGCAGACTCAACGGCAGCGGCTCGTCGTCGGCCGGTGGCGACACCGGCTCGACGCCGCCCGACGGCGGCACCGGGTCACCGCTGTCGCCCGACGGCGGCACCGGGTCACCGCCGGCCGTTGCGAGACCGACCGTGAGGGGCAGCCCCCAGGGGGCGAAGCTGCCCCGACGGGGCAGCGCCAGTTCGGTGGTGCGCTCACCGGCACCGACCAGCACGACGGTGTACGCCCCGGCCGCGTAGAGGGCGGCGACGGCGGCGGCGCAGGCGTCACGCAGCTCCGCCAACTCGGGCGCGGCGGCCCCGGCCAGCTCCGGCACGATCAGCGGCGGGTGCGGGCAGACGGCGGCGGCGAGCAGTGGCACCAGGCAACGGTAGCGGCCGGGCACCGCCCGCTCCGCCCACCCCGCCGTCGGGCATGCCCGGGTGCGGCGCGGGGGCGGGCATGCGGGTGGTCGGCCCGGGGTCGGCGGTCAGCCGGCCTGGCCGCCCCAGCCGCCCTGGACCATGGTCTGGAACCGCCACTGCCCGCCGGTGCGGACCAGCAGGTCGGCGTAGCGCACCCGCTGAGGTCGGCCGTCGATGGTGAACTCGGCCTCGGTGAGCACCACGGCCAGGCTGCGAGTGAGGAAGTAGGGCGTGCGGCGGCTCTCCATCCGCAGGTCGCCCCCGCCGCCGAGGACGCCGCCCATCATCTCCAGGTAGGCCGCCCGGTCGAGCTGGCGGGCCGAGCCCTCGCCGGCCACGTCGTCGGTGACCGTGTTCAGCGGGAACATCGCCAGGTCGGCGGTGCCGGCCACGTCGCCCGCCCCGGCCAGGGCGTCGTACTGGCGGAACCACTCGTCCAGCTCGGCGAGATCGGCGGCGTCGGGCACGAACCCGGGGTCGGCCGGGGGCGTCATCCGGGTGTGGGACTGGGTCATCCTGCTCCTCCTCGCCCGCCCGCGGCACGGGCGGCAGCTTTCTGTACGGCCTACCGTACACCGTACGGCGGATTGCGACACTCCCCCCACGGAGCCTGTGTGTGGGTGCTAGGACACCATATGGTCACGGTCAGAGACAGGCGCTCGACGCGGACGGGGGCGGACCTGTGACAATGCCGGGAGCAAGTTGGCTGCGCCGTGGCGGCGATCGCGGGGGGTTTCCCGACGACGCCGGGAGAACGAGGATGGGCACATGAGCGACTGGACTGCCTTCGGACGGGTGGACGCGGACGGCACCGTGTACGTGAAGACCAGCGAGGGCGAGCGGGTGGTCGGTTCCTGGCAGGCGGGCGCGCCCGAGGAGGGGCTGGCCCACTTCGCCCGCCGCTTCGCCGACCTGGTCACCGAGGTGGACCTCACCGAGGCCCGGCTCAACTCGGGCGCCGCCGACGCGGGGGGTTCGCTGAGCACCGTCCGGCGGATCCGCGCCTCGCTGGCCGAGGCCCACGTCGTGGGGGACATCGACGCCCTCGCCGCGCGCCTGGACAAGCTCGCCGTGCTCGCCGAGGAGAAGGCCGGCGAGGCCCGCGCCGCCCGGGAGGCCGCCCGGGGTGAGGCGCTCGCCCGCAAGACCGCCCTGGTCGAGGAGGCCGAGAAGCTGGCCGCCGAGTCGACCGGCTGGAAGACCGCCGGCGACCGGCTCAAGGAGATCCTCGACGAGTGGAAGACCATCCGGGGGGTCGACAAGAAGGCCGACGGTGAGCTGTGGAAGCGGTTCGCCGCCGCCCGGGACGGCTTCACCAGGCGTCGGGGCGCCCACTTCGCCTCCCTCGACCAGCAGCGCAAGCAGGCGCACACGGTCAAGGAGGAGCTGGTCGCCGAGGCCGAGAAGCTCTCCGACTCCACCGACTGGGCGGCCACCGCCAACCAGCTCAAGGAGCTGATGAACCAGTGGAAGGCCGCCCCGCGCGCCTCCAAGGAGTCGGAGCAGAAGCTCTGGGAACGGTTCCGCGCCGCCCAGGACGCCTTCTTCAGCCGGCGCAGTGAGGTCTTCTCGGCCCGGGACAACGAGCAGCGGGCCAACCTGGAGCGCAAGCAGGCGCTGCTGGCCGAGGCCGAGGCGCTGGACGTCGACGGCGACCCCAAGGGCGCCCAGGCGAAGCTGCGCGACATCCAGGCCCAGTGGCACGAGGCGGGCCGGGTGCCCCGGGAGGCCGCCGCCGGCCTGGAGCGGCGGCTGCGTGCCGTCGACGACAAGGTCCGCGAGGTGATGGACTCGGCCTGGCGGCGGACCACCAAGGAGGACAACCCGCTGCTGGCCCAGATGCGGGCGCAGGTCGCCGAGGCCGAGGAGCGGCTCGCCCGCGCCCAGGCCGCCGGGGACGCCCGCCGGGTCAGGGAGGCCGAGCAGGCGCTCGCCTCCAAGCGGCAGTTCCTCCAGCTCGCCGAACAGGCCGGCTGACCCCCGGCCGGCACGTGCCGGCCGGTGACACGCGCGAGCCCCCGGTCCCGGGTGAAGGGACCGGGGGCTCGCGCGTGTCCGGGGGCCGTGCGGGGAGCTGGCGGCCGGCCGGAACGGCCCGGCCGGCGGGGGCCGCCGCGACCTGCGGTTGACGCATCGAGAGCGGCTGATCAGAATGGGCGGCAGAGCCAGGTCGATCCCACCGGCGCGAGGGCACCGACGACGGACACCGTCGTCGGGAGTCGCCGGTGCACCGCAGCGAGTGGCCGTGTCCACGTGACCCGGCACGTCGCGCACTGTCCGCGTATCCCGTGACGAGCGGGACGGACGGCGGCGGCCGGCGTTTCCCCCGGTTTTCCGCCCCGCGTCGCCGTCGCGACGCCGGGCATCCGAAGTGGAGCCCGCATGTACCGACCCCGCACTCTCGGCGCCGCGCTCACCGCGCTCGCCACCGCTGCGGCAGGCGTGTTCGTCGCCGCCGCCGTCAGCACCACCCCGGCCGCCGCCGCCGTCGGCGGCACCGGCACCGGCTACCTGCACACCAGCGGCAACAAGATCGTCGACAGCACCGGTGCGACGGTACGGCTGACCGGCATCAACTGGTTCGGCATGGAGACCGACAACCGCACGTTCCACGGCCTGTGGTCGAACAACCCGTGGCGTGGGCAGCTCGACAAGATGGCCAGCCTGGGCTACAACACGCTGCGCATCCCGTACTCGAACGACTCGGTGAAGCCGGGCGCGACCGCCACCGGGATCAACGACTTCGTCAACCCGGACCTGGTCGGGCTCTCCCCGTTGCAGATCCTCGACAAGGTGATCGACTACGCGGGCAGCAAGGGCATGCGGGTCATCCTGGACCGGCACCGGCCGACGTCGGCCGGTCAGTCGCCGCTCTGGTACACCTCGACGGTCTCCGAGGCGACCTGGCTCAACGACTGGAAGATGCTGGCCCAGCGGTACGCCGGCAACACCACGGTGATCGGCGCGGACCTGCACAACGAGCCGCACGCCGAGGGCACCAACCCGGCCGCGACCGGCGCCTGCTGGGGCTGCGGCGACACCACCCGGGACTGGCGGCTGGCCGCCGAGCGGGCCGGTAACGCCATCCTCGGGGTGCAGCCGAACTGGCTGATCTTCGTGGAGGGGGTGAGCTGCCCCAGCGGCGGCCTGTCGAACGTCTGGGACAACGACACCAGCAACGACGAGGACTGCGGCTGGTGGGGCGGCAACCTGTCCAAGGCCGGGCAGTTCCCGGTCCGGCTGAACGTGGCGAACCGGCTGGTCTACTCGCCGCACGAGTACGCCACCAGCGTCTACGAGCAGGAGTGGTTCAAGGCGGCCGACTTCCCGGCGAACCTGCCGGCGGTCTGGGACCGCTACTGGGGTTACCTCTACAAGCAGAACATCGCCCCGATCATGATGGGCGAGTTCGGCAGCACCCTGGCCGACCCCCGGGACAAGGTGTGGCTGGAGAAGCTGATGGCCTACACCGGCACCGGCGTCAACGGGATGTCCTTCACCTACTGGTCGTGGAACCCCAACTCGGGTGACACGGGTGGCATCGCGCTCGACGACTGGACCAACATCAACACCGCCAAGCAGGCGATCCTCCAGCCGTACCTGATCCCGCCGGTGGCCGGTGGGGCCGACCCGACGGGCACCCCGACGCCGAAGCCGCCGACCACCACCCCGGTGCCGCCGACCACGACCCCGCCGCCGCCGACCACGACGCCCCCGCCGCCCACCACCACGCCCCCGCCGGCGGGTGGCTGCACCGCCACCTACAAGCAGGTCAACGCCTGGCAGGGTGGCTTCCAGGGCGAGCTGACCGTCAAGAACACCAGTTCGTCGGCGGTGAACCCGTGGTCGGTGACCTGGACCTGGCCGACCGGGGTCACCCTGGTCAACGGCTGGAACGCCACGGTCACCCAGTCCGGCACGACGGTGACCGCCGCCGGGCCGAGCTACGCGCCGTCACTGGCGGCGGGCGCGTCGATCACCGTGGGCTTCACCGCCAACGGTACGGCCGCCGCGCCGGCCTCGGTGAAGCTGAAGGGCACCGCCTGCTGAGCCGGTCCCGTCCGCACCCGGCGGGCCGCCTGTCGACACGTCCGTCGACCGGCGGCCCGCCGGCCGTTGCGGCACTGCCGGGAGGTGGCCGGCACGCCGATTTACATCCGCTGCCGTCTATGCTTTGCTCGGGAAAGCGCTTGTCCGGGCCGCGGGCGCACCACACGGGAGCCACCTCGTACCGACCTGACCCCCCGGCAGGGGCCGATCGGCGAACGCGGCGAGTCACCGGTGCCGACGGGCGCGGCACCCACCGGCGGCTCCCCCGTCGACGGTCGCCTGTCCCACCCGAAAGGGACGCAGCATGCGCACACCTCGGCGTCGTACGACGCTGATCGCCGCCACCACCGTCGCCCTGCTCGCCACCGGCACGCTCACCGCCGTCGCCGCCCACGCCGCCACCGGCTGCGCGGTCAGCTACACCCTCGGCGGGCAGTGGCAGGGCGGCTTCACCGGCAACGTCACCGTCACCAACCTCGGCGACCCGCTGTCGAGCTGGAGCCTGCGCTGGTCGTACTCGGCCGGACAGACGGTCAGTGACGCCTGGAACGCCACCGTGACCCAGAGCGGCAGCACGGTGACCGCCACCAACGTCGGCTACAACGGGAGCGTGCCGACCAGCGGCAGCGTCTCGTTCGGCTTCAACGGCACCTGGAACAACTCCACCAACCCGGCGCCGACCAGCTTTACCCTCAACGGGGTGACCTGCACCGGAAGCACCGCCCCCACCGGTGCGCCGACCACCCCACCGTCGGCCACACCCCCGCCGACGACGCCCCCGCCCACCACCCCACCGGCGACCACCCCGCCGCCCAGCGTGCCGCAGACCGGCCTGGTCGGCTGGGCTACCCAGAACGGCGGCACCACCGGCGGCGGCAGCGCGGCCGCCACGACCGTCACCACCGCCTCGGCGCTGACCAGCGCGTTGAACGCCACCGGCGCGGCGGTGATCCGGGTCTCCGGCACCATCAACTGCTCGGGCATGCTGCGGGTCCGCTCCAACAAGACGGTGCTCGGCAACGCCGGGGCGACCATCGTCGGCTGCGGCTTCACCGTCAACGGCGACCGCAACGTGATCATCCGGAACCTGACGTTCCGCAACTGGAGCGACGACGCGGTCAACGTGGAGAGTTCGGCCACCAACATCTGGATCGACCACAACACGTTCAGCAACGGCTACGACGGCACCGTCGACATCAAGCGCGGCTCGGACTTCGTGACCGTCTCCTGGAACCGGGTCTACAGCCACGACAAGACGATGCTGCTCGGGCACAGCGACGACAACGGCGGCCAGGACATCGGCCACCTGCGGGTGACCTACCACCACAACTGGTACGACGGCAGCAAGCAGCGCAACCCCCGGGTCCGCTTCGGCAACCCGGTGCACGTCTACAACAACTACTACTACAACAACGCCGGCTACGGCGTGGCCTCCACGATGAGCGCCGGCGTGCTCGTCGAGGGCAACTACTTCGAGAACGTCAAGGACACCTACCACCTCGGCGAGGCCGACTCCGGGCCGGGCAGCCTGGTGGCCCGCAACAACCACTTCGTCAACTCGCCCGCCGGGCAGACCGGCGGCAGCGTCGCCGGCATCCCGTACCCGTACACCCTGGACAGCGCGAGCAGCGTGAAGTCCATCGTGACGGCGGGCGCCGGCGCGGGCCGGATCTCGGTCTGACCGGGCACCGGTCGGGGTCCGCCGGTGGCGGGCCCCGGCCGGGATCAGTGCGCGGCGCAGCCGGTCGTCGGCGCGGGCGACGCGGCCGGCGCACCGACCGTGGGCAACCCGAGCAACACCCCGGGGGTACGCGGGGCGCGGCCCGCCTCGGCGGCGTCCCCGGCCCGGGTGCGGCGGTGCGCCAGCGGCGCGCCGTCGGCGTTGAGGTGGTGCGGGGCGGCGTAGGTGACGGTGGTGTGCACGATGTCGCCCGGCCGGACGGTGCCGGCCGCACCCGGCTCACCGGGCGCGCCGGTGGCGAAGTGCACCAGCCGGCCGTCGCGGGCCCGGCCGGAGAGCCGGCCGGTGCGGTCGTCCTTGCGGCCCTCGCCGACGGCCACCAGCACCTCGACGGTCTCGCCGACCAGGCGCTTGTTCTCCGCCCAGGTGATCTCCTCGACGCAGGCGATCAGCCGTTCGTAGCGTTCCTGCACGACCTGCTTGGGCAGTTGGCCGTCCATGGTCGCGGCCGGGGTGCCGGGGCGCTTGGAGTACTGGAAGGTGAACGCCGACGAGAACCGGGCCGCGCGGACCACGTCGAGGGTCCGCTCGAAGTCCGCCTCCGTCTCGCCGGGGAAGCCGACGATGATGTCGGTGGTGATCGCCGCGTCGGGCATCGCCGCGCGGACCTTCTCGATGATGCCGAGGTACTTCTCCGACCGGTACGAGCGGCGCATCGCCTTCAGCACGTCGTCCGAGCCGGACTGCAACGGCATGTGCAGCGAGTGGCAGACGTTGGGTGTCTCGGCCATCGCGGCGATCACGTCGTCGGTGAAGTCCTTCGGGTGCGGGCTGGTGAACCGGACCCGTTCCAACCCGTCGATCTCACCTGTCGCGCGCAGCAGCTTGCCGAAGGCGTACCGGTCGCCGAACTCGACGCCGTAGGAGTTGACGTTCTGCCCGAGCAGGGTCACCTCCAGCACGCCCTCGGCGACCAGCGCGCGCACTTCGGCCAGGATGTCGCCGGGGCGGCGGTCCTTCTCCCTGCCGCGCAGCGAGGGCACGATGCAGAACGTGCAGGTGTTGTTGCAGCCCACCGAGATCGACACCCAGCCGGCGTACGTCGACTCGCGCCGGGTCGGCAGGGTGGACGGGAAGACGTCGAGGGATTCGAGGATCTCCACCTCGGCGGCGGTGTTGTGCCGGGCCCGTTCCAGCAGCACCGGCAGCGAGCCGATGTTGTGCGTGCCGAACACCACGTCCACCCAGGGGGCCTTGCGGACGATGTCGCCGCGGTCCTTCTGGGCCAGGCAGCCGCCGACGGCGATCTGCATCCCCGGGTGCCGGTCCTTCACGGGGCGCAGGTGACCGAGGTTGCCGTAGAGCCGGTTGTCGGCGTTCTCCCGGACGGCGCAGGTGTTGAACACCACCACGTCCGGGTTGTCGTCGGCCTCGGCGAGCCGCACGTAACCGGCCTGTTCCAGCAGGCCGGAGATGCGCTCGGAGTCGTGCACGTTCATCTGGCAGCCGTACGTGCGCACCTGGTAGGTGCGCGGGCTGCCCGCGGCTGCGGTAGTCATGACGTGCACAGCGTATCCGGGCCGACCGACCCGGGCCGACCGGGAAGACCCCGACGAGGAGGAACCATGTGCCGGAGCATCAAGACCCTGCGCGAGCCGTACGTCCCGACGGTCACGCCGGCCGACATCGAGGCGGCGGCGTTGCAGTACGTCCGGAAGGTGTCCGGTTTCCGGGCCCCGGCGGCGCACAACGCGGCGGCGTTCGAGGCGGCGGTGCAGGCGGTCACCGCCGCCACCGCGACCCTGCTGGACCAGTTGCAGGTCCGCGGCACCCGCCCGACCGCCCACTGACCCCGGCTCACCGGCCCGGACCGCAGCGCGGGCCCGGGTCGGGCGGGGCGGTCAGGCGGCGGCGAGGGCCGGGTTGACCGAGTCCGGTTCCCACCGCGACCGGCAGCACCGCGACCAGCCCCGGCAGCCCGGGTGCGCCAGGGTGCAGAGCCGGCGGGCGGAGAGCACCTCGCCGTCGTCGGTCTCGGTGACCTCGAAGTGCACCGGGCGGATCGTGCCGTCCGGGGCGACCAGCAGGTGCCGGCCGGCGTCGAGGGTGTCGTCGGCCAGCAGGCAGTCCCGGTCGAGCAGCCGGGCCAGCGCGGCTACCGCGCTCAGCTCGGGCAGCGACTCGGGTACGCCGTAGCAGTCGACTATCGTCCCGAACTCCCCCGGGGCCTCCCAGACGTCGCAGATCACCGCGTACGTGGGCAGCCGGGCCGGGTCCGCCACGGCCAGGGGCATCACCACCCGGCCGAGCGCCTCGGCCAGCGCCGGGTACACCTCCACGGGTGCGGCCCCGTCGATTCTCCAGTTCCACAGCTCGGTCATGCCGCCTCCTCGCTGCGTTCGTCCCACCGGCCTCCGGATCGGGCCTTACTGACGATGGTGGGGGGCATATGACCTCAGCCGGGGGCAAGTTACCGGTCTGTGACCATTCCGGGCAAAATTTCCTGGTACCCCGCTGCGCCGAGTAGCGGGAAAACGACAGTTTATCGGGTACGGTGCCCCGGCCGGGCCGGTCGGACGGCGGGTCAGCGGACGACGACCATCGACCCACCCCGGGGCAGCAGCTCACCGATCACCGTGCCGCCGGGCACCTCGCCGGCCAGCAGCAGCCCACCCGAGGTCTGCGCGTCGGCCAGCAGCAGCCGGTCGGCCTCCCCTGTCGACCCGAACCCGGTCCACGGGCCCACCCAGTCCAGGTTGCGCCGGGTGCCGCCGCTGACGTGCCCGTCGCGCACCGCCTGGCGGGCACCGGGCAGGTAGGGCACCCGGGCGGCGTCGATCGCCACCGTCAGGCCACTGGCGCGGGCCAGCTTCGAGGCGTGCCCGAGCAGCCCGAAACCGGTCACGTCGGTGCCGCAGCGGATGCCGGCCGCGACGGCGGCGCGGGCCGCGTCCCGGTTGAGCGTGGTCATCGACGCCACCGCCTCGGCGGAGACCTCGCCGGTGGCCTTGTGCCTGGTGTTCAGCACCCCGACGCCGAGCGGCTTGGTCAGCGACAGCGGCAGCCCGGCCCGTCCGGCGTCCAGGGTGATCAGCTCGTCGGGGCGGACCAGCCCGGTCACGGCCAGCCCGTACTTGGGGCCGTCGTCGTCGACGCTGTGCCCGCCGGCCAGGTGGCAGCCGGCCTCCCGGGCCACGTCCTGCCCGCCGCGCAGCACCTCCCGGGCCAGCTCCAGCGGGAGGGTGTCCCGGGGCCAGCAGAGCAGGTTGATGGCGACCAGCGGGGTGCCGCCCATGGCGTACACGTCGGACAGGGCGTTCGCGGCGGCGATGCGCCCCCAGTCGTAGGCGTCGTCGACGACCGGGGTGAAGAAGTCGGCGGTGGTGACCAGGCCGGTCCGCGCGTCCAGCCGGACCACCGCGGCGTCGTCGCCGTGGTCCAGGCCGACCAGCAGTTCGGCGGTGCCGGTGGCCGGTCCGAGGCCGGCGACCATCGCCTCCAGCTCGCCCGGCGGGATCTTGCAGGCGCAGCCGCCACCACGCGCGTACTCGGTCAGGCGGACCCGGTCGGTCATCCCCCCATGATCTCCGTCACCCCTCCGCACCGCCACCTGACGGCCCGTCGGAGTGACGGAATTCGGACGTCCGCGTACACCCGACACCGGTGTTACCTCTCCGTGACCCGTTGAGTTGCGATCCGCCACGCCGCCCCGCCTACAGTGGCCCAACCGGGGGTCGACCGACCCCGCTTTCCGGTACGACGACAGGGACGGTGGACGACGTGGCGACCGGCGAACCGCTGATCGTGCTGGACAAGGTCAACAAGTGGTTCGGCCCCCTGCACGTGCTCGACGACGTGTCACTCTCGGTGGGCAAGGGCGAGGTCGTGGTGGTGATCGGGCCGTCCGGCTCGGGCAAGTCGACGCTCTGCCGGACGATCAACCGGCTGGAGCCGATCAACCACGGGACGATCACCTTCGACGGCCGGCCGCTGCCGGCCGAGGGGCGGGCGCTGGCGAAGCTGCGCAGCGAGGTCGGCATGGTCTTCCAGTCGTTCAACCTCTTCGCCCACAAGACCATCCTGGAGAACGTCACCCTCGGGCCGGTAAAGGTCCGCAAGGAGAAGCCGGCCGCCGCCCGCGAGCGCGGCCTGGCCCTGCTCGACCGGGTCGGCATCGCCAACCAGGCCGACAAGTACCCGGCCCAGCTCTCCGGCGGCCAGCAGCAGCGGGCGGCGATCGCCCGCGCGCTGGCCATGCAGCCCAAGGCGATGCTCTTCGACGAGCCGACCAGCGCGCTCGACCCGGAGATGGTCGGCGAGGTGCTCGACGTGATGACCTCGCTGGCGAGCGAGGGCATGACCATGGTGGTGGTGACCCACGAGATGGGCTTCGCCCGGCACGCCGCCAACCGGGTGATCTTCATGGCCGACGGGCAGCTCGTCGAGGACGCCCCGCCGACGGAGTTCTTCGCCAACCCGCGCAGCGAGCGGGCCCGGGACTTCCTCTCCAAGATCCTCACGCACTAGGCGTCCGTAGTGGAGCGCGCCGGTCACCGGTGCATTCCGACGAAGAAGGAGTTCAGTATGCGTATGAAGCGCGTGGCGGCAGTCGCCGCGGCGGCTACTCTGGCGCTCGGCCTGGCCGCCTGCGGTGGCGACGACGCCGACGAGGGCACCGGCGCCGGCAGCAAGTCCTTCGCCGCCGGCAGCACCATGGAGAAGCTCAACAAGGCGCAGAAGATCAAGGTCGGCACCAAGTTCGACCAGCCCGGCTTCGGCCAGAAGGGCCTCTCGGGCAAGCCGGAGGGCTTCGACGTCGAGATCGCCAAGCTCATCGTCAAGGAGCTGGGCATCCCCGAGGACAAGATCGAGTACGTCGAGACGCCGTCGAAGGTCCGTGAGGACGTCATCGTCAACGGCACCGTCGACCTGGTCGCGGCGACGTACACGATCAACGACAAGCGCAAGGAGCGGATCGCCTTCGCGGGGCCGTACTACGAGGCCGGCCAGAACATCCTGGTCAAGAAGGACGACACCACCATCACCGGTCCGGATTCCTTCAAGGACGGCACCAAGAAGGTCTGCTCGGTGACCGGGTCCACCCCGGCCGAGGAGATCAAGAAGTACGTCAAGGACGTCGCCACCCAGCTGGTGCTCTTCGACACCTACGACAAGTGCCGCGACGCCCTCAAGGGCGGTCAGGTCAACGCCGTCACCACCGACAACGTGATCCTGCTCGGCTACGTCGCCAAGGACGAGGCGTCGTTCAAGCTGGCCGGTGACAACTTCACCAAGGAGCCGTACGGCATCGGGGTGAAGAAGGAGGACACCGACTTCCGCAACTTCATCAACGACACGTTGGAGAAGGCGTTCAACGACGGCGCCTGGAAGAAGGCGTGGGACGACACCGCCGGCAAGTTCGGCGCGGAGCTGGGCAGCGCGCCCACCGTCAACCGTTACTGATCTGACCTCGATCTGGAGGGTGGGGAGGAACACCGGCCCGTGAGTGTGCTCATCGACAAGTTCGACGTCTTCGCGGGTGGTTTCTGGCTCACCCTCCAGATCTGCGTGCTCGCCGCGATCGGCGCCCTGATCCTGGGCGCCGTCGTGGCGGTGCTGCGCATCTCGCCGGTGCCGCCGCTGCGCGCCGTCGGCACCGCGTACGTCAACGTCTTCCGGAACATGCCGTTGACGGTGGTGATGTTCTTCGCCGCCTTCGGCCTGCCGGCGCTCGGCTCCAACGCCGACTTCCTGCGCGTCCCCGTGCTGGATTCGCTGTTCTCCCGGCTCGGCACCGACCTGCCGTACTTCCGCTTCGCGCTGATCGCCCTGGTGCTCTACACCGCCGCGTTCGTCTGTGAGGCGCTGCGCTCCGGGGTCAACGCGGTGCCGCCGGGCCAGGCCGAGGCCGCCCGGTCGCTCGGCCTGACCTTCGGCCAGAACCTGCGGCACGTGGTGCTGCCGCAGTCCTGGAAGGCGTCGGTGGTGCCGCTCGGCTCGGTGATCATCGCCATGATCAAGAACTCGGCGCTGATCGGCTTCTTCGGCGTGGTCGGCGACCTGTCCCAGACCGCCGACCAGCTCACCTCCGCCGAGGGCTACGCCTTCATCCCGGTCGCCATCGGCATCTCGATCGGCTACCTGATCATGACCGTGCCGCTCGGCGCACTGCTCGACCGGCTGGAGAAGCGACAGGCGGTGGCCCGATGAGTCAGCAGACCAGCGTCCTGTACGACGTCCCCGGCCCGCGCCAGCGCCGGATCACCCTGATCAGCAGCGTCGTCGCCACCGTGCTGCTGGCCGTCGGCGCGTACTTCCTGATCTACCGGCCGCTCGACGACAAGGGCCAGTTCTCGATGGAGCTGTGGGGGCCGCTGGTCGACCCCTCCAACGAGAACTTCTCCCAGGTGTGGGACCGGATCGGCCTCGGCCTGAAGAACACCCTCACCGCCGCCGCGCTGGCCATCGTCGCCTCGCTGGTGGTCGGCACCCTGCTCGCGGTGCTGCGCATCCAGCTCAAGAGCCTCACCCGGCGACGCTTCACCGGGATGGCCACCCCGGTGGCCTACCTGCTGCGCGGGCTCAGCGTCACCCTCTCGGCGGTCACCCGGGTCTGCGTCGAGGTGTTCCGGGGCCTGCCGGTGGTGCTCACCATCTTCTTCGTGGCCCGGGGTTTCCCCGAGTTCGGCATCTCCTTCGACACGCTGTGGTACCTGGTCATCGGCCTGACCGTCTACAACTCCGTGGTCATCGCCGAGATCCTCCGCTCCGGCATGGAGGGGCTGCCCGGCGGGCAGGCCGAGGCCGCCGCCGCGATCGGCCTCTCCCCCGCACAGACCACCCGGATGATCCTGCTCCCCCAGGCGTTCCGGATCATGCTGCCGGCGCTGATCAGCCAGCTCGTCGTGGTGCTCAAGGACACCTCGCTGGGCTTCATCATCAGCTACGAGGAGACCCTCAACATCGGCAAGCAGATCATCGGCGTGCTGGACAACCCGATCCAGGTCTACGTGGTGATCGCCGCGCTGTTCATCCTGGCCAACTACTCGCTGTCGAAGCTGGCCCAGTTCGTCCAGCGGCGGCTGTCCCGCGGGCGCAAGTCGGCAGGCACGCCGGCCCCGCAGGCCCCGCCCACCGTGCTCGCCTCCCAGGCCGAGGGCACGGGCGGCAACTGAACCATCCCACGCGACGAGGGCCGGCCCGGAGATCCGGGCCGGCCCTCGCGGTCGTACGGGGTCAGCGGGCGATCTCGGTGACCCGGGACTCGCGGACCACTGTCACCCGGATCTGACCCGGGTAGGTCAGCTCCTCCTCGATCTGCTTGGCCACGTCCCGGGCGAGGACCGCCGCGCCGATGTCGTCGACGTCGTCCGGCTTGACCATCACCCGGATCTCCCGGCCCGCCTGCATCGCGAACACCTTCTCCACGCCGAGCTTGCCGGCGGCGATCTCCTCGATCCGCTCCAGCCGCTTGACGTACGCCTCCAGGCTCTCCCGCCGGGCCCCCGGCCGCCCGCCCGAGCAGGCGTCGGAGGCCTGGGTGAGGACCGCCTCGATGGTCTGCGGCGGTACCTCGTTGTGGTGCGCCTCGATGGCGTGCACCACGTCCTCGCTCTCGCCGTACTTGCGGGCCAGGTCGGCGCCGATGATGGCGTGACTGCCCTCCACCTCGTGGGTGAGCGCCTTCCCGATGTCGTGCAGGAACGCCGACCGCTTGATCGTCGGCACGTCCAACCGCAGTTCGGCGGCCATGATCCCGGCGATGTGCGCGGTCTCCACCAGGTGCTTGAGCACGTTCTGCCCGTACGACGTGCGGTAGCGCAGCCGGCCGAGCAGGGTGACCAGCTCCGGGTGGATCTCGGTGATGCCCACCTCGACCAGGGCGTCCTCGGCGGCCCGGTGGCACAGCTCCTCCACCTCCTGGCGGGCCAGGTCGTGCACCTCCTCGATCCGGTGCGGGTGGATGCGCCCGTCGAGGACCAGCTTCTCCAGGGTGAGCCGGCCGACCTCGCGGCGCACCGGGTCGAAGCAGGACAGCAGCACCGCCTCCGGGGTGTCGTCGATGATCAGGTTGACCCCGGTCACCGACTCGAAGGCGCGGATGTTGCGCCCCTCCCGGCCGATGATCCGCCCCTTCATCTCGTCCCCCGGCAGGTGCAGCACGCTGACCACGCTCTCCGCGGTCTGCTCGCTGGCCACCCGCTGGATGGCGTCCACCACGATGTGCCGGGCGCGCTGCTCGGCGGTGCTGCGGGCGTCGGACTCGATGTCCCGCACCAGCAGCGCCGCCTCCCGCTTCGCCTGCGTCTCGATCGCCTCGATCAGCTCGGTGCGGGCCGACTCGGCGGTGAGCCCGGCGACGCGTTCCAGTTCCCGCCGGCGCTGCTCCTCGGCCACCGTCAGGGCGGCCTCCCGGGCGGTGACCGCCGCCTCCCGCTCGGCGAGCGCGGCGCTGGCGGCGGTGAGCTGACGCTCCCGCTCGGCCAGCCGCTCCACCTCCTCGGTGTGCAGCCGCTCCCGCTCGTCCATCCGGGCGGCCCGGCGTTCCACCTCGGCCGCCTGCTCCCGCGTCGTCGCGGCGAGCACCGCCACCTCACGCTCACCGCTGCGCCGGGCGGCGGCCCGGAGCTGCTCGGCGTCCGCCTCGGCCTGCTTGTGGGCCCGTTCCAGGACGGTGTCCGCCTCGGCGCGGGCGTCGTCGAGGACCCGCCGGGCCTCCGCGCGGGCCGACTTCGCCTCCGCCTTCGCGCCGGCCGCCTCGGCCCGCGCCGCCGAGGCGGCGGACTTCGCCACGTCGATGGTGCTGTTCACCTCGTCGGCGGCGCTGCGCAACGCGGCCAGCGACTGTTCCTGCCGGTCCTTCTCCGCGATGAAGGCGGGATCGTCCGGGGCGGGGGCGGTGCCGATCCGGCGCAGCGCCCGCACACCGACCAGGACGACGCCGACCACGACGACGGCGAGGAGTCCGACGACGATCAGGAGCACCACGTCGAAGGTGCTCATGCCGGCGTCCCGTCACCCGGGCCGGTGGGCCGCAACACCGTGCCGGCGCGACCGTGCGCGCCACCACCTCCTGGGGACCCCCGGTCCCTGTGCCGACCAGCCATGGTCGCGCCTCCCCAAACGTCTACGCCGCAGGGGAACCGTGCCGACGGGCACGCCACCTCTGCGGCTCCGGACGCCCGACCGAGCGGCTGGCCGTGGGTACAGCTCTCCGTCGGCGATGCCCATGCGGCATCGCCGACAGCCGGGTGCAGTTGTCGGGTCGGCTCCGGACCGGCTGTCCGGAGGGACCGTCAAGGCCGGTGGAGCTGGCCAAAGTGATGCGGTTCTGTTACGCGATCTATGTTGTGCGCTTAGCCTGCGCTTGGTCGGGCAAAGTGAGCCTGTATGGCGAGGCTAGGTCGCGGAAGGCCGTTCGGTCAAGAACTCATGATCAAAACCCCCCGAACGGAGAGAGTTGAGAACGTCACCCAGCGGTGATCCGGGTCCGGACACGGTCGCCCAAAAAGCCCAAATATTCGTGCTGGTGGGGCCGGAACCGGTCGGGTCAGCGGGCACCCAGCGCACGGGCACAGCCCGCCAGGGCGGCGTTGCCGGGGGCCGGTGAGCCGTCCGGCAGGTGCAGGGTGTCCTCCAGGCCGATCCGGGTGTCCAGGCCCCGGCGGACCGCATCGAGGAGCACCGGCCAGGTGGCCGGCCCCTCGCCGTGCAGCAGCACCGGAGGATCACCGGGGGCGAGACGGGCGAGCATGTCGGCGGCGTCGGCCAGCGCCCGCTCCGGCTCGTCGGCCAGGCACTCGACCAGGACCCGCCCGGCCGGAACCCGCCAGCCGCGCCAGGCACGGACCGCGTCCACCGTCCAGAGGCCGGCCTCGACCAGCACGCCCCGCTCGTGCAGGGCCGCCGCGACCGCCTCGGCGCCGTCCTCGTGGGCGTTGACCGAGGCGAAGTCGGGAAGCACCGACCAGGCGCGGACGGCGGCGACCCGGTCGGCCGGGTCCGGTGCGATCCACGCGCCGGTGCTCACCCCCACCGGCAGCCCCGGCCGGGCGGCGCGGATCGCGGTCACCGCCTCGGCGATCACCGCCGGGGACAGCGACTCGGCACCGTCGGCGTCCCGGGGATGGACGTGCACCGCCGCCACCCCCAGCTCGGCACAGCGGACCGCGTCGGCGGCCAACTCGGCAGCGGTCAGCGGCACGGCGGGATGCTCGTCGCGCCGCCGGGCACCGTTGAGGGACGCCTTCCACACGGTCAGCCCCGCTCGCCCTCGGCGTCGGCCAGCGCGTCGGCGTCGATCTGCTCGGCGAACTCGGCCGCCTCGGCGCTCTGGGCGGCCAGGGCGTCCTTCACCGCCCGGATCGCCACCCCGGGCGGATAACCCTTGCGGGCGAGCATGCCGACCAGGCGGCGGAACACCGCGTCGGGCTCGCCCCGGGCGGTCCGCAGCTTCCGGTCGACCAGGGCGCGGGCGGTCTGCGCCTCGGTCTCCTCGTCCAGCTCGCCGAGGGCCTCGCTGGCCACCTCGCCGTCCACGCCGCGCTGGCGCAGCTCGTTGGCGAGGGCGCGGCGGGCCAGCCCGCGACCGTTGTGCCGGCTGGAGACCCAGGCGCGGGCGAAGGCCGCGTCGTCGATGATGCCGACCTCGTCGTAACGGTCGAGCACCTGGGCGGACACCTCGTCGGAGATGCCCTTCTTCGCCAGCGCCCCGGCCAGCTCGGCCCGGGTACGCGGGCGCACCGCGAGCTGCCGCAGGCAGATCTCCCGGGCCACCTCGCCCTCGTCCCGGGGCGTCGGCTCGACCGGCCCCGACACGTCCTCGTCGGCCCGCCCCCGGCGACCCCGACGGGGGCGGTCGCCACCGGCCCGGGTCGGATCGTCGGCGTTGGTGCGGAAGGGGTCGTCGGCACCCGCGCGGGGTGGGGAGGCGTCCCATCCCCGCCCCGTGCGGGCGCGTCGTCCTGCCATCGGGGGGCGACCGGTCAGAAGTCGACAGGCGGCAGCTCAGGGCCACCGGCGGCGTCACCCGCGCCGACCCCGACCCCGAGCTTCTCCAGGATCTTCTTCTCGATCTCGGCGGCCACGTCCGGGTTCTCCTTCATGAACTCCCGGGCCTTCTCCTTGCCCTGGCCGAGCTGGTCACCGTCGTAGGTGTACCAGGCGCCGGACTTGCGGATGATCGCCTGCTCGACGCCGACGTCGATCAGCGAGCCCTCGCGGGAGATGCCCTTGCCGTACATGATGTCGAACTCGGCCTGCTTGAACGGCGCGGCGACCTTGTTCTTCACGACCTTGACCCGGGTGCGGTTACCGACCACGTCGGTGCCGTCCTTGAGGCTCTCGATGCGGCGCACGTCGAGCCGGACCGAGGCGTAGAACTTCAGCGCCCGGCCACCGGTGGTCGTCTCGGGCGAGCCAAACATGACGCCGATCTTCTCGCGGAGCTGGTTGATGAAGATCGCCGTGGTGCCCGTGTTGTTGAGCACGCCGGTGATCTTCCGCAGCGCCTGGCTCATCAGCCGGGCCTGGAGACCGACGTGGCTGTCGCCCATCTCGCCCTCGATCTCGGCGCGCGGCACCAGGGCCGCCACCGAGTCGATCACGATGATGTCGATCGCGCCGGAGCGGACCAGCATGTCGGTGATCTCCAGCGCCTGCTCGCCGGTGTCCGGCTGGGAGACCAGCAGGGCGTCGGTGTCGACACCGAGCGCCTTGGCGTAGTCGGGGTCGAGCGCGTGCTCGGCGTCGACGAAGGCGGCGATGCCGCCGGCCCGCTGGGCGTTGGCCACCGCGTGCAGGGCGACCGTGGTCTTACCGCTGGACTCGGGGCCGTAGATCTCGACGACCCGGCCCCGGGGCAGGCCACCCACGCCGAGCGCCACGTCGAGCGCGATGGAACCGGTCGGGATGACCGAGGTCTGGACGACCGGGCGCTCGCCCAGCCGCATCACCGACCCCTTGCCGAACTGCTTGTCGATCTGAGCGAGAGCAAGGTCGAGTGCCTTCTCCCGGTCGGGCCCTGCGGCCATGTTTGCCACTCCTGCCTTCGCCGGCGTCTTTCCTGAGCTTCGCGTCACGCGGACACGCTAGGCGCTGGGTCCGACAGAAAACCAGCCGACGGGCCGCGAGCTGTGGACGAGCACCCCGCTGTGGACAATAGCCGAACAGGTGTACGAGCCGGCAAGCGACACGCGGACGGGGTCCGACGGCAGCTCAGCGTAGTCGCGCGGGCACCCGGTCGGGGTACGCGGCGACCACCGCCCGCCACACCACGTGGGTCTGCTCGCCGGCCGCGAGGGCCTGCTCGATGGTCCGCCCGTCGAGTTGGGAGAGCACCTGGTCGCTGGCGATGCTGGCCGCGTAGCCCGACCCGAACGCCTCGTCCAACCGGGTCCAGAAGTCGGTCAGCCGCACGTGATCACTCCTCCTCGTCGGGTGCCGTCGGTGGCACCCGCCGCAACGCTAGCGCCACCAGCGGCACCACCGCGATCGCCGCCAGCAGGGTCAGGGTCGGATAACCCGCCACCCGCATGACAAACCCGCTGGCCGCCGCCGCGCCCGCCCCGGCCAGCCCCATCGTCAGGTCGGAGAGCCCCTGCACGCTGGGGCGCACCCGGGACGGCACCGCCTCGGACAGCAGCGTCGAGCCGGCCACCATGGTCGCCGACCAGCCCAGCCCGAGCAGGGCCAGGCCGACCGAGAGGCGCGGCGTGTGGTGCCCGGCGGTGCCGGCGACCGCACAGGCCGCCAGCAGGGTGCCGACGCCGGTGAGGATCACCGCGCGCCGGCCCCACCGGTCGGTGAGCCAGCCCACCACAGGCGAGAACGCGTACATGCCGGCGATGTGCACGCTCAGCACGATGCCGACGACCCGCAGCACGTCCGCGTCGGAGTGCGACTCGCCGAGGCGTACCGGGGTCATCGCCATCACCGCGACCATCACCAGGTGGCCGACCGCGACGGCGGCGATGCCCAGCCGGGCCGCCGGCCGGCGGCGCACCACCCGCCAGGCCGCCCGCATGCCGGCCCGCCGCGCGCCCGGCGCGGTCGCCGCCGGGGT
>NZ_MZMV01000078.1 GCF_002210435.1 Micromonospora wenchangensis
AGGAGTTGTCCGCGCCGCTGGCCGACACCCTGGCCGCCCGTTTCCCCGACGCGTACGCCGGGATGTGGCTGGACCAGGCCGGCGGCGGGGTGCTCACCATCGCCGCCACCGACCCGGCCCGGGTCACCGGGGCGGTCGCCGGGCTGCCGGACGCCAGGCACGTCACCGTCGTGCCGGCCCGGCACTCGCGGCGCGACCTGGACGCTGCGGCGACCCGGCTGGCCGGGACGCTCGGCGTCACCGCCGGGCGGGACGTGGTGGTCGACGAGCGGGCCAACGAGGTGCTGGTGCTCACCGGCGACGCGGTGCCCGCCGACGACGCCCGGCTGGCCGGCGCGCTCGACACGGCCGGGGTGCCGGCGCGGACCCGGGCCCGGTTCGACGAGGGCACGGTCCCCAAGGCGTGCGACCCGCGCTACTGCGCGCAGGCGCCGATGCGCGGCGGCATCCGGCTGGACGTGCCCCGCGACGACGGCACCGTCGGCGGCTGCACCACCGGCTTCAACGTCCGGGCGAAGTCGGGGCGGTACTACGTGCTGACCGCCGGGCACTGCGTGGTGGGCGGCCGGCACCAGCGCGTCGACGACACCTGGCACCAGTTCCTCGGGCCGAAGGTGCCGGTGGGCATCGAGTCGACCAACCCGGTGCTGGCCGAGAACGCCTTCCCCAACGACTACGCGGTACTTCCCTACGCCAAGGGGGCCAGCACCCGCTGGGCGTACCCGAGGCGCGGTGTCGGCAGCACGCCGAGCCTGGTCAACTACTGGTGCGTGGCCGACAACCCGGCCTGCGCCGGCAGGGGCAGCCGCGACGTGCCGATCACCGGCGTCACGCCGTACGCCACGGTGCAGGCCGGCTGGGTGGTCTGCGCCACCGGCTCAGCGTACACCCCGAAGGCCGGCGAGCAGTACGTCGACTCGGGCGCGGGGGCCGGCTACCTGCCGGGCACCCGCTGCGGCGAGGTCACCGGCAAGGCCAGCGGCGGCATCGACGTGCGGGTGTGTGCCCGGCCGGGGGACAGCGGCGGTCCGCTGTTCACCGAGTCCGACGGGCGGGCACTGGGCATCCTCAGCAACGGTGACCCCGGCGAGGGGCCCTGCACCAACCCCGACGAGAAGAACACCTACGCGTCGGTCTCGGTGATCCTCGACCGGGTCAACGACCGCACCGGGTTGGGCTTCCAGATCGCCACCCAGGGGCCGCTGCTCGCCCCGCCCACCGGCTCCTCGAACCGGTAGGTCGCCCGGTCCGGCCGGTCACCCGTGCCCGGCCCCGCCCCCGTCGCACCGCGCAGGTACGCGCGGTAAAGCCGTGGGCGGGAGGTCGACGGCTGCCTACGATCGACCGATGACTGATACGGCGAGGACGGCCCGCGCCGGTGTTCCCGAACGTCCCACCCTGGACGGCATCGAGGAACGCTGGGCGCGCCGCTGGCAGGAGGAGGGCACGTACGCGTTCGACCGGGAGAAGGCGACCGTAGCGGGTCGCGGGTCGACGGCGGGGACCCCGCGTCGGCACGGTCGCGGCGACGACGTGTACGCCATCGACACCCCGCCGCCGACCGTATCCGGCGAGCTGCACATGGGGCACGTCTTCTCGTACACGCACACCGACACGGTGGCCCGGTTCCAGCGGATGCGCGGGCGCAACGTGTTCTACCCGATGGGCTGGGACGACAACGGCCTGCCCACCGAACGCCGGGTGCAGAACGTCTACGGGGTGAGCTGTGACCCGTCCCTGCCGTACGACCCGGCGTGGCAGCCGCCCGACGCCCCGGTCACCGAGGCCCGGCGTCGGGAGCCGACGCCGATCTCCCGCCGCAACTTCGTCGAGCTGTGTGAACGGTTGACCGCCGACGACGAGCAGGTCTTCGAGGCGCTCTGGCGGCGGCTCGGGCTGTCGGTGGACTGGTCGTTGACGTACACCACGATCGGGCGGGCGGCGCGGGCCACCTCGCAGCGGATGTTCCTGCGCAACCTGGCCCGGGGCGAGGCGTACCAGGCGCAGGCGCCGACGCTGTGGGACGTCGGGTTCGGCACCGCCGTGGCGCAGGCGGAACTGGAGGACCGGGAGCGCCCGGGGGCGTACCACCGGCTGCGGTTCACCGGGCCGGACGGGCGGGAGGTGCTGATCGACACCACCCGTCCGGAGCTGCTGCCGGCCTGTGTGGCGGTGGTCTGCCACCCCGACGACGAGCGGTACGCCGACCTGGTGGGCGCGACCGTGCGTACCCCCGTGTTCGGGGTGGAGGTGCCGGTGCGCGCGCACCCGCTGGCGGACCCGGCGAAGGGCACCGGCGTCGCGATGGTCTGCACGTTCGGTGACCTGACCGACGTGACCTGGTGGCGGGACCTCGACCTGGCGACCCGGGTGGTGATCGGCCGGGACGGGCGGCTGCTGGCCGAGCCGCCGGCCGGCGTGCCTGACGGACCCTACGCCGCGCTTTCCGGGCAGTCGGTCAACGCCGCCCGGCGGGCCGTGGTGGAGCTGCTGCGCGACGCCGGTGACCTGGTGGGTGAGCCGCGCGAGATCACCCATCCGGTGAAGTTCTACGAGCGCGGCGACCGGCCGTTGGAGATCGTCTCGACCCGGCAGTGGTACCTGCGCAACGGCGGCCGGGACGCCGGGCTGCGGGCGGAGCTGCTGGCCCGGGGCGACGAACTGCGCTGGGTGCCGGAGCACATGGGGCACCGGTACGCGCACTGGGTGGGCGGGCTGACCGGGGACTGGCTGGTCAGCCGGCAACGCTTCTTCGGGGTGCCGGTGCCGGTGTGGTACCGGCTCGACGCCTTTGGCGAGCCGGACCATGCCAACCCTCTCACACCGGACGAGGCGTCGCTGCCGGTCGACCCGTCGGGTGAGCCGCCGCCCGGCTACGACGAGTCGCAGCGCGGCGTGCCCGGTGGGTTCGTCGGCGACCCGGACGTGCTGGACACCTGGGCCACCTCGTCGTTGACGCCGCAGATCGTCGGCGGTTGGGAGACCGATCCGGAGTTGTTCGACCGGATCTTCCCGATGGACCTGCGCCCGCAGGGGCAGGAGATCATCCGGACCTGGCTCTTCGGCACGGTCGTGCGCGCCCACCTGGAGCACGGGGTGCTGCCCTGGCGGGACGCGGTGCTCTCCGGCTGGATCCTCGACCCGGACCGCAAGAAGATGTCCAAGTCGCGGGGGAACGTGGTCACCCCGATGGCGCTGCTGGAACAGCACGGCTCGGACGCGGTGCGCTACTGGGCCGCCAACGGCCGGCCCGGTATGGACCTGGCCTTCGACCCGGCGCAGATCAGGGTGGGCCGGCGGCTGGCCACCAAGCTGCTCAACGCCTCGAAGTTCGCGCTCGGGCTGGGTGCCGCCGACGCGCTGCGCGCCCCGGCGACCACCCCGTTGGACACCGCCCTGCTCGCCGAACTGTCCACCGTGGTCGCCACCGCGACCGCCGCCTTCGACGGGTACGACCACACGACCGCGTTGCAGGCCACCGAGGCGTTCTTCTGGCGGTTCTGCGACGACTACATCGAGTTGGTGAAGGAACGCGCCTACGGCACCGGGCCGGGTGCCGACTCGGCCCGGGCGGCGCTCGCCACCGCCCTGTCGGTGCAGTTGCGGCTGTTCGCCCCGGTGCTGCCGTACGTGACCGAGGAGGTCTGGTCGTGGTGGCGGTACGGCTCGGTGCACCGGGCCCCCTGGCCGACCACGTACGAGGTGGGGCGGGCGATCACCGGCACCGGTGACCCGGCCCTGCTGCGGCTGGCCGGGGACGCGCTGGGTCAGGTCCGGCGGGCCAAGTCCGAGCGCAGGCTGTCGATGCGGGCGGAGGTGCCGCTGGCCGAGGCGCTGGGCCCGGCGGGCCTGCTCGACCAGCTCACCCTGGTCGCCGACGACGTGCGCGCCGCCGGCCGGATCACCACCCTCGACCTGCTCCCCGACCGCGCCCCCGAACTGGTGATCGCCAGCGCGTTCTGAGGCGGGTCGGGGCTCGAACGCCGGTGTGGCGGTATCCGGGGCACCTGGATACCGCCACATCGGCGCAATCGTGTCGATCAAAGTCCGGCCGGGCCGGACCGGGTCAGCTGGTCTCGCCGGCGATGCTGAAGGAGCGGAGCCGGTCGATGGCCAGCACGGTGAAGCCGACGCTGACCAGGGCGGTAAGCACCACCGCCACCGGCACCGACACGGTGGTCGACAGCAGGTCGGTGGGGGCGATCCGGTCGGCCAGGGCGATCACCCACTGCTGGATCGACAGCACCCGGGTGCCGCTGACGAAGTTGCCCAGCAGCCCCTCCCAGATCAGCACGTAGACCAGGCCGAGCAGCACCGGCCGCCGGGTGACCAGGCTGAGCGCCAGGAACAGCGCCGAGTAGGCCAGCGCGCCGAGCGCCGAGGCGACGACCAAGCCCAGGCCCAGGCGTACCGAATCGGCGAGCACGCCCGCGACGTAGAGCGGCACGGCGACGGTGACCGCGCTGACCCCGGCGGCCACCGCGAGTTTCGGCAGCACGATCTGCCAGCGGGGCAGCGGCTTGGTCAGGATGTGCACCACCGTGCCGTCGTCGATCTCCGCGCCGAGCACGCCGGTGCCGACGATGAGCGCCACCACCGGCAGCACCACGGCCAGCCCGAGGCCGACCAGCACCGGCGGGGCCCACTGGCCCGGGTCCACCCCGAGCGACCGGCAGAGGACGGCGAGCAGCACCAGCACCGCCGGCAGCGGCAGCAGCATGAGGAACCGGCGACGGCCGAACAGCCCGCGCGCGGTGATCCAGGAAACGGTCGACATCAGGCCTCCACCAGGTAGGAGAAGACGCTCTCCAGGGACTCGTCCTCGGGGGTCAACTGCCGGACCCGGATCTGCCGGGCGAGCGCGATCTTGGGCAACGCCCGGGTGAACGCGCCGTAGTCGCCGGCGCGCACGGTCAGGCCGGTCTTGTCCAGCTCGACGCCCGCGACCGACGGGTCGGCCATCAGCGCCACCGCCAACGCCCGGTCGTCGGTGGAGCGGACCGCGAAGACGTGCGGCCGGTTGGTCATCAACCGGCGGATGGTGCGGAAGTCGCCGGAGGCGGCCAGCCGGCCGGCCACCATCACCTGCACCGTGCCGGAGACCTGCTCGACCTCCTCCAGGATGTGCGAGCTGAACAGGATCGTCCGCCCGGCGTCGCCGAGGGAGTGCAGCAGGCCCATCATGTGCAGCCGCTGGCGCGGGTCCATCCCGTTGAACGGCTCGTCGAGCAGCAGCACCTGCGGGTCGTGCACCAGCGCGGCGGCCACCCGGGTCCGCTGCCGCATCCCCTTGGAGTACGTGCCGATCCGCCGGTCCTGCGCGTCGGTCATCTCGACCAGCTCGATCGCCCGGCGGGCGGCGGCCTCCGGGTCGGGCAGCCGGTGCAGCTTCGCGCTGGCCAGCACGAACTCGCGGGCGGTGAGGAAGGAGTGCACCGCCTCCCGCTCGCTGACCAGCCCGAGCCGCCGGTAGACCGCCGGGTTGCGCCAGGTGGACTCCCCGTCGAGGGTGAGCGTGCCCCGGGACGGGGCGAGGAAACCGGCCATCATGTGCAGCAGGGTGGTCTTGCCGGCGCCGTTCGGGCCGAGCAGGCCGGTCACCCCGGGGCCGAGCCGCATGGTGACGTCGTTGACCGCCACCACGTTGCCGTACCAGCGGGAGACCCCGGCGAGATCCAGGGTGCTGGTGGTGGCCACCGGGCGGGCGTCGGTGTCGAGTGTGGTCATCGGGCGGCCACCTTCCGGTATCGCAGCAGCAGCAGGGCGGTGCAGGCGGCGACCAGCAGCGCGGTGACGACCGCGTAGACCGGGCCGAAGTCGCCGATCGGCGGACCGGTGCCGGCACCCGGGTAGAGCAGGTCCTGCAACGCCCACGAGCCGACCCCCTGCACCAGCGTCGACGGCGAGGCCAGCAGGGCCAGCTCGTTGACGGCCCGCGAGGGCAGGATCGACAGCACGCCGACGATCGGGGTGGTCATCAGGAAGACCGCCACGATGCCGCCGGCGGCGAACGCCCGCTTGCCGGTGAGCGAGGCGACCAGCAGCCCGATCGCGGCGAAGACCACCGCCCACAGCCCGGCGTAGAGCAGGCCGGGCAGCAGGTCCAGCAGCTCGTTCCAGGTCCCGCGCAGGCCGTCGGGGGTGGTGAACGCAGCGCCCAGGAACATCACCAGCTGCGGCCCGCCCAGCAGCAGCCACAGCGCGCTGGCCAGGGAGAGCAGCTTGGCCAGCGCGTAGTCGTCGCGCGGCAGCGGCCGGGAGAAGTACAGCGGGAGCACGCCGCTGCGCAGGTCCCGGGAGACCAGCTCGGGGGCGGCCACCGCGACGAAGAAGATGACCAGCCAGCTCATCGCGTCGGCGAACTGGGCGTACGTCATCACCACCTCGCCGATCTGGCTGCGCACGGCGGTGAGGCCGGCGGCCACCACCGTCACGATGCCGACCACCAGCCAGGGGAAGATCTTCGCCTTGGCGCTGCGGCCCAGCCCGAAGACCGTCCGCAGGCCATGCAGGTAGAGCGCACCGAAGACGTGCCGGCGGCCCAGCCTCGGGCCGGTGTACCGCTGGTAGCCGATGTCGTGGATGACGCCGGTCGGCTCAGGCATTGCTGGGCTCCCTCGGGGCGAAGAGTTCGGCCACCCGGTGCCGGCGCTGGTCCAGCCGGTGCAGCGGCAGGTCCAGTTCGGCGACCGCGCCGAGGATCAGGTCGTAGGTGCGCTCGTCGGCGAGCGGGACGAGCAGCATCCGGCCGTCGCGGGTCACCGGCAGGTCGAGCGCGGCGAGCCGGCCCGCCAACTGGTCGGTGCCCTCGCTGACCTCGACGGCGAGCAGGTCGGTGGCCGAGGTCATCGCGTCGATCCGGTCGGCGCGCAGCAGCCGCCCCCCGTCGATGGCGACCAGGGTGTCGCAGATCCGCTCCACCTCGCCGAGCAGGTGCGAGCAGACCAGGACGGAGATGCCGAACTCGGTGCCGATCCGGTGGACCAGGGCGAGCATGGCGTCCCGGCCGGCCGGGTCGAGGCCGTTGGTGGGCTCGTCGAGCAGCAGCAGGTCCGGGTCGTGCACCAGGGCCTGGGCGAGCTTGACGCGCTGCTTCATGCCGGTGGAGTAGCCGCCCACCGGGCGGTACCGCTCCTCGTAGAGGCCGACGTGGCGCAGCGTCTCGGAGGCGCGCTCGCGGGCCACCGTGCGGGGCAGGCCGCTCATCCGCCCCAGGTGGGTGACGAGTTCGGCGGCGGAGAGGTCGGGCGGGAGCGCCTCGTGTTCGGGCATGTAACCGACCCGGGCGCGGACCGCCGCCGGATCGGTGGTGGGGTCGAGGTCGAGCACGGAGACCCGTCCGCTGGTCGGCGGGAGCAGGCCCAGCAGAATCTTGATCAGGGTCGACTTGCCGGCGCCGTTCGCGCCGACCAGACCGATGATCCCCGGCTCGACCGCGACGGTCAGGTCGGCCAGCGCGGTGACCCGGCCTCCGTACGTCTTGGTGAGCGACTCGGTCGCGATCAGTGTCACGTCCGTCAGCCTAGGGAGCTGCCACCCCGGCGGGTATCCGGAATCGCCCCGGGTCGCCCCTGATTCCCGCCCCCGACCAGCCCCGTCCCGGTCGGCCGGGCCGACGGTCCGCGCCCGGTCGGCGGTACGGCGGTGTCCGCCGCACCCGATACCGCCGTACCGGCCCGACGAGCCGGTCGATCGGGGCGGTAAGGCTTCCGTAACCCCGGCGACGGGTGACCGTTCGCGGTGGCACGGCGAGACTGGACGGCATGTTCCGTCGCCTGTCCCGTGCCCCGCTGACCTGGGTCGCCGTCGCCGTGCTCGGCGTCGGCGCCGCCTTCGGCCTGTACTGGTTCCAACCCTGGAAGGTGGTGGCCGACCGCCAGGTCGACGAACGGCTCTCCGACGTCGACGACGCCACCCCGACCGGGACCGTGGCCGCCGACGGCACCGCACCGGCCGACGGCGGCGTCGCCGGGACCACCCCGGCCGGCACCGCCACCCCGACCGGGGCCGCCGCCGGCACCCCGCCCCGGGCGGAGCCCACGGCCACCCGGCCGGTGGTGGTGAGCCGGGGGGAGTTCGTCAGTCACGAACACGACACCTCGGGCACCGCCCGGATCGTCCGCACCGCCGACGGCGGGCACCGGCTGGAACTGGTCGGGCTGGACACCTCCAACGGCCCGGACCTGCGGGTCTGGCTCTCCGACCAGCCGGTCCGCACCGGCCGGGCCGGTTGGCACGTCTTCGACGACGGCCGCCGGGCGGAGCTGGGCCGGCTCAAGGGCAACCGGGGCGACCAGGCGTACGCCGTCCCGGCCGGCACCGACCTCACCGAGCTGACCAGTGTCACCATCTGGTGTCAGCGATTCGCCGTCTCGTTCGGTGCCGCGTCCCTGGTCCCGGCCGGTTGACGCACCCCACCGACCGGTCGGGACACGCCACCGATGATCCACTTCCGGGTCGGGAGTGGAGTGGCACTCTCGACCGATCGCCGGCCGGCTGAGAAACTGTGAGCCGGCCAGCGAGTGAGGGGTACGGATGAGCAACGGTTCAGTGCTGCCCGAGGACGTGCTGCGGGACGCCCCCGCGTACGCGCCACGCCCCGGTGAGCTGGCCGATCTGGAGCTGCTGCTGAGCGGGGCGTACACCCCGCTGGCCGGCTTCATGACCCGCGCCGACCTGGCCTCGTTGCAGCGTCGCGGTCGACTGGCCGACGGCACGTCCTGGCCGGTCCCGGTGACCCTCCAGGTGCCCACCGCCGTCGCCGACGGGCTGGACCCGGCCGACCCGGGCCGGCGGACGCTGGTGCTCACCGACGGCGAGGGCGCCCCGGTGGCCGGCCTGGAGGTGACCGATGTCTGGCCGGTCCGCGAGGGTGTGGCCGGGCTGGGCGGTCCGGTACGCCGGCTCGGCGACGGCGGGCACGGCCCGTTCCAGCGGCTGCGCCGGGGCCCGGACGAGGTGCGTCCGCTGCTGCCGCCGGGCCGGGTGCTCGGGGTGATCGCCGACCGGCCGCTGCACCGGCCGCAGCTGGCGCAGATCGCGCACGCGGCCCGTACCCTCGGCGCGCACCTGCTGGTGATGATCCCGGTCGGCGAGGACGGCGCGGGCGGGCTGCCCACCGAGGCCCTGGTCCGCAGCATCTTCGCCGCCCGGGACCGGATGCCCCCCGCGACGCTGGTCGCCGTCCCGTTGCCCCGCCGGGCCGACGAGATCAGCGACGCGCTGCTGCGCGCCCGGATCTCCGCCGCCTACGGGGTGACCCACCTGCTGTCCACCGGCGGCATGCTCTCCGGGGCGGGGCTGCGGGTGCTGGTCCCCCGCGAGCTGGCCTACGACAGCCGGGACGGCCAGTGGCGCTGGCGCGACGACATCCCGCCGCGCAACCGCAAGCTGGCGCTGAGCGAGGCGGAGATCGACGACCTGCTCGACCGGGGTTTCCCGCTGCCCGAGTGGCACACCCCGCCGGCGGTGGCCAAGGAGCTGAGCCGGGCCCGCCCGCCGCGCCGGCACCGGGGGCTGGTGGTCTTCCTCACCGGGCTCTCCGGCTCCGGCAAGTCGACCATCGCCCGGGGCCTGGCCGACCTGCTGCGCGAGCAGGGCGAGCGGACGATCACCCTGCTCGACGGCGACGTGGTGCGCCGGGAGTTGTCGGCCGGCTTGACGTTCAGCCGGGCCGACCGGGACGCGAACGTGCGCCGGATCGGCTGGGTGGCGGCCGAGATCGCCCGGCACCGGGGGGTGGGGATCTGCTGCCCGATCGCCCCGTACGCGCAGGCGCGGGCCGCCGTGCGGGAGATGGCGCGGGCGGCCGGGGCGGGTTTCCTGCTGGTGCACGTCGCCACCCCGTTGGAGGTGTGTGAGCAGCGCGACCGCAAGGGCCTGTACGCCCGCGCCCGCGCCGGCCTGCTCACCGGGATGACCGGCATCGACGACCCGTACGAGACGCCCACCGACGCCGATCTGGTGGTCGACACCACCGACCAGAGCATCGACGAGGCGGTGCAGGCGGTGATGACGCACCTGACCGAGACCGGCTGGGTGGAGCCGCGGCTGCCGTCCGCCTGACCTCGGGGGTTCCACTTCCGCCCCTGCCCGCTGCGCGCTAGTGTTCAATCTTGTTGGAACACGTGCGAGCGCGTGCAGGTGCGGGGGCCCGGGAGGTACGGCGGATGCTGGCGCGGCAGCGGCAGGCGACGATCCTCGACCGGGTCCGCACCGCCGGTGGCGTCCGGGTCACCGAGCTGGCCGCCGAGTTCGGTGTCTCCGACATGACCATCCGGCGTGACCTGGACGCGCTGCACGACCGGGGCCTGCTGGCCAAGGTGCACGGCGGGGCCACCGTCACCGACCCGGGCTCGACCGACGAACCGGGCTTCCACGCCAAGTCCGTCCGGCAGTCCGCCGAGAAGGCCGCGATCGCCACCCGGGCCGCCGAACTGGTCCGCCCGGGTGCGGCGGTCGCCCTCTCCGCCGGCACCACCACCGCCGAGCTGGCCCGCCGCCTGGTCGACGTGCCGGGGCTGACCGTGGTGACCAACTCGCTGCCGGTGGCCGAGATCCTGCACACCGCCGGCCGCCCCGACCAGACCGTGGTGCTGACCGGCGGGGTACGCACCCCGTCCGACGCGCTGGTCGGCCCGCTGGCCGTGGAGGCCATCCGCTCACTGCACCTGGACCTGCTCTTCCTCGGCGTGCACGGGATCACCGAGCGGGCCGGTTTCACCACCCCGAACCTGATGGAGGCGGAGACCGACCGGGCCCTGGTGGAGGCCGCCGACCGGCTGGTCGTCCTCGCCGACCACACCAAGTGGGGCACCGTCGGCATCTCCTCCATCGTCGGCCTGGGCGCCGCCGACGTGCTGGTCAGCGACGACCGGTTGGCCCCCGAGGCGCGCCGGGTGATCGACGAGAAGGTGGGCGAACTGGTGATCGTGACAGGCACGGGCCGGGCGACCGGGCGGGAGACGACGCGGTGAAGCGTACGGCGATCGAGTTGGCCGACGGCCGCGAGCTGATCTACTTCGACGAGCGCGACGACGCCGTCCGGGACCAGCCGGACCGGCGGGAGCTGCCGCCGCCCCCACCCGCCTCCCAGCTCCGCTACGACCCGCTCACCGACGAGTGGGTGGCGGTGGCGGTGCACCGGCAGACAAGGACCTTCCTCCCGCCGGCCGACCAGTGCCCGCTGTGCCCGTCGCGGGGCGACCGGCACAGCGAGATCCCCGCGCCCGACTACGACGTGGCGGTCTTCGAGAACCGGTTCCCCTCGCTGAGCCAGCGGATCGCCGACGAGCCGGCCGAGATCACCGCGTTCACCCCGGTCCGTCCCGGCCAGGGGCGCTGCGAGGTGGTCTGCTTCACCGACGACCACGAGGCGTCCTTCGCCAGCCTCTCCCCCGCCCGGGTCCGGCTGGTGCTGGACGCGTTGGCCGACCGGACCACGGCGGTCGGCGTGCTGCCCGGGGTGGAGCAGGTGTTCTGCTTCGAGAACCGGGGGGTGGAGATCGGGGTGACCCTGCACCACCCGCACGGCCAGATCTACGCGTACCCGTTCGTCACGCCGCGTACCCGGTCGATGCTGGCGGCGGCCCGCCGGCACGCGGAACGCACCGGCGGCGGCAACCTCTACGCCGACGTGCTCGCCGCCGAGCGCGCCGCCGGTGACCGGGTGGTCGCGGCCAACGACCACTGGACGGCGTACGTGCCGGCGGCGGCCCGCTGGCCGTTCGAGGTGCACGTCGCGCCGCACCGGCCGGTGCCGGACATCCCGGCGCTCGACGACGCCGAACGGGACGCCTTCGGCCCGCTCTACCTGGACGTGCTGCGCCGGTTCGACGGGCTGTTCGACCTGCCCATGCCGTACATCGCGGCCTGGCACCAGGCGCCGGTGCGGATCGACCGGGAGTTGGGTCATCTGCACCTGCAACTGTTCAGTGTCCGGCGGGCGAGGGACAAGCTGAAGTACCTGGCCGGTTCCGAGTCCGGGATGGGGGTCTTCATCAACGACATCGCCCCCGAGCGGGCCGCCGAACTGCTGCGCGCCGCCTGACCGTGGACGCAGGGCGCGGGGGGCCCCGGAACAGGGCCCCCCGCGGGGAAGGGACGGCTGGCTGTGCTCGACAGCCGGGAAGGCTGGTCGGCCGGCACCGGTGCCGTGCGACGACCGACGGCAACCTCCCTGGACGCGACTGGCACCACGTCCACCCAGCTCAACGACCTGTTTCCGGGCCGGTGACGCGGCCGTCACCCGGACGGGTGGCAGCACCGCCCCGGTACGCCGGAACCCGTCGGCGGTCCGCCGACGGGTTCCGGGAGGTGCGGGCGAGGGTCAGGCGCTGAGCTTGCGCGCCAGGTTCTCGTCGAGGGTGTTCATGAACTCGTCGGTGGTCTGCCACGGGGCGTCCCGCGAGATGAGCAGCGCGAGGTCCTTGGTCATCTGCCCGCTCTCGACGGTGTCGACGATGACCTGCTCCAGCGTGTCGGCGAACTCGGTGACCGCCGGGGTGCCGTCCAGCTTGCCCCGGTGGGCCAGGCCCCGGGTCCACGCGTAGATCGAGGCGATCGGGTTGGTCGAGGTCTTCTCGCCCTTCTGGTACTGCCGGTAGTGCCGGGTGACGGTGCCGTGGGCGGCCTCCGCCTCGACGGTACGGCCGTCCGGGGAGAGCAGCACGGAGGTCATCAGGCCGAGCGAGCCGAAGCCCTGCGCGACGGTGTCGGACTGCACGTCACCGTCGTAGTTCTTGCAGGCCCAGACGTAGCCGCCCTCCCACTTGAGCGCGGCGGCGACCATGTCGTCGATGAGCCGGTGCTCGTAGGTGAGGCCGGCGGCGGCGAACTCGTCCTTGAACTCGTTCTCGAACACCTCGGCGAAGAGGTCCTTGAACCGGCCGTCGTACGCCTTGAGGATGGTGTTCTTGGTCGACATGTAGACCGGGTAGTTGCGGTCCAGGCCGTACCGGAACGAGGCGCGGGCGAAGTCCCGGATCGACTCGTCGTAGTTGTACATGCCCATGGCGATGCCGCCGCCGGGGAAGTTGGCGACCTCCATCTCCATCGGGGTGCCGCCGTCGGCCGGGGTGTAGGTGATGGTCACCGTGCCCGGACCGGGGACCACGAAGTCGGTGGCCTTGTACTGGTCGCCGTGCGCGTGCCGGCCGATGATGATCGGCTTGGTCCAGCCCGGGACGAGCCGCGGCACGTTCGACATGATGATCGGCTCGCGGAAGACCACGCCGCCGAGGATGTTACGGATGGTGCCGTTCGGCGACCGCCACATCTTCTTGAGGCCGAACTCCTCCACCCGGGCCTCGTCCGGGGTGATGGTGGCGCACTTGACGCCGACGCCGTGCTCGGCGATGGCGTTCGCGGCGTCGATGGTCACCTGGTCGTCGGTGGCGTCCCGGTGCTGGATCGACAGGTCGTAGTAGTGCAGGTCGACGTCGAGGTAGGGCAGGATCAGCTGCTCGCGGATCTGCTTCCAGATGATCCGGGTCATCTCGTCGCCGTCGAGCTCCACGACCGGGTTGTTTACCTTGATCTTCGCCATCGGCCGGCGCTCCTCTCGGGGGACACGTGCTCAAGCAGTACGAGCGTACTGGAAACCGGTCGGCGGCACCGAGCCGGCCTCCACCCGGCGGCACCGCTCGGCGGAAAAACGCCCGGGTGGCCACGCCCGGTCCGGCGAAATCGCCTGATCCGGTACGCCGCACCCCGGGTCCGTCACGGCCACCGTCCGCACCGACGATGCGGGACCGCATCCTCCGGCCCCGCCCGGAGGCATTCCCCGGGGCGACCGTCGCACACCACGGCAAAGCCGACCGGCGGAAACCCACCCCGGAGCGCCACCCCGGTGATCAAGAGGTTCGCGTCACGTCCGGGCGGTGGCTTGACGCAAATCTCTTGATCACCGGGGCGAGGCGGGGCGAGGGACGGGGCGGGGCGACCGGTGGGGGCGACGGGTGGGGACGGCGCAGGGGCGGGACGGCGGGTGCCGTCCCGCCCCTGCGGCGGATGGTTCAGCGGATCACATGCTGGCGACGTCGGCCTGCTTGGCGCGGACGGCCTCGGCGGCCTCCTTGAGGCTGGCCAGTTCGTCGGCGTCCAGGTCGGTCTCGACGACCCGCTTCACGCCCTCGGCCCCGATCTCGGCCTCGACACCCAGGTAGACCCCGGAGATGCCGTACTCGCCGTCGACCCAGGCGCAGACGGGCATGACCGCGCCGGAGTCCTCGGCCACGGCCCGCGCCATCCGGGCGGCGGCGGCGGACGGCGCGTAGTACGCCGAACCGGTCTTGAGCAGCGCGACGACCTCGGCGCCACCGTTGCGGGTCTTGACGACCAGCTCCTCGATCTGCTCGGCGGGCATCGCGTCACGCAGCGGCTTGCCGTTGACGGTGCTCTGCGAGGGCACCGGCACCATCGTGTCGCCGTGCGAGCCGAGGGTCAGCGTCTTCACCGACTTCACCGGTACGTCGAGGGCCTCGGCGACGAAGTTGGTGAACCGGGCGGTGTCGAGCATGCCGGCCTGGCCGAGCACCCGGTTCCTGGGGAACTGGGTGGCGAGCTGGGCCAGCGCGGTCATCTCGTCGAGCGGGTTGGACACCACGATGACGACGGCGTTCGGGGCGTACTTGGCGACGTTCTCGGCGACCTGCCGCACGATCTTGGCGTTGGTCTCCAGCAGGTCCATCCGGCTCATGCCCGGCTTGCGGGGCAGACCGGCGGTGATCACCACGACGTCGGAGCCCTCGATGGCCTCGTAGCCCTCGCCGTTGGGGCCGGTGGTGACGCCGACGACCTTGGTCTCGAAGCCCTCGACCGCGCGGGACTGGTTGAGGTCCAGCGCGAGACCCGCCGGCTTGCCCTCCACGATGTCGGTGATGACGACGGTGTCGAAGACGTCGTACTCGGCCAGGCGCTGTGCGGTGGTGGAGCCGTAGAAGCCGGCCCCGACGACAGTGACCTTCTTACCCATGGTCGTCCCACTCCCTGCTACCAGTCGGTTTTCCCGACCGTAACAGTCATCCCGGCACCGTTTCGGCCAGGGGCGGCGACCATCCCCGGGATGGGGCCAACGTCACCACCGCCCCGTTGACGGCAGGGGACGCGGCGGACGGTGGCCCCGCCGCGGGGCACTGCCGCCGAGCAGGGACGACGGTCCGCGGGTCAGCCCCGCTCGGCGCGTTCGACGACGTTGGTGAGCAGCATGGCCCGGGTCATCGGCCCGACACCGCCGGGCATCGGGGCCAGCCGAGCGGCCACCTGCGCCACCTCCGGGTCGACGTCGCCGGTGTAGCGGCCCTTGCCGTCGTCGCCGATCACCCGGGTGATGCCGACGTCCACCACGGTGGTGCCCGGCGTGATCATGTCGGCGGTGAGCAGGCCGGGCACCCCGGCGGCGACGATGACGATGTCGGCGGCACGGGTGTGGGCCGCGAGGTCGAGGGTGCCGGTGTGGCACAGGGTGACTGTCGCGTTCTCGCTGCGCCGGTTGAGCAGCAGGCCGAGCGGGCGGCCGACGGTGTTGCCCCGGCCGACGAGCGCGACGTTGGCGCCGCGCAGCGGCACGTCGTACCGGCGGAGCAGCTCGACGATGCCGCGCGGGGTGCAGGGCAGCGGACCGTCGTAGCCGAGCACCAGCCGGCCCAGGTTCACCGGGTGCAGCCCGTCGGCGTCCTTGTCGGGGTCGATCATCTCCAGGGCCCGCTGGGTGTCCAGGTGCGCCGGCAGCGGCAGCTGGACGATGTAGCCGTGGCAGCCCGGGTCGGCGTTCAGTTCGGCGAGCACGTCGTCGAGCTGTTGCTGGGTGGCGTCGGCGGGCAGCTCGCGGCGGATCGAGGCGATGCCCACCTCGGCGCAGTCGCGGTGCTTGCCGTTGACGTACGCCTCGGAGCCGGGGTCCGCGCCGACCAGGACCGTGCCCAGGCCGGGGGTGACCCCCTGCTCGGCCAACGCCTTGACCCGTACCCGCAGCTCGTCCTTGATCTCGGCCGCGGTCGCCTTGCCGTCCAGGATGATCGCCGTCACGACCAGATCGTCTCATGGCCGGCGGACGGCGGGCCGACGACCGGGAACCCGTGACTTTCCGTGAGGTGCCGTTACTCACCCTGAGTGATCGAATGCGGGCCGGCTCATCTGCCGTACCGGACGGGACGGCCGCTTCGGACCCGTACCGGACGTCGGGGCGTCCGGGCCGCTGGCGGTCGATCCGACCCGACAACAAGCCGGAACCGTCGCCGGAACCGGCCCGCACGCAGGAGTTTCGCCCGATCCCTTTACCAGGAACGGTCGTCGCCGACAAGGCCGTCACGGGTGATCCGTTATCCGTTCGCAACGCCGTCGTTGTCGACGGGCCGAGTCCGGCCTACCGTTGCCGGACGTTGCGCAGAGTCACCCAACGCCGGGTCCGGCTGCGCTCCGTGATGAGATGAGGAGACCCCATGCGTGTGCGCAGGCTTGCTGCCTGGACCGCTCTCCCGCTCGCGGTGACCCTGGGCCTGGCGGCCTGCGGCTCGGGCGGCGGCAGCGGAACCGGCCAGTCCGACCCCGACGCGGCCGTGCGGATCGAGATCGCCGAGCCGCAGCACCTGGTGCCGACCAACACCAACGAGACCAGCGGCTCCCAGGTGCTCGCCGCCCTGTTCAGCCCGCTCGTCGACTACGACGAGGCCAACCGGCCCCACGAGGTGGCGGCCGAGTCGGTCACGTCGTCGGACAACAGGGTCTGGACGGTCAAGCTCAAGGACGGCTACACCTTCCACAACGGCGAGAAGGTCACCGCCGACAACTACCTCGACGCCTGGAACTACGGCGCGTACGCCCCCAACGGGCAGAACTCCAGCTACTTCTTCGAGAAGATCGCCGGGTACGCCGACCTCCAGGGCGACGAGCCGGCCGCCGAGCGGCTGTCCGGGCTGAAGAAGGTCGACGACCTGACCTTCACCGTCACGCTGACCGAGCCGTACAGCGAGTTCAAGTCCATGCTCGGGTACACCGCCTTCTACCCGCTGCCGAAGGCCGCCTTCTCGGCCCCCGGCGTGCTGAAGGAGGGCTACGAGCAGGCCCCGGTCGGGCAGGGCCCGTTCCGGATGAAGGGCTCCTGGCAGCACGACGCCAAGGTCGAGGTGGAGCGCTACGACGCCTTCCCCGGCGAGCAGCCGAAGGTGGGCGGCGTCGAGTTCCGGATCTACCAGCAGCCAACCGCCGCGTACGCGGACGTACTGTCGGACAACCTCGACGTGATCAAGACGATCCCGACCGAGAACCTGTCCACCGCCGGCACCGACCTGGGTGACCGGTTCCGGCAGAGCCCCGCGTCGTCGTTGCAGGTGCTGGCCTTCCCGACCTTCCAGAAGGAGTTCAGCAAGCCCGAGGTGCGCAAGGCGATCTCGATGGCGATCGACCGGGACGAGATCACCAAGTCGATCTTCAAGGACTCGCAGCAGCCGGCCCGCTCGTTCGTCTCGCCGGTGGTCGCGGGCTACCGGGAGAACACCATCGGCGCGGCCGGCGAGTTCGACCCGGCCAAGGCGAAGGCGGCGTACGAGGCGGCCGGCGGCCCGAAGAAGATCGAACTGTCGTACAACGGCGACGGCGGGCACAAGGACTGGATCGACGCGACCTGCAACCAGCTCAAGGCCAACCTGGGCGTGGAGTGCGTCGGCACCGCCGAACCCAAGTTCGCCGACCTGCTGACCAAGGTCAAGGCGAAGCAGCCGGTGGGCCTGTTCCGGATGGGCTGGGTGATGGACTACCCGTCGATGGAGAACTACCTCGGCCCGCTGTACAGCACCAACGGCTCGTCGAACTACTACGGCTACAGCAACCCCGAGTTCGACAGGCTCCTCGCCGAGGGCGCCAAGGCGCCGGACGAGGAGGCCGCGATCGCCAAGTACCAGGCGGCCGAGGACCTGCTGGCCGAGGACATGCCGGTGATCCCGCTGCGCTACGGCCAGAACAACTACGGCCACTCGACCAAGGTGAAGAACGTCCAGATGGACCTCTTCGACCGGGTCGACCTGCTGAAGATCGAGGCGGTCAGCTAGTCCGGTAGGGCGTCGGCGGCGAACGCGCCGCCGGCACGTGCAGGCGCGTCGGCGGCAACGGGGCCGTCGGCGGGAGCAACGGGTCGGGTCATCGGTGGACGGTGACCCGACCCGCCTCCGTCTCCGCTACTTTTGGGCAAGACTGCACAGTATGTTCCGCTTCGTTCTGCGGCGTCTGCTTCAGATGGTCCTCGCCTTCTTCGGGACCACCCTGATCGTGTACGCCCTGATGTTCGCCGGCCAGGGCGACCCGATCCAGGCGCTGGCCGGGGAACGGCCGGTGACCCCGGCCCAGCGGGCGTACCTGACGGAGAAGTTCCACCTCGACCGCACCGGCGTCGGCGGCTTCCTCTACCGCTACCTCGACTACCTGAAGAACCTGCTCCAGGGTGACCTCGGGCAGTCGCTGACCGGCCGGTCGATCGGGGACATCCTCGCCGCCGCCTGGCCGGTCACCGTCAAACTGGCGCTGATCGCGATGGCCGTGACGATCCTGTTCGGGGTCACCGCCGGGGTGCTCGCCGGCATCCGCCGGGCCAGCCTGTTCGACAACGCCACTCTGGTGCTGACCCTGCTGGTGCTGGGCATCCCCACCATCGTGCTGGCCCCGCTCGCCCAGTACCTGCTCGGCGTCCGGTGGCCCGTCTTCCCGCCCACCGCCGGCGCCGACCCCGACCTGTACGCCCTGCTGTTGCCCGGCATCGTGCTCGGTTCGCTGTCGCTGGCCACCGCGCTGCGGCTGACCCGTACCTCGGTCGCCGAGAACCTGCGCGCCGACTACGTGCGTACCGCCCGGTCGAAGGGGCTGGCCCGGCGGCGGATCATCGGCGTGCACGTGCTGCGCAACTCGCTCATCCCCGTGATCACCTTCCTCGGCGTCGAACTGGGCAACCTGATGAGCGGCGCGATCATCACCGAGGGCGTGTTCAACATCCCCGGCGTCGGCTTCAACCTGTTCCGGGGCATCCGCACCGAGGACGGCCCGCTGGTGGTGGGCATCGTCAGTGTCCTCGTCGTGGTCTACCTCGTCGCCAACCTGGTGGTGGACGTCCTGTACGCCGTCCTCGATCCGAGGATCCGCTATGAGTGAACGCAGCGAGGTGCCGGCATGAGCGACTTCGAGACGGTGGCGGCGACGGAGGACCAGGCCGCCAGGCGCGGGGTCTCCGGCGAGCCCGGGACACCCGACCGGGTGGGCGTACCGCAGAAACCCCGCAGCCTCGCCGGGGACGCCTGGCGCGACCTGCGCCGCAAGCCGGTCTTCTGGATCAGCCTGGTGCTGGTCGTGCTGGTCGCCGCGATGGCCGCCGTGCCGTCGCTGTTCACCGCCAACGACCCGCGCGACTGCGTGCTGTCCCGCCAGCACGCCGGGGCGTCCGGCGGGGCCATTTTCGGGTACGACTTCCAGGGCTGCGACACGTACGCCCGCGCCGTCTACGGGGCCCGCGCCTCGCTGCTGGTCGGCGCGCTGTCCGCCCTGCTCACCGGGGCCATCGCGCTGGTCGTCGGGATGGTGGCCGGGTACTTCGGCCGCTGGGTCGACGCGGTGCTCTCCCGGGTGATCGACATCGTGCTCGGCATCCCGCTGCTGCTGGCCGCGATCGTGCTGCTCAAGCGGGTCAGCACCAGCAGCGACACGGTCCGGCTGTTCGCGGTGATCTTCGTGCTGGCGGTGCTCGGCTGGACCACCGCCGCCCGGGTGGTCCGCTCCTCGGTGATCACCGCCAAGGAGCAGGACTACGTGGCCGCCGCCCGGATGCTCGGCGCGGGCCACGGGCGGATCATGTGGCGGCACATCCTGCCCAACGCGCTCGCCCCGGCGATCGTGGTGCTGACCATCGCGCTCGGCTCGTTCATCGCCGCCGAGGCGACGCTGAGCTTCCTCGGCATCGGCCTGAAGGCACCGACCATCTCCTGGGGCATCGAGATCGACGCCGGCCGGGTGCACATGCGCGAGTCGGCGACGCCGCTGGTCGTCCCGTCCGCCTTCCTCGCGCTGACCGTGCTCGCCTTCATCATGCTCGGCGACGCGATCCGCGACGCCTTCGACCCGAAGCTGCGGTGAGGCCGATGTCCACCCCGGGCGCGAGCGAGAGGCAGATCCGGTGACCGAGTCCGCACCCCGGCCCACGCCGGCCTCACCCACCCCGCCCGGCGGGCACCTGCTGGACGTCCGCGACCTGCACGTCGAGTTCCGCACCGGCGAGGGGGTGGCCAAGGTGATCAACGGGGTCTCCTACCACCTGGACCCGGGCGAGACGCTTGCCGTACTCGGCGAGTCCGGCTCCGGCAAGTCGGTCACCGCCCAGGCGGTCATGGGCATCCTGGACAGCCCGCCGGCGGTGATCCGTTCCGGTCAGATCCGCTACCGGGGCCGCGACCTGCTCACCCTGCCCGAGGAGCAGCGCCGGCAGGTACGCGGCAAGGAGATCGCGATGATCTTCCAGGACGCCCTGTCGGCGTTGAACCCGGTCTTCCCGGTCGGCTGGCAGATCAGCGAGACGCTGCGGCACCGCGACGGGATGTCCCGCGCCGACGCCCGACGGCGGACCGTCGAGCTGATGGACCTGGTACGCATCCCCGGGGCGGCCGGGCGGCTCGGCGACCACCCGCACCAGTTCTCCGGCGGCATGCGGCAACGCGTGATGATCGCCATGGCGCTGGCGCTGGACCCGAAGGTGCTGATCGCCGACGAACCGACCACCGCCCTCGACGTCACCGTGCAGGCCCAGATCATGGACCTGCTGGCCGACCTGCGTCGCGACCTCGACATGGCGATGATCCTGATCACCCACGACCTGGGGGTGGTGGCCGGCGTCGCGGACCGGATCGCCGTCATGTACGCCGGCCGGATCGTCGAGCACGCCGACGTCCGCCCGCTGTACCGGGCACCGGCCCACCCGTACACCAAGGGGTTGCTGGCCTCGATTCCCCGGCTGGACGTGCGCGGCCGGGAACTGTCCACCATCCGGGGCCTGCCGCCGAACCTGATGCGCATCCCCGGCGGCTGCCCGTTCCACCCCCGCTGCCCGTACGCGCAGCAGGTGTGCGTGGACGTGGTGCCCGACGACCTGGTCCTCGCCGACGGCCGGACCAGCGCGTGCCACTTCGCGCAGGAGGTCCACGATGACCGCGACCGCTGACCCGGCCAAGGTCCGGGGCGAGACCATCCTCACGGTCGACGACCTGGTCAAACACTTCCCGATCACCCGGGGGGTGCTCTTCCGCCGGCAGGTCGGCGCGGTCCGGGCCGTCGACGGGGTCAGCTTCACCCTGCGCCGGGGCGAGACGCTCGGCATCGTCGGCGAGTCCGGCTGCGGCAAGTCGACCCTCGCCCGGGTGCTGATGCGGCTGGAGACGCCGACCTCCGGCCGGGCCACCCTCCAGGGCCGGGACCTGCTCACCGCCGGCGGGGGCGAGCTGCGCCGGCTGCGCCGCAACATGCAGATGGTGATGCAGGACCCGTACACCTCGCTGAACCCCCGGATGACCGTCGGCGACATCATCGGGGAACCGTTCGACATCCACCCCGATGCCGCGCCGAAGGGCAGCAAGCGCGGCCGGGTGCAGGAACTGCTGGACGTGGTCGGGCTGAACCCGGAGCACGTCAACCGGTACCCGCACCAGTTCTCCGGCGGCCAGCGGCAGCGCATCGGGATCGCCCGCGCGCTCGCCCTGCGTCCCGAGGTGATCGTCTGCGACGAGCCGGTCTCCGCCCTGGACGTCTCGATCCAGGCGCAGGTGATCAACCTGTTGGAGCAGCTCCAGGACGAGTTCGGGCTGTCCTACGTGTTCATCGCGCACGACCTGTCGGTGGTCCGGCACATCTGCGACCGGGTCGCGGTGATGTACCTCGGTCGGATCGTGGAGATCGGCACCGAGGAGGAGATCTACGAGCGGGCCACCCACCCGTACACCCAGGCGCTGCTGTCGGCGGTGCCGGTGCCCGACCCGGAGGCCCGGGGCACGGCCGGCATCATCCGGCTCACCGGCGACGTGCCCAGCCCGGCCGACCCGCCGTCCGGCTGCCACTTCCGCACCCGCTGCTGGAAGGCCGAGGACATCTGCGCCCGGGAGGACCCGCCGACCGTCCCCCGTCCCGCCGACCCCCACCCCAGCGCCTGCCACTTCGCCGCGCTGCGCGCGCGGTCCGACCCGACGGGCCGGGGCTGACCGGGTGCTCCCGCGCCGGGGCGCGGGAGCACGCGGTGGATCAGTGGAAGAAGTGCCGGGTGCCGGTCAGGTACATGGTGACGCCGGCCTGCTGGCAGGCGGCGACGGTGTCCTCGTCGCGGATCGACCCGCCGGGCTGCACGATCGCCTTCACCCCGGCGTCGATCAGGATCTGCGCGCCGTCGGCGAACGGGAAGAAGGCGTCCGAGGCGGCGACGGAACCCCGGGCCCGCTCCGCGCCGGCCCGGCTCACCGCCAGCCGGGCCGAGTCGACCCGGTTGACCTGGCCCATCCCCACCCCGACCGACGCGCCGTCCTTCGCCAGCAGGATCGCGTTGCTCTTCACCGCGCGGACCGCCCGCCAGGCCAGCGCCAGGTCCCGCAGGGTGGCCTCGTCGGCGGCCTCGCCGGTGGCGAGCTTCCAGTTCGCCGGGTCGTCACCCGGGGCGTCGATCCGGTCCCGCTGCTGGACGAGGACCCCGCCGGTCACCTGCCGCCACTCGGCCGGCAGCGGGGCGAAGGCCGGTGCCCGCAGCAGCCGGATGTTCTTCTTGCCCTGGAGGATCTCCACCGCGCCGGGCTCGAAGTCCGGTGCCACCAGCACCTCGGTGAAGATCTCCGCGACCTGGCCGGCCAGCTCCACCGAGACCGGCCGGTTGACGGCGATCACCCCGCCGAACGCGGAGACCGGGTCGCAGGCGTGCGCCTTGCGGTGGGCCTCGGCGACGTCCGCGCCGACGGCGATGCCGCACGGGTTGGCGTGCTTGATGACCGCCACCGCCGGCTGGTCGGGGAAGTCGTTCGCGGCCCGCCAGGCGGCGTCCGCGTCGACGTAGTTGTTGTAGGACATCTCCTTGCCGTGCAACTGCTCGGCCTGGGCCAGCCCCGGCGGGCTGCCCGGGTCGGCGTAGACGGCCGCGCCCTGGTGCGGGTTCTCGCCGTAGCGCAGCGTCGCCTGCCGGCGCAGCGCCAGCCCGGCGAAGTGCGGCCAGCCGTCCTCGGCCGGGGCGGCGGTGCCGGCGAACCAGTCGGCCACCGCCACGTCGTACTCGGCGATGTCGGCGAACGCGCGGGCCGCCAGCGCCCGCCGCTGGGCCAGCGTGAACCCGCCCTCGGCCAGCGCGGCGACCAGCGCCGGGTACGCGGCCGGGTCGGTCACCACGGCGACCGAGGCGTGGTTCTTGGCGGCGGCCCGGACCATCGCCGGCCCGCCGATGTCGATCTGCTCGATGCACTCGTCCGGGGACGCGCCGGAGGCGACGGTGGCCTGGAACGGGTAGAGGTTGGAGACCAGGACGTCGATGCCGGCGATGCCGTGCTCGTCGAGCTGGTCGGCGTGCGACTCCTTGCGCAGGTCGGCCAGGAGCCCGCCGTGGATCTTGGGGTGCAGGGTCTTGACCCGGCCGTCGAGGATCTCGGGGAAGCCGGTCACCTGCTCGACCGGGGTCACCGGCACCCCCGCGCCGGAGATCGTCGACGCGGTGGAACCGGTCGAGACGATCTCGACCCCGGCCTCGTGCAGCGTACGGGCCAGCTCGACCAGGCCGCTCTTGTCGTAGACGCTGACCAGCGCCCGCCTGATCGGGCGGCGGGAGTCCTGCGGGGCACTCACGGAACCGTGACCTTTCTTCCGGTGATCGTCCAACCTGCACGGACCAGGCGACCGACCTGCTCGACGAGCTGGCGGCGCTCGGCTTCCTTGATGCGCTCGGTGAGCGTCTCCTCGTCGTCGTCGTCGAGGACCGGCACCGCCACCTGCGCGACGATCGGGCCGGTGTCCATCCCGGCGTCGACGAAGAAGAGGGTGGCCCCGGTGACCTTGACGCCGTAGGCGAGCGCGTCCCGGGGGCCGTGGATGCCGGGGAACGCCGGCAGCAGCGTGTTGTGCGTGTTCAGGTAGCGGTCGCCGAAGGCCGCCAGGAACTGCGGCCCGACCAGCTTCAGGAAACCCGCCGAGATCACCAGGTCGGGCCGGTGCTCGGCGACGTGCGCGGTGAGGGCCTTGTCCCAGTCGGCGCGGGTGGGGTGGTCCTTCACCCGGTCGACGAAGGTCGGCACCCCGGCGGCGGCCGCCCGGTCCAGCCCGACGATGCCGTCCCGGTCGGCGCCGACGGCCACCACCCGGGCCCCGTAACCGGGGTCGGCGGTGGCGTCCAGCAGCGCCTGGAGGTTGCTGCCGGAGCCGGAGACGAGGACGACGAGGCGGGCGACGGACGCGGGCTCGGTCACCCGGCCACCCTAGCGGGCAGGTCGGCCCGCCCATCCTGCGGGCGGCGACGTTTCGGGTGATCACGCGTGTCGCCCGGACACGGTACGCTGCCGGTCGCCCGGTGGCCGGGTCGTGCCCGCCACCGCGCCCCACAGCCAATGATCAGGTACGGACGCCGTACCGACGTGAACGAGGAGTACTGCAGATGCAGCCCGGCTACCCCAACCCGCAGCAGCCGATCAACAACAACATGACCGCGTCGATCGTGGCCATCTTCTTCTTCTGGCCGCTGGCGATCCCGGCCATCATCAACGCCTCGAAGGTCAACCCGGCCCTCCAGCAGGGCGACTACGCGGGTGCCGAGGCCGCCGCCCGCGAGTCCAAGAAGTGGTCGAAGCTGGCCTTCATCATCGGTGGCGTGTGGCTCGTCATCGTGCTGCTGTGCTGCCTCTTCGGTGGTGTGATGGGTGCCATCGACGGCAGCAGCACCAGCAGCTACTGACGGCCCACGACTGAGGAGCAGCCGAGATGCAGCCCGGAAACCCCGGCCACGACCCGTACGGCCAGCAGCCCCCGCACGATCCGTACGGGCAGCAGCCCGTCTCGGGCCAGCCGCAGGACCCGTACGCCGCGCCGCAGGCACCGTACGGGCAGCAGCCGGCGGCACCGTACGGCGAGCAGCCGCCGTACGGGCAGCCCACCCACGACCCGTACGGCCCCCAGCCCACCTCGGGCCAGCCGTACGGTCAGCCCTTCCAGCCGGACCCGTACGGCCAGCCCGTCCACAAGGACCCCTACGGGCAGCAGCCGTACGCCGCGGCGGCCGGCTCCTACCCGGGGGCCGGCTACCCGGCGCCGCAGGGGCAGCAGAACACCCTCGGTCTGGTGTCGCTGATCCTCGGCATCGCGTCCATCCCGCTGCTCTGCTGCCTCTACCTGGGCGTCCCGCTCGGCATCGGCGCGGCGGTCACCGGCTGGCTGGGCATGCAGAAGGCGAACCAGGGCCTGGCCAGCAACGGCGGTCAGGCCAAGGCCGGCCTGATCTGCGGGGCGGTCGCGGTCGGTCTCGGCATCCTGCTGCTGCTCCTCAACATCATCGGTAGTTTCACGCTGCCCACCTCGCCCTGACCGGGGGCGGGCACGACCGAGGGGCGTCCCGGCACCGTCCGGGGCGTCCCTCGCCGCGTGTCCGGCAGGACCGACGACGCACCCGGCCGGGTCGGACCAGGAACGGCCCGGCCGTCGGTGGCCGCGCGAGACCGGACCGGCCGGCTCCCCGGGCCGTGGGCAGGCCGGGCGGTCAGTCCGGTACCGGGCGGGGCGGGCGCTCCTCGGACGACCGGGGGCGCTCCCGCGTCGGCCGGGGCCGGTCCACGGCCGGGTCGGGGCGCTCCGGAGCCCTGCGAGGGCGGTCGGCGGGCGGCCGGGGCCGGGCGGCCGGGCGGGCCGACGACGGCCGGTCGAGCACCTTGGCGGCGGCGGCCCCGAGCAGCGCGCCGACCGTGACCACCGCGGTCGCCACCGCCGCCACCTGCCACGGCACCGGGCCGATCTCGGCCAGGCGGCCACCGCCGAGCGGGCCGCCGGAGGCCGTCGCGGCGAGCCCGGCGACCAGGCCGACCACCGGACCGGCGAGCGCGGCCGGGCCGAGCAGCGCCGGCCAGGCCGGCGGGGTCCACTCGTCGGCGTCCGGGCGGAGCAGCCGGCGGGCGAGCAGC
>NZ_MZMV01000079.1 GCF_002210435.1 Micromonospora wenchangensis
CCGGGCGCGCGGGCCGCCGCCGGCCGGGCGGCGCGCTGAGCCGTCCCGCCGGCTCCGCGCCGCCGCGCCGTCCCGGTGCGTCACCGCCGCCCCGGGCAGGTCGCGCGGGGGTGGTGGAGGTCGCGGTACGGGTATCGGCCCGCCGGGGGGTGGGCGGCTGCCCGTACCCTCATTCCGCCTGGCGTGCACCCGCGCCCGGCGTCGCCGTCGCACAGGAGCCGGTACGTTGACCGACCAGACCACCCTGGAGCAGGAGATCGCCGCCGAACAACGGCATCTCGACCGGGTGTACGCCCGGCTCGCCGAACTGCGCCGCTCGGCCGCCCGCGCGGAGCGGGACGGCTACCGGCTGGCCCGGGTCGGCAACTTCGGCGCGCTGGTGGAGCGGGACGCGATGGTCTTCCACGCCGCCCAGCGCCGGCACCTGCTCGACGCCGAGCACGAGGGGCTGGTCTTCGGCCGGCTCGACCTGCGCGACCGGCAGGTGCTGCACGTCGGCCGGCTCGGCGTGCGGGGCGAGGACGCCGAGACGCTGGTGGTCGACTGGCGGGCCCCGGCCGCCGCCGCCTTCTACCGGGCCACCCCGGCGGAGCCGCTGGGGGTGGTGCGGCGGCGCACGATCAGCTCGTCGGACGAGAAGGTCACCCGGATCGAGGACGACCTGCTCGACCCGGAGGCCGCCCCGCCGGACATGCCGGTGGTCGGTGACGGGGCGCTGCTGGCGACCCTGTCCCGGGCGACCGGCCGGGGGATGCGGGACATCATCGCCACCATCCAGCGGGAGCAGGACGAGGCGATCCGGTCTCCGGGTTCGGGGGTCACGATCGTCTCCGGCGGGCCGGGCACCGGGAAGACGGCGGTGGCCCTGCACCGGGCGGCGTACCTGCTCTATGCCGACCGCAGCCGGTACGCCGGCGGCGGCATCCTGGTGGTCGGGCCGTCCACGGTCTTCGTGGAGTACATCGCCTCGGTGCTGCCGTCGCTGGGTGAGGAGACCGCCACCCTGCACTCGCTGGGTTCACTGTTCCCCGGCCTGTCGGCGACCCGCACGGACGGGCCCGAGGTGGCGGCGGTGAAGGGTTCGCTGCGGATGCGTCGGGTGCTGGAGCGGGCGGCCCGGGACGCGGTGCCGGACGGCCCGCAGGAGCTGCGGCTGCTCTACCGGGGTGCGCTGCTGCGCCTGGAGCGGCGCGAGCTGGACGGCATCCGGGACCGGGCGCTGCACCGGGGGGCCCGCCGCAACGAGGTCCGCCGGGTCGGCTTCGACGGGGTGCTCGCCGCGCTGTACGCGCAGGCCCGGCGGTTGGCCGTCACCGGCCTGCCCGAGCAGCCCGCCTTCGAGGACGAGATCATCGAGCGGCCGGAGTTCCGGGAGTTCCTCAAGGCGTGGTGGCCCCGGTTGCATCCCCGGCACGTGCTGGGCTGGCTGGCCCGGCCGGAGCGGCTGCACCGGTACGCCGCCGGCGTGCTGTCCCGGGCGGAGGTCGGGTTGCTGGTGGAGGCGTACCGGTCGCTGGACACCGAGGGGCTGACGGTGGCCGACATCGCCCTGCTCGACGAGCTGGACGCGCTGCTGGGCCAGCCGGTACGCCCGAAGAAGGCCCGCCGGGACCCGTTCCAGCTCGCCGGCGGCGTCCGGGAGCTGAGCACCTTCGGGGAGCGGCAGCGTGCCGCGCGGGCGGCGGCCCGGGAGCGGCCCGAGGACTACCGGGACTACGCGCACGTGGTGGTCGACGAGTCGCAGGACGTCTCGCCGATGCAGTGGCGGATGATCGGCCGGCGCGGTCGGCTCGCCTCCTGGACGGTGGTGGGTGATCCGGCGCAGACCGCCTGGACGGGTGACCAGGCGGAGCTGGACCGGGCCCGGGACCAGGCGCTGGGCCGGCGGCGGCGGCACCGGTTCACGCTGTCCACCAACTACCGCAACTCGGCGGAGATCTTCGCGGTGGCGGCGGCGGAGATCCGCCGGCTCTATCCGGACCTGGAGTTGCCGAGCGCGGTGCGCTCCACCGGGGTGGACCCGGTGGCGTTGCAGGTGCCGGCGGCGGAGCTGGCCCGCGCGACGGCCGACGCGGTGGACGCGCTGTTGGCCGAGGTGGCGGGGACGGTCGGCGTGATCACCCCGGTGCCCCGCCGGGACGAGGTCGCCGGCTGGTTGGGCGACCGGGGCGGGGCGCGCCTGCAGGTGGTGACCAGCCTCGAGGCCAAGGGCATGGAGTACGACGGGGTGGTGCTGGTCTGCCCCGGCGAGATCCGGGCCGATCCGGGCTCCGGGGTACGGACGTTGTACGTGGCGTTGTCCCGGGCGACCCAGCGTCTCACCACCGTCGAACCGACCGGCTGACCGACCGGCACCCGGTCCACCTGGCCGGACGTCCGACCGTCACTTGCATACATAGCGATGTGAGCATAGATTGGAGCCGGTCCGCAGCGGCGACGGAAGGTGTGGACGTGGGCGCAGGTCATGACCACAGCGCGACGGTGAGCAACGCCGCACACCGGCACCGGGGGCGGCTCTGGGCGGCGTTCGGGCTGCTCGCCGTGCTCATGGTGGTCGAGGCGGTGGCCGCCTTCGGCACCGGCTCGCTGGCCCTGCTCTCCGACGCGGGGCACATGTTCACCGACGTGCTCGGCATCGGGATGGCGCTGGCCGCGATCACCGCCACCCGGCGGGCCGCCCGGGACCCGCAGCGCACCTTCGGCCTCTACCGGCTGGAGGTGCTCGCCGCCCTGGCCAACGCCGTCCTGCTCAGCGGGGTCGCGGTCTACGTGCTGATCGAGGCGGTCCGCCGGTTCGGCGAGCCACCCGAGGTGCTGGCCGGCCCGATGCTGGTGGTGGCGGTGCTCGGCCTGCTCGCCAACATCGTCGCGTTCGGCCTGCTGCGGGAGGGCGCCAGGGAGAGCATCAACCTGCGTGGGGCGTACCTGGAGGTGCTGGGCGACCTGCTCGGCTCGATCGGCGTGATCGTGGCGGCGCTGCTGATCGCCGGCACCGGTTGGTGGTGGGCCGACCCGCTGGTCGCCGTGGCGATCGGCGTGTTCATCCTCCCCCGCACCTGGCGGCTCGGCCGGGCGGCGGTGCGCATCCTGGTGCAGGCCGCCCCGGAGCACCTGCCGGTGACCGCCGTGCACGACCGGCTGACCGCCGTGCCCGGGGTCGCCGAGGTGCACGACCTGCACGTCTGGACGCTCACCTCGGGCATGGACGTCGCCTCGGCCCACCTCACGCTGGCCGGTGACGCCGAGGTCGGCACGGTGCTGGCGGCTGCCCGGGGCGCCCTGCGGGAGGACTTCCACATCGAGCACGCCACCCTCCAGGTCGAGCCCGGGGCGACCCCCGGCGCCTGCGGTCCCGCCCACTGGTGACCCCGCCCCGGGGGCCGGACGGTCAGGCCCGCCGGGTACTCCCGCACAGAGATCACGGCGATTTGCGTCGTTTGACCCTTTTAAGGGTATTCACTCTCGTACCCTCAGTCACGAGGTAGGCAGGTGTCACACGCGTACCGGTAGGCTCGGCCCCGGCCTCCGCCAAGCGGAGGCCGCCGCCTAATCGCCCGCCCGGGCGAACCGGGGAACCACGTTCCTGGGGTGCATCCGCGCAAGCGGTAGGGATCTTCCGTCCCGAACCCGTCAGCTAACCCGGTCGGCGGCTGACGGAAGGACATCCGCATGCACGTACGCACCACCACGCGGCTGCTGGCCGCAGTCGTCACGGCGCTGGCCCTGGGCGTCTCGGCCGCGCCGTACACCCCGGCCGTCGCCGCGCCCACCACCCGGCTCGCCGCCCCCGGCGACGACGAGGGCGGCACCCCGGCGCTGCGCGACCAGCTCGACGCGGCCAGCAAGGGCTGGCTGGAGGCCAAGGCCGCCCTGGAGCGCTCCACCAAGCGCCAGCAGGAACTCGACGGGCAGCTCAAGACCATCGAGGGACAGTTGGTCACGCAGACCGCCAAGGTCGGCGAGATCGCCGGCGCGGCCTACCGCACCGGCCGGCTCGGACCGATGTCCGCCCTGCTCAACAGCAACACCCCGAGCGGCTTCCTGGACCGCGCGGCGGCGCTGGAGACGGTCGCCACCCGGGAGGACCAGGAACTGCGCACGATGATCGAGACCCGGGACCAGGCCACCCGGACCCGGGCCGCGGTCAGCCGGGAGATCACCGAACAGCGCAAGCAGGTCGCCACCATGGGCAAGCGCAAGGAGCAGGCCGAGCGGGCGTTGGCGGTGGCCGCCGCCGACAAGCCGGCCCCCACCTCCCGCGACTCCGGCAGCTCGGACGGCACGTCCACCAGCAACGCCAAGGGGGCGCCCCGCAACTCCGACGGCTCCTGGCCGTCCGAGTCGTGCAGCGTCAACGACCCGACCCCGGCCAACGGCTGTATCACCCCGCGTACGCTCAACGCCCTGAACCAGGCCAAGGCGGCCGGTTTCACCAGGTACGTCTCCTGCTACCGGCCGAGCGGCTCCGGGGAACACCCCAAGGGCCGGGCGTGCGACTTCGCCGCCCAGAAGAACGGTTTCGGCGGGGTGGCCAGTGGCGGCGACCGGACGTACGGCAACAACCTCGCCGCGTACTTCATCCGCAACGCCGACCGGCTCGGCGTGCTCTACGTGATCTGGTTCAAGCGGATCTGGCTGCCGAGCAGCGGGTGGAAGGCGTACAGCGGGGGCAACGGGGACCCGTCCAGCGACCACACCAACCACGTGCACCTGTCGATGATCTGAGCCCGGCGCGGTGGCCCGTCCGCCCAGGGCGGGCCACCGCGGCGCGGCCGTCCGGGCGGGTGCCGGCGGTGGTCAGCCGGCGGCGGGCGGGTCGCCCGCCCGGCCGTCCAGGACCGCGCCGAGGCGGCTGGCCAACCCCAGGTGGGCGGCACGGGCCTGCCGGAAGGCGTAGCCGAACAACGGGGCCGGCGCGGCGAGGGTGATCTCCACGTCGATCCGCAGCAGGTCACCCTCCGTCCGCAGCCGGGTGTGGTTGCGTACCGTGGTGCCGGGCTGCTGGCGGGCCACCGTCACGATCTCGTCGTCGCCGGCCAGCAGCACGTCGGCCTGGTAGGTGACGGGGAACCGCAGCGGCCCCAGCTCCAGCCGGTCGGTGATCGCGTAGCTGGCCAGGGCGCCCGGCCGGGCGGGCAGCCGACGCACCCGGACGATCAGCGGATGCAGCTCCTCCTGCCGGGACAGGTCGCTCAGCAGCGCCATCGCGTCCGCCGGTGAGCAGCGCGCCTGCACCGTGTAGCTGAAGCTCTCCCGCCGGACCACCGGGCCTCCTGACCGTCGTCGGTCGCACGATCGTGCCGTACCGGAGACGGACTGGCAATGTCCCTGGCCGGAGGCCGGCGACGCCGACGGTGGCCCGGTCAGGCGCCGGGCAGCACCTCAGGGGTGGCGGCACCGGCGAAGTACGGCTCCGGGGCGCCGAAGAGCCCGAGCAGACCGGTGACCCAGAGCTGCCGGTGCACGAACCGGCTCGGCTCGGTGACGATCAGTTTGACGCCGCTGACCTCGGCGGTCTGGAAGCCGGCGACCATGGCGCTGATCCCGACGGAGTCGATGAAGGTGACGAGTCGCATGTTCAGCTCGATCCGCGCGGGCCGGCCCTTGGCCAGCACCTCGGCGATCGCCTCACGTACCTCGTAGGCGGTGTCGACGTCGATCTCACCACGCGGTGCGATCTCGATGACACCGGCCGGCAGGACCGACTTCACGATCGACAGGCTCACGCGAGCACCTCCACTCGCCCGTCCCCGGGCGCCTCATCAGTACGCGGGCCGCGACCGAGAGTATTCCTCCGATGGCCTCGGTCGCCACCCCTCGGGATGAGCAATTCGCGGATCCGGACGGACCGGACCGTCCCTCTCCACACCGTTGCTGGTCCTGTTCTCTTCCGACGAACGACCCAGCTCGGCCGTTCCAACCGTCCCAGAGTAGCCGCCCCGGTCCACCGGAATCCGGATGCGGTGCGCCGGGCGAGCCCCGCCGGCCCCCCGGCGGGTCCCGTCGACTCCCCCGGTGCAGGTTGTGACAGGTGCCTACCGTGGGCGAGAGATGGGTCACCACGATCGAGGAGACGGATCGATGCTCAAGAGACTGCTCGGCCTGGCCGGGGTCGGCGCGCTACTCGCTCTCGTCCTGGCCTGCGGCTTCGGCGGCGGGGACGACGACGATGACGACGACGGGGACGATTTCGCCCGCGCCACGTCCGTGGTCGTGGTCCGCTGAGCGGTGACGGTCACCCGCACGCACCGGGTTTGCGACCCGGTCGGGCGGGGCACTGCTCGGACACCGGCCGGGCGACCGGTCGGCGCGAGGACCGTCCCGCGGCACAGAGACGACGTCCGAAGTGGCCGCAGACTTCGGCATTCGAGGAGGTAACACGATGATCGGCAGCAACCTTCTGGAGCGCCGCAGCAAGCCCGAGCGGATCGCCGACCAGGCCTGGCACCACCTGCTCTCGGCGGTGGACTCCGCCGGTGACAGCGTCCGGGACGCCGCCCGGTCGGTCCGGGACTCGGGGCTGGCCGACGCCGGCGACCTGGTCGGCTCGACCGCCGACGAGGCCCGCCGTCGGGCGACGCTCGCCTTCGACGCGCTCGCCGGCCGGCGGCCGGCCCTGCCCTGGACCCTGCTGATCGGCGCGGCGCTGGTCGGCGCGGCGATCGGCTGGGCCGCCGGCACCGCCGCGCGGGCCGCCGGCAGCCGGGGTGACCGGGCTGTCGACGACATCGAGTTCGTCGACGTGGACCGGCCGAACTCCCCCGTCGGACTGGACGACTGACCGTCCCACGCCACGCACCGGCCCCGGTCACGCTCCTCGGCGTCGACCGGGGCCTTCGCTGTCTTGATCCACTGCGTTGGGGCGATGTTGCGGTGAAGATCCGGGGTCGACGCCGCAACGCCGCCACCACTGGGTCGATCATCCACGGGCCGGGCAGGTCCCGGGCCGGACGTGCCGCCGGCTCCCCTTCCCGATCGGGAAGGGGAGCCGGCGGGTGTCGGATATCTGTCAGCGGCTGGTGCAGGTCACCGTCGGGACGGCGTTGGTGCCGGTGACGTTGGCGGTGAAGCCGATGCTGGTGCTCGCCCCGGCGCCGAGCGCACCGTTCCACCCGGCGTCCCGGACCGAGACGTTCGCCCCGGTCTGGGTGAACGTGCCGCCCCAGAGCGAGTTGACCGTCTGACCGTTGCCGAACGTCCAGTTCACCGTCCAGCCGGCGATCGCGCTGGTGCCGGCGTTGCGGACCGTCACCTCACCCTGGAAGCCACCGGGCCACGACCCGGTCACCTTGTACGTCGCCGCACACCCGCCGGTGGGCGGCGGAGTCGTCGGCGGGGGCGTGGTGGGCGGCGGAGTCGTGGTCGGCGGAGGCGTCGTGGGGGGTGGCGTCGTGGGCGGCGGCGTGGTCGGCGGCGGCGTGGTCGGGTTGGGGGTGGTAGGCGTCGGGGTGGGGGTGCCGCCGAGCCGGTCGGCGACCAGGATGCCCCGGCCGTTGGTGCCCAGGTAGACCCGGCCGTAGACCCGGGGGTCACCGGTCAGCGCCTCGCCCGCGTTGCCGTACTGGTGCTGGTCGTCGTTGATCCGCACCCAGGCCGCGCCGGTGTTGTCCGAGCGGTAGACGCCGCTCTTGCCGTCGACGGTGCCGAAGGTGAACACCGCCGGGTACGTCTGCCCGGGGGCGGCCTTGCCGAAGCCGACGTTCACCGCCGCCGACACCCCGGCCAGCTTGGTGAAGCTGGCCCCGGAGTCGGTGGAGCGCCACAGCCCGCCCTCGCCGGCCAGCCAGATGTCGCCCTCCTTGCCGGGGACCGCCTTGAACTTGACGTTCCCGGTGGCCGGCAGGCCGGTGGCGGCGGAGGCGGTGAAGCTGGCCCCACCGTTGGTGCTGACGTAGAACTTGCCGGCGCTGAAACCGTAGAACTTGTTCTTGTTGACCCGGTCGGACTCGACCACGGCGTTGGCCGGGATGCCGGTGGCGGCGGTCCACGAGTTGCCGAACCCGACGGAACGGATCACCTGCTGCCCGGCGTCACCGGGGGCCCAGACGAACTGGCTGCCGTCGGCGGCGGCGGCGACCGTGCCGCCGTTGTTGATCCCGCCCGGCTCGCTGCCCTGGAACCAGTTGGCCCCGCCGTCGGTGGAGAACGCGACGTGGCTGTCGTTGGGGCGGTCGGCGTCGGTGAAGTTGCCCGCCCGGACCATCGTCGCCGGGTTCGCCTCGGCGTAGTCGAGGCTCGTGGTGGTGGTGAAGACCGGCTGGGTGAACAGCATCGGCGGCACCGCGTCGAGGTCGGTGTGCCGGAACCCGCCGATGTCACCGAGCCCACTGATCAGCGGCGCCCCGGTGGGCGGGCTGATCAGGTCCTGCACGGCGGTCTCCTCCAGGCCCTTGACCATCGGCTTGATGGTGAGCTGGCCGCCGGTGTCCCACTTGGTGAGGTCGGTGCTGCCGTAGATGGTCGCGCCGGTGCCGTACATGAAGCGGTTCGAGTCGAACGGGTCGATCTCCACCGACTCGTTCATCCAGCCCAGCTTCGGGGTCTCCTCCGGCGGGGCCGGGTTGGCCCCGAAGGTCAGCCACGGCACCGAGCTGATGTCCATCTTGAACTTCTTGGTGCGCTCCGGGTAGCTGCCGAACTCCCAGATCCGGCTCCAGGTCGCGCCGCCGTCGGTGCTGCGCCAGAAGATCGCGTCCGGCCACCAGGAGATCTGGGTGGCGACCATCAGGGTGTTCGGCTTCTGCCGGTCGATGGTCAGCCCCGAGTAGCCGAAGTAGGCGTCGCTGCTGGACGACGGGATCGGGCTGATCTGCGTCCACGCGCCGGTGGCCCGGTTGAACTTCCACACGTCACCCTTGCCGCCGTCGTACGGGCCGCCGGTGTCGCTGGTGGCGATGTAGAGGAAGCCGCCGACCGGGTCGACCACGCCCTTGTGGGCCAGGTAGCCGGTGGGCTGACCGGCGATCCGCTCCCAGCTCGTGCCGCCGTTCGTCGAGCGGTACACCGGGTTCGCCTTGTCCGCCACACCGACGTAGATGGTCTGCGTGGCGTTGCCCGCCGTACCGGTGCTCTTGTCGAAGGTGACCCAGGTCAGGCCCTGGTTCTGGCTCTGGTAGCCGGTGGTGTCGTTGGGATCGGCCCGGTAGTTGCCGACGTTGGGGAAGTTCGCCACCTTGGCCCAGGTGACCCCGTAGTCGGTGCTGCGCCACAGGCCGTTGCCGCCCTCGGCGCCGTAGTAGAGGATGCTGTTCTTGTTGGGGTCGACGGCGAGCCGCTCCCCCATGCCCCGGCCGGGCATGTTGCCGCCGTTCTTGAACGGCAGCGCGGTGGCCTGCCAGGTGGCGCCCTTGTCCGACGAGCGCAGGATCGCCCCGTTGTTCGGGTCCCAGTCGTTGGTGTACATGCCGACCGCCGCGTACACCCGGTTGGTCTGCACCGGGTCGGTGGCCAGGCTGACCACGCCGTTGTAGCCCCACTTGTCCGCGCCGACCCAGTCGAGCAGCGGCGTCCAGGACTGGCTGGCCTGCTCCCAGCGGTACGCGCCGCCGATGTCGGTGCGCGCGTAGATCAGGTTCTTCTCGGTCTGGTTGAAGATGATGCCGGGAACGAAGCCACCGCCGTCGATCCGGACGTTCTTCCAGCTGTACGGCTCGGCCGCCGCCGCGGCGGCCGGTGTGGACGGTGCGACGGTGAACTGTACGGCCACGACGGCCGTCGCGGCGGCCAGCACGGTGGTGACCGCGCCGACGAGACTTCTCCGCATCTGCGGTTCCTCTCGGGATGCCAGGGTCAGGGTGCGACGGCCCCGTAGGGGGACGTCGACGGGTGCGAAGAGCTGCCCTGGCTCCCCGCCGGCACGCTTGGCTCCCGCTGCCGAAGAAGAACCCAACAGTAACCGGTACGCCGCCGAATTAGGAAGCGCTCCCAACTAACTCGGCCATCAGAGCCGGTAGATGACGTCCTCGCCGACGATCTCTCGACTGATGCCCAGCCCGTCCACCGGTCGGGCGGCCACGTCCGCCCACGGCGTGCCGGCCGCCCAGCCGGGCAGCAGCACCACCGTGCGCACCCCCACCTGCCGCAGGTACGCCACCGAGGTGGCGTCCGGGAAGGTCATGCTCGCCGCCCGGATCCGCTCCTGGGACTGCGGGGTGAACGAGGCGAGCCCGTTGACCACCTTGGGGAACCCGTCGGTCGACCAGAGCATCACGTGCAGTTCCCGGATGCCGTCGCTGGGCAGCACCAGCGCCGGGCCGGTCAGCCCGCGCAACACTGCCGGCTGCTCCGGCGCGGGCACGTGCGGGGTGCGGTTGACCCCCTCCACCAGCACCAGCAGCAGCGGCACCAGCAGCGCCAACCGGGTCAGCCGCCACTGCCGGACGGGCCGCTTCGGGGCCGGCTCGCGGGGGGCCGTCTGTTCGGCCGCCGACCCGGACCACGCCGCCGACCGCAGCGCCGGCCGTGGTCCCGCTGCCGTCTCCGCCGGCACGGCCGCCTCCACCAGCACGGGCGCTCCCGCCGGTCGCAGCGCCGGCACGGCCGGCTCCGACCCGGGTTCCGCGTCCGGCCCCGGCGGCTGCTCCCCCGCCGGCCCCGCCTTGTGCTCCACGTCCGGTCCCGGCGGTTGCCCCCCGGCCGGCTCCGACCCCGGGGCCGGCTCTGCGCCGTGGTCGGTCTCCCGCGCCGGTTCGGGCACCGTCAGCGCCCCGGCGGCGAGCAGGCCGAGCAGCAGGGTCGTCCACAGCACCAGCCGGCCCGGGGTGCGCACCCCGTCCCAGCCCGGGGCGTGCTCGACGAGCGTCACGTACCCGGGGTCGCCGTCGCCACCGAACGTGGTGCCCGCCGCGAGCGCCACGCTGACCAGCGCCGCGCCGGCCAGCATCAGCCGGTGCCGCAGCCGCCACGCGGAGAAGAACAGCCCCGCCACCGCCAGCGACAGCAGCACCACCCCGGGCAGCAGGGTCATCTCGCCCGGGAACCCGAGCGTGGCGCGGGCCGCCTCGTGCCGCTCCCCCCACAACCAGGACTCCGGCGGCGCGGTGACGAACCCCCGCCACGGCGGGGAGAACATCTCGATCTGGGCCACTGTCCGCCGGCCCGACGGGTTGCGGGCCACCACCTCGAAGTACGGCGCGGCCATCGCCAGGGTCACTCCGGCGAACCCGATCCCGCCGGCCAGGTCGGCCAGGAGCAGCCGGCGCGGCACCACCGGCCGGGTCCGCCGCCGCAACCACACCACGCCGTACGTGACCACCGCGCCGAGGCAGAGCAGACCCAGGACGTACGCGAAGGGCAGGCCGATGCCGAAACCGAGGGTGACCTGCCAGGCGGCGACCGCCCACCCGGCGACCACCCAGCCGGGACGGACCCGGTCGGGCCGGTGGCCGTGCCGCAGCGACCAGCCGTGCCCCCGGGCCAGCATGGCCAGCGCGAGGGCGATCCCGCCGATGCTGAGCACGTGCAGGTGCCCGGCCTGGGCGAGCTTCCACGGGGCGTACGCGAAGGCCACCCCGGCCACCGCCGAACCGGCCCGGCCGGCCCCCACCTGCCGGGCCAGCACGTACGCCCCGAACAGGGCGAGGGCATGGGTCAGCATGTAGAGCAGGTTGTAGCGGATCACGGCGGCCACCGGACCGTCCCCGATCATGCCGAACGGGGCGTACCCGAGCAGGGTGTCGGAGTAGGCGTAGGTGTACGGCTCGGGATAGAACGTGTTGGAGTGCCAGACCTGGAACGGGTTGGTGAGCAGGGCATGCCCGCCCCAGGCCACCTGCCACGCCTGCAACGTCGGGTCGCCGGTGTCCTGCGGGATGGTGCTCGCCGGATCACGCAGGGTCGGCCAGGTCAGCACCACGGCCAGCAGCAGCGCGCCGAGCGCCGCCAGGGTCCACTCGTGCCGGGCCACCCGCCACGACACGCCCGCCAGCCGGCGACCGAAGACCCGCATCTGATCGACGTCCATCTCTCCACCCCGTCCTTCGCCGTCCGTCAGACTGCCCGAGTCCGATCCGGTTGTCGACACCGTGAGCCGCCCGAATTTCGCCACCGGCTCCCCTCCGGCGGTCCGAATCCGATCTGACGGACGCGGTGCGGCAGGACCACCCGGGTCGGGTGAGCCGGCCTCACCCGACCCCGGGGGACGGTGGGCGGCATGACTGGATCCGACGGGCTGATCCGACCCGGGACACCGGCCCCCGAGTTCACCCTGCCGGCCACCCCGGACGGGCGACGGACCGGACCCGCGCAGTTCCGGGGACGGCCGGTGGTGCTCGCCTTCTACCCCGCCGACTGGTCCCCGGTCTGCGGCGACCAGATGGCGCTCTACCAGGCCGCGATGCCGGAGTTCGAGCGGTACGAGGCGATGGTGCTGGGCCTTTCGGTGGACAGCCTCTGGTCGCACCGGGCGTTCGCCGACGCGAAGGGAATCCGGTTCCCGCTGCTGTCCGACTTCGAACCCAAGGGCGAGGTGGCCCGGGGCTACGGGGCGTACACGCCGCAGGGGCAGGCGGGCCGGGCCCTGGTGGTGCTCGACCCGGCCGGGACGGTGGCCTGGAGCTACCTGTCCCCCGCCGAGGTCAACCCGGGCGCCGACGGTGTCCTCGACGCGCTGGAACAGCTCGGCACCGGACGGCAGGTGGTGACCCGATGAGCACCCCGTTGCAGGTCACCGCCCGACTCCGGGTGCCGGTGACCGATACCGACCACGTCCGTGGGCCCCTGGACGCCCCGGTCACCCTCGTGCAGTACGGCGACTTCCAGTGCCCGTACTGCGGGGCGGCGTACCCGAACCTGGCCGAGGTGCTGCGGCAGCGGCGGGACACCGTCCGGCTGGTCTACCGGCACTTCCCGATCACCAACCTGCACCCGTACGCCGAGCGGGCCGCCGAGGTGGCCGAGGCGGCCGCCCGCCGGGACCGGTTCTGGGAGATGCACGACTGGCTCTACGAACACCAGGACCAACTGGACCCGGTGCACCTGTCGCTCGGCGTGGCGCAGGTGGGGCTCCCGCCGGACGAGATCGACGCCGAGGTCGACCGGCACGCGCACGCCGACCGGGTACGGCACGACTTCACCGGCGGCATCCGCAGCGGCGTCAACGGCACGCCCACGCTGTTCGTCGGCGACCACCGCCACGACGGCCCGCTCGACCTCCCCACCCTCCTCACCACCGTGGACGCCGCCACCACCTGACCCCGGCCACCCCGGCTCCCGGGGCCTCCCGGCCGCGCCCCGACGAGCCACCCCACTGCGCCCTGCCCCAGCCCGCTCCGCCCCAGCCCGCTCCGCCCTGCCCCCGCCTCGGTGATCAAGAGGTTTGCGTCAGTTGATCAAGAGGTTTGAGTCAGCTTGGAGATCAACTTTGACGCAAACTTCTTGATCACCGGGGCGGGCTGGGGCAGGGCGGGTCAGACCGGACCGGGAGGACTCTCCCGTACATCCTCACTGTTAGAGGAGGTGGAGGTCGCGGGCTCGGCGGACGGCTTCGCGGCGGCGGGTGGCGTCGAGTTTGCGGTAGATGTTGCGGACGTGGGTCTTGACGGTGTTGACCGACAGGGACAGTTCGCTGGCGATCTCCACGTTGGACAGGATGCTCTGCAGGTACCGCAGGATGGTCAGCTCCCGCTCGGTCAGCGGCTCGTCCAGGGGGCGCTCCGGGTCGCCCTGCCGGGACTCGGCCGACCCGCCCCGGGTGCCGTACGCCCCCTGGCCGGGCGGCGGGACGGCGTCCCGCACCAGGTCGCTGACCTGCGGCCAGTACGCCGTACCGGAGTCCAGGTGGGCCGCGAGCAGTTCCCGGACCTCCGGTTCGGCCCGGGTGAAGACCCGTCGGTGGCCGTGCCGCCCGGCCAGGTCCAGCACCCGTTCCAGCAACCGCCCGGCCCGGCGCTCGTCACCGGCCCGGCGGGTCAGCAGCGCGTCCAGGACCCCAGCGGCGAGCCGTACCGGCAACGGCCAGTCGGCTGCGCCCGGGGCGTCCCAGTCGGGCAGGGCGTGCCGGGCGGCCCGCAGGTCACCGGCCCGCACCTCCACCCGGGCCAGCGCCAACGCCAGCACCGGAACCGGCTCCGGCCCGAGGGCCCGCGCGCCGAGCAGCCGCCGCGCCGTGTCCACGTCACCCTGCTCGCCGCGCAGGTCCGCCTCCAGGGCCAGCAACCGGTCGACCAACTCCCCGGCACCGCCCGCCACCAGCGCACCGCCGGGGCCCACCGCAAAGCCGGGGCCCACCGCACCGCCGGACAACCCGGTCCCGCCGCCCGTCTCCGCAGCTCCGGGTATATCCGCACCGCCAGGCGGTGCCGGGTCGTCGGGGGCGTTCGGGCTGCCGGCGGTCAGGTCGTCGCGGGCGCGGAGCACCGCCGCCATGGCCGCCGCCGGCTCGCCGGCGTCACGGAGCAGGGCGGCCCGGCACAGCGCCGCCACCGCCCCGGCCAGGGGTGTCCCGGTCACCGCGCCGGCCGCCGCCAGCTCGGCGGTCGCCTCGGCGGGCTGGTCCCGGTGCACCGCCACCAGCGCCAGTGCCAGGTGTACGTAGCCGCAGTCGACCAGACCCGACCAGCCCTGGCAGGAGGGCATGGCCAGGGCCGCGCGCGCGGTCTGCTCGGCCGGCGACAGCTCGCCGGCGAGGGCGAGCAGCAGGGCCGCCCGGCTCGCGCCGACCAGTTCGGTCCGGGGCCGTCCGGCCCGCCGGGCGGCCGCCAGCGCGGCCCGGAACCACGCTCCGGCCCGAACCAACTCCCCCTCGGCCAGGTCGGTCAGACCGAGCGCGGTGCCGGCCACCGCCCGGACGTCCGCGTCGTCCTCCCCGGTCCGGGGATCATCGCCGGCCACGGGGGCATCGCCGGTCACCGCACCACCGCCGACGGAGAGGCCGGCACCGACCGGCAGGTCGAACGCAGCGGTGCCGGCCAGCGGGCCAGCAGGAAGCGGGGCGACGGAAGCCGAACCGGCGGGCACCGCCGGGCCAGTCGGCACCGCCGAACCGGAGGGCACCCCCGAACCGGCAGGCAGCGCCGAACCGGTGGCGAGCAGGCGGGCGGCGGCAGCGCGTACCGTCGCAGGGTCGCCGGACAGCCGGGCCAGGGTGAGTTCCAGCGCCACGGCGAGCCGCCGGAACCGGTCCCGGCGCGGGGCCGGCAGCGTGCGGGCGGCCTGCACCGCGTCCCGCAGCCGGGCGGTCGCCGCCGTCACGTCCCCGGCGTACGCCCGCTCGGTGCCGGCGGCCAGCGCCAGCTCCGGGTCGCGGCGCACCGCCCCCGCGGGCGGCGGCGGGGGCGACGGCAGGTGCGGCGACTCCCGCTCGTACGGGACCAGCTCCGGCCAGTGGGCCAGCAGCAGTTCGGTGGCGCGGTCCCACCGCCCGGCGGTCAGGGCGTGGTGCAGCGCGTCGGCCGGCCGGTCGTGGTCGGCGTGCCAGTCGGCGGCCCGCCGGTGCAGTTCGTCGCGTTCCCGCCCGTCGAGGCCGGCGAGTTCCTCGCGCAGCAGGTCGGCGAGCATGGGGTGCGGCCGGTACCACGGTGGGTCGCTGTCGTCGCGGTGCAGGAAACCACCGTCGCGGGCCAGTCCGGCCAGGAGCTGACCGGCGTCGGTACGTCCGGTCAACGCGTCGGCCAGGTCGGCGCGGACCGCCCCGCCGACGGCGCAGCGGCGCAACACCTCCCGGGCCGGCCCCGGCAACGGGGTGAGCACCTCGGCGCGCAGGTAGGCCGCGACGTCCGGGTGGTCGCCGCCGAACCGTCGTACCCAGCGTTGCGGGTCGGCCTGGCCCCGGGCGGCCAGCGCGGCGAAGCGCAGGCCCGCCGGCCAGCCGCCGGTACGTTCCCGGAGCCGGGCGACCGCCGCCGCCGGCAGCGGCACCCCGTGCGCCACCAGCAGGTCGGCCACCTCGTCGGTGGTGAAGGCCAGGTCCTCGGGGCCGATCTCGGTCGGCTCGCCGGCCAACCGCAGCCGGTGCAGGGCCGGCGGCAGGCCGGTCCGGCCGGCGGCGACGAGGCGCAGCCGCCCGTCGGCGTGCCGGAGCAGGAACTCCAGCCCGGTGAGGACGTCCGGATCGGTCACCCGGTGCAGGTCGTCGAGGACCAGCCGGACGGGGCGTTCCCGGGCGGCGAGCGTGGCGGCCAGCGCCTCCAGCCCGTCGGGCCGCCACGGACCGGCGGGGGCCGGCGTCGGCTCGTCCGGTTCGACCCGGAGCGCACCGTGCAGGGCCCGGGTGAGGTACGCCCACAGGCGCTGTCCGCTGTCGCCCGCCTCGACCTGCACCCAGGCCACCGGGTTCCCGGTCGGTTCCGCGGCCTGCGCACCGGCGGTGAGCAGTGTCGTTTTGCCCCAGCCGGCGGGCGCGCGGACCACGGTGAGGATGCCGGCGGCCCCGTCGTCGAGGCGGGCCACCAGCCGGGGCCGCAGCAGCATCGGCTCGGGCGCGGCGGGCGGGGCGAGCCGGGAGGCCAGCAGCGGCGGCCCGGCGGACGCCCGGGTGGTCGCGGCGTCGCCGGGGTGGGGTGTCGGGTCGACCGCCCGTACGGGCTGCTGCGGCATTGCACCCCACCCCCCGTCGGCGCGTTCCTCCCCCGGTCGGCGGCGGTTACCCGGCGCGGCCCGGTTCACCCCTTCGGGACGAGCCCGGTTCACCCGGGACGCGCCGACGATGGGCGCACCGGACGCCGTGGTCCGGTCCCGGCGGGAGAGGCGGGTGGGACGGATGGGACGACTGACCCGGGGCGCGGCCGGGTCGGGGCGTTGGCAGGTGGTGACGGTAGGCGTCCCGGCGGCGGAACTACTGGCCGACGGGCGGTGGCCGGAGCCGCTGCGACCCCTGGCCGGTGCCGTGGAGCTGGACCTGCGGCCGGCCCCCGGCGGGCGCGGCACCGAGTTGGCCGTCCGGCCGCTCGGCGGGCTCGCCGCCCTGCCCGGGATGGCCGCCCACCTGGTCGGCGACGACCCCGACGGCTACCTGCGGCAGGTGTTGCGCGCGGTGCGGCAGCTCGTCGAGACCGGTGAGGTGCTGCGCGCCGACCGGCCGGCCGTCGAACGGCCCGCCCCCGACCGGCCGGCGGTGCCCGGATGAGGGCGCTGTGCTGGGAGGGCGTCGACCGGCTCGCGGTACGCCAGGTGCCCGACCCGGAGCTGCGCAACGCCCACGACATGATCGTGCGGGTACGGCGCAGCGCCACCTGCGGGACCGACCTGCCGTTGCTCGCCGGTCGGGTGCCGGGCCTCGCCGCCGGTGACGTGCTCGGGCACGAGTTCCTGGGCGAGGTGGCCGAGGTCGGCCCGGCGGTACGCCGGCACCGCGTCGGCGACCGGGTGGTGGTGTGCGCCGCCGTGGCCTGCGGGAACTGCTGGTACTGCCGGCAGGGGCTGTACTCCTGCTGCGACAACGGCGCGACCGGCGCAACGGTCACCGAGGCGGCTTGGGGGCAACCCACGGGCGGCTGCTACGGCCGTCCCCGTACGGCGGGTGGGTTCGCCGGCAGCCACGCCGAGTACGTCCGGGTGCCGTACGCCGACGTGGGGGCGTTCACCGTGCCCGACCCGGTCAGCGACGACCGGGCGGTGTTCGCCTCGGACGCCGCCCCCGCCGGGTGGATGGGTGCCGAGCTGGGTGCGGTCCGCCCCGGTGACGTGGTCGCGGTGTGGGGGGCGGGTGCGGTGGGTCAGCTCACCGCGCAGGCGGCGACGGCGCTCGGCGCGGACCGGGTGATCGTCATCGACAGGTACCCGGAGCGGCTGCGGATGGCCGAACGGCACACCGGTGCCGAGACGCTGCACTACGAGCACACCGACGTCCCCGCCGAGCTGCGGGAACGTAGCGGGGGTCGGGGTCCCGACGTGTGCGTGGAGGCGGTCGGGGTGGCCGACGGCGGTGGCCGTCCGCTGTCGCTGGCCGACCGGTTCACCGGCCGGGGCGGCCCGGTCGAGGACCCGTTGGCGGTGCGGGAGGCGGTGCACGCCTGCCGCAAGGGCGGCACGGTCTTCGTCTCGGGCACCTTCACCGGTTTCGTGGACGCCTTCCCGCTGGGCGCGGTGATGCACAAGGGGCTCACCCTGCGCAGCGCCCGGCAGCACGGTCAACGGTGGATTCCGATGCTGCTGGATCGGATGGCCCGCGACGAGCTGCGCACCGAGCACCTGGCGACGCACCGGTTCGACCTGGACGGGGGCCCGACCGGGTACGCGCTGTTCCGGGACCGCGCCGACGGCTGTGTCCGGGCGGTGTTCACCCCGCACGGCTGAGCCGCCGGGTGGCCCGCCCGGCCGGTGCGGGTCGGGCCCGGGTGGCACACTCGGCGGATGCGCCCCGACCGCCCGTACGACCTCGTCCTGTTCGGCGCGACCGGGTTCACCGGCGGGCTGACCGCCGAGTACCTGGCCCGGCACGCCCCGGCGGGGCTGCGCTGGGCGCTGGCCGGCCGCAACCCGGCGAAGCTGTCGGCCGTACGGGACCGGCTCGCCGCCATCGACCCGGCCCTGGCCACCCTGCCGCTGCTGACCGCCGACGTGACCGACGCCGGGTCGCTGCGTGCGGTGGTGGCGGGCACCCGGGTGCTCGCCACCACCGTCGGGCCGTACGTGCACCACGGGGAACCGCTGGTCGCCGCGTGTGCCGCCGCCGGCACCGACTATCTCGACATCACCGGCGAGCCGGAGTTCGTGGACCTGATGTACGTGCGGCACCACGCCGAGGCGGTGCGCACCGGGGCCCGGCTGGTGCACGCCTGTGGTTTCGACTCGGTCCCGCACGACCTGGGCGTCTGGTACACCGTCCGGCAACTGGCGGCGGACGGGCCGGTCAGTGTCGACGGGTTCGTCCGGGCCGGGGGCAGGTTCTCCGCCGGCACGTACCATTCGGCGCTCACCGCGTTCTCGCGTACCGCGCAGACGAAGCGGGCGGCGCACGCCCGGCGGGCGGTCGAGCCCCGGCCGGACGGACGCCGGGTCCGGGCGGTGGCCGGGAAGCTGGGCCGGTCGGCGGCGGCCGGCATGTGGGCGGTGCCGCTGCCCACCATCGACCCGCAGGTAGTGCGCCGGTCCGCCGCCGCCCGCCCGGAGTACGGCCCGGACTTCCGTTACCGGCACTTCGCCGCCGTCAAACGGCTGCCGACGGTGCTGCTCGCCGGGGTGGGGATGGCCGGGCTGGTCGGGCTGGTGAAGCTGCCGCCGACCCGGCGGTGGCTGCTCGGTCGGGTCGCCTCCGGGCAGGGGCCGAGCGCGGAGCAGCGGGCCCGGTCGTGGTTCCGGCTGCGGTTCGTCGGCGAGGGCGGCGGCCGGACCGTCCGCACCGAGGTCGCCGGCGGCGATCCCGGCTACGACGAGACCGCCAAGATGCTCGCCGAGTCGGCCCTCTGCCTGGCGTACGACGAGCTGCCCGCCACGTCCGGGCAGCTCACCCCGGTGGCGGCGATGGGGGACGCGCTGCTGGACCGGCTGGTGCGGGCGGGGATCACGTTCCGGGTGCTCCCGTAGCCGGCGGTGGCCGGTGCGGGCTTGACCCTCGACCTGGTTGAGGCGACAGCATCATGGGCGTGGAGAGCGAGCTGCTGAGCATCGGCGAGCTGGCCCGGGCCAGTGGCCTGACGGTCAGCGCGCTGCGGTTCTACGACCGGTGCGGGGTGCTGACCCCGACGCTCGTCGACCCGGTGAACGGGTACCGCTGGTACACCGCCGCGCAGGTGACGCCGGCCCGGCTGGTGGCCGGCCTGCGCCGGGTCGGCATGCCGCTGGCCGGGATCACCGCCGCCTTGCGGCTGCGCGACGATCCGGCGCGGGTCGGGCGGCTGTTCGACGCGCACCTGCGCCGGCTGGAGGACGGTCTCGCCGACGCCCGCCGCGAACTCTCCCGGGTCCGTGCCCTGATCGATCCCGAGGAGTGTCCGATGACCACCCGAATCACCCTGTCCCCCGCCGCCCTGGCCGCCGCCGTCGACGCCGTCCGGTTCGCCGTCGGCACCGACCCCGACCTGCCGGTGCTCGGTGGTGTGCTGCTGGACGTGGAGTCCGACGGCGTACGGCTGGTGGCGACCGACCGGTACCGGATGGCGCTGGCCCGGGCCGACGGCCGGGTGGACGGCCCGCCGGTGCGGGCGCTGCTGCCGGCGGCGGCCGTCGACGATTTCCGGGCACTGCTGGACGCCGACGGACAGGTGCGGCTGACCGTCGCCGACGGGGAGGTCGCGGTCGCCGTCGCCGGGGTCGAGGCCCGTTCGGCGGTGCTGCCGTACGAGTTCACCGACTACCGGCGGCTGCTGCACCGCCCGGCGGACACCACGGCCCGGCGGGTGCCGGTCGACGTGGCGACCCTGCGCAGCGCGCTGCGGTCGGCCACCCCCACGGTGACCCGGGAGCACGAGGGGGTGGCGCTGCCGGTGACGGTGCTGGGGGTCAACGACCGCGACGGCCTCCGCCTGGTCGACGCCGCCGAACTGGCCGGGCCGGACCCGACCGACCTGCTGGTCGGGGTGAACGGGGACTTCCTGCTCGACGCGCTGGACGCCGCCGGTGGCCCGCAACTGGTGCTGGAACTCGACGGCCCGATCGCCCCGCTGGCCGTGCGCCGCCCCGACGACGAGGACACCTTCTCGATCCTGATGCCGATCCGGCTCTGACTCCCGCCCGCCGGTAGCGGCGGACACCCGCCCCTGCCCCGTCCCTCCCCGCCCCCGCCCCGCGCGGCGACCCGCCCGCTCACCGCCCGGCCGGGGCCGACCGGTGGACGCCGCCACCCGGCAGGCGATCACGCAAGGTGACAACCGCTGCTCCCCCACCACCTCCCCCTCGCACGCTTTGCTCTGCTGCCACGACCGCGACGGCCACGTCGGGTGACTGTCGCGTCGAGAGCAGCAGAGCAAAGCGTGCGAGTGGGGGTAGTGGAGGGTCCCGGCATCCCAGGGAGAAATCCCTGTTCAGCGGCGTCGTTACGTCAGCAGGCCGCAGCGGGGGCGCGAAAAGCGGCACCGGAAGCGATTACCGAGAGTGAATCAAGAGATCAACCCGGCATCGTTACCTTCGGTGATGGGCGGAGTCGCCGGCCGTCAGGACGGGCCGGGCACGAGGCAGAGCGCCATGTGGCGAGGCAGAGCGCCATGTGGCGAGGCAGAGCGTGCCCGTTGCCAGCGGCGGGTGCGGACGACGCCGGTGCGGGATCTCCGCCCGGGGGCCCGGGGCAGCGCGCGTCAGCACCGGGGCCGGGGGCCGGCGGGCGCGACGGTAGCATCGGAGGGTCCCACCCTGACCGCCTGGACGGAGCGTACGGAGCAGCATGCTCGACATGGAGTTGATCCGGAAGGATCGCGAGGCGGTGGCGACCGCGCTCGCGAAGCGACTGGATCCCGCCGAGGTCAACCGGGTCCTGGACGACATCCAGCGACTCGACCAGGAACGCCGCGCCCTGATCACGGAGATCGACGCCGAGCGGCAGCGCCGCAAGGCCGAGGCCCGGGCGTACGCGCAGGCGAAGCGGGCCGGCACCACGCCGGAGTCCGTCGCGCCGGAGGTCGAGCGTAAGCAGCTCGCCGAGCTGGAGTCCCAGCTCGACGAGGTGCAGTCCCGGCTGCGCGGCACGATGAGCGAGCTGCCCAACCTGCCCGCCGACGACGTGGTGCCCGGCGGCAAGGAGGCCAACCGGGTGGTGAAGACCTTCGGTGAACCACCGGTCATCGAGAAGATCCGCGACCACGTGGAGCTGAGCCGGGCGCTCGGCCTGGTCGACCACGAGCGGGGGGTCAAGCTCGGCGGTTCGGGCTTCTGGATGTACACCGGCCTGGGCGCCCGGCTGGAGTGGGCGCTGATCAACTGGTTCATCGACGAGCACGTACGGGCCGGCTACGAGTTCCTCCTCCCGCCGCACCTGCTGCTCGACACCGCCGGTTTCGCCGCCGGCCAGTTCCCCAAGTTCTACGACGACGTCTACCACCTGGACCGGGAGTCCGCCCCGCGCGGGCAGTTCCTGCTGCCCACCTCGGAGACGGCGATCCTCGGCGCCTACCAGGACGAGATCCTGGAGACGTCGAAGCTGCCGCTGAAGGCGTTCGCGTACACCCCCTGCTACCGGCGGGAGGCGGCCGGTTCGCACTCCGACGAGCGCGGCACCGTACGCGGGCACCAGTTCAACAAGGTGGAGATCTTCCAGTTCACCCTGCCCGAGCAGGCCGACGCGGCGCTGGAGGAGATGCTCGCCCACGCGGAGAGCCTGGTCGAGAAGCTGGGCCTGCACTACCAGCGCAGCCTGTTGTCCGCCGGTGACGCCAGCGCCTCGATGAAGAAGACCCTCGACATCGAGGTGTGGATGCCGAGCACCGGCAAGTACAAGGAGGTGTCGTCGGTCTCCTGGGCCGGCGACTACCAGGCCCGCCGGGCCGCCATCCGGTACCGCGAGCCGGGCGGCAAGCAGACCCGCTTCGTGCACACGCTCAACGGGTCGGCGCTGGCCACCAGCCGGCTCTTCCCGGCCATCCTGGAGCAGTTCCAGCAGCCCGACGGTTCGGTGCTGGTGCCCGAGGTGCTCCGCGACCGGCTCGGCACCGACCGGCTCACCCCGCTGCGCTGAGGCGTGCGGTGGGCGGCGGGATCCTACGGGCACCCGCCGCCCACCGCCCTCACGTCCGCCCGGCGTCGCGGGTGCGGGTGCGGTGTCGCAGCGCCGCCACCCCGAGCAGCACGACCAGCAGCCCGGCGAGCACCGCCGGGCCGGCCGTGTCCAGCGCCGTCACCAGCGCCCGTTGGATCCGGGCCGCGCCGACCACCACCGGGTCGCCGAAGGCGTCGTGTCGACCCTGGGCGAGGCGGACCTCGTACCAGCCGTACCAGGCGACGTAGCCGCCGGCGACGAGCAGCACCAGGCCGCTGAGCCGGGGCACCCACGCGCCGACGCCGCGCAGCCCACGCACCACCCGGCCGCGCAGCAGCGCCACGCCGAGCGCCGCCACCGCCACCACCAGGCCCATCCCGATCGCGTACGCGACGAACAGCGCCAGCCCGCGCAGCGTCGACCCGGCCTGGATGCTGGTCACCACGATCGCCAGGAACGGGGCGATCGAGCAGCTCAGCGACGCCAGCGCGTACGCCATGCCGAACAGCGCCATGGACGGCAGCGAACGGGTCAGCCGGGGGGCGCGGGCCGACGGGCGCGGAGTGGGCAGCCGGCGACCGGCGAGCAGCCAGCAGCCCAGCGCCAGCAGGCCCAGCCCGAGGGTCACGGTCAGCCAGGGCAGCCGGGGGCGCAGCCAGTCGGCCAGCGGCGCGACGGCCAGCCCGAAGGCCCCGAACACCACGACGTACCCGCAGGTCAGGCCGGCGGCTGCGGCCAGTGCCCGGCCGACCGCGCCCCGGCCGTCTCCCGGGCCGGCGACCAGCAGCGACAGGTACGCCGGCAGCATCGCGAAGCCGCACGGGTTGACCGCGCCGAGCATCCCGGCGGTCAGCGCGAGCAGCAGCGGGCCGGTCATCAGCCGGCCAGGGCGGCGACCCGGCGGGTGAGGTCCTCGCCGTCGAGGAAGCCCTGGTGGACGACCTTCCCGTCCCGGTCGATGATCAGGAAGGTGCTCTGTTCGACGATCTCGAAGCGCCGCCACAGCGCGCCGGCCCGGTCGTCGATCTGGGTGGTGCCGCCGAGTTCGAACTCGGTGACGAAGCTGCGCATCGCCTTCTGCTCGCCGAGACCGGCGACCCCGACGATCGGCACGGTGTCCCGGTACTTCGGGGCGATCTCGGCGACCGTCCACGCCTGGCTGGCGCAGGTGGCGCACCACGGCGCCCAGAACCACAGCACCACCGGGCGGCCGGCCAGCGCGGCGGCGGAGAACGCCGTACCGTCGAGGGTCCTGCCGGTGAAGCGCAGCGCGTCGGGCACCACGGCCGGTGCGCCGGTCGGGGTGGGCGCGGCGGACGACGGCGCGGCGGAGGTCGGCGCGGTGGCGACCGGGACGGCGACCTCGGCGGCCGGCTGCGCCGACGTCGGCCCGACGGCGCAGGCCGAGGCGGCCAGCAGGGTGCCGGCGAGGGTGGCGGCGACGGCGAGCCGGGCGGCCGGTCGGCCCTCCGGCCCGTTGCTGGGTGACGACGACCGCATCCGGTGCTCCTCTCGGTGGTGCTACTCGGCCTCGACCAGCCGCAGCGCGAGTTCGGGGCAGACCTTGACCGCCTTCATCGCACCTTCCTTCAGCCAGGTCGGCACAGGGGTGGACGGGAAGGCGGGGTATCCGTTGCCGTCGAGCCGGATGAAGTCCGGTACGACGTGGGCGCACAGCCCGTGCCCGTCACAGCGGGACCAGTCCAGGGTGAGCTTGCGGGGGTTGGCGTCGGGCGCGCCGGGCAGCCCCATCACGCCCTTGACCCGCTTGCCGCACCCCTCGCCGGTGGTGTGTTGCCGCAGGTCGTCGGCGAACACCTCCATCGCGGAGAGGGCGAAGCGGGAGGTGCCGTCGGGGTGGCTGCACGCGCCCCGGCCCTTCACGTCACCGGCGGCGGCCCGGACCACCTCCACCGGCGCGCTGCCGGAGACCGCCAGGTCGACGGCGCGGGCCAGGTCGGGCAGGCCGCGCTTGCACGGCCCGCACTGGCCGGCGGACTCCCCGGCGAGGTAGCGGACCACCTGGGCGGCCTCGCCGAGCGGGCAGGTGTCCCGGCCCAGCGGGATGATGATGCCGGCACCGAGGGTTCCGCCGACGCTGGTGAGGCTCTTGCGGGTGATCTCGGCCCGCTGCGCCGCCTCCCAGGTGATCCAGCGGCCGTGGTAGCCGCCCATCAGGATGCCCGGCCCCTCCGGCACCTCGCACAGGTCGAGGATGTCCCGCAGCGGGGTGCCGGCGGCGCACTCCACGACGGCGGCCCGCTTGGCCTGGCCGGTCACGGTGAGCAGCACGGTGCCGGGCTCGTCGTCGGTGCCGAGCGCGGCGTACTCGTACGGGCCGAGCCGGGCGGCGATCGCCACCTGGGCGTACGTCTCGGCGTTGGACAGCAGGGTGGGCAGGTTACGGACGCCCGAGTCGCTGGACCGTTTCTTGGTGCCCGGCGGGATGTGCGGCAGTCCGTTGATCCCGTTGACCAGCGCGCCGCCCTCGCCGGAGATGAACCGGTGCGGCACGGTGACGATGCTGGTGGGCACCGGCATCCGGCGTTCGGCGAGGGCGTCGGTGAGCGAGTCCCGGCCGATCAGGTCGTCGGCGACGCAGAGCACGATCTCCTCGGCGTCCAGCGCGTACGCGGCCAGGGCGGCGCCGTCGAGGATGAGGTGCGGGGCCCGGGTGAGCAGCACCTTGTCCTTCCAGCTCGCCGGTTCCCCCTCGGTGGCGTTGACCACCACCACGGCGGGCAGGTCCTGCCGCTCGCAGGACTCCAGCACCGCCTTGAACTTGCGGTAGAACGGGAAACCCGCCCCGCCCTTGCCCTTGAGCTGGATGGCCTCGGCCAGCCGGAGCAGGTTGGCCGGTTCCATCGGGCCGATCGGCCCGTGTTCCATCTCGTGGGCCATCAGGTCGAGCCGGCCGAACTCGGCGAAGCCGGCGGTGAGCCGGGGCTCGCCGATGCAGGCGACCGGTGGGACCTTCGTGCGCATCACTTGGCCTCACCGCGCAGCCCGGCCCAGTACGCCCCGTCGACGGCGTCGGCGTTGGCCTTGCCCTTGCGCCGGCTGCGGCTGTCGCCGGTGGCCTTGCGGGCCCGTCTGGAGGCCAGGTCGACCAGGGTCGGGGTGTCGTCGACGGGGATGTCGTCGGCGACGTAGCGGGCCGGCGGACGCCAGTAGTCCGGCTCCTCCGGCACGTCCGCCTCGACGCTGTGCCGGCCGGAACCGCTGCGCGGGGCGGCGGAGATGGGCTCGGCCGAGACGGGCCGGCTGGCCTCCTCCCAGCGGCGCGGGCTGTCCCACGGCTCCTCCGGCTCCTCGGTGCGCCGCCGGGGCGGGGCCGAGTAGCGGGCGGCTACCTCGTCGTCGTCACGCCGGGCCCGGCGACCGGTGGAGACGGGGGCGATGTCCTCCTCGTACCGGGAACGCCGACCACCCGACACGGGGGCCACGTCCTCCTCGTACCGGGAACGCCGACCGCCGGACACCGGGGCCACGTCCTCCTCGTAGCGGGTACGCCGACC
>NZ_MZMV01000080.1 GCF_002210435.1 Micromonospora wenchangensis
CGGGCCGGAGCTGGCGCGGGCGGTGCTGGACGCGGCGCGGGCCCGGCGGGAGTCGGCGGCCCGCGCCCGGCGACCGGGGGTGACGGGCGCGGCCGACGGCGGTGGGCGGCGGTTGCGCGGCTACTCCGGGCCGGGGCCGGACCCGCGGGACCCGCAGCCGTTGGGCGCGGTGCTGGAACGGCTGATGAAGGCGCGGGGCTGGCAGCAGCCGGCGGCCGAGGCGACCGTCTTCGGTGCCTGGGAGAAGGTCGTCGGGCCGGAGATCGCCCAGCACAGCCGCCCGGTCAAGCTGGAGGACGGCGAGCTGACCGTGGAGGCCCGGTCGACCGCGTGGGCCACCCAGCTTCGGCTGCTCGCCGGGTCGCTGTTGAAGCGGATCGCCGGGGAGGTCGGCCACAACGTGGTGCGCAAGCTGCACATCCACGGACCGGCGGCGCCGTCCTGGTCGCGGGGGCCGCGTCGGGTGCGTGGTCGGGGGCCGCGCGACACCTACGGCTGAGGCTCACCGTCCGGCGCGGCGGGCCTCCCGCTCGGCGCGCTTGCGTTCGCGCTGCTCGCGGCTCCACTGCTTGCGGCGTTCCAGGTCCTCTTTCCAGGCGTCGCGGGCCTGCCGGGAGCCGCCCTGCACCGCGCCGGCCACCTCCGGCGGGCCGGCCAGGTTCTTGAACGCCCAGGCCAGCAGTCGGCCACCCTCGCCCGGGGCCTTCGCCGCCGGCTTGTCCTCGCTCATCGGCAACCGACCCTTCCTCGACGCTTGGTGTACAAACCATTGGTACACCAAGCATTGGTAGCATCGCAACGGCGACGAGGAGGAGCACAGGTGGACGGACAGCCCGACGAGGATCCGCTGGCGTTGGAGGAGCAGGTCTGCTTCGCGCTCTCCGTCGCCGCCCGGGGCGTCGTCGCGGTCTACCGGCCGCTGCTGGAGCCGATGGGGCTGACCCACCCGCAGTACCTGGTCATGCTGGCGCTCTGGCAGCACGCGCCGCTGTCGGTCCGGGAGCTGAGCCGGCTGCTGCAACTCGACCCGGGCACCCTGTCGCCCCTGCTCAAGCGACTGGAGGCGGCCGGCTACCTGCGCCGGGAGCGGGACCCGGCCGACGAACGCAGCCTCGCCGTGTCGCTCACCGAGAGCGGCCGGGCGCTGCGCGGCCGTGCCGAGCAGATCCCGCCGGCGGTCGTCGCCCGGCTCGGGCTGCCGCTGGCCGAGCTACGCGACCTGCACGCGGCGCTGACCCGGGTGATCGCCGCCGCCAACGGCGCGGTGGCATCCGCACCCACGCCGGACAGCTAGGCCACACACCCGGGCTACCTCAGGGCTGCGGGCCGGGACGGCGGCCGGGCTCGGCGTCGGCGTAGACCGCGAAGCCCCGGTCGGCGCAGCGCCGGTAGAAGGCGGCCAGCACCCCCAGCTCGGCGCAGGTGAAGTCCCACTGCGGCGGGTCGCCGTTCTCGTCGCGCAGCCGGTCGAGCCGGCTGCCCAGCCAGCGCAACTGCTGCTCGGCCAGGCGACCGTCACCGAGCAGCGCGCGGAGCACCTCGCTGACCGACTCGAAGGTCACCGTCTCGCCGTGCGGCCGGTGCTGGGCGACGAACTTCTCCACCCCGCCGGCGATCCAGGAGCAGCCGTCCGGGTCGATCACCGGATCCTCGTCCTCGGCGGCGGCGTCGGTGGCGTAGAGCACATTTTCCAGGCCGAGGATCAGGTCGACCAGCTCGGTGTACGCGGTCGCCCGGACCGTGCCGGTCTTGGCGATGTGCTCGGCGAGCGCGGCGGTCGGCGCGGAGATGCGGGGAATGTCGACGATCTCGCCGAAGTCGACGAACTCGGCCGGCGCGACCGGATCGTAGAAGCGGCCGGTCCGCGGCCAGTGCACCGCGACATTGTCCAGCCCCATCTGGTGTCACCTCTCGAGAGCACGTGTCGGATCGATCGGGTCCATCGTCCCGGTTACGGGTGGAAAAGATCAAGACGAGCGAGTTCGCCGCGCGCCGCAAAGCTACGGTACGACCACCACCCGACGCGACCCCGCGCCGCCCGGCGAGCCGGACTATCCGGTGGCGGCGGGCACGGAAACCGGACCGGGGCGTGTAGGGGGAGTCGCGGACAGCGAGATTCGGCCGGCTACGAGGGTCTGAGCCGCCTTCAAGGGGTGCCGAGTGGCGGTTATGTCGTGTGCGCACAGTAAGATTGACGCTGAGACGACGACCTGACGCGGTGCGACGGACGGGGGCCCTCACCAGCCCTTGATCAACGTCCCGGGTCGGGTCTGGCCGATCGCGATCCGCGGGCAACCGCGGCGACCGGCGCGCACGATCCGCGACGGCCCTGCCGGGCCGCCGCCGTGCACGCCGACGTCGCGTCCTGTCCGCCGAACCCGCGCCCCCGCGCCCTCGGCGCGGACGGTGCGAGAAAGTGGCCGAGGGTGGCAGCGCAGGACAAGCAGGATTACGGCGCAGAGTCGATCACCGTCCTCGAGGGTCTGGAGGCGGTCCGCAAGCGACCCGGCATGTACATCGGGTCGACCGGCGAGCGTGGCCTGCACCACCTGGTGTGGGAGGTCGTGGACAACGCGGTGGACGAGGCGCTCGCCGGCTACTGCGACACCATCGACGTGGTGCTGCTCGCCGACGGCGGGGTCCGGGTCACCGACAACGGCCGTGGCTTCCCGGTCGACCTGCACCCGAAGCTCAAGAAGCCGGGTGTCGAGGTCGCGCTGACCGTGCTGCACGCGGGTGGCAAGTTCGACGGCAAGGCGTACGCGGTCTCCGGCGGTCTGCACGGCGTCGGCGTCTCCGTGGTGAACGCCCTGTCCACCCGGATGGCCGTCGAGATCCACAAGTCCGGCCACGTGTGGCGGCAGAAGTACCACAACTCCAAGCCGGAGCCGCTGGACAAGGGTGAGACCACCGACCGCACCGGCTCGGCGGTCTCCTTCTGGCCCGACCCGGACGTCTTCGAGACGGTCGACTTCGACTTCCAGACCATCTACCGCCGCCTGCAGGAGATGGCCTTCCTCAACCGGGCCCTGTCCATCCACCTGCTCGACGAGCGGGTCGCCGAGGGCGAGGAGGGCAAGCCCCGCGAGGTCACCTTCTTCTACGAGGGCGGCATCGCCGACTTCGTCCGGCACCTCAACGCCTCGAAGAACCCGATGCACAAGACGGTCGTCGAGTTCGCCGCCGAGGAGGAGGGCATGTCGGTCGAGATCGCCATGCAGTGGAACGAGTCGTACGGCGAGTCGGTCTACACCTTCGCCAACACGATCAACACGCACGAGGGCGGCACCCACGAGGAGGGTTTCCGGGCGGCGCTGACCAGCGTGGTCAACCGCTACGGCACCGACCGCAAGCTGCTCAAGGGCGACGAGAAGCTCTCCGGCGAGGACATCCGCGAGGGGCTGGCCGCGATCATCTCGGTCAAGCTGGCCAACCCGCAGTTCGAGGGCCAGACCAAGACCAAGCTGGGCAACACTCCGGTCAAGAGCTTTGTGCAGCGGGTCTGCAACGACCGGCTGGTCGACTGGTTCGACCGCAACCCCGCCGAGGCCAAGACCATCATCCAGAAGGCGTCCCAGGCGGCGCGGGCCCGGATCGCCGCCCAGCAGGCGCGCAAGCTGGCCCGCCGCAAGTCGCTGCTGGAGTCCGGCTCGATGCCCGGCAAGCTGGCCGACTGCCAGTCCACCGACCCGCGCGAGTCCGAGGTGTTCATCGTCGAGGGCGACTCGGCCGGCGGCTCGGCCAAGCAGGGCCGCGACCCGCGCACCCAGGCGATCCTGCCGATCCGCGGCAAGATCCTCAACGTGGAGAAGGCCCGGATCGACCGGGTGCTCAAGAACAACGAGGTCCAGGCGCTGATCACCGCCCTGGGCACCGGCATCCACGACGACTTCGACATGGAGAAGCTGCGGTACCACAAGGTGGTGCTGATGGCCGACGCCGACGTCGACGGTCAGCACATCCAGACGCTCCTGCTCACCCTGCTGTTCCGCTTCATGCGGCCGCTGGTCGAGCTGGGCCACGTCTACCTGGCCGCCCCGCCGCTCTACAAGATCAAGTGGAACAGGAAGGGCGACGACGCCCAGTACGCGTACTCCGACCGGGAGCGCGACGGGCTGATCGCGCTGCGCCAGCAGAAGAAGCCCAACGCCAAGCCGGACGACATCCAGCGGTTCAAGGGTCTCGGCGAGATGAACTATCCCGAGCTGTGGGAGACCACGATGAACCCGGCCACCCGGACGCTGCGTCAGGTCACCCTCGACGACGCCGCGACCGCCGACGAACTGTTCAGCGTGCTGATGGGTGAGGACGTCGAGGCCCGCCGCTCGTTCATCCAGCGCAACGCCAAGGACGTGCGGTTCCTCGACATCTGACGGCACGGCCGGCCGGTGCCCCACCGGCCGGCCGTCGTCCACCGGGTTATCCACAGCCTGGCCGGTATCCACAGCGTTATCCACAGCACGAAAACGACTCTGAGTCTGATAAGGGTTAACAGTGACCGATACTCCCGAGTCCACCCCGAACGAGCCGGAGACCACCGAGACACCCCTCGCGGCGGTCGTCCAGCACGACCGGATCGAGCCGGTCGGGCTCGAGGTCGAGATGCAGCGTTCGTACCTCGACTACGCGATGAGCGTGATCGTCGGGCGGGCGCTGCCGGACGTACGGGACGGGCTCAAGCCGGTCCACCGCAAGATCCTCTACGCCATGTACGACTCGGGTTACCGGCCGGACCGGGGCTACGTGAAGTGCTCCCGGGTCGTCGGGGACGTGATGGGGCAGTTCCACCCGCACGGCGACTCGGCCATCTACGACGCGCTGGTCCGGATGGCCCAGCCCTGGGCGCTGCGCTACCCCCTGGTCGACGGCAACGGCAACTTCGGCTCGCCGGGTAACGACCCGGCTGCCGCGATGCGCTACACCGAATGCAAACTGGACCCGCTGGCGATGGAGATGCTGCGGGACATCGACGAGGACACCGTCGATCTCCAGGACAACTACGACGGCCGGGCCAAGGAGCCCACCATCCTGCCGTCGCGCATCCCCAACCTGCTGGTCAACGGCTCCGAGGGCATCGCGGTCGGGATGGCCACCAAGATCCCGCCGCACAACCTGCGCGAGATCGGCGCGGCGGTGCAGTGGTGCCTGGAGAACCCGGAGGCCGACGAGGCGACCACCCTCGAAGCGCTGCTGGAGATCGTCAAGGGCCCGGACTTCCCGACCCACGGGCTGATCGTCGGTCAGTCGGCCATCCAGGACGCGTACCGGACCGGGCGTGGCTCGATCCGGATGCGCGCCGTGGTGGAGGTCGAGGAGGACAAGCGGGGCCGGCCGGCGCTGGTGGTCAGCGAGCTGCCCTACCAGGTCAACCCGGACAACCTGGCCGAGCGGATCGCCGAGCTGATCAAGGAGGGCAAGCTCGGCGGCATCGCCGACATCCGGGACGAGTCGTCCGGGCGCACCGGCATGCGGATCGTGCTGGTGCTCAAGCGCGACGCGGTCGCCAAGGTGGTGCTGAACAACCTCTACAAGCACACCCAGCTCCAGGAGACCTTCGGCGCCAACATGCTGGCCCTGGTCGACGGGGTGCCGCGCACGCTCAACCTGGCCCAGTTCATCAGGTACTACGTCGAGCACCAGATCGAGGTGATCCGGCGGCGGACCGCGTTCCGGCTGCGCAAGGCCGAGGAGCGGGCGCACATCCTGCGCGGTCTGGCCAAGGCCCTGGACGCGCTGGACGAGGTGATCGCCCTGATCCGGCGTTCGCCCACCGTCGACGACGCCCGGCAGGGCCTGATCCGGCTGCTGGAGATCGACGAGATCCAGGCGACCGCGATCCTGGACATGCAGCTGCGCCGGCTGGCCGCCCTGGAGCGGCAGCGCATCCTGGACGACCTGGCCAAGCTCGAACTGGAGATCGCCGATCTCAAGGACATCCTCGCCAAGCCGGAACGGCAGCGGAAGATCGTCTCCGAGGAGCTCAGCGAGATCGTCGCGAAGTGGGGCGACGAGCGGCGTACGAAGATCGTCCCGTTCGACGGCGAGGTCTCGATGGAGGACCTCATCGCCCGCGAGGACGTGGTGGTCACCATCACCCGCACCGGGTACGCCAAGCGCACCAAGGTCGACCTCTACCGCTCGCAGCGGCGCGGCGGCAAGGGAGTGAGCGGCGCGACGCTGCGGCAGGACGACATCGTCAGCCACTTCTTCGTATGCTCCACGCACGACTGGATTCTGTTCTTCACCAACAAGGGCCGCGTGTACCGGGCCAAGGCGTACGAGTTGCCCGAGGCCAGTAGGGTGGCCAAGGGCCAGCACGTGGCCAACCTGCTCGCCTTCCAGCCGGACGAGCAGATCGCGCAGATCATCGAAATCCCGAACTACCAGGTGGCCCCCTACCTGGTACTGGCCACGAGAAACGGCCTGGTGAAGAAGACCCGACTCGAGGAGTTCGACTCCAACCGGTCCGGCGGCGTCATCGCGATCAACCTGCGCGATGAGGACGAGCTGGTCGGTGCCGTGCTCGCGGCGCCGGAGGAGGACCTGCTGCTCGTCTCCAAGAAGGCCCAGGCGATCCGGTTCAACGCCTCCGACGAGGCGCTGCGCCCGATGGGCCGGGCCACCTCGGGTGTGATCGGCATGCGCTTCACCGACGACGACGTCCTGCTGGCCATGGAGGTCGTCCGGGAGGGCCTGGACGTCCTGGTGGCCACGAACGGGGGATATGCGAAACGCACCCCCATCGAGGAATACCCGGTTCAAGGCCGGGGAGGTAAGGGCGTGTTGACTGCGAAGATCACCGAGCGCCGCGGTGGTCTGGTCGGCGCGGTGGTGATCGACCCGGACGACGAGCTGTTCGCGATCACCAGCAACGGCGGCGTCATCCGGACTCCGGTGAAGCCTGTACGCCGTACCCGTGACCGGAACACAATGGGGGTCAAGCTGATGGACCTCCCGGACGGCGTGACTATCGTGGCGATTGCTCGCAATGCCGACGAGCCTGACGAACAGGACTAGTTGAATGACGGAGACACAGGCGAAGTCGGGGAACAAGGGGACCTCGGCCACCCCGGTCGACGAGGAGGCCGCCAAGAGCGGTACAACCCCCGCCGGCCGCGCCGCCGTGGGTCGGGCCACCGTCCCCGCCGACGCGCCTGCCCCGAAGTTCACCCGGGCACCCGGCATGGCACCGCCGCCGGACAAGCCCGGTGAGGACTCGGGGACGACCGAGAAGCCCCAGCCGACAGGCACCGACGCGCCCTCTTCGGCCACCCAGCCGGTGGCTGCGGCGGCCCGGTCGAGCAACACGACACAGCCGATCGCGGTGGGGGCCGCCACCTCCCCGTCCACGACCGGCACCCAGCCGAAGGTCGGCGGTTTCCGGCCGACCCCGGACAACGCCCGCCCCGCCAACGGTGGCGGCCTGCCCCCGGGCATCGGTGGCGCGGCCGCCGTCGGTGCCGCCCGGGTGGGTGACGCGGTACGTGCCGCGCGTACCTCGGTCAGTTCGGCCGCCTCCCGGGGGCCGCGTCGGGCCCGGCTGAACCTTAAGCGGATCGACCCGTGGTCCGTGATGAAGTTCGCCTTCGCCGTCTCCGTGGTGCTGTTCATCGTGGTGGTCGTGGCGACCTCGGTGCTCTACCTCGCGCTGGACGCGATGGGCGTGTTCCAGAGCGTCAACGACAGCCTGACCGACCTGGTCAGTGCCAGCGGCGGGCAGGGCACCAACAGCGGCTTCCAGATCACCGCGAAGGGCGTCATCCTGACGTCCGCCCTCGTCGGTCTGGTGAACGTGGTGCTGTTCACCGCGCTCGCCACCCTGGGCGCGTTCATCTACAACGTCTGTGCCGACCTGGTCGGCGGGATCGAGCTGACGCTCGCCGAGCGCGACTGATCCGACCCGACGCCGGGGCGCCGCGAACAGCGGCCGCCCCGGCGTCGTGCTTTTCCCGGCCCGGTGGCCGTGCCCCGCTCGGGCCCGCTGGGACGTCGCTCGTGGGTCGATCCAGCGGTGTCCGGGGCCCCTGATGCCGCTGTTTCCCGCCAACGGAGTCGATCTCCGGTTCCAGGACCGGGGGAAAGGGCTCGCCCGGTCGCGGGCCGACCGGTACGGTCGGGAAGGCGCGGGAGCGTCGACCACCCCGATTTGGGAGCGGACGACGCGATGGGTTAATCTTGCTCGTCGCCACGCGGGGCTATAGCTCAGTCGGTTAGAGCGCAGAGCTGATAACTCTGAGGTCGCTGGTTCGATTCCAGCTAGCCCCACCGCACACCGTTCCGACGGGCAGTCGAGTCGAGCGCGAGGGGTCGCCCCATGTTCAAGAAGCTTCTGTTCCTCGTCGGCATCATCGGCGTCGCTGCTGTGGTGGCCAAGAAGGTCAAGGAATCCAACGACGAGCGCGCCCTGTGGCACGAGGCCACCACCTCGCCCGACCTGCGCTGACCAGCCAGCACCCGGCGGCTCGACCCGCCCTCGGGGGCCCTAGCTCAACTGGCAGAGCACTGCCTTTGCAAGGCAGGGGTTAGGGGTTCGAGTCCCCTGGGCTCCACCAGCACGAACACCGGTTGATCTCGGTCCCGGTTACCGCCATCCGTACAGCCGAGCCTGCCGACAGACGGGCGGCTGACAGGCTGCGGTAGCTGCGGATCAACCGGCCGTCTGCCACTCTGGGTCGTGCTGATTTACAAGATCCTCCTTCCCGCCGAGTGGGCCGAGTTCGAATCCGCCGGGCGCTTCGACGGCTCGCCGTTCGACCACAGCAGCGGCTTCATCCACTGTTCCTCGCGCGCCCAGGTGGGTGCGACCGCGCTGCGGTTCTTCGCGCAGGAGCCGGCGCTCGTGGTCGTCGCCCTCGACGCCGGCCTACTCGGCGCGGCGGTGCGCTGGGAGGACACCTCCGACGGCGGTTCCTTCCCGCACGTCTACTCGGCGCTGCCGCGCGACGCCGTCGTGGCGGTCCACCACGTGCCGGGAGCCTCGTCGGTGGACGACGTGCTGGGGCGGGGCTAGGGCAGCGGGCCGGCCGGGAGGCGGCCCTCCGCGGCGACGGGAGGAACGACCGGAACCTGCTCAGGCCTGACGCAGCAGGGCCAGCAGGCCGTGGCCGTCCTCGACCCGGGCATCCGGTACGACGGCGGGGTGTGGCGGCTCCCGGTCGGTGCGGGGGGAACGCATCAGGATCGCCGCCCCCGCCCCGGCCCGGCGGGCGCACTCGACGTCCCGACCGAGGGTGTCCCCGACGAACCAGCAGTCACCGATCGGAACCCCGACGGCCTCCGCCGCTAGCAGCGCCAGGCGCGGGTTGGGCTTCCGGGGGCCGGCTTCGTCGCTGTAGAACTGGGCGGCGAACGACCCGGCGAGCCCGGCGGCGGTGAGGAAGTCCCGATGCGCGGCACCGCAGAGGGTGTTGCTCACCACGGCCAGGGGAAGGCCCGCCTCCGTCGCTGCCCGCAGTGCTTCGGGGATACCCGGGCGCACCGCCCAGTCCGCGCGCCACGTCCAGGCGTACGACAGGGGAGTCGCCTCGCGGTCGACGGCGTCGCGGGCCTGGCGGGGCCACGATCCGGTGACGAATTCTGCCCACACCCGGGAGTGCGGCAGCTCCACCGGATCGGCCGTCCGGCCCGCGTCGTCGCGCCAGGCCGAGTACCGTCGCGCGCCCTCGGTCAGGTCGGCGGCGACCTGCCGTTCGGACACCGCGCCGTCGACGAGCCGGGAGAGCCGTCGGACGAGTTCCGGTGGGGCGGGCGGCTGCGGTGGCGCATCGGCCAGTACGCCACCGAAGTCCAGCAGGAGGGCACGCGGCGGGTGAAGCATGCCGGCGATTCTTCCGCAGCGCGACCGACCGCGCGGGGCGGCGCGGTCGGCGCGTGTCCTCTAACCTCTCGGCAATGGGAGCACTCAGACCGTGGCACCTGGCCGTCCTGATGCTCTGCTGCCTGGTGCCCACGATGCTGGCCATCGGCGGGGGCGTCTGGGCGTTGCTCCGCTCCCGTCGGAGCCGCTGAGCCGTATGGCGACCGATGGTGACCCGGGCAGCCGCCGTCTCCAGCTCTACTGCCGGATCGACGTCACCGTGACCGATCCGGCCGCGCTGACCGACCACGCGGTCGCCGGGCTGCGTGCCGCCGACATCGACTGGGCGCAGGAGGAGGACGACCTGGGGTCCGCCAGTGCGGAGCTGCGCGGTGACCTCACCCGGGCGCTCGCCTCCGTCGCGGACATTACCCGGGCCGTCGACGCCATCCCGGGCGTCGAGTTCCGGGGCGGCGTGTGCTGGGCGGAGACCGGCCCGCCCCGCGCGCCGTTCGCCCCGACCGGTGGCCCGCCCCCGATGGCACCCGACCCGGCGCAATAGCCGTCCCGGCCACCCGCACCGGTCCGGGCGTCGACGGCAGGCTAGCGTCGTGTGGTGACCACTGGCTCTCCCCGCGTCCTGCCCGCCGAACACGACGGCATCGCCGAGGCCGCCGACGTGCTGCGGGCCGGCGGGCTGGTGGCCTTCCCCACCGAGACGGTCTACGGGCTCGGCGCGAACGCGTCGGACGCCCGGGCCGCGGCGCGGATCTTCGAGGCGAAGGCGCGGCCCAGCTTCGATCCGCTGATCACCCACCTGGCCGACGTCGCCGACCTGCCGGCCCTCGTCGGCGCGTTGCCGCCGACCGTCGCGGCGCTGGCCGAGCGGTTCTGGCCGGGGCCGCTCACCCTGATCGTGGACCGGCCGGCCGCGATCCCGCCGATCGTCACCTCCGGCCTGGACAGCATGGCCGTCCGGGTGCCCGACGAGGCGTCCGCCCGTGCGTTGATCAGGGCCGCCGGGGTGCCGGTGGCGGCCCCGAGCGCCAACCGGTTCGGGCAGCTCAGCCCCACCCGGGCCGAGCATGTCGTACGCGGGCTCGGCGCGGCCGTGGACGTGGTGCTCGACGGCGGTCCGACCCGGTGCGGAATCGAGTCGACCATCGTGGACGCGCGCGGCCCGCAGCCGGTGGTGCTGCGCCTCGGGGCGCTCGCCGTGGAGGACCTCGTCGCGGCGGTCGGCCCGGTGACGGTCCGGCCGGGCAGCTCCGGGCAGCCGGTCGCCCCCGGCACGTTGGCCGCGCACTACGCGCCGCGTACCCCGTTGCGGGTGGTGCAGGGCGCGGCGCCGGCGGCGGCCGACGGGGTCCGGCGGGGCTACCTCGCCTTCCGGGCGGCCCCGGCGGCGGACTACGCGGCGGTGGAGGTGCTGTCGCCCGCCGGTGACGTGACCGAGGCCGCCGCCCGCCTCTTCGACGCGCTGCACCGGCTGGACGCGGCCGGGGTGACCGAGATCCTCGCCGAACCGGCCCCCGACGAGGGGGTCGGCCGGGCGGTCAACGACCGGCTGGGTCGCGCCGCCGCCACCTGGTCCCCGCCCCCGGCCTGACCCCCGCCGAAGGTCTAGCCCGCCGGCGTCGGGTCGGCGGGGCGGCCCCGGGCCGGCAGGTGTTCCACCAGCCGGGTCAGCGCGCCGTTGGCGAAGGTCGCGCCGAGCGCCGACCCGGCGGCGATGGTCCACCCCACCGGGCCGAGCGGGGTGCAGCCGAAGAACTGGCTCACCCCGGGCGTCTGCACCACGGCGGCGAGCACCCCGACCGACGCCGCAGTCGACGCGAGCACCGTCGGGCTGGTGCCGCCGGCCAGCACGGTCTGCCCCAGCTGGGTGCCGACCAGCGAGACCAGGGCCACCGTGCCGGCGCGTCGTTCCCGGCCGGTCCACCGGGCCACCGTCCAGCCGGCGGTCGCCCCGAGGGTGGTGGCGGCGGCGCGCAGCCCGATCTCCCGGGTCATGGTGCCGCCGAGGGAGGCGTCCGGCCCCTCGCGGAGCAGGCCGTCGGCGTGGTCGGCGTCGGGCGGCCGGACGGCGATGGCCAGCGCCGGTGCCAGGTCGGTGAGCAGGTTGACCAGGAGCAGTTGCCGGCCGTTGAGCGCCGACCGTCCGGTGACGGCGGCGCTGAGCACACTGAACGCGATCTCGCCGAGGTTACCGCCGACCAGGATGCTCAGCGCGTGGCGCACCGACGACCACATCGCCCGCCCCTCGACCAGGGTGGCGATGATGGTCTCCAGCCGGTCGTCGGTGACCACCAGGTCGGCGGCGGCGCGGGCGGCCGGGGTGCCCCGCTGGCCGAGGGCGATGCCCACGTCGGCCAGCCGGATCGCCGGGGCGTCGTTGGCACCGTCCCCGGTCATCGCCACGGTCCGCCCGCACTTCTGCAACGCCTGGATGATCCGTACCTTGTGCGCCGGGGTGCACCGGGCCACCACGTCGGTACGGCCCAGCCGTTCACCCAGCTCCGCGTCGTCCCACTGGTCCAGGTCGGTGGCGGTGACCACCCGTTGACCGTCGGAATCCGGGCTGATCGCCGACGCGATCGCCTCGGCGGTCGCCGGATGGTCCCCGGTGATCATGATGGTGTGCACGCCGGCCTGCCTGATCCGGCGGACCGCCGGGGCGGCACTGTCGCGTATCCCGTCGGCGAGGGCGAGGAAACCGACGAAGACCAGCCCGCGTACCTGGTCGTCGGTGACCGCCTCGGCACCGACCCGGCACTCCGCGACGGCGAGGATGCGGTGACCCGCCCCGGCCCGGTCGGCCAGCACGGCGTGCAGCCGCTCCCGGCCCTCGTCGTCCAGCGGCTCGTCCCGGCCGCCCGGCAGCCGCCACGCGCCGCACCGGGGCAGCACCGTCTCCGGGGCGCCCTTCACGTTCAGCAGCAGACCGTCGGCGGTCCGCCCGACTGTCGCGTGGTAACCCCGGGACGGCTCGAACGGCAGCCCACCCACCGCCGTCCACCCGTGCGCACCGGTCTGCTCGGTGGTCTCCGCCTGCCGTGCGCCGTACCGGACCGCCCGGTCGGTGTGCTGGGGCAACTCCTGCGGATCGGCCGCGTACGGGGTGGCGCGGAGCCCGGCGGCGAGGACCCGGCGCAGCTCGTCGTCGAGCCGGTCGACGGGGGCGAACCGGTCGCCGTCGCCGACCCCGGCGAGCAACAGCCTGCCCTCGGTGAGGGTGCCCGTCTTGTCGAAGCAGAGCACGTCGACCCGGCCCAGCGCCTCGATGGTGCGCGGGTTGCGGACCAGCGCGCCGTGCTCGGCCAGCCGTCGGGCGGCGGCCAGTTGGGCCGCACTGACCAGGAACGGCAACCCCTCCGGCACCGACGCCACGGCCAGGTTCGCGGCGGTCGCCGCCGTCTGCCCCACCGGTACGCCGCGCAGCAGTCCCGCCCCGGCCACCGCGACCGCCGACGCGACGGCCAGCGGGACCGCCGAGCGGGTGAGCCGGCCGAGCCGGGCCTCCACCCCACTCTCCGGTGGGGCCTGCCGGGCCAGCGCGAGGCTACGCCCCGACTCGGTGGCGGCTCCCGTGGCGACCACGACGGCGGTGCCGCGACCGGTGGCGACGGTGGTGCCCTCGTACAGCATCGAGGCACGGTCGGCGAGGGCGGCGGCGACCACCGGGGCGGCCCCCTTGGGCACCGGCAGCGACTCGCCGGTCAGCGACGACTCGTCGGCCTCCAGACCGTCGGCGGTGAGTACCCGGCAGTCGGCGGGCACCGCGTCCCCGGGGCCGAGGATCACCACGTCGCCGCAGACCAGGTCCTCGGCGGCGGTCACCCGTTCGACGCCGTCCCGCAGCACCTTGGCGGTGACCGCCGAGCGGGACAGCAGCTCGGCCAGTGCCCGGTCGGTGTTGCGTTGGTGCACCGCCCCGACCAGCGCCGATCCGCCGACCACGCCGCCGACCAGGGCCGCGTCGACCAGTGAACCGAACGCCGCGGACAGGACGGCACCGGCGGCCAGCACCGGCGTGAGCGGGTTGGCCAGCTCGTCGACGAACGCCCGGAACAGGCCGACCGGCCCGGCCGACGGGTCCGGGTCGGCGCGGTGCCGGCGTCGCGCCTCGGCGTCGGTGAGCCCGTCCGGGCCGGTGCCGAGGTGGCGTAGCACGGTCGGGACCGGCATCAGGTGCCAGGCGGTGGCGGCCGGCGTCGGAGCCTCGGCCGGGTCGGGCAGCCGGCGGGCCCGCCACACCCCGTTGGCGAAGGCCAGCGCCGCCGCGCCGTTGACGGCGGCGAGGCTACGGCCGGGAAGCTGCGGCGGCGCGGCGGTGAACGCGCCCAGCGCGCCGAGCCCGGTGCCGGCCATGGCGAGGCGGATGCTCTGCCCGGTCATCCGCCGGGCCACCCCGGCGGCCTCGATCAGCAGCGCCGGAATCCGCAGGTCGGTGCCGACGAGCAGGTGGGCACCCCACGGGGGCAGGTCGTCGGGGGCGGCCACGCCGAGCCCGCAGTCGGACGCCGCCAGCGCCGCCCGGTCGCCGGAGACCAGCATCACCACCGCCCCGTCGCGTTGCAGGGCCCGGACGGATTCGGCGAGCCGGTCCCCGCCGGGCAGCACCGTGTCGGCGAAGCCGTACCGCTGCGGGTCGGGGCCGGCGACCACCAGGCGCAGGCCGGCGTGCCGGGCGGCGGCGGGCAGCGCGTCGACGCCGGGTGCCGGCTCGGGGGTGACCCGGACGACGGCGGTGAGGGTGCCATCGTGGGCGAGGCCGAGCAGGGGGCCGTCCGTGGCGCGCAGCCGTCGGCTCTGCGGGGTGTCCCCCGGGTCGACGGCGTCGAGTCCGGCCAGCGGCCCGAGTCGCCAACCCTCGGCCTCCCGGACGTCGTCCGGGTGGTCGGGGTCGAAGAGGGCGAACGCCCGACCGGCGACCTCCCCGGTGTCCGCGCCGGCCAGCGGGGCCAGGTCGGCGAGGACACCCCGGGGCGAGCCGAGCACGGCCGCGTCCAGCACCACCGTGTCGATCCGGTCGAGTTCCCGCAGCACACTGCGGTCCATGGCGATCACGCCGCGCCGGGCCAGTACCCGGCCGAGTTGCGCGGCGTACCCCTCGCGGCCGCTGCCGGGGGCCTTGGGCAGCGCGGCGAGCCCGAGCGCGGCGGCCCGCTTCGGACCGGCGACGGGCCACGCGGCGGCTCCGGCGGCGGCCCCGGTGGCGAGCATCGTCGAGACGTACCGTTCGACGGGGCCGTCGGGTCGGGGGCAGGGACGGCCGGGGCCGGGTGACCGGGCGACGGCGCGTTCCGGGTCACCGGTCAGCCTCGGCTCGGCCCGGGTCCACGTGGTGAGTTGGGCGCGCGCCTCACCCCACTGCACGATCCGCTGCGCCCCGTCGAGGACGATGCCGGCCCAGCCGCCGGTGAGGCCCTGCACGACCGCCTCGGCGAGCGGGAACAGCACCTCGGCGCGCGGGTCGGCGCGCCAGCCCCGGCCGGCCAGGTCGTGCAGCTTCGGGTGCAGGTCGACGGCGGTGAGCAGGCCGGCCACCTCGCCCGGTACCGGGGTGAACGGCAGGATGCGGGTGGCGGCGGAGATGGTCAGGCCCAGCGCGTCGGAGGCGAGCGCGCCGAGGGTCCGGGGGGTACGCGGTCCGTCCTCCGGCGGGTGCGGGGGCGGGATCTCCGGGTCCGGCTCGTGCGGGCAGACCCGCTCAACCCGGGCCACCGTGTCGATCAGGGTGGCGAGTTTCGGCTTCGGGTCCTCGACGGCCACCACCACCCGGCCGGAGGGGGCGTTCACCCGAGCCCAGGCCACCCCGGGCAGCCGTTCCAACGCCGCCTCGACCTGGCAGGCCAGCCGGTCGCCGCCGTCCTGGCAGACGCCGTGCACCTCGATGTGGTGCCGGCCGTTGCGGGACCAGACCCGACGGCGGGTCAACCCGGCCGCCCGGGCCAGCCGGCCGGCGGCCGAACCGACGGTACGGGACGCCCCGTCGAGCAGCGGCGGCACCGGCACCGAGGGGAGGACCCGGCCGGCGACCCGGCCCAGCGTGGTCATCGAGGGGTACGGCCGGATCGGTCCCGCCCACTGCCGCCGTGGCCCATCTCGCCTCCCGCGTTCGTCAGGCGGCCTGGCTTCCCGGTCGTGCGTCCGTTATGCCCCCCGGCCGGGGGAAGTTTCCGCCGGTGGCGGGGCATGGACGGCGGTGCCTGTGGAATCCCGCTGACGACCCGACGAGCGGCAGGGAGGCCGGAATGAGCACGATCACGCGTCATCTCAGCGGCGGTCACGAGATGGTCCGGGCGTACACCCGACGGGTGGAGGTGCCGATGCTGGGCGAGGTGGCGGTGCCACCACCGGACAAGATCGCCTATTACGCCGGGTTGGGGGTGCTCGCCGCCCTCCAGGTCATCGAGTGGCCGCTCGCCCTGGTGATCACCGCCGGTCACCTGCTCGCCGACCAGCACCTGTCGGGGCTGGCCAAGGGGCTCGGCGAGGCGCTGGAGTCGGCCTGACGAGACCGGGCTCACCCTTGACCTGAACCCGGGTGCAGGTCGCAGGCTGGGCGCATGTCTGACGTACCGCCCGGCGTCACCCAGTGACCGCCACCCTGACGCCTGCCACCCGCCTCTACGACCCGCGCCTGCGGGCGATGACGGTGGGCAGTGTCGCCCTGGTGTCGCTGCTCGCCTTCGAGGCGTTGGCGGTGGGCACCGCCATGCCCACGGTGGCCCGCGCGCTGGACGGGCTGGGCCTGTACGCGCTCGCCTTCGGTGGCTCGTTCGCCGCCGGTGTGCTGGCCATGGTGCTCTCCGGGATCTGGTGCGACGCCCGGGGGCCACGGGGGCCGATGTGGGCCGGGGTCGGCCTGTTCGTCGTCGGTCTGTTCGTCGCCGGGAGCGCCGACGCGATGGGCACCCTGGTGGTCGGTCGGGCGGTGCAGGGTTTCGGCTCCGGCTTGCTCTCGGTCGCGTTGTACGTGGTGGTCGGGCAGGCGTACCCGGAGGAGCTGCGGCGTCGGGTGTTCGCCGCGTTCGCGGCGGCGTGGGTCGTGCCGTCGCTGGTCGGGCCGGCGCTGGCCGGGCTGATCGTGGAGTACCTGGGCTGGCGGTGGGTGTTCCTCGCCGTACCGGTGGTGGCGCTGCCGGCGGTGCTGCTTGTCGAGTCGGGCCTGCGGACGCTGCACCGGCCGCCGCCGGCCGGGCCCCCGGCGGGCGCGGCGGCCCGGATCGGGTGGGCGGCCGGGGCGGGGGTGAGTGCCGCACTGCTGCACCACGGGGGGCAGCAGCGCGGCGTGCTCGCGGTGACCCTGGTGGCGGTGGCCCTGGCCGGGCTGGGGGTCTGCGCGCCCCGGCTGCTGCCGGCGGGGTTCCTGCGGGCGGCCCGGGGCCTGCCCACGGTGGTGGGTCTGCGCGGGTTGGCGGCGGCGGCGTTCGCGGGCGCGGAGGTGGTCATCCCGTTGATGCTGTCCCGGGAACGCGGCTTCTCGCCGACCGCCGCCGGCCTGGTGCTGACCGTCGGCGCGTTGTCCTGGTCGGTGGGTTCCTGGGCGCAGGGTCGGCTGCCGCCGCCCCGGTCCTCGGCGACCCTGCCCCGGCTCGGGCTGGCCTGCGTGGCGGCGGGTACGGCCACCGTCACCCTCGCCGTCTGGCCGGCGGTGCCGGTGGCGGTGGGGGTGGCCGGTTGGGCGGTGGCCGGGCTGGGGATGGGGTTGACGTTCCCGTCGCTGTCGGTGTTGACGTTGGCCCTGTCGGCCCCCGACGAGCAGGGCCGCAACAGTTCCTCGCTGCAACTGGCCGATTCGTTGTTCACCGCGACCGTGCTGGCGTTGACCGGCACGGTGCTCGCCGCGGGGACGACGCCCGGCCCGGCCGGGTACGCGGGGACGCTCGCCGTGGCGGTGGCGTGTGCGCTGCTCGGTGCGCTGCTCGCCGGCCGGGTGGTGCCGGGCCGGGAGCGTCCCGCCTGATCCGGGCGAATCCCGCCGGGCCGGCCGTGCCGACGGCGAGGATGGTGGGCGATGAACCTCCTGACGATTCTGCCGATGGCCGTGGTGATGGTGGCCGGTACGCAGCTGGTGGCGGCGGTCTTCCTCGCCTCCGGTGACCGGCCCCGGCGGGCGTCGCTGGGTTTCCTGGCCGGCGCGGCGCTCGTGGTGTCCGCCGGTACGACCCTCGCCTGGCTGGTCTTCCGGCTGGTCAGGGGCGCGGCCGGGGGCGGCGGCGGGGGTGGTGGCCGCAAGCCGGTCGAGACGGCAATCGACTGGGTGGTGTTGGCGCTGCTGGTGGTGCTGGCGGTGGTGGTGTTCCTCCGGCGGCACTCGGCCGGCGAACCCCGGTGGATGGGTCGCCTCCAGCACGCCGGCTTCGGGTACGCGTTCCGCCTGGGCCTGCTGCTGTTCGTGGTGATGCCCTCCGACGACCTGACGATGGTGACGGTGGGGGCGACCGCCGCCCGGCACGGGCTGCCGTGGTGGCACCTGGTGCCGTTCGTGCTGCTGACCCTGTTGTTGCTCGCGCTGCCGCTGCTGGCGCTGCTGCTGCTCGGCGACCGGGCGGACCGGGTGCTGCCCCGGATGCGCGACTGGGCGGACCGGCACTCCTGGATCATCAGCGAGGCGGTGGTTGCCTTCTTCCTCGTGCTGACCGTCGTCGACCTGCTCAAGTGAGGCCGCGCCGGGTGGCCGGCCCGTCGGCCGGGCGGCGGGGCGGCGGGACGCCGATCACTTGGCCGACACGTACGGGGGAACCGACCGAAGATGAGTCGGCTACGGGTTACGGTCCTGCCTACCGTGACCCCATGGTGGTCTTCGTCGTCACGGTGCTGCTCTACGTCTTCGGTCTGGTCTTCCTCTACGGGGTGATCCGTCTCGCCGTGCGGCACGGCATGGAGGATCTGGAGGCCCGTCGGCCCCAGGTGCTGCGGGGCGCGCAGTCGGCGTCGGCCGACGACCGGGCGTTCCTGCGGGAGAACTCCTTCCTCGGCGGCAACTGACCTGCCGGACCCGTGGTAGCACCCCCGGTGGCCTGCGGGGGTGGCCCGACGGGCGGCCCGTGGCCCGGGGTGCGAGGATCGCTGCCGTGATGGGAACGTTGCAGACCGAGCCCGCCCGGACCCGCCCCGACCTGCTGGCGGCACCGGTGGCCGCCGCGCTGACGTCCTGGCCGGCGCAGGCCCCCGTCGACGTCGACGCCGTCCTGGTCGCCCCGATCGACGCCACCCTGGCCGACACGGCGGCCTTCTGCGCGGCGTACGAGGTGGGGCTGGACGTGTCGGCGAACTGCGTGGTGATCGCCGGCAAGCGGGAGGGCGAGATCCGGTACGCGGCCTGCGTGGTGCTCGCCACCACCCGGGCCGACGTCAACGGGGTGGTCCGCCGGACGCTGGACGTGCGTAAGGCGAGCTTCGCCCCGATGGCCGAGGCGGTCGAGTCGACCGGGATGGAGTACGGCGGGATCACCCCGATCGGGCTGCCCGAGTCCTGGCCGATCCTGGTCGACGCCCGGGTGATCGCCACCCCGCACGTGATCATCGGGTCCGGCGTACGGCACAGCAAGATCGCCCTGCCGGGGCCGGCGCTCGGCGCGCTGCCCGGGGCGCGGGTGGTGGAGGGCCTGGCCCGACCCGCCTAGCCATTCCCGCTCATCGATGTTGTTGCACGTGAAACATCGTGCCGGTCGATGTCGCCCCGGCGCGCGGGGCGTCAGGCGGCCGACTCCCGCTGGGCGACCTCGGTCAGGGCGGCGAGCAGCGTCTCGGGCTCCTGTGCGCCGGTGACGCCGTACTTGCCGGCCAGGACGAAGGTCGGCACGCTGGTCACCCCGAGCTGGTGGGCGGTGGTCAGGTCGGCGGCCAGTTCGCGGCGACCCGCGTTCGAGGCCAGGTACTCGCGCGCCCCGGTCTCGTCCAGCCCGACCGAGACGGCCAGCGCCACCAACGCCTCCGGCGAGCCGACGTCGACCCCGTCGGTGAAGTGCGCCCGGTAGAGCGCCTCGACCAGCTCACCCGCCCGACCGTGCTCGTCGGCGAACCGGACCAGCCGGTGCGCGTCGAAGGTGTTGGCGCTCACCGCCCGGTCGAAGTTCAACGTCAGCCCCACCCCGGCGGCCACCTGGGTCACCTGGCCGGCCATCGACTCGGCCCGCTCCCGGCCACCGAACTTCGCGGCCAGCGCGTCGAGCAGCGGTCGGGACGTGGTCACCGGCGACGGGTCGAGCTGGAACGGCCGGTACCTGACGGTCACCTCGCCGTCGTACGACGCCAGGGCCTGTTCGAGGCGGCGCTTGCCGATGTAGCACCAGGGGCAGACCACGTCGGCGTAGATCTCGATCTCCATGATCGGAGACAACCCCCAGCTCAGCCCGCTTGTTCCCGTACCTGCCGCTTGAGTCGGGCCAGGATCGCGGTGCCGCCGCGTACCCGCAGCGGGCTGATCGCCTGCGCCAGGCCCATCCGCTGGTAGAGGTCGTCCGGCACGTCGAGCACCTGCGCGGCGCTCGCCCCGGCCAGCCCCTCGGCGAGGATGCCGGCGAAGGCCCGGGTGGTCGGTGCCTCCGGCGGGCAGTCGAACACGGTGGTCACCGTGCCGTCCGGGGCGACCTCGGCGCGCAGGAAGAACGCCGTCTGGCACTCGGGGACCTGCTCCAGGTCGTCGCGGTCCACCCCGGCCGGCAACGGCGGGACCACGTCGGCGTACTCCAGCAGCATCTCCAGCACCACGTCGCGGGGCGCGTCGGCGAACTCCTCGACGATCTCGGCCAGCTTCGTCGGCATCTCGGGCATTCCGCCAGGCTACCGCCGCCCCCTGCCGTCCCCGCCCGACGGTCGGCCCGCCCCGGGCACCCGGCCCGGCCGGGGGTGGGTCCACCTGCCCCCGGCCACGTCACCCGTGCGCACCGGCCGTCGTTGCCACCCGCCCCCGGTAACCGGCCGTCGTGTCCGGCTCAGTTCGTTCGGGCTCAGTTGTTCGGGGCGCCCTCGCTGATGTCGGCAAGCGCCGAGCTGGGGTCGAGCTGCATCGCCAGGTCACCAAGCGAGACGATGCCGACGAGCTTGCGTTCGTTGTCGCAGACCAGGATGCGCCGGATGTTGCGCTCGCGCATCAACGCCGCCGCCTCCCCGGCCGTGGCGTGCTGCTCGATCATCACCACCTCCCGGGTGATGATCGAACCGATCGAGGTGCTGGTCGGGTCGCTGCACTCGGCCACCGCCCGGACCACGATGTCCCGGTCGGTCAGCAGACCCGCCAGCGTGGAGCCGTCGGTGACCACCACGTCCCCGATGTCGGCCTCCTTCATCACCCTGGCCGCCTCGTCCAGAGTGGTCTCCGCCGACAGATAGACCACCTGCTTGGTCATCACGTCACTGACCCGGTACATGAGAGCCTCCGTACAACACCCGTAGTCGATCCGACTTCGGTACCCCGTGGCGCGTCCGCTACACCCCGTTGCCGCGAACCCGACGCAGGAGTTGGTCGGCCAGGCCGTCCCACGGCACCTCGTCGCGCCCGCCGGTCGCCCGGTCGCGCACCTCGACGTACCCGTCGACGAGTCGGCGGCCGACCACGACGACGCACGGGATGCCGATCAGCTCGGCATCGGTGAACTTCACCCCGGCCGAGACGGTGGCCCGGTCGTCGACGAGCACCCGCAGGCCGGCCGCCGACAGCCGGCCGCCGAGGTCGAGCGCCGCGTCGAGCTGCGCCCCCTTGCCGGCCACCACCAGGTGTACGTCGCACGGCGCGACCGCCGCCGGCCAGACCAGCCCCCGCTCGTCATGGTGCTGTTCGGCGATCGCCGCGACCGCCCGGGACACCCCGATGCCGTAGCAGCCCATGGTGGGCCGGACCGGTTTGCCCGTCGCGCCCAGCACGTCGAGGGTGAACGCGTCGGTGAACCGGCGTCCGAGCTGGAAGATGTGCCCGATCTCGATCCCGCGCCGGATCGTCAGCTCACCGCCGCCGGTGCGGACGGTGCCGGTGCCGGTGCCGCCCGACGTCCCGGCTTCGGCGGTGTCGGCGGGAGTGCCGCTGGCGGTGGCGGCGCAGGCCGGGCAGGGGTCACCCGGGCGCACCCCGGCCGCCTCGATGGTGCCGTCGGGGACGAAGTCCCGCCCGCAGACCACGTCGGTGGCGTGCCGCCCCGGCTCGTTCGCCCCGGTCAGCCAGGCGGTGCCGGTGACCACCCGGGGATCGACCAGGTAGCGCAGGCCGAGCCTGGCCAGCACCTGCGGCCCGAGATAGCCCCGGACCAGCCCGGGGTGGGCGGCCCAGTCGTCGAAGACCGCCACATCGGCCGGGTGCAGCGCCGCCGCCACCCGCCGGAGGTCCACCTCCCGGTCGCCGGGCAGCCCGATCACCAGTACCTCGGGGGTGTCCGCGCCGGGTCGGCGTACGGTCAGCACCACGTTCTTCAGGGTGTCGGCGGCGGTCCAGTCGTGCCGCCCGGCGAGCTTCCGGTCGTTGGCGAGGGCCACCAGCGCGGCGATGGTCGGCGTCTCCGGGGTGTCGTGCACCTCGGCGGGGCGGTGCGCGTCCGGGTCGCCGCCGGCCGGGGCGGGGGTCGCCACCGCCTCGGTGTTCGCCGCGTAGTCGCAGGCCGTGCAGCCGACGTAGGTGTCCTCACCGACCGGGGTGCCGGCCAGGAACTCCTCCGAGGCCGAGCCGCCCATCGCCCCGGAGACCGCCCGCACCACCGTGTACGCCAGCCCCAACCGGTCGAAGACCCGCCGGTACGCCGCCCGGTGCCGGGCGTACGACGCGCGCAGGCCGTCGTCGTCCAGGTCGAACGAGTAGGCGTCCTTCATCAGGAACTCCCGCCCGCGCAGCAGCCCGGCCCGGGGGCGGGCCTCGTCGCGGAACTTCGTCTGGATCTGGAAGATCGTCAACGGGAGGTCCCGGTACGACGAGACCAGGTCCTTGACCAGGAGCGTCGCCAGTTCCTCGTGGGTCGGGGCGAGCAGGTGTTCGGCGCCGCGCCGGTCGGCGAGGGTGAAGATGTCGTCGCCGTACTCCGTCCACCGGCCGCTGGTCCGGTACGGCTCCGCCGGCAGCAGCGCCGGGAAGTGCACCTCCTGGTCGCCGATCGCGGCCAGTTCCGACCGGACGATCTCGGTGACCCGGTCCAGCACCAGTTTGCCCAGCGGCAGCCAGGCGTAGCCGCCCGGGGCGACGCGACGGATGTAACCGGCGCGCAGCAGGAGCCGGTGGCTCGGCACCTCCGCGTCCGCCGGGTCCTCGCGCAGGGTCCGCAGCAGGGTGGTCGACGTACGAAGCAACATCGACGCAGCGTAAGCCGGCCCCCCGATCCCAGCGATCCCTTTCCCGCCCCCGCCCCCGCGCCCCCGCCCCGCGCCTTCTCGCGGTGATCAAGAGGTTTGCGTCAGCATTCCGGGGGCGGGGTGACGCAAACCTCTTGATCACCGGGGCGAAAGGGGTGGGGACGAGAGGGCGGGGTGGGGGTAATTCGATGGACTTGGGTTTCTGGGGCGGTGAGCATCGGGGTATGCGGCAGGAGGAGATCTGGGACACCGAGGCTGCCCGGCACTACGACACGCCGGGCGAGGGGATGTTCGCACCCGAGGTGCTGGGGCCGACGGTGGACCGGCTCGCCGCGCTCGCCGGTGACGGGCCGGCGCTGGAGTTCGCCATCGGGACCGGTCGGGTCGCCGTCCCGCTGGCCGCGCGGGGGGTGCCGGTCACCGGCATCGAACTGTCCGCCCCGATGATCGCGCAGCTCCGCACCAAGGTGGACGCGGACACCGTCCCGGTGGTCCCCGGCGACATGGCGACCACGGTCGCCCCCGGCGAGTTCTCGCTGGTCTACCTCGTCTTCAACACGATCGCCAACCTGCTCACCCAGGCCGAACAGGTGGCGTGCTTCCGCAACGCCGCCCGGCACCTCGCCCCCGGTGGTCGGTTCGTCGTCGAACTGTGGGTGCCTGAGCTGCGCAAACTCCCACCCGGGCAGCAGGCGGTGGTGTGGCACTCCGAACCCGGCTACGTCGGCCTGGACACCTACGACGTGCTGACGCAGCACGTGGTGTCCCACCACTTCCGGTTCGGCGACGGCCGGCAGGCGGAACTGTTCCGTACCCCGCACCGCTACGTCTGGCCCGCCGAGCTGGACCTGATGGGGCAGCTCGCCGGGTTCACCCTGGAGAGCCGGCACGCGGACTGGGCCGGCGGCGAGTTCACCGCCGAATCCCGCTCCCACGTCTCCGTCTACCGCCTGCCCTGACCGCCGGCTCCGGCGTGGCCGACCGCCCTCGGCGCGCCGGGCCGGGCCGGGTCAGCGGGTGCCGTTGCCGGTGGCGGCGACGAACGACCGCCAGGCCCGGCGGTCGAAGGTGAGGACGGGACCGGTCGGGTCCTTGCTGTCGCGCACCCCGACGACGCCGGGCAGGTCGTCGGCGACCTCGACGCACTCGCTGTTGCCGCTGCGGGTGGACTTGCGCCAGGTGGCACCGGTCAGCTCCACGACGTCATCACTTCCTTCATCAGCAGTGCCGACTGGTTGTGGGGCAGGGCCTCGCTGCGGACGCTCTCCCACCGCGCGATCAGGATAGTCAGCTCCCCGTCCTTGTCGATCGTGGTGCCGTCGAGCTGGTTCTCCAGATAACCGACCCAACCGCTGTCGTTGCCGAGCGCCAGCGTGAACGGGCCGGCGAGGCCCACATGGGTGCTGACCTCGGCGGGTATCACGTGGATGCTGACGTTCGGCTGGTCGACGCACTCCAGCAGGTGGGCGATCTGCTGCACCATCAGGCCCCGGAAGCTCTCGTCCGCGCGCCGGAGCACCGCCTCCTCGACCACCGCGATCAGCTTCGGCGGCTGCTGACGACTGAGCACGCTCTGCCGGTCCAACCGGACCGCGAGCCGCCGCTCCACCTCGTCGTCGCTGAGCATGTCGTCGGCCCGGATCACCGCACGGGCGTAGTTCTCCGTCTGCAACAGGCCCGGGACGAGCGTCGGGTGGTAACACCAGAGCTGCTGTGCCTGACGTTCGGCTTCCAGCCAGGGCCGGAACCAGTTCGGTTGCGAGTAGCGCTCGGCCAGCCTGAGCAGTGAGGTGAGCAGCCCGCCGGTCGTCAGGACCTCGTCCGCCCGCCTGAGGAACAGCCTGTCGAACGGGCGTTGGCCCAACTCGATGGCGGAGATCTGCGAGCCGGAGAAGTGCACCAGCTTGCCGAACTCCTCCTGGCTCAGCTCCGCGTGCAGCCTCAGCCTGCGCAGTTGTGCCCGGATCAGGTCGGCGGTCGGTTCACTTTCCACACGTCCTCCACGGTTGTCCCGGCCGCCTCCCCGGTCCGACCGGGCGGCCCTCGCCGTCGACCCGGCCTCACCCGGGCCGGCGTCGATGCCTTCCGACAGTAGTGGTGACATCACCAGAATGTCACCAGCGGGTCGCCTTCCGTCCGGCCCGCCGCGGGGCCGCCCGTGAACCCCCGTGCAGGGGCGGCCCCGTCCCCACCACCAGCAGGAGGTCGAGACCGGTGAACTTCCGTCCGTTTCCGGTGCCCCGGCTCGGCCCGTACGCCGACCGGCCCCGCTCCCACCCGCCGGGCGGCCGGCCGCACCTGCCGCTGCGACCGCTGTGGGTGTGTCGGGCCTGCGGCGGCCCGTGGCCGTGCGCCGAGGCCCGGCTGCTGCTCCGCATCGAGTACGACGCACACCCCGTCGACCTGGCCGTCTACCTGTCCGGGCTCTACCACGAGGCGAGCCACGACCTGTTCCGGCTGAACCCGCAGGACGGGCCGACGCCACGTGACCTGTTCGAGCGCTTCGTCGCCTGGGCCCCCTACCGTCGGTGACCGGCCACCCCGCCCCCACCGGGCCGAGCGTGCCGGGCGGGCCGAGCGTGCCGGGCGGGCCGAGCGTGCCGGGCGGGCCGAGCGTGCCGGGCGGGCCG
>NZ_MZMV01000081.1 GCF_002210435.1 Micromonospora wenchangensis
GCCGGCCCCACGGATCAGTCCAGCGCGTGCCGCTGCCAGAGCTGGTGGACCTGCGCCTCGGCGGCGGCCGGCACCCCGGTGCCCGAGCTGAACACGTAGCCCCAGGCGACCCCGGACGCCTCCGTCTTCAACACCTCCGGCACGATCCGCTCCGCCACCGGCAGCAGCTTGTCCCACGCCACGTCCACGTAGTTCGTCGTCACCGCCGGGTCCCGGTCGTGCGGGCCGGGATAGGGGGCGCGGGTCACCACGGCGTGCCCGACCAGCCCCCGCTGGCGACCCTGCATCAACAGCCAGGCGTCCGCGCCGACCGGGATGTTCACCCGCCGACCCACCGTCCACGACCCGGCCAGGGTGCGCTGCGGGGACACCCCCGGCGTCAGCGCCTCGTAGCTCGGCGTCCACCCGTTCCACCGCTGCGGGTTCCAGCCCAGGATGATCGCGGCCACCCCGTCACCGCCCCGGGGTACGGGCGGGCGTGCCGTCGTACCGCGCCACCAGCCGCTTCGGTGCCGCCCGCCGCCAGCCCTCCACCACCAGCTCCCGGATCTCGTCCGGGTCGGCCGAGGCGAGCTGGGCGCGGACCCAGCCGTACCGGCCGAAGTAGTCCGCCGGGTCGTAGGTCTCCGGGTCGGCCGCCATCAGCTCGGCCTGGTCCTCCTTGGACGCCCGGATGATCGCCACCACGCCGTCGGCGGAGGTACTGGCGAAGATGCGGTCACGCACCCGGAACGTGGGGTGACCCCACGTCTCCTGTTCCACCGCCTCCGGCATCGCGAGAGCGAACTCCCGTACCTGCTCGGGTGTCAGCATTGTCGGTTCCCTCCGGGTCAGCGGGCACGACGCCCGCGGGCGGGGCGCACCGCCCATTAGACGGTCGACGCCGGGTGCCGTCCGGGCGGACGCGCCGGCCGGTGACCGGGAAGGGCCGGACGGCGTCCAGCAGCGTGCCACGGCCCGGCGGTACGGAAAACGGCCACTTGACGCCGCCCGACGGGGCCAATCGCCGCCGTCGGGGATCGGGCCCCGCGGGCGGCGGAGTGGTTCCGGACCGGGCGGCGATGTGGCACTGGCCGCCCCCGACGGCCGGCCATACCTTCAGGCCACCAATCCTGCTCGATACGTTCGGGAGTCAAGCCATGACCGGAATCAACCGCAGGACATTCCTCGGCATCACCGCCGGCCTCGGCGTCGCCGGCCTCACCGGCTGCGGCAGCAGCCTCGGCGCAACCGCCGCCAGCGGCGGTGACAGCAACACCGTCAAGGTGGGCCTCGTCATCCCCCAGGCCGGGGTCTACACCCCGCTGGGCGTGGACATCCAGCGGGGCTGGGACCTCTGGCTGCGCCAGCACGACGGCCGGCTGGGCGGTCGCCGGGTCACCACCGTCGTCGCCGACGAGGGCGAGGGACCGCAGACCGGCGTGCCGGCCGTGCAGAAGCTGCTCCAGAACGACCGGGTCGACGTGCTGGTCGGCATCGTCAGCTCGGCCACCGCGCTCGGCGTCCGGGACCTCGTCACCAGCGCCCGCCGGCTGCTGGTCATCGCCAACGCGGGCGCCGGGGCCATCACCGGCGCCAACCGCAGCCCCTACATCTGGCGTACCTCGTTCACCAACGCCCAGGTCGCCGCCGCGATGGGACGGCACCTGGCCGCGCGCGGCGTACGCCGGGTCTACGCCATCGCCCCCGACTACGTCGCCGGCACCGAGGCGATCAAGGGGTTCAGCGACGCCTACCGGGCCGGCGGGGGCACCATCGTCGGGCAGAGCCAGCCGCCGTTCGGCAAGACCCAGGACTACCAGCCGTTCCTCAGCCGCATCCAGTCCTCCGGGGCCCAGGGCACCTTCTGCTTCTTCGGCGGGGCCGAGTCGGTGGCCTTCGTCAAGCAGTACGCCCAGTTCGGGCTCTCCCGCACCATCCCGCTGTACGCCTCCGGGTTCCTCGTCGAGGGCGGGGTGCTCACCGCACAGGGTGCGGCGGCCGACGGGGTGCTGTCGACGCTGCACTACACCTCCGAACTGGACAACCCCGCCAACACCGCGTTCGGGCAGGCGTTCCGCGCCGCCTACGACGCCGCCCCCACCGTCTACGCGGTGCAGGCGTGGGACGCCGCCGAGGTGCTCTCCCGCGCCGTCGCGCAGGCCGGGGCCGTCGACGGCGACAGCCTCGCCGGGGCGCTCGGCTCGGTCGGCGTCATCACCGACAGCCCGCGCGGCCCGTGGTCGTTCGTGGAGCAGTCGCCCCGGCAGAACTTCTACCTGCGCCGGGTGCAGACCCGGGCCGGCGCACCGGTCAACGGCGTGGTCGAGGACCTCGGTCCGCTCGACCCGCGGGCCTGACCGGGCCAGCGGACGGAGCATCACGATGCCCACCGCGCAGATCGCGCTGACCGCGATGGTGAACGGGCTGGCCATCGGGCTGCTGCTGTTCATCACCGCCGCCGGCCTGTCCCTGATCTTCGGCATGATGGACGTACTGAACCTCGCCCACGGGGCGCTGTTCCTCACCGGCGCCTACCTGGCCTGGTGGATCGGCGGTGAGCAGCAGACCTGGCCGTCGCTGGGCCGGGCGGTCGTCGCCGTCGTCGTGTTCGGGGCCGCCGCCGGTGGCCTGCTGTCCCTGCTGACCGCGCCGCTGTCCCGCCGCTCCCACCTCGAACAGGCGCTGCTCACCCTCGGCATCGCCCTGGTGGCCGCCGACGTGCTGTCCGCGTTGTTCGGCGACGACGTCCGCGCCACCGAACCACCGGCCGGCCTGGCCGGCACCGTGACCGTGGCCGGCTGGAGCTACCCCAGCTACCGGCTCGCCCTGGTCGGGGTCGCCGCCCTGCTCGCCGCCGCCGTGTACTGGACCGTGGAGCGCACCTCGCTGGGCGCGCTGTTCCGCGCCACCGTCGGCGACCGGGACATGGTCGCCGCCGTCGGGGTGGACCCGCGCCTGGTCCGCGGTGGGGTGTTCGTGCTCGGTTCGGTGCTGGCCACCCTCGCCGGGCTGCTCGGCGCACCCATCTACCACGCCCGTCCCGGGCTGGACACCACCATCCTGGTGCTCGCCCTGGTGGTCGTGGTGGTCGGCGGGCTCGGCTCCATCCGGGGGCCGCTGATCGCCGCGCTGCTGTTCGGCCAGGTCGAGTCCGTCGGCCGGGCGGTGCTGCCCGGCCTGGCCTCGTTCCTGCTCTTCGGCACGCTCGCGGCGGTGCTGGTCGTCCGGCCGCGCGGCCTGTTCACCCTCGCCCCGGGAGGACGACGATGACATCCCTGGCCACGACCCACCCGGCCACCCGCCCCCGGCTGCGTCCCGCCGTCCGGAACGCGACCGCCGTGGCCGCCGGCACCCTGCTGCTGGCCGCCGCCCCGCTCTACCTCGCCCCGTACGCGACGACGACGCTGACCCGCATCCTCGTCTTCGGGCTGCTCGCGGCGAGCCTCAACCTGCTGGTCGGCGTCGTCGGACTGCCGTCGCTCGGGCACGCCGCGTTCTTCGGCGTCGGCGCGTACGCGGCGGCCTTCAGCGCCCTGCACGGGACGTCGGGCGTGCCGGCGCTCCTGCTCGGGATGGCTGCCGCCGCCCTGGTGGCGCTGGTCGCCGGGGCGGTCGCCGTCCGGGCTGGTGGGGTCTTCTTCCTGATGCTGACCCTGGCGGTCGGGGAGCTGACCCAGCAGGCGGCCGACAGCTGGGAGTCGGTCACCGGCGGCTCCAACGGCCTGTACGGCGTACCGGCGCCGACGCTGTCCGGACTGGTCCTCGACCAGCCCGCGACGACCTACTGGTACGTGCTGGCCTTCTTCCTCGCCGGACTGCTCGCCCTGCGCCTGGCGGCCACCTCCGCCACCGGGGTGGTGCTGCGGGGCATCCGCGACAGCGAGGACCGGATGCGGGCGCTGGGCTACCGGACCACGCTGGTCAAGCTCGGGGCGTTCGTCTTCGCCGGTGCCGTGGCCGGGCTGGCCGGTGGGCTCCTCGCCGCCCAGCAGCGGCTGGTCACCCCGGCCGACGCCGGCTTCGAGACCTCCGCGCTCGCCCTGCTGGCCGTGGTGATCGGTGGCACCGGCTCCTGGTGGGGGCCCTGCCTCGGCGCGGCCCTGGTCATCGTCGTCCGCGACTCGCTGGGCGCGACCCTCGACGGGCACGGCCCGCTGGCCCTGGGGCTGCTGTTCGTCCTCGTCGTCTACCTGCTGCCCACGGGGATCGCCCGGATCCGGCTGAGGAGGACCGCGCCATGATCGACATACTCCGCTGCCACGACGTGCACCACCGGTACGGCGCGCTGAGCGTCCTGCGGGGGGTACGGCTGACGGTGGCCGCCGGGGAGCGGCACGCGCTCATCGGGCCCAACGGCGCCGGCAAGAGCACCCTGCTCAAGCTGATCGCCGGGGAGGAACGCCCGTCCGGCGGCACCGTCCACTACCGGGGCCGCGACGTCACCCGGGACCCGGTCCACCGGCGGGCCCGCGCGGGCATCGGGCGCAGCTTCCAGCACTCCACCCTGCTGGGGTCGCTGACCGTCGCACAGAACGTGAGCCTGGCGCTGACCGGTGGCCGGGTGCTGGCCCGGCGGACCGACCGGCACCGCCGCGCCGAGGTGGCCGCCGCGCTCGCCTCCGTCGGTCTGGAGGGCCAGGCCGAGGTGCCGGTGGCGGCGCTGTCGTACAGCCAGTGCCGGCGGCTGGAGATCGCGGTGGCGCTCGCGGCGAGGCCGCAACTGCTGCTGCTGGACGAGCCGGCGGCCGGCATGTCCGGCGAGGAACGGGGTGGGCTGGTGGAGCTGCTGCGCGGCGTGCCACCCACCGTGACGATCGTGTTCGTCGAGCACGACCTGGACGTCGTCTTCGACGTCGCGACCCGGGTCAGCGTCCTGCACCTCGGCACCGTGCTGTGCAGCGGCACGCCCGAGCAGGTACGGCGCAGTCCCGAGGTGCAGCAGGCGTACCTCGGCGGCCGGATGGAGGAGGTGCACGGTGAACCTGGTGGTGCGTGAGCTGTCCGCCGGCTACGGGCAGGGGCAGGTGCTGCACGGGCTGGATCTCGACCTGTCCGCCGGGCGGGCGCTGGCCCTGCTGGGCCGCAACGGGGTCGGCAAGACCACCCTCGTGTCCACCCTCGCCGGGCTGCTGCGGCCCACCGGCGGCCGGGTGCTGCTGGACGGGCGGGACGTCACCGGCTGGCGGGCCGACCGGCTCGCCCGCGCCGGGGTGGCGCTGGTGCCGCAGGGGCGGCGGGTGTGGCCGACGCTGACGGTGCACGAGCATCTGGCGCTGGCCACCCGGCACGGCGGCCGGACCTGGCCGACCGGGCGGGTCTACGAGCTGTTCCCCCGCCTGGCGCAGCGGCGACGGCACCTCGCCGGCCAGTTGTCCGGTGGGGAACAGCAGATGCTCGTGATCGGCCGGGCCCTGGCCACCGACCCGCGGCTGGTCCTGATGGACGAGCCGTCCGAGGGGTTGGCGCCGATCGTCGTGGACGAGGTGGCCGAGGCGCTGCGGGCGGTGGTGCGCGACGGGCTGACGCTGCTGCTCGTGGAGCACGACCTGCACCTGGCCCTCGGGGTGACCGAGGAGGCGGCGGTGATGGTCCGGGGTCGGATCGTCCACCGGCGCCCCACCCCCGACCTGCGCGGGGACCTGCCGACGATGCAGCGGTTGCTGGGCGTCGCGGCGTGAGGACACGACCGGGTGCGGCCCCACCGTCGTCGACGGTGGGGCCGCACCCGCGACGGTTTCAGCCGTCCACGGCCAGGTGGCAGCCCACCAGGTGGTCGTCGACCATCCCGGTCGACTGCATCAGGGCGTACGCGCCGACCGGGCCGATGAACCGGAACCCGCGCCGCTTCAGCTCCCGCGCCATCGCCGTCGACTCGGGCGTGCGGGCCGGCACCTCCGACGTGGAGCGGGGCCGGGGCCGGACGGTGTCCGGCGCGTACGACCACAGCAGGGCGTCGAGGCCGCCGTTCAGCGCGACGACGAGCCGGGCGTTGTCGATGGTCGCCTCGATCTTGGCCCGGTTGCGCACGATGCCGTCGGTGGCGAGCAGCCGGTCCACGTCGGCGTCGGTGTAGCCGGCGACCGTCTCCGGGTCGAAGCCGGCGAAGGCCGACCGGAAGGCGTCCCGCTTGTGCAGGATCGTCGACCACGACAGCCCCGCCTGGAACGCCTCCAGGGCAAGGTGTTCGAAGAGCGCGGCGTCACCGTGCACGGGACGCCCCCACTCGTCGTCGTGGTACGCGACGTAGACGGGGGTGCCGGTGCACCAACCGCAGCGCGGCACGCCGTCGGGGCCGGTGCTGATCTGCATGTCGTCTCCTGTCCTGCGGCGGTGGTCAGCCGGTGGGGATGCCGGGACGCTGTGGCAACCGCTGCCACAGCAGCCGCAGCCCGGCGGCGTGCCGGTCGTCGAGCCGCAGGAGGAACGTCTCCTCCAACTCCCGACGCCACTGGTCGAAGGTGGTCAGCTCCCGCCGGTGCACGCCGTCGCCGTCGATGCGGGTCAGCAGCCGGTCGACCAGCGACCACACCACCTCGCCAGGGCCCCGGTTGGTGACGATGAACCGGCGGACGAAGGTGGAGGTCGACGCGGTCGAGAGCAGCTCGTGGGCGGCGACGAAATCCTGCGGCCGGGCCGGCCGGTCCTCCCAGTCCATCACCGTGAACGACCCGCGGGGATCGTGGGTGAACCGCCACCCCCACGCCGCCTCGGCGAAGGCGAAGGTCAGCGGCGGGTGCCGGACCACGCCGGGACGTAACGGCACCGGACCCAGCAGCCCGTCGCCGAGCCCGACGTCGACGAACCAGCGCCGGCCGTCCAGCCGGACGGTCATGGTCAGGTGGTTGGCGAAGTGCACGCCGTCGGGCAGGGCGGGCGCCTTCTTCACCTGGCCCCGGTGCAGGGTCACGTCGAACCCCAACGCGGCCAGCAGGGCGGCGAACGCGCCGTTGAGGTGGAAGCAGTAGCCGGCGTCGCCGTCGGCCAGCCGCGCGGCGTTGCCGGCCGGGTCGACGTCGGTGGGCAGCCCCACCTGGATGTCGAGATTGTGGTACGGAACCCGCCGGACGTGACGCTCGTGCAACCGGACCAGCGTCGCCAGGTTCACCCTGGGCCGGCCGGGCTCGTCCAGGCGGGCGAGGTAGCGGCGGACCACCTCGTCACCGATCCTGGGCACAGACGGCTCCTGCATGTCGGGACGTTCACTTTCTGTGCGGAAAACGCCGGGGCGGTGCCATCGGTGGAGATGGCACCGCCCCGGCCGGTCGTCAGCGGGTCTGCGGGCCACTCGTGCGGCTGCGCTTGAGCTCGTAGAAGCCGGGTGTCTGGGCGACCAGCAGGAAGCCGTCCCAGAGCCGGGCGGCGTCCTCGCCCTTCGGGGCGGGGGTGACCACCGGGCCGAACAGCGCCACCGGGTCGCCGCCGGGCACGTGCACGTGGATCGTCGGGGTGCCGACGTCCAGCCCGACCGGCTGCATCCCCGCCTGGTGGCTCTTGCGCACCGCGTCGTCGAGCCCGGCGTCGTCCGCCGCGTCGGCCAGCTCACCGGGCAGCCCGCACTCGGTGAGCGCCGCCTTGTACAGGGCCGGCCCGTACGACTGGCCCTTGACGTGCCGGCGGGTGCCCATGGCGTCGTAGAGCGACCGGACGGCGTCCGGCCCGTGCTGCTGTTCGGCCGCCATCAGCACCCGCACCGGCCGCCGCCACGGTCCGATGTTGCGCTGGTAGAACGCGTCGATGTCGGCACGTCCCTCGTTGAGGGCGGACAGGCTCATGATCTTGAACCGTACGTCGATCGGGCGCTGCCGCTCGGCGTCGAGCAGCCACCGGGACGTCAGCCACGCCCACGGGCAGACCGGGTCGACGAACATGTCCACCAGGATTCGGTTCACTTCGGGCACCGTCGTACATCCTTCGGTTGATTCATCGGAAAGCCGGACCCACCAGGCCGGCACTGAGGGTCGCCCCGTCGGCGGGGTCGATGAGCAGCAGCGACCCGGTGCCCCGGATGAGGCGGTACGGGTCCGCGGCGATCGGCTCGTCGAGGTCCAGCACCACGGTCGCGATGTCGTTGACCACCAGCGGGTCGGAGTTCGGGGTGTGCTCCAGGGTGGCCAGGTCGAGGCGGTCGACGATCGAGGCCACGGTCGCCTCGACCACCCGGGTCTGGTGCTGGACCAGGACCCGGGTGCCCTCGCCGAGCCGACGCTCGGCGACGTGGCACAGCGTCGCGGTGACCTGCCGGCTCGTCGTCGGGATCCGGTCCGCCGCGACGATCATGTCGCCGCGGCCCACCTCGCCCGCCCCGTCGAGCTTCACACTGATCGACATGCCGGCACGGGCGTTCTCGATCGGCGTGCCGAGCCGCCCGATGGCGGTGACCACCGCCGGCCGGCCGGCGGGCGTGACCAGGACCTGCTGCCCCAGCCGGAGTTGACCGGCGACGAGCTGACCGGCGAGCGACCCGTCGGGCAGGACGTACTGCACCGGCAGCCGGGCCGGCAGAGCGGTCAGGTCCTCGTCGAGGTCCACCCGCTCCAGGTGCTGCAGGAAGGTCGGCCCGGTGTACCAGGGCATCTCGGTCGAGGGGTCGACGACGTTGTCGCCGCGCAGCGCCGACAACGGGATGGACCGCACGTCGGGGACGCCGAGCGAACCCGCCAGCCGGCGGAACTCGTCGTCGATCTCGGCGAACCGGTCCTCGGCGAAGCCGACCAGGTCCATCTTGTTGACCGCCAGCACCACGTGCGGGGTGCGCAGCAGCGCGGCCACCGCGGTGTGCCGCCGGGTCTGGGTCACCACGCCGTGCCGGGCGTCGACCAGGATCACGGCCAGGTGCGCGGTGGACGCCCCGGTGACCATGTTCCGGGTGTACTGCACGTGCCCGGGGGTGTCGGCCAGGATGAACCGGCGGTTGCCGGTGGCGAAGTAGCGGTAGGCGACGTCGATGGTGATGCCCTGCTCGCGTTCGGCCCGCAGCCCGTCGGTCAGCAGGGCGAGGTCGGCCTGGCCGTAGCCACGGGCCCGGCTGGCGGACTCGACCGCCTCCAACTGGTCGGCCAGCACCGACTTGGAGTCGTAGAGCAGCCGGCCCACCAGGGTGGACTTTCCGTCGTCGACGCTGCCTGCGGTGGCGAGCCGCAGCAGCTCGCCGTCGCGCGTGGTGTCGAGGCTGAGTGTGGTCACTAGAAGTACCCCTCCCGCTTGCGGTCCTCCATGGCGGTGTCGGACATCCGGTCGTCGGCCCGGCTCGAACCGCGCTCGGTGATCCGGGACAGACTGATCTCGGCGATCACCTCGTCGATGGTCGCGGCCCCGGACTCCAGGGCGCCCGTGCAGGACATGTCACCGACGGTGCGGTACCGCACGGTGCGTTCCTGCACCTGCTCGTCGCGGCGCGGACCGCCCCACTCCCCCGGCGCCAGCCACATCCCGTTGCGCAGGAAGACCTGACGCTGGTGGGAGAAGTAGATGGCCGGCAGGGGGATCTCCTCCCGGGCGATGTAGTGCCACACGTCGAGCTCGGTCCAGTTCGACAGCGGGAAGACCCGCACGTGCCCGCCCGGATCGTGCCGGCCGTTGTACAGGTTCCACAGCTCGGGGCGCTGCTGGCGGGGATCCCACTGCCCGAACTCGTCGCGCAGCGAGAACACCCGCTCCTTGGCCCGTGCCTTCTCCTCGTCGCGCCGCCCGCCGCCGAACACGGCGTCGAAGCGGTGCTGGGTGATGGCGTCGAGCAGCGGGACGGTCTGCAACGGGTTGCGGCTGCCGTCGGGCCGTTCGGTGAGCCGGCCGTCGTCGATGTAGTCCTGCACGTGCGCCACCCGCAGCGTGAGCTGGTGCTCCGCCACGACCTTGTCGCGGTACTCGATCACCTCGGGGAAGTTGTGCCCGGTGTCGACGTGCAGCACGGGGAAGGGCAGCTGGCCCGGCAGGAACGCCTTGCGGGCCAGGTGGAGCATGACGGCGGAGTCCTTACCGCCGCTGAACAGCAGGACGGGACGCTCCAGCGTGCCCGCCACCTCCCGGATGATGTGCACCGCCTCGGCCTCTAGCACGTCGAGGTAGGACATCCGCAGGTCGGATGAGGTTTCGGATGCGGTCGAAGTGAACGCCATGGCGTTGTCTCCCCACAGGTGTCGGCCGGTCGGGCCGGTCAGGTCGGAGAGCCCGGCCGCACGTACCCGGCGGTACGCAGCTCGGGCGGGTAGACGATCGGCACGGTGGAGATGTCCTGGTCGATCTCCTGGTACTGCTGCAGCACCACGGGGGGCGGGCTGTGGTGCCAGTGGGTCTCGCCGCGGGTGAAGCTGACCGGGCCGCGCCAGGTGTCGAAGGTGCCCTTCTCCAGCGCGTCGATCAGTTCCGCCCGGCCGACCCGGTCCGCCTGCCGCAGGGCCTGCGCGATGATCGTGATGTCGGTGAAGGCGTTGAGGGCGGTGTCCGGCGGCATCGTGCCGTACGTGTCGCGGTAGCGGTCCACGAACCACCTGCCGATCGGGGTCAGCCCCGGCCAGTTCGGGCTGAACTGGGTCGCCGGCCACACCAGGTGCAGGCCGTGCGCGCCGAGCGCCTTCCAGTAGTCGGGCGCCCGCAGCGGCCACTGGAACGGGGCCAGCATGGGCACCTGCGGCAGCAGCCCGATCTCGGCCGCCTGCTGGACGATGAGGTGGTTGGTGCGTACCACCCCGACGTTGATCACCACGTCCGGCCCCCACTGCTGGATGTCGCGCAGCTGGGGACGCAGGTCCGTCGTCGACTCCTGGTCGAACTCCACGGAGTACAGCTCCATGGGCTCCTCGGCCGCCTTCAGCTCGGCGGTGAGCAGCGCGGCGGCGCTGCGCCCGAAGACCGTGTCGGCGTGGATCAGGCCGACCCGCCGGAAGCCCTGGTCGGCGGCGAACCGGATCAGCACCGGGGCGCGTTCGGCCATCGAGGTGAACGTGCGGAAGACCGCCCGGCGCTTCTGTGCGGTGACCCCGGGGTGGGCGTTCTCGATGAACAGCGGCACCCCGATCCGGTCGGCGAGGTCGGCGACCTCCTCGGTGTAGCGCAGGTGCCAGGGCCCCAGCACGGCCAGCGCCCGGTCGACGATCGCGACCTTCGCCAGCGCGCCCACCGCCGAGCGGGGCATCGTGCCGCCGTCGAGGGTGACGGTCTCCTGGTCGTCGCGGACGACGAAGTCGAACTGGAGGCCGTCGCGGATGCCGCCGTGGTCGCGGACGTACTCCGCGCCGATCAGGGCCCCGCGTGCGGTCAGTGTGCCGGCGGTCGGGTCGCCGGGCAGGGACAGCGGGGTCACGATGCCGACGGTGACCGTGGGCGCGCCGTCCACCGTACGGGCGAAGGCGCGGACCTGCCCGGTGACCGTCTCCAGCGCCGTGGGTTCCGACGTGGTGCTCACGCCCGTCCTCCGATCTGGTACTTCGTCAGGTACGCGGAGAAGCGCTCGTCCAGCTCGTCGGCGTCCAGGCCGTAGTCCTCGGCCCGGTAGACGTGCTTGCCGAGCTTGTCCTTGCGGTTCGCGGCGAGGTAGTCGCGGAACGCCTTCTCGACCTCGCCGTCCCAGCGGGCACCGAGGAAGTCGCAGATCTCGGCCATCACCGCGATCGGGTCGGCCATCAGGCGCTGGTAGTCGACGTCGAGCACGGGAGTGTCGGTGAGGTGTTCCTGCTCGGCCCGCGCGTACAGGTCGAGCATCTGGGCGAAGCGCTCGGTCCAGAGCCTACCCAGCGCGAGGCGGTCCACCCGGTCGGCGCGCGCGAGTCGAATGATCTCGGTGAGGCTGCAGGTGGAGGGGATGGTGACGCTCGGGGCGCGGTGCATGTAGATCAGCCGGGCGTCCGGGTAGGTGCGGGCGAGCGCGTCGGCCCGCCACAGGTGGAACGGGTCCTTGAGGACCAGCGTGTCGGTGGGCACCCGCCAGACGATGTGCTGCATCAGGTAGCGGTGGTAGTCGTAGGCGTCGTACTGGTCCTGGGTCCGGAGCCACTCGCCGTAGCTGGGCACCGTGTAGCGCAGCTCGTACGCCATCGTCTTGAACGTCGGGGCGGTCAGCCGGTGGTCCTCGTCGGGGCGGTGCGGCTCCCACAGGTGCACCGGCTTCAGCGCCGGCGCGACGGTGTAGTAGTCGACGCAGAAGTTCTCCGCGGCCTGCACGAGCGCCTGCCGGGTCGCCTCGTCGCGGTCGTCGGTCGCCGGGGCCATCAGCTCCCACAGGTCGGGCGAGCGCAGGTCCGGGTGCTGGCCGAGCAGGTTGTGCATCAGCGTGGTGCCGCTGCGGGTCATGCCCGTGATGAACACCGGCTGGTTGATCTCGACCGAGGCGATCTCCGGGTTCTTCACCCGGGCCCGGTGCGCGGCGGCCTGGGTGGCGAGCGCGGCGACCAGGGCGCCCCGGACCGACCGGCGGCCGGCCTCGTTCAGGCCCCCCTCGGTGTCCAACGCCCGCAGCAGCCGGTCGAGGGCGTCGAGGTGCGCGAACTCGAAGTCCGGAACTCCCGCCCTGGCTCGGGCGGCCTCGACGAACTCGTCCACCCGGTAGGTGTCCTGAGTGGGTTCGATGACGGCGGTCACGGCGTACTCCCCTCTGTCTGGCTGGAAACGCGGCGGCTCGGGCTGCCGGTCCGTGCGGTCGGTGCCCCCGCCCCCACCGGGCCGGACGTGCCGACGGACGGTGACGAATGTGAACAGCGATCACGGTAGGTAGCGACGATAGGCACCCGGCCACTGTCGGTACAGGGCCACATCAGTGGTCCGCACGGGACCAAAGCCGGCGGGCGACAAGTGGCCCGGAGTACGGCGTCAACGTGGCTCTGGAGCGGGGCCGGACGGCGGCCCTATGGTCGGCCCAGCCAATCGGCGACCACCACGGATCGGAGAAGAAGATGCCGCCGGCGACTCGGGCCGTCCCCCTGCTGCTGTGGGAGACGGGGGTCCGCGAAGGAATCGAGGACGGTCGGTACCGCCCCGTGGTGGCCGACTCCTGGCTCCTGACCGACGGCCGGGCCCGGGCGTACCGGCTGCACTGGCAGCGCTTCGCCGCGGCCGTGCGACGGTTCGGGGTCTCGGCGCACCGGGTGGCGTCCTTCGGGACGTCGGTCACCACGGCGCTGCCCCGTTCCGGGGTGTGGTTCCCCCGCATCGAACTGCACCTGGTTCCCACCCAGCGGCTGGCCCTGCGACTGCGGCCCGCCCCGCCCCGGGTCGGCCAGGCACGCGGCTGGCTGTGGCCGCATCCGGACCCCCGGCGGCTGCCCCACCTCAAGGGGCCGGACTTCGAGGAGCTGGAGAAGATCAGAGCCGCCGCCCACGACGCGGACGCCGACGAGGCCCTGCTCTGCGACGAGCACGGCCTGGTCCGCGAGGGGGCGTTCAGCACCATCTACTGGTGGTCGTCGGGCGTCCTGCACACCCCACCGGAGGACGGGCGGATCCTGCCCGGTGTCACCCGGCGGCTGCTGCTCGACCGCTGCGCCGAGCTGGGGATGCCGGTACGCCACCGGCTGCCCAGCGTGGCGGAGCTGCTCGACAGCGAGGTGTGGATCACCAGTGCCCTGCACGGAATACGGGTCCTGACCCGGATCAACGGAGAGCCGACCGCCCCCGTCGACGCGCGGCGGTTGCACGACTGGCGCGCCCATCTCGACGCGCTGACCGAACCCCTGCCCGACCCCGAGGCCATCTGGCCGCACCGAAGCACCGAGGAGGCACCATGAAGCTCAGGTCACTACAGCGTTATCTGGCATCGGTCCCGCGTATGCACTTCGGGCGGTCGCACCGGGGGCTGCGGGCCCGGCTGGAGCTGCTGGCCACCCGTCAGCTCGGCGCGGGTGACTTCCTGTGGCACGCCCTGGAGCGGGGCCAGGACCACGACGCCCCGCTGTTCCACCACCTGCCGCCCGGCGGCGGCCCCGACGACCTGGTCGTCTACAGCCTGGCGACGCTGCGCGACCAGACCGAGCGGTACGCCAGGTGGTACCACAACGCCGGGGTCACCCACGGCGACCGGGTGGGGGTCTTCACCCGCAACGGCATGGCGAGCTTCGTGCACTTCCTGGCGCTCAACAGCCTCGGCGCGATCCCCGCCGTGATCAACCCGAACATGGTGCCCGACACCGCCGCCAAGTACCTCTCCCGGCTCGACGCGGTCGGCGTGGTGGTCGACGCGGACAAGCTCGGCCCGCTGCTCAACGGGATGGCCGACGCGCGTCCGTTCCGGTTCACCGCCTCGCAGGAGGCGATGCACGCCGCGCCGCCGGCCGGCCCGCTGCCCGGGGTCTACCCGTACCGGCACGGCGACCGCGATCCGGTGCTCATCTCGCACTCCTCGGGCACCACCGGCATGCCGAAGGCCGCCACGTTCGGCCACCGCCAGTTCTTCGCCGGCAAGCGCCCCCGGATCATGACGCTGCCGTCGGGCCCGGACGACAAGATGCTGCTGGCCTTCCCGGCCTCGCACTCGTCGGGCTACAGCTACATGATGATGGCCACCCTGATCGGCCTGCCCACCCTGGTCATGGAGTCCCAGGACGGGGCGACGGTGGCCGAGGCGATGCGGTGGTGGAAGCCCAGCGTGGTGACCGGCTTCCCGATCACCTTCACCGAGATGCTCGCGCTCGGCCTGGAGCCGTCCGCCGCGTCGAACGTGACGACCTGGATCAGCACGGCGGACGCCTCGCACGAGGCCCACGTCCGGGAGCTGGTCCGGCTCGGCCGGCACCGGGAGAACGGCAGCTGGCGGCCGGGGTCGCACTACCTCGACGGGTTGGGCGCCTCGGAGATGGGCATGGCCCTGTTCCTCAACATCCACGGCCCCAAGACCAACGCCTACAACCGTTGTGTCGGCTACCCGGAGCCGATCGTCGAGGACGCGGTGGTCTTCGACGAGGACGGTCGGGAGCTGGGCCCCAACCAGGTCGGCTACCTGGCGGTGCACACCCCGACGGTGACCCTGGGCTACTGGGGCAACCACGAGCTGACGCACAAGTCGATCCGCAACGGCTACTGGCTCACCGGCGACATCGGCTACAAGGACGACAAGGGCCGGTTCTACCACTACGACCGGACCACGGACGTGATCACGACGCGGCGCGGCCCGGTCTACAGCCTCACCCTCGAGGAGGAGATCTTCAAGGCGTGCCGGGCGGTGGTGGACTGCGCCGTCGTCGGGGTGGTCGACCCGGTCGAGCCGACCTCGTTCGCCCCGATCGCCGCCCTGCGCCTGATCGACGGGTCGGACCTCACCGCCGAGGAGCTGCTGACCCGGATCAACCGGGCGCTGCGGGCGGCGGGCAAGCACGAGCTGGCCGCGACGGTCATCTCCAAGGGGGACACCAAGATCCCGCTGGGGGTCACCGGCAAGGTGCTCAAGCGTGAGGTGCGCGCGCAGTTCGCCCAGCTCCTGCTGACCGACGAGGACGGCGGGCTGGACGTGGCGCGGACCCGCACCGAGCAGTCGATCCTGCGGGAGCTGAGCGCCTCGGTCGAGACGCCGCAGGAGGAGCGGGCCACCTCGGCGGCCTGACCGGCACCCGGGGCGGGCGGTGGGAACCGCCCGCCCCGCGGCCGTGCTCAGCGGGCGGTGACGAAGTCCCGCAGGGCGGCGCCGATCTCGTCCGGCGAGTCCTCCTGCACGTAGTGGCTGCCGGTGACGGTGACCTCGCGCTGGTTGGGGAAGGTCCGGGCGAACGCCAGGGCCCGGCCGGTCAGCAACGCCCCCGGCTCGGCGACCACCAGCAGCTTCGGCACCGGCGAGGCGGCCAGCCAGCGGCCGTACTCCTCGACGACGGCGGTCACGTCCGCCGGTTCGCCCTCGATGGGCAGGTCCCGGGGGAAGGCGAGGGTGGGTCGCCGGGAGTCGGGGTCACCGAACGGCCGGCGGTAGCGGTCCAGCTCCGCCGCCGACAGCGGGCGCACCACACTGCGGGGCAGCACCACCTCGACGAAGAAGTTCTCCTCGAGCACCAGGCGTTCCCCCTCGGGTGAGCGCATGGCGCGGAAGAGCTGGTCACGGCCGGCCTCGAAGTCGCTCCACCGGCGGGGTTGGACGATCGCCTCCGTGTAGGCGACGGCGCGGACCCGTTCGGGGTGCCGGGCCGCCCAGTGGAACCCCAGCGCCGAACCCCAGTCGTGCAGCACCAGCGTGACCGGCTGGTCGCCCACCACGGCGTCGAACCAGGCGTCGAGGTAGCGCACCTGGTCGGTGAAGCGGTAGCCGCCGTCGGGCGCCGGACCGGAGTCGCCCATGCCGACCAGGTCGGGGGCGAGGCAGCGGCCCAGGTCGCGCACCGCCGGGATGACGTTGCGCCACAGGTACGAGGACGTGGGGTTGCCGTGCAGGAACACGATCGGGTCGCCGGCACCCACGTCGACGTACGACAGGTGGGTCCCGCACAGGTCGATGCGCCGGCGCGGGTGCGGGTCGGCCGCGGAGACGGAAACCGCGGCGGGTGTGGAACTCGTTGTCACTGGTGGACCTCCTCGGCACAGTGATAGCAAGGGGTCCGGGCAATTCCGTGGCATCGTCGTGACGGCGTGTCCCGTCGTTGGCGGTCGTTTCGCGCTCAGCGGGGCGGTGCCATTCATGAATTGTTCGCGAGAATTCAAACAATGACATGGCGAATACTTTTCGGCTCCACTGTGCGCAGGTGGGGCCGCTTCGTCGTCGGGTGGGCCACCGGTGGAAATGGCACCGGCGCGGGGCCGGACATGGGCCTGTCCCCCGGTGCCGTTCGTTTCGTACGTTTCTCTCGACGTACACGTGGGAGCTCCGTCGGTGGAGATCCTGACCGGCTATTCGCACGAGAGGGAGCAGCAGATGCAGGGACTGATCCAGGTGGCCGGGGTCATCGACCAGGACGAGGCCGACCTGATCTGCGCGGAGGGCGCCGACTGGCTGGGGTTCGCCCTGCGGCTGCCGGCGAAGAACGAGGACCTGTCCGAGGCCGACGCCGCGGCCATCGTCGCGGCGATCCAGCCCCGGCACCGGGGCGTACTGATCACCTACCTGACCGAGGCCGACGAGATCCGGCAGTTCTGCGCCGAACTCGGTGTCACCGCCGTGCAGCTGCACGGCGACGTCGAGCCCGCCCAGTTGGAGAAGCTGCGCCGGATCGACCCCGACCTCTACGTCCTCAAGAGCCTGGTGGTCAAGGAGGACAACGTCGACGAGCTGACCAAGATCGTCGAGGAGAGCGCCGAGTGGGTCGACATGTACATCACCGACAGCTTCAACCCCGCCACCGGGGCCAAGGGCGCGACCGGCCTGACCCACGACTGGTCGGTCAGCGCCGAGCTGGTCCGGATCGCACCCCGGCCGCTGATGCTCGCCGGTGGCCTGAACCCCGACAACGTGGCGGCGGCCATCGCGGCGGTACGCCCGGCCGCCGTCGACGCGCACACCGGCCTGGAGGGCCCCGACCGCCGCAAGGACCGGGCCAAGGTGCGCCGGTTCGTCACCGCCGCCCGCCAGGCGTTCGCCGACCTCGCCGGACAGGACTGAGAGCAATGACAGACACCGCCATCGACCCCACCGCCATCGACCCCACCGTGACCGACCCCGCCGTGGCCGACCGGCTGCACCTGCTGCCGCAGACCAACCGGCTGCGCTCGCTGCACACGGTCATCCGGGACCGCGACGCCTCCCGGGCCGACTTCGTGCAGACCTCCGCCCAGATCTTCCGGCAGCTCCTCGACACCGCCCTGGACCTGCTCCCGGTCGTCCCCGCGCCGGTGCGCACCCCGGTCGGGCAGACCTACCACGGGCTGCGCCCGGCCGCGCCGGTCTGCGGGGTGTCCATCGCCCGCGCCGGCGAGAGCATGGAGTCCGAGCTGCGGGCCATGCTGCCGCAGACGCGGATCGGCAAGATCCTGATCCAGCGGGACCGGACGACGAAGCTGCCGCACCTGCACTACGCGGCCCTGCCGCCGGACATCGCCACGTCCCAGGTGCTGCTGCTGGACCCGATGCTCGCCACCGGCGGCACCGCGCTGGCCGCCCTCGGGCTGCTGCGCGAGTACGGGGTGTTCGAGGAGGACGTCGTGTTCGTCAGCCTGCTCTCCTCGCCGGAGGGCATCAGCGCGGTCCACGCCCGCTACCCGCGGGTCCGGATCGTCACCTCCGCCATCGAGGAACGCCTCAACGCCGACGCCTACATGGTGCCCGGCATCGGCGACTTCGGCGACCGCTACTTCGGAACGGACCAGCCCCGATGAGGCGCGGCGGAATCGGCGACGTCGGGCTCACCGCGCTGGCCCCGGCGATCTGGGGCAGCACGTACCTGGTCACCACCGAACTGCTGCCCCCGGGCCGGCCCTACCTGGCCGCCCTGGCCCGCGCCCTGCCCGCCGGGCTCGCCCTGATGGCGATCGGGCGGGTGCTGCCGCGCGGCGGGTGGATCTGGCGGGCGCTGGTGCTCGGCACCCTCAACATCGGCCTGTTCTTCGTGCTGCTCTTCGTCGCCGCCTACCGGTTGCCCGGCGGCGTCGCGGCGCTGATCATGTCGTTCCAGCCGATGCTGGTGCTGATCCTCGCCGCGCTGCTGCTGCGCGACCGCATCCGGCCGCTGCACGTCGTGGCGTGCCTGCTCGGGGCGACCGGGGTCGCGCTGCTCGTGCTGCGCCCGACCGCCGCGCTCGACCCGCTCGGCGTCGTCGCGGCCCTGGCCGGCGCGGCCAGCATGGCCAGCGGGATCGTGCTGACCAAACGCTGGGCCCGACCGCCCGGGGTGGGGGTGTTGCAGTTCACCGGCTGGCAGCTCACCGCCGGCGGGCTCGTCCTGCTCCCCACCACCCTGCTGATGGAGGGGCTGCCCGACCACCTCACCGGCCCCAACCTCGCCGGACTGGCCTACCTGGGGATCGTCGGATCGCTGTTCGGCTACGCGGTCTGGTTCCGTGGCCTGGAACGGCTGCCCGCCCTGGCCGCGTCGTTCCTCAGCCTGGTCAGCCCGATCGTCGCCAGCCTGCTGGGCTTCGCCTTCCTCGACCAACGGCTCAGCCTGACCCAGCTCGTCGGCGGCCTGGTCATCGTCGCCGCAGTCGCCCTCGCCCAACGCAGGTCGTCCCCGCCGGCACCGCCACCCGCCGCTGAGCCGGTGGCGTCACCCGCGCTGACCAGCCGGTGAGGCGTCACCCACCACAGGGGGAAGCATGCGCACCACGCCCGCCACCACCGACACCCACGACCCGGGCGAAGACGCCCACCACCCACCCGCCGCCACCCTGCCGGACCTGCTCGACGAGCAGGTCCGGGCGGACCCCGACGCGGTCGCCGTCCGGCACGGACCGGACGGCGTCACCCGCCGGGAACTGGCCCGCCGGGCCCGGGCCCTCGCCGCCCAGCTCCGCGAGCGCGGCGCCGGCCGCGACGACCGGGTCGGCCTGTTCGCCGAACCGTCCGCCGGGCTCGTCGTCGGCGCCTGGGGCATCCTGTACGCCTCGGCGGCCTACCTGCCGCTGGCCCCGGACTACCCCGACGAGCGGCTGCGCTACATGGCCGCCGACGCCCGGATCCGCCTCGTCGTCGCCCAGGACGACCTCGTCGAACGGTTGACCGACCTGGTCCCGCCGGACACCGCCGTCGTGCCGCTGAGCGCCTGGCACGACACGTCCCCGCCCGACGTGCCCGACCACCGGCCGCGCCCCCGCGACCTGGCCTACGTCATCTACACCTCCGGCAGCACCGGGCGGCCCAAGGGGGTGATGATCGAGCACCGCAGCATCGTCAGCCAACTGCGCTGGCTGCGGGACACCTACCGGCTCGACGAGGCGGTCGTCCTGCAGAAGACCCCGATGAGCTTCGACGCCGCGCAGTGGGAGATCCTCGCCCCGGCCTGCGGTGGCACCGTCGTCGCCGGCACCCCCGGCCTGCACCGCGACCCCGAGGCGATCATCGCGAGCATCCGCCGCCACGGCGTGACCGCCCTGCAGTGCGTGCCGACCCTGCTGCGGGCGCTCGTCGACACCGAACGCCTCGGCACCTGCACCAGTTTGCGGCAGGTCTTCACCGGCGGCGAGGCGCTGTCCACCACGCTGGCCGCCGACGTGCTCAAGGCGCACCCCGCCACGCTGGTCAACCTCTACGGCCCCACCGAGTGCACGATCAACTCCTCGGCGTTCACCGTCGACCCGGCCGGGCTCGACCCCACCGGGCAGTCCGTGTCGATCGGCCGGCCCGTCACCGGCCTGCGCTACGTCATCGTCGACGCCGACGACGCCCCGGTCACCGGGGACGCCGTCGGGGAACTGCTCATCGGCGGCATCCAGCTCGCCCGGGGCTACCTGCACCGGCCGGCGTTGACCGCGCAACGGTTCGTGCCCGACCCGGCCACCGGGGAACGGCTCTACCGCACCGGCGACCTGGCCGCCTGGCAGGCCGACGGCACCGTACGGTTCGTCGGCCGGGTCGACAACCAGGTGAAGCTGCGCGGGTTCCGGGTCGAACTCGACGAGGTGCGTCTCGCCGTGGAGGCCCACCAGTGGGTCCGGCACGCGGGGGTGCTGGTCCGGGACGATCCGCGTACCGGGCATCCGCACCTGCTCGCCGTCGTCGAACTCAACCCGCGCGAGGCGGCGCTGATGGACCAGGGCCGGCAGGGGGCCCACCACCGGTCGAAGGAGAGCCGGCTCCAGGTCCGGGCGCAGTTGTCGCACGTCGGGGTGCGTACCCCGGAGGAGTTGGCCGGGCGGTCGGTGCTCGCGCTGCCCGGGGCCGAACCCACCGCGGAGCAGGTGCGGCGGGTGTTCGCCCGCAAGACGTACCGGTTCTACGAGGGCCCGCCGGTCACCCGCGCCGACCTGCTGGCGCTGCTGCGCCCGGCCCGGCCCGGCCCGGTGCCGCCGCGCCCGCTCGGGCAGCTCGACCTGGCCACCTTCGGGGAGATCGTCCGCTACCTCGGGCAGTTCGTCAGCGACGAGCGGCTGCTGCCCAAGTACGGCTACGCCTCACCCGGGGCGCTCAACGCCACCCAGGTCTACCTGGAGCTGCACCAGCTCTGGGGGCAGCCGTCCGGCTACTACTACCACCACCCGCTCACCCACGAGCTGGTCCTGATCAGCCCCGCCCCGCCCCGGCCCGAACCGACCGTCCGGTTGCACCTCGTGGGCCGGCGACGGGCCATCGAACCGGTCTACCAGAACAACATCCGCGAGGTCCTGGAGATCGAGACCGGCCACCTGGTCGGCCTGCTGGAACAGGTCCTGCCCGGGTACGGGCTGGGCATCACCGCCACCGACCACGCGCCGCAGACCATCCGGCACCTCGACTGCGCCGCCGAGGACCTCTACCTGGGCAGCTTCGCGGTGACGCCGTACGCCCCGCCGCCCGGCGACGAGATCGACCTGTACGTCCAGGTCCACCCGGACCGGGGCGTCGACCTGCCCGCCGGGCAGTACCGCTACCACGGCGGCGAGCTGGTCCGCCTCGACGACGCCCTGGTGCAGCGTCAGCACGTCATCGCCATCAACCAGCAGGTGTACGACCGGGCCGCGATCGGCATCAGCATGATCAGCACGTCGTCGACCCGGTGGCGGCGCTACGTCGACCTGGGACGCGTCCTGCAACGGCTGTCCATGAACGACCTCGGCTTCGGCTTCATGTCCTCCGGCTACAGCTCCGACAGCGGCCACGACCTGCCGTCGGCCCACCGCATCCGGGGCATCCTGCGCCGGCACGGGCTGCCCGACGGGCCGTCGTACTTCGCCGTCGGTGGGCGGGTCAGCGCCGCCCAGGTGGCCGGCCGGGGGATGAAGGAGGACGTCGTCCACATGAAGGGCCCGGCGGAGCTGATCCGCGACGACCTGGCCGGCCGGCTCCCGGACTACATGCTGCCCAACAAGGTGGTGATCCTCGACCGGATGCCGTTGACCGCCAACGGCAAGACCGACCTCACCGCGCTCGCCGCCCGGGTCGCCGACGACCCCGGCCCGCAACGGCCGTTCGTGGCGCCCAGCACCGACCTGGAACGCCGCATCGCCCGGCTGTGGGCCGAGGCGGTCCGCCAGGACGACGTCTCCGTCCACGACGACTTCTTCGCCTGCGGCGGCAACTCGCTGATCGCCGTCGCCCTGATCAACCGGCTCAACCGGGTGTTCGGCGCGGCGCTGCCGATGCAGGTCATCTTCGACAACCCGACGGTCGCGCAGCTCGCCCGGCGGGTTGTCGAACGCGACCAGGTGAGCAGGTCCCGGCTGGTGCCGTTGGCGCGGGGCCGCCAGGGACGTTCCGTCTACTGCTGGCCGGGGCTGGGTGGCTACCCGATGAACCTGCGGCTGCTCGCCGGCACCGTCGGACGCCCCTTCCACGGCGTGCAGGCGTACGGCGTGAACCCGGGTGAGGAGCCCTACCGGACGATCGCCCGGATGGCGGCCGAGGACGTCCGGGCGATCCGGGAGCGGCAGCCCCGGGGCCCCTACACGCTGTGGGGTTACTCGTTCGGCACCCGGGTCGCCGTCGAGGCGGCGTACCAGTTGGAGCAGGCCGGCGAGCAGGTGGACCAGCTCGTCCTGATCGCCCCCGGGTCACCCCGGGTCCGGGTGCCGGTGCCCCCCGGCACGCCCGACACGGCGGACTTCGCCAACCCGACGTACCTGGCGGTGCTGTGCTCCGTGTTCGCCGGCACGGTCACCGGTCCGGTGATCGAGGAGTGCCTCGCCACCGTCGGGGACGAGGAGGGCTTCACCGCGTTCGTCAGGCGGCACTTCCCCGCCCTGGACCTGCCGCTGGTCCGCCGGATCACCGGGGTCGTCGCCCGGACGTACGGGCTGCGGCACACCGAGGCCGAACTCGCCAGGCGGCCGGTGCGGGCCCCGGTGACGGTGCTGCGTACCCGGGGCGACCAGGAGTCCTTCCTCGACAGCCCCGTCGTCCGCCGCACCCTCTCCCCCGTCGTCGTCGACCTGGCCGCCGACCACTACGGGGTGTTGCGTGAACCGGGGGTCCACCAGGTGGTCGCGGCGCTGCCCGCCCGCTCCCGCCGTCGCCCGGTCCGCCCGCACGTGAGCATCACCCACCTGCCGATCGCGCTCACCGACGAGCAGCACAACCGGCTGGTGAACGCCGTCACCCGCGCCATGACCCGGGCCTTCGGCTGCGACGAGGACGCCGTGTCCATCGCGCTGGAGGCGGTCCTGGAGGAGTGAGCCGGTCCCGGCCCGCACCGTCCCGAACCCACCCCGCACCCGTCCTGCCCGAAACCGGTCCCGACGCACCGGACCGGACCGACCGAGGAGCCAGCATGACACGCAAGGTCCACTCCACCGTCGAGGTGCGGTTGAGTGAGGAGGTCGCCGACGCCCTGGCCGAGGGGCGGGCCGTGGTGGCGTTGGAGTCCAACGTGATCACCCACGGCCTGCGGTACCCGGACAACGCCGCCACCGCCCACCGGGTGGAGGACGCGGTCCGGGAGGGCGGTGCGGTGCCGGCGACGGTCGCCGTCGACGACGGGGTGATCCGGGTCGGCATGACCGCGGCGGACATCGAACGGTTCGCCTCCACCCCGGGCATCCCCAAGGTCAGTGCCCGGGACCTGCCGGTGGCGCTCGCCCGGGGTGGCATGGGCGCGCTCACCGTGGCTAGTTCGCTGATCGCCGCCGACCTGGCCGGCATCGCGTTCTTCGCCTCCGCCGGCATCGGCGGGGTGCACCGGGGTGCCGAGACGAGCATGGACATCTCCTCGGACCTCATCCAGTTCACCCGTTCCCGGGTGGCCGTGGTGTGCGCCGGGGCCAAGAAGATCCTCGACCTCGGGCTGACCATGGAGTACCTGGAGACCCACTCGGTGCCGGTGGTCTCCTACCGCTCCGCCGACTTCCCGGCGTTCTACTGCGTCTCCAGCGGCATCCCCAGCCCCTGCCGGGTCGACGACCCGACGGTCGTCGCCCGCGCGGTGGAGAACCACTGGGCCCTGGGCAACCACAGTGCCTTCCTGATCACCACCCCGGTCGACGCCGCAGAGGCCGTCGACGACGCCGAGGTCGACCGCGCCATCGAGGAGGCGATGGTGGCCGCCCGGCGGGACGGGGTACGCGGCAACGCCATCACCAAGTACCTGATGCGCGCCGTCGACGCGGCCACCCAGGGCCGGTCCTCCCGGGCCAACATGGCCGTGCTGATCAGCACCGCCCGGACCGGGGGCCACCTCGCCGCCGCCCACGCCCGCCACCTGGCCGAGGGCGGAAACCCCGCCGCCGACGCCCCGGCCGCCGCCGGGGTGGCGCACGCCCTGCCCGGTCTGCGGGGGTGACCGCCGTGTTGCGTTGGCTGACCGCGGGTGAATCGCATGGTCCGGCTCTGGTGGCGTTGTTGGAGGGGGTGCCGGCCGGGGTGGCGGTGACTTCTGCTGATATCGCGGGTGAGTTGGCGCGTCGTCGGTTGGGGTATGGCCGGGGTGCGCGGATGGCGTTCGAGCAGGACGAGGTCGAGGTTGTCGGTGGTCTGCGGCACGGTGTCACCCTGGGTAGTCCGGTGGCGATCCGGGTGGGGAATTCGGAGTGGCCGAAGTGGCGGACGGTGATGGCCGCCGATCCGGTCGATGCGGACGAGTTGGCGAGTCAGGCGCGGAACGCCCCGCTGACCCGTCCCCGGCCTGGCCACGCCGACCTGGCCGGCATGCAGAAGTACGGTCACACCGACGCCCGGCCGATCCTGGAGCGGGCCAGCGCCCGGGAGACCGCTGCCCGGGTGGCCGTGGGCACCGTGGCGAAGGCCCTGGTGAAGCAGGCCCTCGGTGTGGAGATCGTGTCG
>NZ_MZMV01000082.1 GCF_002210435.1 Micromonospora wenchangensis
GGGGCAGCGGACGCAGCCGGCCGGAGCCGGGCCGCACCGTCGCCGACAGGCAGCATGCGACGGGCGGCAGGACCGGGGGCCGCGGCGGCGACGGCCGGGCCGGGCGGCGCTGCCCGGCCGGGCCGACGTTTCAGGGGTGGGCTTCAGGCGGCGGTGGGCACCTCGACGCGACGGGGTGCGGCCTCCATCGCCCCGGGCCGGGTGACCGTCACCGCTGCCGCCCGGCTCGCCCACCGGGCCGCCTCGTCGATCGCCGCGCCGTCGAGCAGCGCGTCGGCCAGGGCGGCGCAGAAGGTGTCCCCGGCGCCGGTGGCGTCGACCGCGTCGACCTGCTCCGCCGGGATCAGCCACTGCCGGTCGGTGGTCACGACCAGCGCGCCGTCGCCGCCGAGGGTCACCACCACCGGCCCCCGGGTGCCCAGCGACCGGGCCATCGCGGCCAGCCCGTCCACCCCGGCGTCCGTCAGCGGCGCGCCGGCCAGGGCGGCCAGCTCACCCCGGTTGGGCACCAGCACGTCGACCCGGGCCAGGGTCGCCGGGTCGACCGGGCGGGCCGGTGCCGGGTTGAGCACCACCAGCCCCTCGGCCAGCCGGACCGCCTCGGCCACCACCGCCGCGTCGACCTCCTGTTGCAGCAGCACCGCCCGCGCCGACCCGAGCAGGTCACGCAGCGGGCCGAGATGCTCGGGGGCGAGCCACATGTTCGCCCCCGAGCTGACCGCGATGGTGCTGTCGCCGTCGGCGGTGACCAGCACGATCGCCTGCCCGGTGGGCCGGGGGGCGCGCACCACCGCCTCGGTGGCCACCCCCTCGGCGGCGATCAGGCCGAGCAGCCAGTCGCCGTCGGCGTCGATGCCGACCGCGCCGACCATCGCCACCCGGCGACCCAGCCGGGCGGCGGCGACGGCCTGGTTGGCACCCTTGCCGCCGCCGGCCCGCCGGTGGTCGGCCGCGCCGAGCACGGTCTGCCCGGGGGCGGGCAGCTCGTGCAGCGGCACCACCACGTCCACGTTGAGGCTGCCCACCACCACGATGTCGGTCATCGCCGGTCAGCCCTGCCCGGGACGCCAGGCGTGCGGCAGGAAGTCCGCCCGGGGCGGGGCGAAGACGTCCACGTTGATGCACGGGCCCTCGGTCGGTTCGATGTAGTGCTCCGCGCCGCGCGGCACCAGCAGCATCGAGCCCGGCCCCATCGGGTGCGGCACGCCGTCGACGTAGTAGTTGCACCGGCCGCCGAGGATCAGCACCAGCTGGTCGAAGTCGTCGTGGTGGTGCGGGTTGAGGTCCATCCCGACGGCCAGTTCGTGCCAGGCGAAGAGGACCTCGTCGGTGGCGTACACCTTGCGGCGCACCCCGGGCCGGACGTCGGTGGCCGGGATGTCGTCCCAGTTGACCGAGGTGCGGTAGAGCTGCGGGTTGAGCATGTGAACGCGTCCCTTCTCGGGCGGGTCAGAGGGGTGCGGCGAGCCGACGCAGGCCGGTGCCGAGCAGGTGCAGGTCCGAGCCGACGACGAGGTAACGCGCGTCGGTCAGGCCACAGCGGTCCAGCGCTGCGGCGGACCGCTCGGGCACCCAGCCGCCGAGATGCGTCCCGGTCGTGCGGGCCGCGGCGGCGATGTCCCCGGTACGCCGCAACAGCGGCCCCGGGTCGTCGGTGGTCGAAAGGCCCAGGCTCACCGCCAGGTCGGTGGTCCCGACGAAGCCCACGTCCACCCCGGCCAGCAGGGCGGGCAGCGGGTCGTCGGTGGTCGCCGTCTCGATCTGGGCCACCAGTACGGGCGGGTGCTCGGCCTCCGCCGCGAGGTACCGGTCCAGGCCGTCGCCGCCGTACCCGGCCGACGGGTGCGCCAGGCTGATGCTGCGCCGCCCGTGCGGGGCGTACCGGCTGGCCGAGCGCAGCGCCTCGACGTCGGCCCGGCGGCGCACGGTCGACAGCTGGATCCCGACTGCCCCGGCCTCCAGCAGCCGGTTGACCTGGCCGGGGTCGACGGCCGGCACCCGGACCAGTGCCGGCAGGCCGGCCAGGGCGGCGAGCCGGAGCTGGTCGGTGGCGGTCCGCTCGTCCAGGCCGGAGTGCTCCAGGTCGATCACGACGAAGTCGAGTCCGGAGCGGGCGGCCAGGGCGATCACGTCGGCCCCGGGCAGCTTGACGAAGGTGCCGGCGAGCTGCCCACCGGCGTGCAGCGCCGCCCGCAGCCGGGCGCGGTGGCCGTGCACCCCGGCCGGCGGGGTCGGCTCGACGGAGGTCTGCGGGGTCTGCCCGACGGACGTGGACGGGGTCGGCTGGGCCGGCCCCGGCTCGCCGGACACCGGCCCGACGGCGGACATCAGGGCCTCACGCCCCGGTGGCGGGCAGCCCGCGCCACGGCACGGTCGGCACCTGCTCGCCGCCGAGCAGCACCACGCTCGGCTCCAGCCGGGGTGCGGTGATCTTGTTGCCGGCGGCGTCGGGGAGCACCGCCTCCTCGGCCTCGGCCAGCACGGTGACGTGGGCCGGGCCGCCCTCGACCAGGGTGCCGTAGCCCTCGGCGTCCAGGCCGGTCAGCCGGGCCGGCGCGGTCGTCACCCGGGGCACGAGCTGCTCCAGGGTCATCCCCATCGCCCGCAGCTTGGCCATGCTGGTGACCAGGTCGAACACCGGGCCGCGCCAGTTGCGGGCACTGGTGTCGGAGGTGACCACGTCGGGCAGGAAGCCCTGCTCGATCGCCGGTCGGGCGACGGCGAAGCTGAGGTTGCTCTTGCCGTGGGCGGATTCGAACAGCACCCCGCGCTCGCGGGCGGCGTACACCTCGGGCAGCACAGTGCCGTCGTTGAGGATGCCGTACGGCTTGCCGGTGTAGCAGTGCGCCACGACGTCGCCGGGGCGCAGCAGCGGCAGGATCACCGGCAGCGGCTCCGGCGTCTCCCCGATGTGGATCATGAGCGGCAGGCCGGCCTCGCCGGCGAGCGCCAGGGAACGCTTGAGCAGCGGACGCCAGTCCAGCCCGACGACGTCCTCGGAGAGCCGGATCTTGAAACCGCGGACCCGGTGCGGGTTCGCCTCGGCCACCGCCAGGGCGTCCTCGGGGACCAGCGTGCCCGGGTTGATCAGCTCACCGAACCGGAAGTCGATCAGGCCGAGGACCGAGACGTTGAGGAAGTTCACCAGCCGCATCCGGGCCGGCGCGGCGACGTACTTCTCGAACGCGGCGAAGGTGGACGCGCCGACGGTGCCGGCGTCGCAGGCGGCGACGACGCCCCGGTGCAGGTGCGCCTCGTCCGGCGGCGCGCCGACCTTGGAGACCTCGGCGAAGATATGGGTGTGTGCCTCGACCAGGCCGGGCAGCACGTACTGCCCGGCGCAGTCGATCACCCGGTCGGCGTCGGCGGCGAGGCCGGGCGCGATCCGGGCCACCCGGTCGCCGGTCACCGCGACGTCGGCGACCTGGCTTGCTCCGGTCTGACCGTCGAACACCTGGCCACCGGCCAGCACCAGGTCGTACCGCTCGGAATTCTCACTCATGACATCGGGCTCTCTGTGCGAAGCGAGTGGGTCGACGCGTCGACGGCGGCCGGCGCGGGGTGGTCCGGGCTCTCGGCACGGAACCGGGTACGCAGGGGCAGCACCCCGGCGACGGTGACCTCCACCTGGTCGCCGGGGCTCAGGAAGCAACCCCGGTCCTGGCCGGTGCCGGTCGGGGTGCCGGTGAGCACCACGTCGCCCGGCTCCAGCACGACGTACCGGGTGATCCAGGCGAGCAGGTCGGGCACCGGGAAGATCAGGTCGGCGGTGCTGGCCTGCTGGCGCAGCTCGCCGTTGACGGTGGTGCGTACGCCGATGGCGTCGCGGTCGGCGACCGCGCCCAGGCCGAGCACGGAGGCGCCCAGGGCACCGAACCCGGGGAAGCTCTTGGCCAGGGTGGGGTTGCCCGTGGCGGCCATCACGTCCCGGGCGGTCAGGTCGTTGGCGGCGGTGACGGCGGCCAGGTGCGCCCAGACCTGCCCGGCCGGGGTGTGGTGCATCCGGGTGCCGACGACCAGGGCGACCTCGCCCTCGTAGTCGGGCTGGCTGCTCACCGAGCCGGGCAGCGGCACGGTGTCCCCCGGGCCGGAGCCGGCGCTCGGCGACTTCAGGTAGAGCACCGGCTGGGTGGGCAGGGCCCGGCCGGTGGTGCGGGCCTTGCAGTGGTAGTTCAGCCCGACGCCCCACACCGCGCGGGTGCCCGCCAGCGGTGGGCGCAGGTCGCCGACGAGGGTCTCCAGCGGCAGCCGGCGGCGGATGCGGGCCTCGGCGGCGGGGGCGAGCCCCCGGCCGGCGCGCAGCAGGGCGGCCACGTCCGGGGCGGGCAGGTCGAGCAGTTCGACGTCGTCGCCGGTGATCCGGCCCAGCCCGTACCGGGTGGCGACGAGGTGCACGGCGGTGGGCGCGGGGGCGGTCACGCGGCGTCCGAGGAGTGGCCGGGGACGGTGCCGAGCGCCGGGTTGACCAGCGGGGCCAGGTTGTTGACGGCGGCGGCGGCCTCACCGAAGCCGACCGAGATCAGCCGTACCTTGCCGTCGTAGTCGGTGATGTCACCGGCGGCGAAGACCCGGGGCAGGTTGGTGCGCATCGACCGGTCCACGGCGACGTAGCGGCGGCGCATCTCCAACCCCCAGCGTTCCATCGCGCTCAGGTCGGCGATGAAGCCGAGCGCGGCGACCACCGCCTGGGCAGGCAGGGTCTGCCGACCCTCGCCGCGCACCTCGGCGATCCGCACCGCCTCGACGGTCTGCTCCCCGTCGATCCCGCACACCTCGTACGGGGTGAGCACCCGCACGGTCGACTCGTGCAGCTGGGTGACGCTGCGTTCGTGGGCGCGGAACTGCGGGCGGCGGTGCACCAGGGTGACGCTGCTGGCGTACGGCTCCAGGGCCAGCGCCCAGTCGACGGCGGAGTCGCCGCCGCCGACCACGACGACCTCCTGCCCGGCGAGTTCCTCCAGCCGGGGGACGAAGTAGCGCAGGCCCCGGCCGAGGTGGCCGCTGCCGACTGGCAGTTCGCGGGGGGTGAAGGTGCCGATGCCGGCGGTCAGCAGCACGGCCGCCGCCCGGACCTGGGTGCCGGTGTCGGTGCCGATCAGCACGTGGTCCTCGGCGCAGGTCAGCTCGGTCGCGCTCTGCCCGAGCAGGAACGTCGGCTTGGCGGTGGCGGCCTGGGTGAGCAGGGCGTCGACGAGTTCCTGGCCCCGCACGGCGGGCAGCCCGGCGATGTCGTAGATCGCCTTCTCGGGGTAGAGGGCGGCGATCTGCCCGCCGGGTTCGGGCAGCGAGTCGATCACCGCCACGCTCATCCCGCGGAAGCCGGCGTAGTAGGTAGCGTAGAGGCCGGCCGGGCCGGCGCCGATGATCGCGAGATCGACCTCGTGCCGCTCGGCCATCAGCTGGCGCTTTCCGCGATGGCCGGGTGGTCGTGGCCGACCCGGCCGATCTTGCGGGCACCGCCCGGGGTGCCGATCTCGGTGAAGAACTCGGCGTTGATCGGGCCGAACCGGGCACGGTCGGCGGGCAGGTCGTCGAGGTGGAAGATCGAGGTGACCGGGCAGACCGGCTCGCAGCGCCCGCAGTCGACGCACTCGTCCGGGTTGATGTACATCATCCGGTCGCCCTCGTAGATGCAGTCCACCGGGCATTCCTCGACGCAGGACCGATCCTGTACGTCCACACATTCGTCGGTGACCACGTAGGTCATCGGTCCTCCTGCGGTTCGGTCGGCCGGCCGCATCCGCGCCGCAGCGGCAGGTCCGGGCGCACTGGCCGATCCGGGGTGCCGGGCCCGTTCCGCGACGTCGCCGGATGCGGGGCGATGTCGTTTGGTGTCAGGCCACGCTAGAGACCCGGCCCAGAGTATGTCAACATACGAGACGTCATCTTGAATGAAGTCACGCTGGCGAGAGGGAGCGGATGGACGACGAGGTACCGGCGCCCCTGCGCCACGCCGCCGCGCGGGCGGTCGACGAGGCCACCCTGGTCGACGCCCTGGCCGCGCTCACCGCCCAGCCCAGCCCGTACGGCCGGGAACGGGCCACCGCGCACCGGGTCGCCGACTGGGCCACCGGCCGCTGGCCGGAGCTGTCCTGGCGGGTCGACCCGCTGGAGCGCACGGCGACCACGCCCGACAGCGCCAACCTGGTCGGCGGCTCCGACCTGGGCGACCACCCCGAACTGCTGATCTACTCACACCTGGACACCTCGCTGACCGGCGGGACCGACTTCGACGCCCCGATCACCGGCCGGCACTCCCCCGCCCCCGCGCTGGAGCTATCCGGCCCGGCCGGCGAGGTGGTCAGCGGCTTCGGCCTGTCGGTGGCGCGGGCGGCGGCAGCCGCCGCCCTGGTCGGCTACGCCGCCGCCGCCGAGACCCTGCGGGCCGCCGGCCGGCCGCACCGGCTGACCCTGCTGCTCGCCGCCACCGGCACCCACCGCGACGACCCCACCGCCGGGCCGGAGGACGGCGTCGCGCCGGCCCCCACCACCGGCGGAGTCCTGCACCACCTGCGCGGGCGGCCCCGACCGGCCGCCGCGATCGTGGCCAAGACCAGCCCGCCGGGCATCCTCACCGCCGAACCGGGGGCGATGTTCCTGCGGATCCGGCTGTCCAGCGGGTTCCACCCGGCGCTGTTCCGGGACACCGCCACACCCCCCGGCGGGCTGCTCGCCCACCTCGGCGTGGTCGTCGAGGCGCTGGAGGAGTTCCGCCGGGCCCACCTGGCCCTCCGCGCCGACCCGGACGCCCTGGTCGGCGCGGAACTGGGCCTCGGGGCGGTCCGCGCCGGCCAGCCGGGCAAGCCCGACCTGCTGCCCGGGATGGTCGACCTGCACCTCTACCTGACCACGGTGCCCGGCGACGATCCGGCGCAGATCACCGACGCGCTGCGGGCCACCCTGGCCCGACGGCTGCGCGACACCCCGCTGGCCGACTGCGGCCTGGCCGTGGCCGGCCATCCGGCGCACCCGGCCGCATCCACCCCGCCCACCGCACCGATCTGCCGGCACGCCGACGCCGCCTGGCTCGCCGCGTACGGCCGGCCGCCGGTGCCGCTGCGCGGGTGGACCGGGTCGACCGACGGGGTGGTGCTGCGCGCCCGGGGGGTGCCCACCGTACGGCTGGGCCCGCCGGCGTTACCGCCCGATCCGGCCGACCCGCGACGGGAACGGTACGCCCTGTCGGAACTGGTGCGGTTCGCCCGGTTGTACGCGGACATCGCGCTGCGCCACCAGCAGGCATCGACAGGCTGACGTGTCATATGCCATGATACTGTCTCACTCTGCGCACAAAGGAATCCAGATGGCGGACGATGCCCCTTCGCCGGTCAAGAGCGCTGACCCCAGCTCACCGGCGATCCAGACCGTGCAGCGCGCGGCGGTCATCCTCAACGCGTTCACGGCGGCACGTCCGCGCCTGAGCCTCAACGAACTCACCGCCAGCCTCGGCACCAGCAAGGCCACCGCGCACCGCTACACCAAGGCGCTGCGGGAGAGCAACCTGCTGCGCTACGACGAGCGGGAGGGACTCTACTCCCTCGGCCCGCAGATCCTGACCCTCTCCGCCGCCGCCCGCGCGGCGATGCCGGTGATCAGCATCGCCGGCCCGCGCATGCAGCAGCTCGTCCGCGAGATCGACGAGACGGTCGTACTCAGCGTCTGGGACGGCGACACCGCCGTGGTGGTCCGCGCCGACGACAACACCGACCGGGTCATCCGGGTCAGCGTGCGTACCGGCTCCCGGCTGTCCCGCACCGAATCCGCCCAGGGCCGGGTGTTCTGCGCGTTCCTCCCCGAGGCCGACGTGCCGGGGCTGGCCGACGAGATCGCCGCCTCCGCCGAGCTGCGCCGGGAGGTCGAGAAGATCCGGCGGACCGGCATCTCGGCCAACACGCCCTCGGCCAACGGGGTCCGCAGCATCGCCGCGCCGATCTTCCGGGGCAGCACCCTGATCGCCGCCATGGCCATCGTCGGCACCACCACCTCGGTCCCCGAGGGCACCGACAGCCCGCTCGCCATCGCCCTGCAACGCGTCGCCGCCCTGGTCACCGCCGAGCTGGGCAGCGGCGGCAACGGCCACCACCCCCCGGTCGGCAGCAACGGTCACCGCTGACGGGCGGGCGGGCCGCGGGCCTCAGCCCGCGCCGAGCGCCTCGGACAACTCCCGGGCCACCAACCGCAGGCTGTCCGCCGCGGCGGCCTCCACCGCGCCGGACAGCGCCGTGCTGGTGCCCAGCACCGCCAGCGCGGCCACCACCTGGGTCCGCTCGAACACCGGCGCGGCCAGCACGCGTACCCCGAAATCCTCCGGGGAGTTGACCGCGAAACCGTCCCGGCGGACCTGCTCGACGACGGCCCGCAGGCCCGCCGACAGCCGCAACTGGCGGGCCACGGCGGGCGCCTCGGCGGCCGACAGGTAGGCGCAGAAGACCCGGCCCTGCGCCGAGCGGAGCAGATCCAACGGCGAACCGGTGCGCACACTGAGCCGCACGTCACCGCTGGTGTTGTCCATGCAGCGGACCACCGTCGGCGCCTCACCGTTCCAGACGCTGAGCACCGAGGTCTGGTTGGTCAGCCGGGTGAGCCGGTCCAGGTGGGGTTCGGCGGCGGTGACGATGGGCAGCGCCGCGCGGGCGGCGGCCTCCATCGCCAGCACCTGCGGACCCAGCGTGTAGGTGGCGGTGGCCGTGTCGAAGCGCAGCAGGTTGGCCGCCCGCAGGGCGCGGGCGTACCGGTGCGCGGTGGCCCGGCTGATGGCCAGGTCGGCGGTCAGCTCGGCCAGGGTGAGCCGGGGCCGCTCCACCGAGAACGCCTGGAGGATGGTGGCGGCCCGCTGCACGGTCTGGATCGCCGGCGCGTCACCTGCCGACTCGTCGACTCCGCCCGTCACCGCGCCACCTCGCACTCGCCGTCCGCCGAAAGGCGAACTCTACCGAGCACGGGCCGGATCCGGCGACACGGACACCACCGCACGCCGGATCCGGAAGCCGGCTATGCCGGGCCGCCCGCCCCCGAACCGGGGACGGGCGGCGGTTCGGGTGCTCCCGCGAGCTGACGGTGGACCTCGCCGCTGTCCCAGTAGTCGACCCGGTGGGCGATCAGGCCGTCGGCGTCGACCCGGAACCGGAACACGCCACGGATGCGCACCGGCGCCCGGCCGGCCGAGGCCAGCCGGAACGACATCCGGTACGCCACCGCCGCCCGGTCGGCGTCGGCGAGCAGTTCCTCCACCTCGTAGCGCAGGTCGACGAACTCGGCCAGGAAGCCGTCGAGCCGGGCCCGGTAGCGGGCCCGGCCGACCACCGTCCGGCCGAGGGCGGCGGTGTGCTCGTTGACGAAGTCGACGCTGACGCAGCCGGCGACGGCATCGGCGTCGTGGGCGTTCAGCGCCGCCAGGTACCGCTGCACGGCGGCGCGGGTGGACGCTGCGGTCAGCTCCCCCACCGACGCCGCACGGTGTCGAAGACCTGCTGGTCGTGGGAGATCTCGATGACGTTGCCGTCGGGGTCCTTCAACGCGCAGATGTAGCCGACCGGCGGCGGCATCTGACGCGGCTCCCAGTGCAGGCAACCCAGCTCGCGGGCCCGCCCGGCGATCTCGTCGACGTCCGACCGCTGCGGCACCTCGATGCCGATGTGCGCGAACGGGTGCAGCAGGCCGAGCTGGCCGCCCTTGTCCTTGTTGAAGGAGACGAGCACCAGCACGAACGGGGTCTCGACCTGCTTGTCGTTGGAGAGCCAGACGCTCTCGCCGTCGGCGTCGGCGAACCGCTCCACGACCACCAGCGGGGTGAGCGTGGTGTAGAACGAGATCGCCTTGTCGAGGTCGCCGGTAGGCAACGCCACATGCGTCCATCGGGCTTGGGTCAGGCCGGTCGCCACTGTTACCTCCACCGTACCGAAATGTCCATCACTATCGCGTCCACCAGCCTATTCACTCTTTGCCGGCGGGGGCGATGTGCCGGGGACACAAAGCCGGCGGGCCGGCTTCGACGCGCCGGGACGGTGCCGGCGGCCGGCCCGCGTGCCAGCGTGGGGGCACACCGCGTACGGGAGGACGATCGGATCATGCAGTACCGCAGACTGGGTGGGACCGGGGTCGAGGTGAGCACCCTCTGCCTGGGCACCATGATGTTCGGCGCCTGGGGCAACACCGACGAGCAGGAGTGCCACCGGATCGTCGCCGAGGCGCTCGACGCCGGGATCAACCTGGTCGACACCGCCGACGTGTACGCCCACGGCGAGTCCGAGGAGATCCTCGGCCGGGCGCTGCGCGGACGGCGCGACGACGTGGTGCTGGCCACCAAGTTCCACGAGCCGATGGGCGACGACCGCAACCGCCGGGGCAACTCCCGCCGCTGGATCAGGCAGGCGGTCGACGGCAGCCTACGCCGGCTCGGCACCGACTGGATCGACCTCTACCAGGTGCACCGCCCCGACCCGCTCACCGACGTCGACGAGACCCTCGGCGCGCTGACCGACCTGGTCCGGGAGGGCAAGGTCCGGATGATCGGCACCTCGGCGTTCCCCGCCGAGCAGATCGTCGAGGCGCAGTGGGTGGCCGAACGCCGGCAGCGGGAACGCTTCACCACCGAACAGCTCGGCTACTCGGTCCTCACCCGGGGCGTCGAGGCCGCCGCCCTGCCCACCAGCGCCCGGTACCGGCTCGGCGTGCTGGTGTTCAGCCCGCTCAACGGCGGCTGGCTGACCGGCAAGTACCGGTCGACTGCCGTACCGGCGGACTCCCGCGCCGGGCGCAACGGCGACCACTTCGACTTCCGCGACGCCGCCGCCCGGGACCGCAAGCTCGCCCTGGTCGACGAGCTGGCCACCCTCGCCGACGAGAGTGGCCTGACGCTGATCGACCTGGCGCTCGGGTTCGTGCTGAGCCACCCGGCGGTCACCAGCGCCATCATCGGCCCGCGTACCCTCGCCCAGCTACGCAGCCAACTGCCCGCCGGGGAGCCGGCCGGGCTGCCGGCCGACGTGCTGGACCGGATCGACAAACTGGTCCGGCCGGGCCACGACGTCAACCCGGCCGACGCCGGCTACCGGGTACCAGCCCTGACCGACCCGACCCTGCGCCGCCGCCCCTGACGTCGGCCGTCGGCGGCCGTCGTTGGCGCTGTTGTGCCGGTGTGGCGGTATCGGAGCGCTCTGATACCGCCACACCGGCGAAGCAGCGGCGACGGAGGCAGTTCGATCGACTCCCGTGCCATTCCCCGTCGGGCCGGCTCCCGACAGCCCAGGGCACCTGTGCCGTGGGGAAGCGCTGACTCCTCATTCGAAGAGTTCGCGGATGACTCCCATGGCCCGGGGCGAGATCACCTCGTCGGGGTAGAAGTCCCCGCAGAGGCGAACGGCGTCCGCCACTGTCTCGACCTTGGACAGCGCTGCCAAGGTGCGCAGATCGTCCACGTCGCGTGCCCGAGCCGCGAGCGCCTTCATCGCAAAGATGTGCTCGGGTGACGCCGCCATGACACGCAGTCCGGGATGGTCGAAGACCCGTCGGCGACCCGGGTCGTCCCTGCCGGAGACGTACACGCTGGCTTGTTCGTTGAGCCACCAGGGCGGTAGTCCCAAGTCGTCGGCCACTGCACGCGCCTCATCGAGGACGACGCCGTGCGGAACGAACATGGCATCGACGTCCCTGGTCACCCGCTTGGCGTCGTAGGCCAAGGCCATGGCGGCACCACCCACCACGAAGATGTCCGCGACGACCCCACGGCGGACGAGCCTCTCACCCAGACGGGTGAACGCACGCTCCAACTCCGCGCGCCCCATCAGGACACCCTCGGACCCGGTCATGCGGCGGCCAGATCGTGCACCGACAGGTACACCCCGTGTTTACGGAATGCAGCAGGCGCCCAGGCCAGTGCGTCGGCCCGGTGAATGGCCAACTCGGCCGGGAACCAGGCCCGGCGCAGCACCCGCGTCTCGACCCAGTCGGGCGGAGCGAGATCCACTTGGGCGAGCAGGTGCTCGGCGAGGGCGGCAAGTAACGCGTCCCATCGCAGGTCCCCGGTCTGCCCGGGTTCATCCTGCAACAGCCCGACCCTGGTGGTCGCCGGCTCCCACCGGTATTCCTCCAGGAACTCCCACACCAGCTTCCAACGGGTCTGATCGGTCTCGGCGGCGACGATATGAGCGGCCAGCGCCGCCAGAGTCATCGGTTCATAACCGGTACCCACCGTGCCGACCTCACCTCACGACCTGACAGCTTCACTGCTCGCAGACTACCGTCTGCCGGACCGGCGACGGCATTGAGAACGCCTCCGGGGACACGGGGAGGTGTCGATCGACTCAATATCGCCGATGTTGCGGGGTCGCCGTCACTTCGATACCGCCACATCGGCGAAATAGCGCAAAGCGTCAACGGGGCGTCCCGGCGACCCGGTGAAAAGCGTCGGCGGGGCGATCAGATCCAGCCCTGTTCCCAGGCGATCGCGGCGGCGTCGGTGCGGGAACCGACGTTCAGTTTCGCCATCGCGGACGAGATGTGGTTGCGGACGGTGCCGTGGGCCAGGCCGAGCTGCCGCGCGATGTGCTTGGTTGGCAGGCCGTCGCGGGTCAGCCGCAGCACGTCGATCTCGCGCAGCGTCAACGGGCTCTCCTGCTCGGTGAGCGCCGACGCGGCCAGGCGCGCGTCGACGTAGCGTTCGCCGGCGGCCACCGACCGGATGATCCTGGCCAGCTCCGACGCCGGGGTGGACTTCGGCACGAAGCCGTGCACCCCGGCGTTCAGCGCCCGCTTGAGGGTGCCCGGTCGGGCGTGCCGGGTGACGATGACGACCTGCGTCGCGACGAGCCGCAGCAGCCGGCGGGCGGCGTCGACCCCGTCGAGTCCGGGCATTTCGAGGTCGAGCAGGGTCAGGTCGGGGCGGTGGGCGACGGCGGCGGCGACCGCGGCCTCGCCGTCGGCGACGTCCGCGACGACCTCGATGTCGGCCTCGAGGGAGAGCAGCGCCACGAGCGCGCCCCGGATGAGTTCCTCGTCGTCGGCGATCACGATCCGGATCACTTGCCGGTCCCCCGTCGTCTCCCCGGCGCGGTGGGCTCCGGCGGGGCAGACCCCGCGGCGTCCGGCGCGGGGATGCGGACGACCAGCACGAACGTGTCCCCCTCACGGGTGGTCTCGACCGTTCCACGCTGGGCCGCGACGCGGTCGGCGAGGCCGGCCAGGCCCGTTCCGTCGCGGCGCGGCACCCCGGCGGCGTCGTTGGTGACGGTCAGCCGGTACTCCGCCGCGTCGGCCCCGGGGGGCGCGGGGTGAGGGGTACCGACGCGGACGAGTTCGATGGTGGCCTCGGTCGCCCTGCTGTGCCGCAGCACGTTGGTCACCGCCTCCCTGATCGCGACGGCGAACACCGCGCCGAGGGCCACGGGCAGGTCCGGCGTGTCGATGCGTGCCGTGCAGCGGATGCCGGCGGACCGCAGCACCGCCGCCGCGTTGCGCGCCTCCGTCGCCACGGTGACGGTGCGGTAGTCGTTCACCACGGCGCGGGTGTCGTCGAGGGCCACCCGCGCGATCCGGCGGATCTCGGCGATCTCCCGGCCGGCCCGCTCGGGCTGGCCGGTCAGCAGACGCTCCGCCAGTTCACTCTTCAACGCGATCACCTGGAGGTTGTGACCCTGGATGTCGTGCAGGTCGGCGGCGAACCGGAGCCGCTCCCGCGCCACCGCCAGGTCGGACGCGAGCCGGCGGGCGTGTTCCAGCCGCAGCACCACCTGCTGCACCCAGACCGCGCTCAGCGGCAACAGCGTGAACACCGCGACGGTGCTGAGCACGATGGCGTCGGCGGCCGCATCGGGCGGCGGCCCGACGCGCGACGGGGCCAGCACGCCGGGCAGCCCGCCGAGACCGATCACCGCCCAGCAGCCGAGGATCACCGTCGCCCGCCACCGGCCCCGGACCAGACAACTGAGCACCCCGCCCGCCATCGCCAGGGTGAACGCCCACCCCCAGCCGGCGAACGGCGGCACGACGGCCAGCACCCACACCGCGCCGGACAGCGCCAGCAGCACCAGGACGAGCGGATGGCCGGGCGGCACCTCGTCGGGGCCCCGCAGCAGCAGGGGAATCGCGGCGAGCCCGGCCAGGACGGCGGCGGTCGTCGCGACCAGCAGCACGACCGTCCGGGGGCCGCCGGCCACGCCGACGCCGAGCAGCACCTGCACGACGCCACCGATCAGCATGCCCAGCCCCAGCGAGAGCACCGTGAACAGGCGCATCGCCCGCAGGTCGGCGGCCACTCGCGGCGCACCCTGCCAGGTGTCCGTCACCGGCTCAGCGTAGCGACCGGGCCGTCAGGAAAGCCCTGGTCTGCTGGGCGATCTCCGGCGACAGGGTGTGGTGCAGGTAGTGGTCGCCCTCCAGGACGACCACCTGACCGGTGTCGACGCTCGCCGCCTGCTGCTCGTGCAGGGCGACCCAGTCCGCCACGTCGGTGTCGTTCGACCGGACGAACAACAGGACGGGCAGCCCCTTCGGGAAGGTCTTCCCGCTGACGCCGGCGAAGTTCGCCGAGGCGTGCTCCATCTCGTTCACCATGGTCGGGGCGGCCGTGTTCTTCGCGGTGAGCAACCGCAACTGTTCCCGGGTCCGCTCGTCGTAGGGCAGGCCCGCGTACGGGTCGTCGGCGATCGCCGCCAGCGCCCGGGTGACGCCGAGCCTGCTCAGGCCGACGATCACGCCGGTGGGGATCGGGTCGTCCCAGCCGGGCTGGTCGGGGACGCTGCTGTCGATGCCGACGAAGGCGACGAGTTCGTCGGGGTAGCTGGCGGCGTAGGTCAGCGCGTAGATCCCGGCGATCGAGTGGCCCATCAGCACGTACCGGTCGATGCCGAGGTGCCGCAGCGCCTCGTGCACCTCCCGGGTGATGTTCGCGGCGGTGCGGTCGGTGTCGGCGGGGTCGCTCAGGCCGGTGCCGAACGGTTCGACCGCGACGACCCGGTAGGTGCGCTGGAGTTCCGTGATCAGCGGCTGGAAGTCGAGCGCGGGGGCGGCGGTGCCGAGGCCGGGCAGGAGCACGATCGTCTCGGCACCGCCGCCCGCGACCACCACGTTCATCCGCTTGCCGGCCACGGGCACGAGTTGCCCGTACCTGGTGATCGAGGAGGCTTCCGACCGCGTCGCCACGACGTTCACCACGGCGGTGGTCGCGAGCAGGAGCACCGGCACGGCGACCAGGACACCGAGGGTGGTGAGCACGACTCGCACGGGCTTTCGCATGGGTTCTTCTTTCGGATCGGCGGCGCATCCGGATCACTCCCGTGATGCCTGACCAGCCAATCAAGCGCGCGAGGCGCTGCGAAAGTGTCCCGCTGTCACGACCGACCGTGACAAAAAGTCATGGTATGCCCGGTGGTCCCCCGGGTCTCGTAAGCATCGAGACACGACCCACACGGCGCAGCGACCGCCACCGGAGGAGGGTGGCCGCTGCGCCGTGTGGGCGGACCGGAGTCGGGGATTCCCCCGTCAGGTGGTGCCGCGTTGGAACGGTTGCGCCAGCGCCCGGGGTTCGCGGTGGGCGGTGGCGAACACCAGCATCGCCAGCAGGGCCAGCAGGTAGGGCGCGGCGATCAGCAGCTGCGAGTTCATGGTGACCCCCAGCGCCGGCAGCGCCAGCCGCATCGCGTCGGCCAGGCCGAAGACGACGCAGCCGATCAGGGTCCGGCCGAGCCGCCAGGCCCCGAAGATGACCGCCGCGATGACCAGGTAGCCCCGGCCGGCGGTCATGTTCTGGTTGAACGAGCCGACCTCGCCGACGGCCAGGTACGCCCCGCCGAGCCCGGCGAGCAGCCCGCACCAGAGCAGCGCCTGCCGCCGTCGCTTGTTGACCTCGATCCCGCTGACGTCGGCGGCCTGCGGGTTCTCCCCCACCGCCCGCAGCTCCAGCCCCCACCGGCTGCGCTCGACCAGCCACCAGGTCAGCGGGACGACCGCCAGCAGCAGGTAGACCGGCCAGCGTTGGACGAACAGCATCGGGCCGATGATCGGGATGTCGCGCAGCACGGGGATGTCGACCTGCCAGACCTGGTGGCCGGTGAAGGTGCTCACCGTGATCAGGTAGCTGGTCAGGCCGAGCACCAGCGCGTTGAGCACCAGGCCGACGACGAACGTGTTGATCTGCACCCGGTGCGACAGGATGCCGTGCACGAACGCCACCGCGACCCCGACCAGCGCGCCGGCCACCAGGCCGATGGTGGCGCTGCCGGTGGCGCTGGCGACCGCGATCGAGCCGAACGCCGCCCCGAGCATCATCGCCTCGACGGAGATGTTGAGCGTGCCGGCGCGCTGGGCGACGTACTCACCGCAGGCGGCGAAGGCCAGGGGCACGGTGAGCCGGGCCCCGCTGGAGAGGATGGTGGCGATGTTGTCGGCGGCGCTCATGCCAACCTGCCTTCCATGGCGTCCTTGGTGCCGGCGGTCCCGGCGTCACCGGGGTCCGGCGGTTCCGGCGCGGTGCCGCGGGGGTTCGGCACCGACGCGGTCGGGGTGGCCGGGACCGACGGGTCGCCCGGCTCCGGCGAGGCCACCGCGGCGGTGGGGGTGGTCGGGGTGGTCGGGGTCGCCGGCTGGTCGGCCAGGCGGCGTCGACGCAGCATGCCGATCACCACCGGCGGTGCGACGAACGCCAGCACCAGCAGCGCCTTGACCACGTCGACCAGGAACGACGGCACGCCGGTGGCGGCCAGGAAGCTGCCGCCGGCCCGCAGCACGCCGAACAGCACCGCCACCGGGATGGCCAGCAGCGGGTTGTTCCGGGCGACCAGGGCGACCAGCAGGCCGTCCCAGCCGATGTTGAGCGACATCCCCGGCTGCAACCGGTTGGTGCCGACCGGGCTGGTCAGCAGCAGCGCGCCGGCCAGGCCGGCCAGCGCACCGGAGATTGCCAGGGCGATGCCGCCCAGGGCGCCGACCCGCACCCCGGCGTGCCGGGCCGCCGCCGGGTTGAGGCCGACCATCTTCAACCGGAAACCCCACCGGGTACGCGCCATCACCAGCGCCAGCACGACCGCCACCACGACGGCCAGGACCAGACCCCCGTTGAGCTGGAGGTTCGGGTACTCGCCGAGGGAGGCGAGCCGGGCGTTCTCGGGCACCGGGTTGGACTGCGGGGACAGCGTGCCCCGGCCGAGCCGGGACTCCTGGAGCAGCCACGGGGTGTTCACCGCGAACGAGATGAGCTGCTGGGCGAGGAACGTCATCAGCATCGTGCTGACCACGACGTTGACGCCCCGGAACCGGTACATCAGCGCGCTGAGCCCGGCCCAGACGCCGGCACCGACCACCGAGGCGAGCAGCACCAGGACCAGCAGCAGCGGTCCGGGTACGGCCAGCCGCAGGCCGACCCACGCGCCGGCCAGCGCGCCGATCAGGACCTGCCCCTCCTGGCCGATGTTGAAGAAGCCGGAGCGGGCGCTGACGCAGGCCCCGACGGCGACCAGCAGCAGCGGCGCGACGTACAGCAGGGAGGTGGACCAGGCCGCCGGGGTGGCCATGCTGCCCTGGTAGAGGGCCTTGGTGGAGGCGGTCGGCGAGCCGCCGGTGACCGCGATCAGCAGGGCCGACAGGCCGAGCGCGACGCCCACCGTGGCGACGGTGGCGAGGCCGACCTGCCAGCCGCCGGGGCCGGGGTTGAGCCGGCGCAGCAGCCGCTGGCCGGTGCCGTCGATACCGAGGGTGGCCATCAGTGACTCACCCCGCCGACCAGCATGCCGAGCCGCTCGGCGGTGGCCTCGGCGGTGGGGAGCACCCCGACGATCCGGCCGGAGGAGATCACCGCGATCCGGTTGGCCAGGGCCATCACCTCCTCCAGCTCCGTGGAGATCAGCAACACCGCCACCCCTTCCGCGGCGGCCTGCCGCAGCCGCACGTACATGTCTTCGATCGCGCCGACGTCCAGCCCGTGGGTGGGTTGCGCGGCGACCAGCGCCTTCGGCCCGGCGGACAACTCGCGGGCGAGCACCACCCGCTGCTGGTTGCCGCCGGAGAGGCTGCGCAGCGGGGTGTCCGGCGAGGGCGCGACGATGTTGAACTCGGCCATCTGCCGCTGGGCGATCCGGTGCATCTTCCGCCGGCTGAGCACCCCGCGTGCGGTGACCCCGGCGAGGGACTTCATCACCAGGTTCTCGGCGACGCTCATGTCGAGCACCACGCCGGAGTGGTGCCGGTCCTCGGGCACGATGCCGAGCCCTGCGGTGTGCAGCGCGCCGGGGCGGACCAGGTCGACCGGCCGGCCGTCGAGTTCGACGGTGCCGGAGTCGGGGACGAGCAGCCCGGACAGCAGCTCACCGACGGTGGCCTGGCCGTTGCCCTCGACCCCGTACAGGCCGACGATCTCGCCGGGGGCGACGTCGAGGCTGAGCTTGTCCAGCACCGGCAGGCCGCCGACGAGCAGGGTCACCTCGCGCAGCCGCAGCGCCGCCGGCCGCTCCGGCGTCGCCGCGTTCCCGGCCGCCGGGGCGACGCCCTCGACCGGTTCGGGACGCTCGACGGGCAGCAGGCCCAGCGCCGCGCTCTCGGACTGCAACGACACCTCCCGGCCGACCATCTGCCGGGCGAGTTGCTGGGCGGTGGTGTCCTTCGTCGCGCCGTGGAACGCCACCGCGCCGCGCCGCAGCACGGTCACCCGGTCGGTGGCCGCCATGATCTCGGCGAGCTTGTGGCTGATCAGGATGACCGCCCGCCGTTCCGCCTGCACCACCCGGCGCAGCACGGTGAACAGCTCCGCCGACTCGGCCTGGGTGAGCACCGAGGTCGGCTCGTCCAGGATCAGGATCGACGGGTCACGGCGCAGGCACTTGATCAGCTCGACCCGCTGCCGTTCCCCGGCGGAGAGCCGGTCGATGCGGGCGTGCGGGTCGATGGGCAGCCCGTACCGGCGGGACACCTCCTCGACCTGGGCGCAGGCCGCCGCCCGGTCGATCCGCCCGGTGTCGCCGAGGATGACGTTCTCCCAGACGGTGAGCGGTTCGATCAGGCTGAAGTGCTGGTGCACCATGCCCAGGCCGAGGTCGGCGGCGACCTGCGGACTGTCGATCTCGACCGGTTCGGTGCCGCGCGTGATGGTGCCGGCGTCGCGGTGTACCAACCCGAGCAGGATCTTCATCAGGGTCGACTTTCCGGCCCCGTTCTCGCCGAGCAGGCCGTGGATCTCGCCGGGTCGTACGGCGAGATCCACGGCGTCGCAGGCGACAACCGGACCGTAACGCTTGCTGACCCCGCGCAGGGTGAGAGCCGGCGTCAGCTGGTCGTCAACGTCCACAGTCCGTTACACCTCGTTGGTCGTCGGGCAGCGGGGGTCAGGAGCCGAGCTTGGCGACCGTCGCGGCGGTGTCGGTCTTGCCGCTGGCCACGTCGGCGACGAAGGCGTCCATCTTCTGGGTCTGCTCCGGGGTCGGCTTGCAGATCTTGACGGCCGGGTACGGGTCCTTGCCCAGCTCCCACTTCTTGGTGGTGCCGAGGGTCATCTCACCCTTGGCGAACAGCTCCAGCGCGGCGGCGAAGTACGCGCCCGGGTCGAAGATGACCGAGATGTCGAAGCGCGGGTCGGTCGAGTCGCACCGGTCGGTGCCCGGGGTGAGGGTGAGCGCGCCGCCGGTGTTGGCCAGCTTCGCGGCCGCGTCGGTGGCCCCGCCCAGGTACGGGTAGACGACCTTGACGCCCTGGCTGATCTGCGCCTGGACGGCCTCCCGGGCCTTCGCCGAGTCGTTGAAGTCACCGGTGTAGGTGGTCACCAGGGTCGCGTTCGGCACCACCATCCGGATGCCGGCCTTGTACGCCTTGGCGGCGTTGACCGAGAAGTCGGCCTCCATGCCGGTGACGAAACCGGCCTTGGTGGCGTTCTTGGCCTGCATGACCAGGCCGGTGGCGTACCCGGCGGCGAGCATGCTCTGGTTGGGGTCGTCGCTGGACAGCGTCACCCGGGGCGTCTGCGGGATGTTCTCCGACGACGGCACGTACCAGGAGGTCTTGGCGCAGACCGGCTCCTCGGAGGCCGGGATGGCGTCCTTGAGCTCGGAGGCCCCGAGCGCCACCAGGTCCACGCCCTGCTGACACAGCGCGCGGGCGGCGCTGAGCGCCTCGGTCGGCGGCACGTTGCCGCGCTTGATGACCTGCCAGCCCTTCTCGGTGGCGAACTTCTCGGCACCGACGACGAAGCTCTCGTAGTAGCCGTTGTCGTTGATGTCGCCGGGGCTGAGCACGCCGATGACGACCTTGCCGTCACCGTTGGCGTCGGGCTGCCCGGCGGGGGCCGTACCGCCGCTGGCCGAGCCGGCCGCCGACGGCGCGGTCGCGTCGTTGCTCGCGCAACCGACCAGGGCGAATCCCAGCGCCCCGGCGAGCAGCGCCGCCGGACCCCGACCAATCCTCATTGTCATGGTGCTTTCCCTTCACGTGGGGTCGGCGCACGGCCCGGCACGGACCGGCGCGCGGAGTACTCGGTCGCTGGCACGCTGGGCCAGCGAGGGGGGATGTCGATGCCGACCCGGCGCAGCAGGGCGGCCCGACGCTGGGCGGCCTCCTCGCGCAGGGCGTCGACGTCGACGGTGGTGACCCGCCGGTCGCGGACCACCAGCCGGCCGTCGACCAGGACGTCCCGGACGGTGTGCCCGGCCGCACCCCAGACGAGCTGGGTGGGCAGGTCACCGCGCGGGGTCCAGGGGATGGTCCGGGTGTCGAGCAGCACCAGGTCGGCGGCCTTGCCGACCTCGATCGAGCCGGTCAGCGCCCCGAGCCCGACGGCGGCGGCGCCGTCGACGGTGGCCAGGGCGAAGACCTCGTCGGCGCGCAGCGGGTCGGGGACGCCCCGGTCCCGCTCCAGGCCGGCGAAGAGTCGGGCGGCCCGCCACAGGTCGGGGGTGTCCCCGGCGTTGTGCGAGTCGCAGCCCAGCGCGAGCCGGCCGCCGGCCCGGTGCAGGGCGGTGTGCCGGCCGGCCCGGGTGAAGCCCTGGCCGAGCCGCAGGTAGGCCCCCGGGCAGGAGGCGACGGCGGTACCGGTCTCGACGAGCGCGTCGACCTCGGCGTCGTCGAGCCACACCGCGTGGCCGAGCAGCAGCCGGGGGCCGAGCACGCCGAGGTCGGCCAGGTGGCGTACCGGCCGGGCCCGGCCGGCGGCGGCGTAGGCGGCGGCGTCCTCGGGGCCGGGCGACAGGTGCCAGGTCATCGGCACGTCGAGCCGCTCGGCGAGTTCCGCCGCGCCGGTGAACAGCGCGTCGCTGACCAGGTCGTGCCCGACCAGGGTGATCCAGCCGGTGACCAGCGGGTCGCCGGCCAGCGCGGCGACCGTCTCGGCCTGCACGGCGAGGGTGTCGGCGGCCGGCATGGCGTACGGCGCGTCGTCGGCGTCCCAACCCCAGCCGCCGACCCGGGCCCGGATGCCGGCGGTACGCAGCCCGGCGGCGACCCGTAGCGGGTGCGCCACCGTGCCGGGCTCCAGCAGGGTGGTGGCCCCGTAGCTGAGCGACTCGACGGCGGTGAGGGTGGCGGACAGTTCGTCGTCGTCGCCGGTGACCGCGGCGTGCAGCGGCACGATCCAGTCGAAGATCGCCTGCCGGGCCGGGACGTCGTCGGGGATGCTGCTGCGCACCAGCGGGTCGGCGGTGGTGTGCTGGTGGGCGTTGACCAGGCCGGGGACGACCACGCAGCCGGTGGCGTCGAGTTCCGGGCTGCCCGGGTACGCCGCGCGCAGGGTCGCCGCCGGGCCGATCGCGGCGATCCGGCCGTCGACCACGGCGATCGTGCCGCCGGGGACGACCGCCCGGTCGGGGGCCATGGTGACGATCTCGGCGTCGACGATCAGCAGGTCCGCCGGGCGGGGGTCGGCGGTGGCCGCCGTCGGGGTGGTGGTCATGGCCGGACGAGGATCTTGCCGACGAGGTCACCGGACTCCTGCCGGGCGTACGCCTGCGCCAGGTCGGCCAGGGGGTACTCCGCGCCCCGGAGCACCCGCAGGCCGCCGGTGAAGTAGGCGTCGAGCATGTCGGCGAAGTCGGCCGGGCGGTACGCCCCGGCCCCGAGCAGCCGCAGCCCCCGCCGGTAGACGTCGGAGAGGGAGAAGCTGACCTGGTCGCCCGTGGTGTTGCCGAGCAGCACGATCCGGCCGCCGGTGCGCAGGCTGGCCAGCGAGGTGGCCCAGGTGGCGGTGCCGACGTGGTCGACGGCCAGGTCGACGCCGTGGCCGTCGGTGTGCTCGAGCACCCGCTCGACGGTGTGCTCGTCGAGGTCGAGCACGTCCGCGCCGAGGTCCGCGGCGACGGCCCGCTTGGCTTCGGTACGCGCCACCGCGAGCACCCGGGCGCCGGCCCGGCGGGCGAGTTGGACGGCGGCGATGCTGACCGCGCTCGTGGCGGCCTGCACCAGCACCCACTCCCCGGCGCGGACGGCGCCGACGCGGTGCACGGCGTGCCAGCCGAGGCTCCAGGCGGTGGGCAGCGCGGCGGCCTCGGCGAGGTCGACGTGGTCGGGCACCCGGTGCACGACGGTGGCCGGGACGGTGACGTACTCGGCGAAGCCGCCGGGGCGGTTCCCGCCGACCACGGCCAGCGTCGCGCAGTAGCCCGGTTGGCCGTCCTTGCAGGTGGCGCAGCCTCCGCAGCCGATGGTCGGGTCGATCAGCACCCGGTCGCCGGGGCGTACCGTGGTGACCTGCGGCCCGACGGCGCTGACCTGGCCGGCGACGTCCATGCCGCCGGTGTGGGGCAGGGTGAAGCCGGGCAGCAGGGCGGTGCGGAGCTGGAGCAGGTCGAGGCGGTTGAGGGCGGCGGTGTGCACCCGGACGACCACGTCGCCCGCGCCCGGCTCGGGGTCGGGCAGGTGCCGCAGGCTCAGCACCTCGGACCCCCCGAAACCGGTCTGGACCATCGCCCGCATCGCAACCTCCCCCATGGTCTACCAGTCAATATGGCGTCTTGCATTGTGATTCTCGCTGCTTGGGGTCGTACTCTGCCTGCGGGGCGGCGGCGTGTCAACGGCTTGCCGCAAAAGAGGCGGAACGGTTAACGAAGCCGGGCGTCCAGGCCGTTCACAGGCCACCCACCAGGGGATCAACCGGCCTCGGACGCGGCCAGCAACTCCCGCGCGACAAGCGCCGTACGCAGCACCGCGACCGTCTGCGGGTCGAGTGGATCGACCCCCAGCAGCCGCTTGATCAGGCCGACCCGGTAGCCCACCGAGTTGCGGTGCAGGTGCAGCCGTTCGCTCACCGCCTGCCGGCTGCCCCCGGTCGCCAACCAGCAGTCCAGGGTGCGCAGCAGGTCGTCGCGGTGGGCGATCGGCCCCAGGTGCCGGTGCACGAACCAGCGCAGCCGCTCGTCCGGCACCGCCAGCAGGACCTGCGCCAGGCCGGCCTGCCCGAACGGCAGCTCGGGCCGCCCGTCCGACGAGCGCAGCAGCAGCCGCAGCAGCCGGTCCGCGTCGCGGAACGAGGCCGCCGTCCGGGCCGGCCCGGTCACCAGCGGCCCGGCGACGACCCGGACCTGCCCGGGGCCGACGATCTGGTCCAGCCGGGCCCGCAGCCGGGTCACCTCGCGCTCCACGTCACCGTGCAGCAGGGTCCAGGCCAGCCGCCCCTCGGCCAGCACCGGCCGGTCCAGCCAGCTCAGCGCGGACGCCCAGCGGCGCTGCTGCTCCCCCGTGTACGCGATCCCGGCGACGGCGTGCGGCTGGTCCAGCCGCCACCCGTGCGCCGCACCGGCCCGCAGCAGCTCCGCCTCGCCCAGCCGGGGCGTCGACGCCGATCCGGCCGGACCGCCGGGGCCGTCGCGCAGGGCCCGCAGCACCGTCGGGGCGTCCCGCACGGCCGGCGGCGGGGACTCGTGCCGGACCGCCTCGATCAACAGCGCGGTGGTCGCCGCCGCCGCCAGTTCCCACTGCCCGGCCGAGACCGGCTCGGCCACCAACAACGCGCCGATCCGCCGGGGCCCCGCGCCGACCGCCACCGCCCGGCCGGTCCACCCGTCGGCGCAGCGGACCGTGGCCGGCGCGCCCCCCGGCGGCCCCGCCCCGCCGGCCCGACCGGCGGCCAGGGCACGGCGCACGTCGTCCGGTGC
>NZ_MZMV01000083.1 GCF_002210435.1 Micromonospora wenchangensis
CGCCGACCGCCGCGCGACGGAGCCCCGCCGGCACGGCGGGCACGACCGGACCGGTCGCGGGTCGGCGGACCGCGACCGGGCCGGGGCCGCCGCCGGTGGTGAGCTGTGGCCGCAGCCCGTGCTGCGGCTGCTCACCACCGGTGGCGACCGGCCGGTGTTCGAGGACGGCGACCGGACCGTCGGCGCGGCCGAGCTGGCGGACCTGGTCCGGCGGATCGCCAGCGGGCTGCGCGCCGCCGGCATCGGGCCGGGTCGGGCGGTGGCGTTACGGATCGGGGTCACCCCGGAGGCCCTCGCCGGTGTCCTCGCCGCGTTCACCGTCGGCGCGCGGGTGTCCGGCATCCGGCCGGAGCTGACCCCGGCGCAACTCGACCGGCTGCTCGCCAGCGACGACGCGCTGCTCGTCGACGACGCCCGGCTCGCCACCCTGGCGAGGACCACCGACGACGGCAGCCCGCTGGTCGCCGCCGGCCGGCCCGGCGACGTCGCCCGGATCACCTGGACCAGCGGCAGCACCGGCCACCCCAAGGGCTGCGCCCAGACGTACGCGGCGATGGGCGCGGCCTGGGCGGCCCACCCCGACCGGTGGCCACCGGCGATCGCCGAACTCGCCCCCCGACTGGGGCGCTACCTGGTCTTCGGCTCGCTGAGCAGCCAGGTGATGCTGGAGTACGGCATCCTCACCCTGGCCGCCGGGGGCACCCTGGTCGCCGCCCGCCCACCCGGCTTCCCCGGCATGATCACCCGGCACCGGGCCACCGCGAGCGTGATCACCGTCGGCAAGCTGCACCAGCTCGTCCGCGACCAGCGCGCCGACCCGGTCGACCTGGGCAGCCTGCGGGCGCTCGTGGTCTCCGGCTCGCCGCTCACCGCGTCCCGGCTCGCCGAGGCGCTCGACGTGCTCGGCCCGGTCGTCTTCCACGGCTACGGCCAGACCGAGACCGGGATGATCTCGATGGTCACCCCGACCGAACTGCTGGCCGACCCGCGCCGGCTCGCCTCGGTCGGGCGCGCCCCGGCGGTGGTCGACCTGTCCGTCCGCGACGCCGACGGCCGCCCGGCGACCGAGGGTGAACTCTTCGTCCGGACCCCGGCGCAGGCCGGCGCCTACTGGGGCGACCCGGCCGAGAGCGCCGAGGTGTTCACCGACGGCTGGGTGCGCACCCGCGACCTGGCCCGGCTGGACGCCGACGGCTACCTGCACCTGTACGGCCGGGCCCGGGACGTGATCATCGTCAACGCGAACCTGGTGTACGCCGGCCCGATCGAGCGGCTGCTCGCCACCGACCCCGCCGTCGCCGAGGCGTACGTGGTCAGCCGTCCCGACGACGTCACCGGCGAGGCGGTGCACGCGTACGTGGTGCCGGCCGGCGGTGGCCCGGTGGACGTCGACCGGCTACGCGCCCTGGTCGCGGCAGAGCTGGGTGCGGCCGCCGTCCCGACGACCGTCGAGGTGATCGCCGGGGTGCCGGTGGGGCCGAGCGGCAAGCCGGACAAGCGCGCCCTGGGCGTGACCGTCGGTTCCTGAGCGGCGGCTACCGCTTCCGCGCGACGAGCAGGTACTCGTGCGCCCGGTTGTTGACCATCGGGTCCCCGTCGGTGACCGGGCGCGGATAGAGGTGGATGCGCTCGTCGCCGAGGGTGAGGTGACCGCCGAGCACCCGGCCGACGTCCCACGCCAGCGGCACGAACCGGTCGGCGACCCGCCGGTTCTGTACCGCGACGACCGCGTACGCGCCCCGCTTGAGCACCCGGGCCAGCGCGTGGAACGCGTGGTCGAGGGCGGTCAGGTAGGCGGAGTAGTCGCGCAGCGCGTAGAACTGGCCGTCGTCCGGGGAGTCGGTGTCGAGCGCGGTGCCGAAGTAGGGCAGGTCGGTGACGAGGAAGTCGACGCTGCGGTCGGGCACCGGGGGCCGGCGCGCGTCACCGCAGATCACCACCTGGCCGGGGTACGCCTCCAGGCGGCGCGCCGCCTGCTTGGCCCGGTCCGGGGAGATCTCCAGGCCGATGCCGCGCCGGCCGGTGACCGAGGCCGCCACGAGGCTGGTCCCCCACCCGGCGAACGGGTCGAACACCAGGTCCCCGGGCCGGCTGAACTCGGTGATCAGGGGCGCGATCTGACTCACCCAGCCGCACTGGCCGGCGGCTGCCGGTGGCGCGTGCCGCGGATCGTCGCCGGTGAGGACCACCCAGCTGGCAACTCCCATCAGTGACTCTCCCTGACTCGTACGAGGTCGGCGGCGCGACCGTCGGAGGAACCGGCGGCGGGTGCGCCACCGGGCGGACCGGCGGCGGGACCGCCGGGTGGGTCGACGGCGGGACCGCCGTGGGGTCCGGGAGCGGTGTCCCCGGGCGCGGCCGGGGTCGGCCCGCCGGTGGTCTCCGGTGTGGACGGTGCCCGGACCGCCACCGGTGGCAGGTGGGGTTCGAGGCGCAGCACGCCGAGGGCCGACACCGCCACACCGGCCGCCAGCACGAGCCACATGCCGGTCGGCGACAGCGACAGCAGCGCGGTCAGCACCGCGGGCGCCAACGCGCCCGGCACCGCCCAGGACAGCTGGTAGACGGCGAGGTGCCGGCCCCGGGTCTGCTCGGGGGCCGCGTTGACCACCAGCGCGGACGCGGTCGCCCCGTGCAGGAGTTCCCCGACGGTGAACAGCGCGGTCGCGGCGAACACGCCGGCCAGCAGGACCGCGCCGCCGGCCGTCGCGCCGAGCACCGCGAACGACACGAACGACAACCCGAACACGCCGGCCCCGGCCGCCACGGCCCTCGACCGGCGGAACCGGGTCAACGCCCGGGTGACCGGGATCTGCGCCACCGCGATGCCGATGGTGTTCACCGCGTAGAGCGCGCCGACGAGCGAGGCCGGCTGCCCCAGGTGCAGCGTCACGTAGACGGGCAGGCTCACCGCCAGCACCATGTAGCCGAACGCGGTCGGCACGTTGAGCAGGGTGAGGGCGAGGAACGGGCGGTTGCGCGCCACCAGCCGGTAGCCCCGGCCCGGCGTCGTCCGGGGGGTGCCGCCGGGTCGGCGGTGCACGGGGATCGCGCGGATCAGCCCGGCCGCGATGGTAAAGGCGACCGCGCTGGTCAGCACGATCACGGTGAACGCCCGGTCGGCCTGCACGGTGAGGGCGGCCCCGGCGAGCAGGCCGCCCGCGCCGAGCCCGGCGTTGCGCAGGCTCCGTTGCGCGGCGATCAGCCTGTCCCGGGCGCTGCCGCTGGCGATCTCGGCGACCAGCGAGTGCACCGACGGGGAGAACGACACGTCACCGAACGCCACCACCAGCACGGCCAGGAACAGCGGCCCCGCCGAGTCGACCAGGGGGTAGCAGGCGAAGGCGGCGGCGCGCAGCAGGTAGCCGCCCACCACCACGGCCCGCGCGCCGAACCGGTCGACGAGCACCCCGGTCAGCGGGTTGGCGATCAGGCCGAGCACCGCCGCCGCGCTGACGATCGCGCCGACCCGCCCCACGGACAGGCCGGTGCTGTGCTGGAAGTAGATCAGCGACAGCGGCAGGTACATGCCGCTGCCGGTGGCGTCGATCACCATCGCCGCCATGTAGCGGGCCTGGACTCCCCGGCCGGTCACGACGCCTCCCCGATCTGGATCTGCGCGGCGACCTTGTCGCCGAGCCGGCGGAGCCGCGCCTCGCACTCGGTCCGGGTCGGGGCGGCGGCGACGGCGGCGGTGAGGAAGTCGGCCGACCCGGCGGCCGGGGGGATCACCTGCCCGGGGCGGGCCCAGCACCAGAACCGGCGTACCCACGGCTCGGTCGGCGGGCTGGGCACCGTGCGGACCAGCCCGGGACGTTTCATCATCAGCATCTGGCCGGACATGCTGCGCGGGCGCGGTCGGGCGTCGCCGGTGAGCCGGTCCAGCGCCGGTACGGGCAGCCCCAACTGGGTCCGCAGCTCCGCCTCCGCCAGGTTGACGCCGAACATCACCTCGAACACCTCGCGGATCTTCGCCCCGCCGCTGCGGCAGGCGATCTCGCAGAGCACCAGCCGGTCGTCGGGGGTGTGGAACACCTCCGCGTGGAAGGCGTGGTCGGTGAGCGCACCGGGTGAGCGGGTGAGGGCGGCCAGCACCCGGTCGACGAGGTCGAGCAGCCGCCCGGTGAGCGGGTCGTCCGGGTCGAGGGTGACGTCGATGCGCGGGCCGGGGTCGCTGCCGAACGAGGCGAGGTCGTACTGGTACTGCGACGGCCAGGCCAGCACGGTGCGGCCGGCCCGGACGAACCCGTCGACGTGGCACATCCGGCCGGGCACGAACCGCTCGACGAGCAGGTCGTCGCGGTCGCCGTCGCGGTACAGCTCGTCCAGGTGGGTGCCCAGCTCTGCGGCGGACCGGACGATGCGCAACCCGACGGAGTTGTAGCCGGCCCGCTGCTTGAGCACCACCGGGTACCCGTGGTCGGCCGCGAACGCCCGTACCTGCCCGGCCGTGGTCGCCAGGGTGTGCGGGGCCACCTCGATGCCGGCGGCCACCGCCTGCTGCTTCATCAGCAGCTTGTCGCGGAACGGCCGGATGTCGGCGGGCCGGGGGCCCGGCAGCCCGAAGCGTGCCCGCAGCTCGGCGGCGAGTTCCAGGTCCGCCTCGTGCAGGGCGACGACGTGCCGGGGCCGGTGGCGGGCGGCGAGCGCGGTGGCGCGGGCCGCCACGTCCCGGTCGTAGTGGTCGAGCACCTCCAGGTGGGCCAGGCCCAGGGTGTCGGTCGGCACCTGCTCGCCGAAGGACTCGATCTTGTCGCGGGCGGCGAGCACCACCGCCGGCTGGTCGTGGTCGGCCAGCCAGTCCCGGTACGGGAACGGCTCCAGCGGGTTGCGGTGCAGGATCAGCACGCTCACCTACCCCACCGCCCCGGTCAGCTGGGGCACCTCGGCGACCCTGGCCAGGTGCTCGACACCCCGGTCGTCGCGGATGCGGATGCGGATGAACTCGTCGACGAGCCGGGCCCCCCGCTCGGCGGCGGCGGCGACGGTGGGGCCGGTGACGGCGACCAGGCCGAGCCGGTCCCAGTTGTCCCGCAGCGGGCGCACCTCGTCGCCGGGCCGGGCACCGATCCGGACCGCCAGGACGTCGGGTTGGCGGGCCGCCTCCTGCACCCCCTCGACGGACAGCACCCGACCGGGTGGGCCGACGACGGCGCGCACACAGCCGGCACCCCGGGGGGCGGGGCTGTCCGGCAACGGGTCGGCCAGGCGGAACGGCCAGCCGACGGCGAGCCGGTCCAGGTCGATGCCGTACACCGCGCGGACCAGTTCGGGGATGGCGTCGCCGCCGTAGCGGTGGTGGCCCTCGATGATCCGGGCCCGGGTGCCGCTGAGGCGGACCTCGGTGTGGCAGGGGCCGTCGGTGAAGCCCAGGTGGTCGAGGAAGGTGGCGACGCACTCGCCGACCCGGTCCCAGGCGTCCTCGGTCAGCCGGGCCGGCACGGCGTGGCCGAGTTCGGCGAAGTGGCCCGGGTCGGTCATCTTCTCGGTGATCGTGACGACCACGTGCCGGCCGGCGAAGCTGAACGTCTCGACGCTGAACTCCCGGCCGTGGACGTACTCCTCCATCAGGAAGTCGTCGAGCACCAGCAGGGTCGACACCCGGTCGGTGCGGGTCCCCCGCAGCCGGCACACCTGCTCCCACACGGCCTCGTGCCCGGACGGGTCGTCGACCCGGAACACCCCGATGCTGGCGGTGGCGGCGGTCGGCTTCACCACGAACGGGTAGCCGTGCCGGACACCGAAGGCGCGCAGGTCGTCGAAGTCGCGCAGGGGCGCCGCCGCGACCGCCTCGGCGTCGCGGCGGACCAGGTGGCGACGCATGGCCAGCTTGTCCCGGAACCGGCGGGACACCGGGTACGTGGTGCCGTCGAGGCCGAGCAGGTCCCGGGCGCGGGCGGCGACGTCCAGGCCCGGCTCGGTCAGCGACACCACCTGGTCGATGCGCCACCGCTGGTGCAGCCGGGTCACGACCGGCGCGGTGAGCGTCCAGTCGGTGTAGTCCAGCACCTCCACGACGTCGGCCACCTGCCGCTGCCGTTCGGTGATCTTGGTGGGGTGCTGGAGCAGGAGCACCCGCAGACCGAGTTCCTTCGCCGCGACGGCGGTGTCGTCGACGCCACCGACGAGAAGCAGTGTCCGCACGGGACCGTCCCCTCCGAATCTCCGGCGTCTCACGGACGCTCCGACCACATGCTCAGGTAGCGCTCCCCGGTGTCGGGGAGGATGACGACGATGCGCTTGTCGACGCTGCCGCGCCGGCGGGCCACCCGCAGCGCCACGTGGGTGGCCGCCCCGGAGGACACCCCGGCGAGGACCCCGACGCGGCGGGCCAGCCAACTGCTCGTCTCGGCCGCCTCGTCGTCGGTGACGGTGACGACCTCGTCGATCAGGCCCAGATCGGTGGTGGGGGCGACGAAACCGCCGTTGAACCCGGGGATGGCGTGGGTGCCGGCCGTACCCCCGGACAGCAGCGGCGAACCCGCCGGCTCCACCGCGACCGCCAGCAGCGCGGGGTTGCGCTCCTTGAGATAGCCGGCGGTGCCGCTGAGCGTGCCGCCGGTGCCGACCCCGCAGACCAGGACGTCGACCTGGCCGCCGGTGTCGGCCCAGATCTCCGGGCCGGTGGTCTCCCGGTGGGCCCGGGGATTGTCGTCGTTGTCGTGCTGCCGGACGAACCACGCGCCCGGCGTCATCGCGCAGATCTCCTCGGCCTTGTCGACCGCGCCCTGGTAGCGCGCCTCGCGCGGGGTCAGCACCACGTCGGCGCCGAACCGGCGCAGCAGGCCGATCCGCTCCGGGGTGGCGTTGTCCGGCAGCACGATGATGCAGCGGTGCCCGCGCGCCGCGCACAGGGCAGCCAGCGCGATGCCGGTGTTGCCGGACGTCGCCTCCACGACGACGCCGCCGGGGCGCAGCCGCCCGTCGGCCTCCGCCGCGCGGAGCATGTAGAGCGCCGCGCGGTCCTTCACGCTGGCGGCCGGGTTCGCGCACTCCAGCTTCGCCAGCACCTCGGCGCCGGGTGCCCGGTGCGCGACGGGAAGGCGCAGCAGGGGTGTGTTGCCGACGAGGTCGTCGATGCCGTCGGCGATGCTGGGTAACGGTCTCGGTGCGAGGGTACGGGTCGGCTGCGCCATGGCGGTCTCCACCTCCTACAGGGGCCGGACGTCAGTAGTTGGGCACCTTGCGCAGCAGGTGCTGCCGTTCGACGATCTCCGGCTGGTAGACCTGCGCCTGCCAGCGCTGCTCCTCCACCGGTTCCAGGGCGATGGACACCACGTTCGGGCTGCACCCGAAGGCGGTGGTGACCGCCTCGGTCAGCTCGTCGACGAGCTGCTGCTCGGTGTCCCGGTGCAGGTCGACCGGGAAAAACTTGATGTTGATGTGCGGCATCGGATCCTCCTCGGGGGTACGGCTGGTCAACGGGGTGCGGGGTGCGGTGGGGTAGCGGCGGCCACGGCGGCGGCGAGGCGGGTGACCACCCGACCGGCGGGCTCCGGCCGGGCGGACCGGTAGCCCGTCCCGGCCCAGAGCGCCATCTGCTCGGCGTCGCCGCGGGCCGCCGCCGCCACGCGCAACGGTTTGGTCAGGTGGTGGACCTGCGGGTAGGCGGCGGGGGCCAGCGCGTCGAAGGAGTCGACGAACCGGTTGCGCAGCCCCCGCGCCGGTCGGCCCGAGAAGGCCCGGGTGACGACGGTGCCGGGCCGGCCGGGCTCGGTCAGCGCGGCGCGGTGCGCCGGGTGGGTGCCGGCCTGCGGGGTCAGCAGCAGCGCGGTGCCGACCTGCACCGCCGACGCGCCGGCCGCGACCACCGCGTCGACCTGCGCCGGGCCGGTGATCCCCCCGGCGGCGATCAGCGGTACCGCGACGGCCCGCCGGACCGTGCCGACCAGTTCGGCCGTGCCCGGCTGCGGGTCGGGACGACGGTCGGGGGTGAAGCTCGCCCGGTGCCCGCCGGCGTCGGCGCTCTGCACGCAGAGCGCGTCGGCCCCGGCCGCGACGGCCACCCGCGCCTCCGCGACGTCGGTGACCGTGACGACGACCTGCGACCCGGCGGCGTGCAGCCGGTCGACGACCGCCCGGGGCGGGCAGCCGAAGGTGAAGCTGACCACCGGCACCCGCGCGTCGAGCACCACCTCGATCTTCTCGGCGAAGTGGTCGGTGTCCCGCTCGGGCGGCTCGGGCAGGGTCACCCCCCGGTGGATGGCCTCGGGCAGCAGCGCCTGGCGGAACCGGGCGACGGCGGCCCGGTCCACCGGCCGGGACTCCGGCACGAAGACGTTGACCCCGAACGGTGCGGTGGTGCTGCGGCGGACCCGGTCGATGTCGGCGGCCAGGTCCGCCGGGCGGAGATAGCCGGCGGCCAGGAAACCGAGCCCCCCGGCGTCGCCGACGGCCGCGACGAGGGCGGGCGTGCTGACTCCCCCCGCCATCGGCGCGCCGAGGACCGGACGCGCCAGGGGGCCCGGCCCGCTCACGGCCGCCGGCCCTCGGTCGCGGGGATCGACCGCGCGCCGACCGTCCGGTGGCGGTGCAGGACCCGGTCCACCAGCAGGTCGGCCGCGCCGACGTAGCCGGCCGGGTCGAGCAGGTCGGCGACCTCGGCCGGGTCGAGGACGGCGGTGACCCGGGGGTCGGCCGCCACCAGGTCGCGCAGCGGCTGCCCGGTCTGCACCGCCCGGCCGGTCAGGGTGGTCAGCAGTTCCTTCGCCACCGCCTTGCCGAGCAGCGGGGCGAGCCGCACGGCCAACCGCTCCGAGGCCATGAACTCCCCGGCGAGGTCGAGGTTGGCGCGCATCCGGTCGGGGAACACCGTCAGCCCGGCGGCCAGCTCGGCCGCCGCGTCGGCGGCCCCGCCGGCCAGCCGCAACGCCTCCCGGAACGGCTGCCACTCGGCGTGCCAGGCCCCGCCGGGACGTTCGTCCTCGGCGACGAGGCAGTGTGCGACGGTCGCGGCGAGCAGCGGCAACTGGGTGGCCGCCGCCCGGATCCGGGTCGCCAGCACCGGGTTGCGTTTGTGCGGCATCGCCGAGGACACCCCGCGTCCCGGGCCGGTCGGCTCGGCCAGCTCCCCGATCTCGGTACGCGCCATGACCTGCACGTCCGCCGCCATCGCCCCGAGCACGCCGGTGGTGAGGCCCAGCACGCCCGCGACGGCGTGCAGGGGCGTCCGCACGGTGTGCCAGGGCGCGTGCGGTTCGGCCAGGGACAGTTCCGCGGCGAAGGCGTGGATCAGCTTCTCGGCGTAGCCGTCGTCGGTGTCCCCGGCCAGGCGGGCGAACTCCAGGTACGCGCCGAGGGTGCCGGCGGCCCCGCCGAGCTGCACCGGCAGCCCCTCGGCGAGCAGGGCGTGGATCGCCTGCCGGGCGTCGAGGACACCGGAGAGCCAGGTCGCCGCCTTCAGGCCGAACGTGGTCGGCACGGCGTGCTGGGTCAGCGTCCGGCCGGCCAGTGGCGTGCCCCGGTGCCGGTCGGCGAGGGTGGCCAGCGCGTCGGCGGTGGCGGCCAGGTCCGCGTCGATCACCCGCAACGCCCGCTCCGCCACCAGGATCAGCGCGGTGTCCAGGATGTCCTGGCTGGTGGAGCCGCGGTGCACGTACTCCGCGGCGGCCGGGTCCAGCGCCGTGACCAGCTCGGTGAGCGCCGCGACCACCGCGACCACCGGGTTCGCCGTCTCGGTCGCCCGGCGGGCCACCGCGTCGAGGTCGATCCGGCTGGCGTCGGCGACGGCGGTGATGGTGTCCGCGTGTTCCCGGGGCACCACCCCCAGCCGGGCCTGGGCCCGCACCAGGGCGGCCTCCGCGTCGAGCATCGCCTGCAGGACCGCCCGGTCCCGGACCGCGTTCTCGATGCCCCGGTCGGCGCTGCTGGGGCTGAGCAGCCCGTGGTCGAAGCCTTCGGTCATGTCGTCACCGCTCCCGTCGTGGTGGCCGCCTGCGCGGTGAGGGCGAGCACCGACAGGCTGATCGCGTCCGCGTCGCCGAGCATCACCGAGTTGACGCCCGGCCGCGCGCCCGCCGCGGTGGCCCAGTGTGCGCCCTCGGTGGGCACCCCGAACACGAACCGCCGGGTGTGTCGCTCGCCGGCCGCGGACACCGGGTGGAACGGCCGGCCGGTCACCGCCAGCCCGCCGGTGACGTGCGGCTCGGCCTCCCGGTCGGGCACCACGTGCGGCGCGCAGGACCGGTGCGCGAGCATCCAGCCGAGCAACGGGTCGGCGGTACGCCGCAGGTCCACCTCCGGCAGCCGCGCCTCGATCATGGCGGTCACCACGTCCCGGCTCCCCGGCGTACGGGGCGACTCGACGAGGAACCCGGCCTGCTCGGGGCACGGCGTCACCCGCATCTCGGCCCCGACGATCCGGAGCACCCCGGCGCGGATGAGCGCGGCCAACTGCTCGACCCGGTGGGCCGGGGGGCCGATGCTGAGGAAGGCGTTCATCGGGGTGTACCAGCGGTCCAGGTGCTGCCGGTGCGAGGCGCCCCGCAGCCCGCCGTGGTCGACGGCGAGGCGGACCTCGTTGCGCAGGTCGCGCAGGACGTCCATGGCCGCCTTGAGCGGGCCGCTGACGTTGCCCTCCTCCGCCGTGCGGGCGTCCTCGTCGAGGTAGCGCAGCATCCACTCCTGCAACGCCGCCGGCCCGGTGAAGGTCTCGTCGCGGGCCGGGTCCAGCACCGTGTCCCAGTCCCACCGCTCGGTGATCCCGAAGCGCTGGCGGATCTCGTCCTCCCGCGCGTCGCCCCGGGGCACCCGGAGGTACTCGGCCTCGAACCGGCGGGCCTTGCCGCGGCAGCCGGCCCGGCGCAGCACCGCCACGTAGAAGGCGGTCTCCACCTCCTTGGCGATCAGCGGCCACAGGTCGGCCATGAAGTCCATCGCGGTCGCGTCCCCGGCGGCGCGCAGTTGCTCGACCCGCGCGACGGTGAGCACCCGCGGCTCGTGCCGCCCGTGTGCGCCCTTCTCGTTGCGGCCCCGCGCCCGGTACGGCAGGCCGCGGCGGGAGCCGGCCAGCAGTTGCGGCTCCAACCCGGACGGCAGGTAGGTCAGCCGGCCGTCGTCGGCGCGGACGTAGCGGCCGGCGCGTCCCTCGGTGAGCAGCGCCAGGTAGTCGAAGAAGCAGAGCCCGAGCCCGCGCAGCAGGGTGGGCTCGCCGGGCCGCACCATCGACAGGTCCACGTCGGCCGGGTTGGCCGGCAGGATGTACGTCAGCCCCCGCTCGACGGCGAACTCGGCGAGCGTCTGCTCCTGCGCGGTCGGGGTGACCGGGTAGTGGCCCTGCGCCAGCACCACCGCGTCCAGGCCGGGGAGCCGGTCGCCGGTCTGCAACTGCACGCACTGCCGGCCGTCGGACTCGTCCCACAGCGCGACGGCGACCGTGGCGTGGGCGCGGACGGTGACGTTGGCCGGCGCGGTGCCGACCACCCGCTGGTAGACCCACGACAGGTAGTGGCCGAACAGCCGGCGGGTCGAGTAGGTGTCGGGTCCCACCGCGCGCAGTTCCTCGGCGACGTCGGCCGGGAACTGGCCGAGGTCGCCCATCAGCACCTGGAACCGGGCCCACTCGTAGAGGCTGGGGCCCTCGCTGAGGCGGCCGGTCATCTCCACGGTCGGGTCGGTGAACACGGTCACCTGGGAGGCCACGGTGTTCATCAGCAGCCGGTCGGACTGGTCGGCCCGCCACACCCGGCCCGCCCCGGGCGGGTACGGGTCGACGACGTCGACGCGTACCGGCCGGTCGGGGTCGGCGGCGGCGTTGCTGACCAGGCGCTCCAGCACGCAGAGCCCTCGCGGCCCCATGCCGACGATGCACACCGACAGCGGATCACTGGTAGACATCGACGTCCTCCCGGTAGCCGCCGCTGAGCAGCGCGCGCAACGGGGCGGCGGCCTTCAGCAGCATCTCGTCGAACTCCCCCTCCGGATCGGAGTCGAGGATGATGGCCCCGCCCGCGCCGACCCGCATGCCGTCACCGGACAGCACCGCGGTGCGGATCACGATGTTGAGGTCGGCGGTGCCGTTGCAGCTCAGGAAGCCCAGCGAGCCGGAGTAGATGCCCCGGGCGGTGGTCTCCAGCCCGTCGATGATCTCCAGCGTCCGCAGCTTCGGCGCCCCGGTCATCGAGCCGCCGGGGAAGCACGCCTCGACGCAGTCGACGGCGGTGGCCTCCGCCCGCAGCCGGCCCCGGATGGTCGAGACGAGCTGGTGCACGCTCGCGTACGACTCGGTCTGCATCAGCTTGGGGACGGTGACGCTGCCGACCTCGCACACCCGGCCGAGGTCGTTGCGGAGCAGGTCGACGATCATCAGGTTCTCGGCGCGGGTCTTGTCGCTGGTGGTCAGCTCGTCGCGCAGCGCCGCGTCGACCGTCGGGTCGGGGTGCCGGGGCGCGGTGCCCTTGATCGGCTTGGTCTCCACCACCCGGTCGGCGGTCAGCCGCAGGAAGCGCTCCGGGGAGGAGCAGGCCACCTCGATGTCGCCCAGCCGCAGGTAGGCCGAGTAGGGGGCCGGGTTGTACCGGCGCATGGCCCGGTAGAAGGCGAACCCGTCGCGGGGGCGGGGCAGGCGCAGCCCGTTGGTCAGGCAGATCTCGTAGCTCTCCCCGGCGACCAGTTCCCGCTTGCAGGCGGCGATGTCGGCCAGGTACTGCTCCCGGTCCCGTTCCAGCGACGCGACCAGCGAGCTGGTGTCGACCGGCGGCGGGGTGAGCGGGGTGACCGGTCCCGCCTCGGGGATGGCGGTGAGCTGCTCGGCGACGGTCTCGATCCAGTCCTGCGCCGCGTCGTCGCTGCCCTCGCTGCCGTCGGACAGCGCCACCAGGTAGGTCTGCCGGTCCCGGTGGTCGACCGCGACGAACCGGTCGGCGAAGATCCAGTACGCGTCCGGGGTGTCGGCGCGGTGCGGCCCGGCAGCGCCCAGGTCGCCCTTCAGCTCGTAGCCGAAGTAGCCGACGTAGCCGCAGGTCAGGTCGGTGGGCAGGGCCGACGAGTCGAGGTGGATGCCGGCCAGCCGCTGCTGGAGGTAGGACAGGATGGTGCCGGGCACCCGGGTCGGGGTGCCGGCCGCCGAGGCGACCTCGACCGCGCCGGTGCCGACGTCGTAGCGGACCACCTCGGACAGCGGCCCGGAGGCGTCGCCGAGGTAGGAGAAGCGGGACAGTCCCTCCTCGACCCGGGCGCTGTCCAGCCAGAAGGCGTGGGTCGAGTCCCGGAACAGCCGGGTGAACGCCTGCTCGGCGTCGGTCTCCCAGCCGAGGGTGCGCACGTGCAACCGGTGCGTCGGCGCGGCGATGGGCGGCGGGGCGGCCACCTGGATGCTCTCCCGGGCCTGGTGGGCCCGGGTCAGGTCGCGGAAGTTGCCGAGCAGGGTCTGCCCGTACTCGGTGCAGATCGACTCGGGGTGGAACTGGAGCCCCCACATCGGCCGGTCGACGTGCCGCAGCCCCATGATCACCCCGTCCTCGGCCCAGGCGGTGGCGACCAGTTCCGGGGGCAGGTCCGACACGCACAGCGAGTGGTAGCGCACGGCGGTGAAGTGCTGCGGGATGCCGGTGAACAGGCCGTCCCCGTCGTGGGTGATCGACGCCAGGTGCCCGTGCCGGGGTACGGGCGCGGAGTGCACGGCCGCGCCGTGCCCCGAGGCGATGCCCTGGTGGCCCAGGCAGACGCCGAGCACCGGCACCGGGGATTCCGCGATGACCTGTGCGGAGAAGCCGAAGTCCTTCTCCCGGTCGGGCCGGCCCGGTCCGGGCGAGATGACCACGTTGTCGAACCGGCGCAGATCCAGGGTGGACACGGCCGGGTCGTCGTGGCGGACGACGGTGGGCTCGACGCCGTTGACCACGGCGATGAGCTGGAACAGGTTGTAGGTGTAGGAGTCGTAGTTGTCGACCAGCAGGGTACGCACTGATGCCTCCTCCGCTCGGGTCACGAGGTGTGTGGGGACTGGTGTTCAGCGGTGCATCGCGGTGACGAGCGCGTCGACCACCGCGTCGGCCTGCTCGTGGTTCAGCCGCGGGTCGCACAGCGACCGGTAGGCGCGGCCGAGCTGGCTCTCGTCGACCACGCCCGCGCCGACGCACTCGGTGACGTCGTCCGCGGCGATCTCCAGGTGCAGGCCCGCCGGCTCCCGGCCGTGGCTGCGCAGCACCTCGACGAAGGTGGTCAACTCGCCCACGATGGTGTCCAGGTGGCGGGTCTTGACCCCACCGGCACCGCGGACGGTGTTGCCGTGCATGGCGTCGCACATCCAGGCGACCGGGTGCCCGGCGTCGGCCACCGCCCGGACCAGGGGCGGCAGGTGGTCGGCGATCTGCCGGTGGCCCATCCGGCTGATCAGGGTGAGCCGGCCGGGCCGGCGGTGCGGGTCGAGCAGGGCGCAGATCCGCAGCACCTCGTCGACCGTGGCGCTGGGGCCGACCTTGACCGCGACCGGGTTGCCCAGCCCCGCCAGGAAGTTCAGGTGGGCGCCGTCCACCGCACGGGTGCGCTCACCCACCCAGGGCAGGTGCGTCGAGCGCAGGAACCACTCGCCGCTGGCCTCGTCGAGGCGGGTCAGCGCCTGCTCGTATTCGAGGATCAGCACCTCGTGGCTGGTCCGTACGCCGCCGCCGGCCGCCGACAGCTCCGCCACCACCTGCCGGGCGGTGTAGTAGCAGGACAGCAGCCGGTACGGGTCGGCCTGGCGGGCGGCGGCGGTGGCCTCCGGCTCGTTGACCATCAGCCCGCGGAACACCGGCAGCAGTTGGCCGTCGACCGCCTCGAAGGGCTCCGAGCGGGGCTTGGCGAACTGGCCGGCGAGCCGCCCCACGCCGATGGTCGGGCGGCGCAGCTCGTGGGCCAGGCGTTCGCCGAGGGCCGTGATGGCCCGGTGTTTGGCCCGTGCCGAGGTGGTGGCGGCCATGCCGAGCGGCTCGGCGCAGTCGCCGGCCTGGAGCACGAACGCCTCACCCGCGCCGGCGCGGGCGATGTCGTCCCTCAGTCGCCTGATCTCCGCGACCTCGGTCAGCGCGGGCAGGCCGGACAGGTAGTCGGCGACAGCGTCGAGTTCGTCCCGGTCCGGCCAGGTCGGCTGCTGCGCGATGGGCAGCGTCCGCCAACCGGCGGGACTCCAGCTGTCGTTGGTGGGCGCCTCGGGGCGCCGTACGAGAAGCTGTGGTGATGGCATGAAGTCTCTCCCCCTGTATTCTTCGGGGCGGCCCGGTCACCGAAGAAGGCGCCGCGATCCGGTACGGACCGTATAGGCGCAAGAGACGATTGGCACAGGGCCATGTACGCCATCTCGCTAGTACCACTGGGATTGGCACCTGACTATTTGGCTACATGGACCTTTGGCCCCGGGGGAACGACTTATACGCTCTTCCTCATTGCAGCCCGGCTGTTCGAATGCGAACGACCGGTGAACTGCTCCACAACCGTCGTCAGGCGGGTCACGCCGGAGAGGATCTTCTCGGGTGGGGTGGCCGCGTAACCGAGGACCAGGCCCCGTCCGATCCCTTCGAGTTCGTCGCCGAACGACGACAGTGGATAGACCCGTAACCGTGCCTCCCGACCCAGCCGGGCCAGGCGTTGTTCGTCGGCGGTGTCGGGCAGGCTGGCGACCAGGTGGGTGCCGCGTGGGGCGGTGTCGATCGTGACGAACCCGTCGAGCCGGCCGCGTAGCGCGCCGACGAGAATGTCGCCGCGTTCCCGGTAGACGTCGCGCATTCGGCGTACGTGCCGGGCGAGGTGATTCGCCTCGATGAACTCCGCCAGCGCCGCCTGGGTGAGGATGTTGAGCGAGTTGACCGTCGCCCGCTGCACCTCGGTGACGATGTCGACCAGATCCGGGGGGACCACCAGATAGGCCAGGCACAGCCCGGGGAAGAGCACCTTGCTGAAGGTCCCGACATAGATGACGCGCCCGTCCTCGTCGCCCTGGTGCAGCGGCGGGCCGGGATTCTCCGCCCAGAACTCGCCGTCGTAGTCGTCCTCGATGATCCAGGCGTCGTTGTCGCGGGCCCAGGCGAGCACCTCGGCCCGGCGGGCGGCGGACATCCGCACCGACAGGGGGAACTGGTTGTTGGGCGTCACCACCGCCATCCGCGCGTCCGGGTGGCGGGCCCTGCCCACGGCGACGCACATGCCCTCGGCGTCGACCGGGACGGGGCAGGTGTCGGCCCCGGCCGAGTGCAGGGCGCCCCGGATGGCCTGCAGGCCCGGGTCCTCGACCAGGACCTTCTCCCCCGGTTCGAGCAGGGTCAGGGCCATCACGTGCACGGCGATCTGGGCGCTCGGCTGGATGATCACCTGTTCCGGGGTGCACCGGACGCCCCGCATCAGCCCCAGCATGGCCGCGATGCCCTTGCGCAGCGGCCAGTAGCCGGCCGGGTCGCGGTGCGTGTAGAGGGCGCTGGTGAGCTGGTGCGACTTGCTGAACATGATCTGGCCCCAGACCTTGGACGGGAAGAGGTCCAGGGCGGGCATCCCGAGGGTGAACGGCCGGTCCGGGTAACGCAGCTGGTCGTGCGCCGGGGTGAAGTAGGCCGACGCCTCGGCCATCCGGCGGGCGGCCCGGGTGATCCGCAGGGGGGCCTTGGTGGCCGGGCGGGGCAGTTGGGACTCCATCTCCCGCACGCTCTGCCGGGTGGCCACCCGGGTGCCCGAGCCCACCCGGCCGTCGAGATAGCCCTCGGCGAGCAGCCGGTCGTAGGCCACCAGCACGGTGTTGCGGGAAACCCCCAACTCCTTGGCCAGGGTACGGGTGGCCGGCAGTCGGGTGCCCGGGGTGAGTTGACCCGCCTCGATGCTCCACCGTAACTGTTCGTACAACTGTTGGTAGAGCGGCGCCGTTGAATGACGGTCGATGAGGAAACCGCTTCCCGGCAGCGCGGGAGACTCACGTGGCATGCATTTGTCCTTGCCCGATCGGGCGCGGCCGGGATTGCGTGTGCACCCGGCCGCGCTGACGATCCATCTCCCGACCGAGGCGGCTCAAGAAACGGAAATGACCATGCCTACAACTTAGCTACTGACGGAAGCGCGACGGACCCGGCCGGTAGGACGATTCCTGACACAAGTTTGTCCAACTGGGCCGCGTTGTCCACGATGTACGGAAAGGTGGTGCTGGAGTCGACTGTTCCGCTCTCCGGCCGGCGCGGCAGGGTCACCGGCATCGCCGAGTCCAGAATGGACCGTCCCGCCGGCCGGGGGGCGGTGAGGTCGACGACGCCACCCGCGGCCAGCGTCCGGTAGGTGGCCAGTTGGCCGGTGAGGCTGCCGAGCCCACCCGCCGCGACCACCGGCCGGCGTTCCGGCTGCCGGACGGCGGAGTCGAGAGCGAACCCGGTCAGTCCCACCACCAGCGGCGAGCGACCCGGGTCCAGATAGGCGATCTTGCAGACGTCGTCCTGGTCGGCGCAGATGTCCGGCCTGACGCTGGCCTTGGCCGGCTCGGTCAGGTCGACGCCGAGCACCCGGTAGCGCGGACGCTCCCCGGTCAGCCGCTCGTGACACTGCAACACCGCCGCGCCCGTGGCGTCGGTCAGCACCACGTCCGGATCACCCAGCAGGTCGGCCGACCAGGGGCTCGGCGTCTGGATCGGCGTCGAGATCACCACCGCGCCGACGATCAGCCCGGCGATCAGGGCGACCAGCCCCTCCGCGCTGCCCATGGTCAGGATGGCCAGCCGGGTCTGCGCGCCGTCGCCCGGCTCGCCGATCCGGCTGGCCAGCGTCGCCGCCTGGCGCAGCAGGTCGCCGTAGGTGATCGACGACTCGCTCTGGTTGGGCAGCTGGAACCGCACCGCCTGACCGGTGGCCCACCACCCGTCGGAGAGCAACTCCTCAAGCCAACGCATGATCCCTCGCTCCGGTCGTCACGACGCCCTTGGACTTCAACAGGAACAGCGACAGGTTGCCCTCGTGCGGAATGCCGGGCGCGCCGTCCCAGGGCAGGGTCAGCCCGCAGGTGACCTTACGGACACTCGGATCGGCCACCACCGCGGCCCGCAGGTCGGCGTCGTCGGTCAGCAGGTTGAGCACCAGCGCGTCGCCGAGGGCGGCGGTGCCGTCGGTACGCCGCCAGGGCGCCACCACGACGAACGGGAACGGCAGCTCCACGCCCACCGCCGGATGCCGCGGGTCGTCAGTGGACAGCACGGTGGGCAGCGGCCGGTGCGACCCGTCCGGCAGCCGCACCAGCGGGTCCGCGCCGGCCGCCGTGTGCACCACCGCCCCGCCGCCGGTCAGCCCGGCGAGCTGCCGGCGCAGGCCCTCGGCACGGGCCGCGTCGACGACGGGCAGGGTGGCGTCGGGAGCCGACACCTCCGGGCTGGCCAGCGCGTCGAAGCGGGCGGCGAGCGCGGCGGCGACCTGCCGGGGGTCACCGGTGGTCAGCACCAGGGAGATGTTGTTGCACCGGGTTCCGCCGTCGTGTGCCGCGCTGACGGTGAGATGGTCGAGGACCTCGTCGGTCAGCGGCCGGTCGAGCAGGACCCGGCTGCGTCCCGGCCCCCGGGTGGTGACCGTCGCGCTGTCGGCCCACCGCCGTACGGCGTCGCTGCCGCCGTACACGATGCCCCGGTCGGCGGCCTCCAGGAGGTACTCCCCGACCGCGCGCTCGCACGGCAGGTAGGAGATCCGGTGCTCCGCCAGGCCGGCGGCGAGCAGGGCGAGGGTCAACCGGCGGGCGGTGAACGGCTCCCGGGTGCCGGGGCGCACCAGCACGCTGTAGCCCAGCGCCAGCGCGTGCAGCCACGAGTCGTTGGGGGCCGGGTGGTTGCTGGCCATCACGGCCGTGAAGAGCCGACCGGCCGGCACCCAGGCCGTGTCGTAGCCGTCGCCGAGCCGGGTGCCGGGCAGCTCGGCCCGGGTGGTGGCGGGCAGGTGGGTGAGGCTGCGCACGATGTCGGCCACGGCGTTGCGGACGGTCACCCGGGGCAGGCCGGCGGCGAGCGCGACCCGCCGCTCGTACTCCTGCGGGGTCTCCCCGTCGAGGTCGGCGGTGGCGAACAGGTCGGCGGCCCGCAGCAGCAGGTCGTGCCCGACCGGCGTGCCGTCGGCCGACCGCCGGGCCCGGGTCACCGCACCGACGGCCATCAGCCGTGGCGCCGTCCCCACCTCGCCCAGCAGGTCGCCCCGGACGTCGACGAGCGGGGCCCGGTCGAGGCTGCGCACCGGCCGGCCGCAGACGATCGGCTCCACCACGATGCCGGCCACTCAGTACACCCCCTCGATCACCCGTACGTCGCCCACCTCGGCCACGGTGCCGACCTCGGCCAGCCCGTCGACCGTGGCGTCGCCGACGGGCTCCACCCGGACGGCGGTGTCCCGTTCGATGACGTTGGGCAGGAACATCTCGTCGCTGACCAGACTCAGCCGGACCCGGCCACGCTGACCGTAGTCGACCACCGCGCCGTCGTCGTCGACCAGGTCGATCCAGACCGCCTCGGCGTACGGCTCGAACACGCACAGGTGCCGGTCGTCGGGAAGCCGGGGCCGCTGCGGGGCCACCCCCATCAGGGTGTTGCCGTAGATGCCCACGATCGTGGTGTCCGGGAAGAACACCTCCTCCACCTGACGCAGGCTCTCCGGACTGAACGAGGTGCCGGCCCAGATGATCGTCTCGACGTTCCGCTCGACGGCCGCGTGCAGCTCCGGGTCGGCGCAGATCGCCTCGATCAGCGGGGGCGTCGTGCTGAGCACCTTGACCGGCTGCGAGCGCAGCACCTCGGCCGCCTGGTCCAGCAGGTGCCGCACGTACCGCTTGACCGTATCGGCCTCCCCCGCCGCCACCAGCTTCTTGACCCAGCGCGGGTCGAAGTCGACGGTGTGGAACAGGCCGTTGCCCAGGGCGGCGTAGCGGGCGCAGTCGTAGGCGAAGACGTGCGGCCCGCTCGGGCCGAGGTGCAGCCAGTGCGCCGGGTCGGCGATGTGGTGCGCCCGCAGCCGCTGCATCGCCCAGGAGAGCAGCCGACGCCGGTAGTCCCGGTCGACGATGCGCTTGGGCGCCCCGCTGGTCCCGCCCGACTCGTACACCCGGAAGCCGGTGCCGGTCAGGCCGCGCGGGATCAGGTCGCCGACCGGCACGTGCCGCAACTGGTCGGTGAGGTCCGGGAACCGCACCAGGTCGGCGGCGGTGTCGATGTCGCGTAGCGGATCGAAGTCGAGCAGCCCGCGCTGGCGCAGCCAGAACGGCGAGCCGGTCTGGGGGTCGAAGTGCCATCGCAGCAGCCGACGCAGCCGCTCGTCGAAGGTCTCGACGGGGCTCGACGCCACCGCCGCCGTGGTCATCGTGTTCATGCTCGCTCCTCGCCGATCGTCTGGTGGATGAACCCCGGTCCGCCTCAGTGGGCGGCGACCGCGGGCTCCGGGTAGGACATCGACAGCCCGATCTCGCGGGTGGCCGCGAGCTCCTGCGACACCTCGGTCAGCTTCTCGCCGACGCGCTGCACGGAATCCACGCCGAGCGGGAGCCGGAACGGCGGCTGCGGGTTGCGGCCGAGGTCGATGATGGCCGCCGCCGCCCGCGCGGGGTCGCCGGCCTGCGCGTGGTTCTGCCCGACCGACCAGGCGCGGACCCGCCCGGAGGTCTCGGCGTACTCCGGGAACTCGCGGCCGGCGAAGTGCAGCGAGGAGGGGTCGAGGAAGTCGGTCCGGAACAGGCCGGGCTCCACCAGGCACACCTGGACGCCGACCGGCTCCAGTTCCACCCGCAGCGCCTCGCTGAGCCCCTCCACCGCGAACTTCGTCGCCGCGTAGACGCCCCAGCCCATCTTGGCGCTGAAGCCGAGGACCGAACTGATGTTGATGATCCGGCCCCGGCGCTGCCGTCGCAGCACCGGCAGCACGCTGCGGGTGACGTTCAACAGGCCGAACACGTTGGTGTCGAACACCGCCCGGGTCTCGGCGTCGGTGGCCTCCTCGACGGCCCCGAGCAGGCCCCGGCCGGCGTTGTTGACCAGCACGTCGATGCCGCCGAAGCTCTCCACCGCGGCGAGCACCGCCCGGTCGGCCTGGGACTGGTCGGTGACGTCGAGCGGGACCACGAGCAGCCGGTCGGGGTAGGACAGCTCGGCCAGGCTGCTGGTGTTGCGCGCCGTGGCGACGACCTGTTCGCCACGCTCCAGCAACTGCCGGACGATCTCCAGGCCGAAGCCCCGTGAGGCGCCGGTGACGAACCAGACGGACATGCTTCTTCCCTCCTGTGGCACGGGCCGACGGGCAGTCGGCCGGCGGTGTGGTCAGATGGTGTGGGCGGCCTTGCGCGCGTCCTCGCGGGCGCGGTCGAGGTCCGCAGCCAGGGAACCGGTGAAGTCGGTGGGCCGCAGCGCGACCTCGATCACCGGGTCGACGCCGATGGTGCGCAGCCAGTAGTTGAGGTACGCCGACTGGAAGTCGACGCCGAACTCCGGCGGGCACCCGGGGGTGTAGACGCCGCTGGTGTAGACGACACAGGCCCGGCGGCCGGTGAGCAGGCCCTGGTAACCGTGTCGCGGATCGAGGCGGAACGTCAGCCCCGGCTGGGTGACGATATCGATGAAGTGCTTGAGCAGGTAGGGGATTCCGAAGTTCCACATCGGCACGGAAAACAGATAGTGGTCAGCATCGGTGAACCGGCGGACGAGGTCCCGGGTCTGTTGCCACGACATCGCCTCATCGGCGGAGCCGGTCGTGCCGGAGATGGCGTTTTTCTTGGCCGCCACCGCGACCGCCCCCACCGGGGGCAGGGTGGTCGCGGAAAGGTCCAGCACGTCGAGTGTCGCCTGCGGGTGGCACTCGAGGAATGCGTCGACAAACGCCTCGGCCACGGCGGCGGAGCGGCTTCGCGGGCCGGTCGGAGTGGCCTTGACATGCAGCAGTCTGGTCACCTCTCGACCCGCCCCCGCTGCGTACCGGACAGGGCCGCCCCGGACCGACCGCAATGACCGCCGAGGGCTGACGAAGGTGTCATGTTTGCACTCTCTGTGTCGCCGGAGGGACGGAACGTCAGGAAGGCTAACCCACCGGTTGCGGGGCAACCAGAGCCATTTTTCGGCCGCAGACAGTGCCACTGGGCAGCCCGCTGCCCAGCATTGATGTCACGCCGTGAGCACACCGTCACGCCATGTGACGAAATGCCCTCGGAAAAGCCCGGTTATAGACGCCCATCATCGGAACGGATCGCCGGAATGCATCATTTCGCGTTAACCATCCGGTGTCGGCAACCTGACCCGTCAGTTACGAGTCAGCTTTCCGTATTCAACCCGGTGACGATGCGGAGAGCCGGCCGTAAACGGCGGTGACACACCCACCGGTCGCGTTTCCCACCAACGCCCCGCACACCGCGACCGGGCCGACAAATGGCACCCCCGATCCGCCGGACATGGACATGTCGGGCGGCAGAATCCGCTGCTACGGTCGGTGACCCGCCCGGGCCCCGCATTGACGGCGCCGGCCGGCGGACCAGCCCTCTCCCGCTCAGATCCGGAGATCTCATGAAGTCCGTAGCCACCCCGGCCGAACTCACCGTGGCAATCGTGATGGCCGACATCGCCCTCGTCCTGCTGGTAGCCCACCTGTTCGGCGGAATCGCCAGGCGGCTCGGGCAGCCCGTGGTGATCGGCGAGATCGTCGCCGGCATCGCGCTGGGGCCCAGTCTGCTCGGCCTGCTCCCCGGCGACCTGACCGCCGTGCTCTTCCCCGCCGCCGCCCGACCGTACCTGTCGGCCATCTCGCAGGTCGGCCTCCTGCTGTTCATGTTCCTCATCGGGTGGGAGTTCGACAGGCGCATGGTCTCCCGGCACAAGAGCCTCACCCTGTCGGTGTCGGTGTGCTCCATCGCCCTCGCCTTCACCCTCGGCGTCGGCCTGGCCAACCTCATCTACCCCCGGCACGCCACGATCGCCGGCAAACCCGTGCCGTTCCTGGCGTTCGCCCTCTTCCTCGGCGCCGCCATGGCCATCACCGCGTTCCCCGTGCTGGCCCGCATCCTGCGCGACCGCCGGCTCAACCACACCCGGGTCGGGGTGCTGGCGCTGGCCAGCGCCGCCATCGACGACGTGCTGGCCTGGTGCATCCTGGCGGTGGTCGCCGCCGTCGCCACCGCCCGCGACGCCACCGACCTGGCCCAGGTGGTCCTCATGTCCGCCGGCTACGTCGCCGTGATGGCCTTCGCCGTCCGCCCCGGCCTCGCCGCCCTGATCCGCCGGGTGGGCCCCAACACCTACCAGCTCGCCGCCATCACCGCCGCCGGCGTCTTCCTGTCCTCCTACGCGACCACCTGGATCGGCATCCACGCCATCTTCGGGGCCTTCGCGTTCGGGTTCGTCATGCCCCGCCAGCCCGCCGAGGCGCTGATCAAGCACGTCCGGGTGCCCTTCGAGAACATCGGCCTGGTCCTGCTGCCGGTCTTCTTCATCGTCACCGGGCTGAGCGTCGACATCGCCGCGCTGAGCCTGACCAACCTGCTCGAACTCACCGCCATCGTCCTGGTCGCCTGCGTCGGCAAGATGGCCGGCGCGGCCCTGCCCGCACGCGCGTTCGGCCTGTCCTGGCCGCAGGCACGCCGGCTGGGCGTGCTCATGAACACCCGGGGGCTGACCGAGCTGATCGTGCTCAACATCGGCGTCTCCCTCGGCGTCCTCGACGGACAGATGTTCACCATGATGGTCGTCATGGCCCTGGTGACCACCGCGATGGCCGGACCGCTGCTGGCCACCCGCGCCGCGTCGAGCGACGAGACGCCCGTGCCGGCCGCCGAACCAGTACCGGTCGGCCGCTGAACACCGTGGGGCCGGC
>NZ_MZMV01000084.1 GCF_002210435.1 Micromonospora wenchangensis
CCAGGCGTGCGCGGCACTCGACGACCTCCCGCCGGACGGCGGGCAGGCCGCCCGGCTGCTCGGTCGGGGGGCGCGGTACGACCGGTGCGCCACGGGTTTCGAGCTGGTCCGGGGGTTGGCCCAGCTCGGCGGGGCGGTGGGGGTGCTCGGCCTCGCCGGGGTGGCCGTGCTGCTCGACGGCCTGTCCGCGCGCCACGCCGTGCGGCGTCGGGTCCGCCGTCGCCCGGCCGGTGAGCGGGGTGTCGCCGTGGTGCGGGAACGCTTCGAGCACTGGTGCGACACGCTGGGGCTCGACCGGCGTCGGCCCCAACTCGTCGTCGCGCCGGTCGGCGTCCGGCAGGCGTACACCACGGCGGTGCCGTTCGGCCGGCCGCTGGTGGTGGTGCCGGTGGCCCACGCGTACGGCCGCCCGGACCTGCTCGACCTGGTGCTGCTGCACGAGTTGGCGCACGTCCGGGCCCGGGACGTGGCGTGGGCGTCGGCGACCCGGTGGACCGGTGGGCTCATCCTGCCGGTCCTGGTGCTGGTGGTGACGCCGGTGCTGGTGGACCCGGGGCCGGCGACCCGGTACTACGCGCTGACCCTGCCGGTCACCGCGCTGTTCGCGGCCGGGACGCTGCTGGCGCGGGCGGCGGTGCTGCGCCGCCGTGAGCACGCCGCCGACCGGTTCGCGGTCGACCACGCCGACCTGCGCGACGCCCTGGCCGCCGCCGGTGGTGACGACGACCCGCCCCGTCGGGCGCGGTGGTGGCGGCCGGGCCGCTGGCTGGCCCGCCACCCGACGGACGCGCAGCGGGTCCGGGCGCTCGACCGGGAACCGCGCTGGGAGGACGGCTTCACCGTCGCGGTGGTGGCCGGCCTGGTGGCGATGTTCGGCTTCCAGTCGCTGCTGCGGCTGCTGACGCACGGGGTCGGCCCGGTCCCGCCGGGCGACGCCGGTGACGTCGCGGTGGCCGCCGCGGCCCTGTGCTGGGCCGTGGTCGTGGTGCCGCTGTGGTCCCGCCGCCCCGCGTCGGTACGTCGGCGGTGGTCCCGGATGCTCGGCTCCGGGCTCGGGCTGGCCGGCGGATACCTCCTGCCCGGCTACGGGGCGACCAGCCCGGTGTACGGGGTGTTCCTCGCCGGCTTCCACCTCGGTGCGTTCGCCGCGCTGCTGCCGGTGCTGGTCGGGGTCGGCGCGGTGGCCGTCGGGTTCGCCGAGGCGGTGGCGCGGGTGCCGTCGGGGATACGCCGCAGGGCGACCCTGGTGGCCACGGTGCTCGCGGTGGCGGTCCTGCTGACGGCGGTCCTGACCACCGCCACCCTGCTGGTGTTCGGCCACTGGGCCTGGCACAGCGGGCCGATCGACCGGGCCCTGTGGAGCACCCCCGGTCTCGCCGCCCGGGTGGCCCTACCGGCGGTGCCGCTGGCCGCCCTGCTGCTGGTATGCCGGCCGACCCGTCCCCGCCGGCCACCGCGTCCGGCGGCGTCCCCGCCGGACGCGGCACCCGGGCCGTCGCCGGTCGTCGCCGGTCCCCGGCGGCTGGTCGCGCTGATCCTGCTGACCGGCGGTACGGCGGTCGTCGCCGGCCTCGCCGCGACCGACCTGGTCGCCGGCCGGACCGCCGGTGGGGACGCCTTCTTCCTGCTGTTCCTCCGCTGGTGGCTGTGCGCGTCGGCCGGCTGGTGGGTCGCGTCGGTGGTGCTGCTCGCCCGGGGGGTCCGGGGCACCGCCGTGGCCTGGACGGCCGGGGCCGGGGTCACCGTCGTCGCCGGGACCGTCCAGTTCGCCCGGGACGTCGTCGGCGGGGCCGGGCCGGCACCGGCGCACCTGCTCGCCTTCCTCGAACGGCCGGCGTGGCTGCTGCTCGCCGCGCTGGTGGTCGCGTCGCCCCCGGTGCTGCTCCTGCGTGAGCTGTGGACCGGGTGGTGGGCGCGGGTCCGCCGCCGGCCGGCGCGCCGCCACGGCCCCCGGGCGTCCTGGCCGCCACCGGTGCTCGCGGCCCTGGTGGCCGTGGCGGTGGTTGGTGGGGTGGCGGCGGGTTGGACCGCGCCGGTGACCGGGCGGGCCGGTGACTGGGATCTGCTGCGGTCGGCCCGGGTGGAACCCGCCGCGCCGGACGACGGACGCCCCCGACCGGCCGCCCGGGATCCGGGCCGGCCGCTGGACCGGGCCGCGGTAGACGCCGCCCTGGCCGAGGCGCGACGCAGCCTGCCGGTGGACTGGACTCCCGCGCCGGGGCTCAGCCCGTTCGGGGCGATCGACCCGGCGGGGGTGCGGCCGTCGGCCTGCGCCGACCGGTTCGCCGCCGATGCCCGCGCCGAGCGGGCCCGGCCGGCGTCGGCCGAGGGCACGGTCGTGCTGGCGGTGCCGGCCACCACGTTGCCACCGCTGGGCGCGACCTTCCAGCTGCGGCTGACGTCGTACCCGTCGGCCGACGCGGCGGCCCGGGTGCTCGCGGCGGCCCGGCAGGCCGTCACCGCCTGCCCCCGCTGGTCGTACCCGTCGGCGCTGGCCGACGGTGGCGTCGCGCACCGGTGGACGGTGGCCATGCCCCGCGCCGACCTGCCGTACGACAGCCTGCGGGTCAGGATCACCGACTCGTCGACGCTGGGCGGGTTGCCCGCCGTCGCCGCTGGGACGCGGGTCGTCGTCGCGGTGGGGCGCACCGTGCTGTCCGCCGAGATCGCCCTCGGCATCCCGTTCCGCGACCAGTTGGAGCCGAAGGAGCGACTGCTCCTGGACGACCTGGCGGTGGTCGGTGCCCGTCTGGTCGTGCACGCCCTCGATTCCTGACCGTGACCCGCCGGCACCCGACCCGCTGGCGGTGACCCTCCACCATCGACCTACCGACCCTGCGACCGATCGGCGGTGCACCATGACGGATCTGACGGCCCGGCCGGGGCCGATGCTGCTCAGCGACCTCGCGCGGGAGGTGGTGCTGGCCGCCGCGCCGCAGGAGTCGGCGCTGCTGCCCGAGGTGACCGCCGCCTGGCTCGCCGGTGAGCTGGGGACACCGGGGCGGGGCGGGCGGTGGCACGGTGGACGGATCGGTGTCGGGCTGGACGACGGCCTGCTCGTGACGGTGGTCTACCCGGTGCTGGCGGCGGCGCTGACCCAGGTGCTGGCCCCCGCCGCCGAGCGGGGCTGGCGTCGCCTGTGGCGACGGTGGCGACCGCGCTCCCGCCGTACCGACGTGGTGGTCGCCCCGGAGGTGCTGGCCCAGGCCGAGGCGGTCCGCGACGCGATCCTCACCGCCGGGTCCGCCCTCGGGGTGTCCCGCCGACGCTGCCAGCTGATCGCCGAGGCCGCGTACGCCGCCCTGCTGCGCCGTCAGCTCGGGGACGGGTCGTGACCGGGCCGAGCCGCCGCCGGCTGCTGGGGCTGGCGGGGCTCACCCTGGGCGGAATGCTGGTCGGCTGTGGCGGGCCCGGCGACCCCCGACCGTCGGCTGCCGGGCCGTCGACGCCCACGACCGGCTCGCCGCCGACGGGTGGTCTGCCGGCCGCCGACGTCCTGGTCGACCGGCTGGCCGGGTACCCGAGCGCCTTCCGGTTCACCCCGACGAACACCACGACCACCGACGAGGCGGCGGTGGCCCGGGCGCGGGTGGCGATGCGCACCGAGTTGGTGGCCTTCCTCGCCTGGGCCGGGAGCAACGGGCACCCCGACCTGCGGGCGGCGTTGCCGGCCGACCCGGGCGGCGAGGGGTACCTGCTGGACCCGCTGGTCGGCAACGACGAGACCCTGGACACGGTGCCGCTGGCCGGCGCCCGGGAGCCGTTCGGGCGGCTGGTCCCTGACAACGAGACGGTCAAGAGTTACCTGGGCACCCGGCAGGCCGGGTTCGCGCTGGTGATGCTGAAGGTGATGATGTCCCGGGCGGCGTACGCGCGCCTGGTCACCGACTCCCCGCTGGTCCGGGCGGCGGCCGGCAAGAACGTGGTCACCGTCTATCCGGTGACCGCGCCCGAGCCGCCTGGCGGCGATCGCTACCTGTCGCTGCTGCCGGGTCTGCGCGAGGCGTTCCGGGGCGATCCGGCGCGGCGGTGGCTGGTGGCCAACCCGGGGCAGAACCTGTCCGCGGCGAACCAGCGGCGGCTGCTCGACGGCGGCGGCACGCTGCACACCGCCGACGGCTACCGGGTGGTGTACGTGGACAGTGCCCGCGCCGGCTACGTCCCGGCCGCCGTGGCGCGTGCCCTGTACGACGGGCTGCGGGAGGCGGCCACGCCCCGGTAGGCGGGCGGATCCGCCCCCGGGGTGGGGCTCAGCCTGTGGTCACCCCGAACGTGTTGCCGTCCGGGTCGGCCAGCAGGACGACCCCGGCGGCGGTGGCGTCGAGCCGGGTGGCCCCGAGGGCGACCAACCGGGCGACCTCCGTCTGGGGGTCGGTGCCGGCGGCGGCGAGGTCGAACCGCTGCGGGTCGCGGCCCCGCTGCGGGGCGACGGGCGGTCCGCCCCAGGCGACCTTCGTGCCGCCGCGCGGGGCCTGGACGGCGGTCTCCTGGTCCTGGTCCCACACCAGCGGCCAGCCCAGCGCCCGGCTCCAGAAGAGGCCGACCTCGCGGGTGCCGTCGCAGGCGACCTCCCCGAGCCGGCCGCATCCGGCGAGGAAGGTGTTGCCCGGCCCGATGACGCAGAACTCGTTGCCCTCGGGGTCGGCCAGCACGACGTGCGTCTCCTCGGGGAGCTGCCCGACGTCGAGGTGGCTGCCGCCGAGGGCGATCGCCCGTGCGACCTGTCGCCGCTGGTCGTCGGCGCTGTCGCTGGTCAGGTGCAGGTGCATCCGGTGGGGTCCGGTGCGGTGCGGCTGGCCCGGCACGAACCGCAGGTCGGGTCGGGTGTCGGTGCCGGGCAGGCGGACGCCGTCGGTGCCGTCGGCGACGGTGTCCTGGCCGAGCAGGTCGGCCCAGAACCGGGCCAGTCGGGTGGGGTGCCGCGCGTCCAGGGTCAACGTCAGGTGTCGCGGGAGCATCCCGGCACCGTAGCGACCTCCGCCGGGGACGACAACGGCTTTACGTCGCGCGACGACGGGGGTGGTGGCAGGTCCGGGCGGGGGACGGGCGTTGCCGCCCGGACCTGCCTGCCGACGACGGGGGCCACCGTCCACCACATCGACCACGATGACTTTACGGAAACCTTTCGGAAACTTCAAGTGGTCATGCGCGTCGAATCCCTGCCCACGGGCTACGTCGGCGGGGAAACCTTTCGAAGTGGCGGTGGCCGGTCAGTGGCCGTGCCAGGAGCGCCAGAGGGAGGCGTAGACGCCGTCGGCGGCGACCAGGTCGTCGTGCCGGCCGATCTCGGTGATCCGGCCGTCCTCCAGCACCGCCACCCGGTCGGCGTCGTGCGCGGTGTTGAGCCGGTGCGCGATGGCGATCACCGTCCGGCCGGCCAGCACCGCACCGAGCGCCCGCTCGGTGCGCCGGGCGGTCGTCGGGTCCAACGCGGCGGTCGCCTCGTCGAGGATCAGGATGTCCGGGTCGGCCAGCACGAGCCGGGCCAGCGCCAACTGCTGGGCCTCGGCCGGGCCCAGGTCCCGCACCCCGGCCCCGAGCGGGGTGTCGAGACCGTCCGGCAGGTCGGCGTACCAGTCGGCCCCCACCGCCTCCAGGGCCGCCCGCAACTGCGCGTCGGTGCCGCCCGGCGCGGCGAACGCCAGATTGTCCCGCAGCGTACCGAGGAAGACGTGGTGCTCCTGGGTGACCAGGGCGATCCGGCGGCGGCGCTCTGCCGGGTCAAGGTCGGTGACCGCGACCCCGCCGAGGCTCACCATCCCCCGGGCGGGCACGTCGATGCCGGCGAGCAACCGGGCCAGGGTGGACTTGCCCGCCCCGGACGGGCCGACCACGGCCAGCCGTTCCCCCGCCGCGACCGTCAGGTCGATGCCGTGCAGCACCTGCGGGCCGTCCGCGTACCGGAACGTCGCCCCGCGCACCTGCACCACCCGCCCGGTGGGCAGGGCCGCCCGGCCCCGGGGCTCCGGCGGCACCTGCCCCACCCCGAGCACCCGGGCGTACGAGGCGACGCCGCGCTGCGCCTGCTCCACCCACAGCAACAGCCGGTCCAGCGGGTCGACCGCCTGTTGCAGGTAGAGCGCGGCGGCGACCACCTCGCCCAGGCTGACCCGCCCCCGCGACAGCAGGACACCCCCGGTGAGCAGCACGGCGGCGATCGGGATCGGATAACTGCCCTCCACCACCGGGAAGAACACCGACCGCAGGGCGAGGGTGGCCCGCCGGGTGGTCCACACCGCGCCGATCCGGGCGGTGCCGTGGGCGACCCGGTCGCCGCCCAACCGCAGCGCCTCCACGGTGCGGGCACCCTCGGCGGTCGTGGTGAGCGCCTCGGTCAGCTCCGCCGTCGCCGCCCCCTCGGCCAGGTAGGCAGGGGCGGCCCGGCGCAGGTACCAGCGCACCACCACCGCGATCGACGGGAGCCCGGCGAGCGCGACCAGGCCGAGCAGCGGGTCCAGCAGGAACACCGCGCCGAACAGCAGCGTCAACTGGGTCCCCGCGATGACCACCACCGGCACCACGTCGCGCAGCATGGTGCCCACCGTGGACACGTCCACCGAACTCCGGGTGGCCAGGTCACCGGTGCCGGCGTGCTCGACCACCGAGACGGGCAGGCCGAGCAGGCGGGTCACGAAGTCCTCACGGAGCCGGGCCACCGCCCGCTCGCCGAACCGGTGCCCGGCGTACTGGGCGTAGCGGGCGAGCAACCCCTGCACCAGCACGCAGCCACCGATGGCCAGCGCCGACCGGTCCACCGCGCCCGCCCCGGCGCCGGCCGTGACCTGGTCGACGATCCGCCCGATCAGCCATGGCGCGGCCAGCCCGGCGAGGGCGGCGGCGCTGTGCAACGCCAGCACCCCGGCGACCGCCCACCGGTCGCCGGCGAGCATGTCGCGGGCGGCCCGCCGGACCACCGCCGGGCCCGCGACCGGGAGCTTCGTCACCGTCCGGCCCGCCCGACCGGCGCGTCGTCGGTGCCGCTGGTCCGCCAGACCAGCCGCCGGTAGTCCGGGTCGGCGGCCAGCAGCGCGGCGTGTGTCCCGGTGCCGGTGATCCGGCCGCCGCGCAGGTGGGCGACGGTGTCGGCGTGCCCGAGCAGCACCGGTGAGGTGCTCACCAGCACCGTCGTGCGACCCGCACGGGCCTGCCGCAGGCGCTGCGCCACCCGGGCCTCGGTGTGCGCGTCCACCGCCGACGTCGGGTCGACCAGGATCAGCACCTCCGGGTCGGCGAGCAGGGCACGGGCCAACCGGACCCGCTGCCGCTGACCGCCGGAGAGGGTACGGGCCCGGTCACCGAGCGGGGCGTCGAGGCCGTCGGGGAGCCCCTCGACGACGTCGCGGGCCGACGCCACGTGCAGCGCCGCGTCGATCCGGGCGTCGTCGACGGTGCCGTGCGGGCCGGCGAGGATCTGCCGCAGCGTCCCGGCGAAGAGGTACCCGTCGTGGTCGGCGACGAGGATGCGGCAGCGCACCTCGTCGAGGTCGACTGCCGTCAACGCAACCCCGCCCCAGGTGACCGCGCCGGTGACGTACCGGCCCAGCCGGTCGGCCAGGGCCGCCGCGTCGGCCGGGTCGTCGGCGGCGACGCCGACCAACCGGCCCACCGGGACGGTCAGCCCGCTGTCCGGGTCGTGCAGCGGGGCCGGCCCGGCCGGGGCGGGCCGGGTCGCCGGGCCGCCCACCGGGTCGGGGGCGAGCCGGAGCAGGTCGACGATCCGCCGGGCGGCGACCCGGCCCTGGATCAACTGGTAGCTGCCCTCCAGCAGGAACCAGACCGGCACGATGAGCACCGCCACGTAGCCGTAGACGGCCACCAGTTGCCCGACGGTGATCCCGCCCGCCACGGCCGTGCGGGCGGCCAGCCACACCACCACGGCGAGGAACACCCCGGGGATGACGGCGGTCAGCGCGTCGACCCAGCTGAGCACCGCACCCACCCGGTAGCCCTCGGCCCGCAGCCGTTGCGACCGGGCGGCGTACCGGCGGGCGAACAGGTGCCGGCCCCCCACCCCGGCGAGCACCCGCAGGCCGGCCACGATGTCGTCGGCCCGGGTGGTCAGCTCGCCCTGCTGCTGCCGGTAGACCGCCTCGGCCCGCTCCAGCCGGCGCAGCAGCGGGCCGACCACCAACGCGACCACCGGCACCCCGAGCAGCGTCACCAGCGCCAGCACCGGGTCGATCGACCAGAGCACCACGGCCGCGACCGCGTACGCCAGCACCGCGCCCACCCCCGGGCCGGTCAGGGTGAGCACCTGCGAGGTGCGCACGATGTCGTACCCGCCGACGGTGGCGACGTCACCGGCGGCGAGCCGCCGGGGCAGCACCGCGCCGACCCGGGCGAGCTGCCGCAGCAGCACGGCCGCCGAGCGGGCGCTGGCGTCCTCGCGGATGAACGTCATGGTCCGGTGCCGCATGATGCCCGCCCACGCCAGCGCGGCCCCGGCGACCACGATCGCGGCGACCCAGCCGAGCAACGCGACGGTGTCGCCGGTCCGCAGCCCGTCGTCGACGGCGCGGGCGACCAGGAACGGCCGCACCGACAGCCCCACCATCCAGACCGTGCCGAACAGCGACCCGCGCAGCACCCGCCACGGCTGGCAGCGGACCAGCCACCAGATGTACCGCAGCGGCCCCGCCGTGTCCGGCGTGCCCGGGTCCGGGTGGGGCAGGCGTGGAGGCACCGGCCCAGGCTAGTCACCGGCCGCCGGCCGCACCGGCCCGTATCCGGCCGCGACGCGGTGGCGTACACCTCAGTGCCCGGCCCGGTGGCGGCATTGACGCCGGCGTACGGCGACCGGCAAGCTCCTGTGCTCGGGTCGTCGGCGGCGGGCGTCGCCGGCCACGGCGGGGGAGGGTCGATGACGCGGCGGACGGCCACCCGCGTGTCGACGCTGCTCACCACGCTGCTCGTCGTCGGTACGGCGACGGTGGCCGTCCCCGACCCGGCCCGCGCGGCGGCACCGGCCACGGTGTGCCGGGTCCGCGACGGGCGGCTGACCGAGATCTCCGGCATGGTCGCCACCGACTCCGGGTTCGTGATGGTCAACGACGGTGCCGACGAGGCGTCCCGGCGGCGCATCTTCTTCCTCGACGCCCGGTGCGCGGTGGTGCGTACGGTGGCCTACCCGTCGCGGCCCCGCGACACCGAGGACCTGGCGGTCGGCGCGGACGGCACGGTGTGGGTCGCCGACATCGGCGACAACGACCGGACCCGGTCGACGGTGGCGCTGTGGAAGCTGTCACCCGGGGCCCGCCGGCCGGTGCTGCACCGCCTGACGTACCCCGACGGGGCGCACGACGCGGAGGCGCTGCTGCTCGACGGGGCCGGCCGGCCGGTGGTGGTGACCAAGCAGGGCGGCAGCGCCGGCGTCTACCTGCCGGCCGGGCCGCTGCGGGCCGGCGCGACGGTGCCGTTGACGCTGGCCGGGCAGGTCCGGTTGCCGCTCACCACGACCCCGAACCCGTACTCGTTCTTCGGCCGCCGGCTGGTCACCGGCGGGGCCACCGCACCGGACGGCCGCCGGGTGGTGCTGCGCACCTACGCCGACGCCTTCGAGTACGAGGTGACCGACGGCGACGTGGTGGCCGCGCTGACCGGCGGCACGCCCCGGACCGTGCCGCTGCCCGACGAGCCGCAGGGCGAGTCGGTCAGCTACAGCCGGGACGGCCGCTTCCTGCTCACCGTCTCCGAGACCGCCGGGCAGCCCCCGGGCACCCTGCCGACGGTGCTGCGCTACGCCCTCCCGTCGGCCCCGTCGCCCCCCACGCCTGCCGCGTCGTCCCCGCCCGCCCCGACGGCGTCCACCGGCGCGCCGGCGGCGGCGTCCCCGGGCGCGACCCCCGACGGCGGCTCCCGGACCGACGTCGGGGGAACCCGGTCGCTGCTGCTGGGGGTCGGGGTGATCGGCGCCGGTCTGCTGCTGGCGGGCCTGGTCGGGGTCGTCCGGGCGCGGCGGACCCGCCGCTGAACCGGGGGACGGCGTCGGCGGGATGCGCCGGTGGGGGATGCTGGACCCGTGCAGATCAGCATCCTCGGCCCGCTCGCCGTCGACGGCCGGCCGGTCCGGGGTGAACGGCTCGCCGCCGTGATCCGCACCCTGGTCGACGCGCGGGGCCGGGCGGTCTCGACCCCGCTGCTGGTGGACGCGGTGTGGGACGGCACGCCGCCGGACGACGCGACCGGCGCGGTGCAGGCCCTGGTCTCCCGGGTACGCCGGCTCGGACTGCCGGTGGTCGCCGTCCCGGGTGGCTACCGGTTGCCCGCCGAGCAGGTCACCGTCGACGCGGTCCGGGCCCGGTCGCTGCTGGAACGGGGTCGGGCCGCCCTGCGCGGCGGTGCCGGGCCGGCCGCCCGGGACGCCGCCGACGCGGCCCGGGCGCTGTTCCCCGAGGTCCCGGAGTGTGGCACCGGGGCGACCGGCCGGCTGTTCGCCGACGTCGTCGCGTTGCGCGCCGAGGCGGCACTGACCGGCCCCGGCCCGTACGACGACGGCGACCTGCGGCGGCTCGTCGCGCGGACCCCGCCGGACGAGCCGTCGGCCGCCCTGCTGGTCCGGATGCTCGCCGCCCAGGGGCGCGACGCCGAGGCCCTGGAGGTGGTCGCGCGGCTGCGCACCGAACTGGCCGACCGCTACGGCACCGATCCGTCACCGCTGATCAGCCAGGTCCACCTGGCGCTGCTGCGGGGCGAGTTGACCGCCCCGACCGCCCCGGCGTCGCCGGCCGCGTCCACCCGGAGCGCGCTGCCATCCGGGTGGCGGCGGCCGGTGACCGCGCTCGTCGGCCGGGAACGCGACGTCGAGGCGGTGGAGGCGGCGCTGACCGAGGCGGCCCTGGTGACCGTCGTGGCCACCGGCGGCGCGGGCAAGACCCGGCTCGCCGCCGAGGTGGTACGCCGGGCGGTGGCGGCCGGACGACCGGCCCGGGTGATCGAACTGGCCGGCCTGCGGGCCGCCGAGGAGGTGCTGCCCGCCGTCCTGGCGACCCTCGGCGGGGCGGACACCACGACGGCCGGCGGCACCCTGGGCCTCGACCGCCGGGTGCTCACCCCGCAGGAGCGGCTGCGTGCCCTGGCGCCGGATCTCGACGGCCTGGTGGTGCTGGACAACTGTGAACACCTGCTGGACCCGGTGGCGGCGGTCGTCGCGGACCTGCTCGCGGTGAGCCCACCGGAGGTGGCCGTGCTGGCGACCAGCCGGGCGCCGCTGGGCCTGGCCGGGGAGCGGGTGCACCGGTTGACCGTGCTGCCCGACGCCGACGCGGTGGCGCTGGTCGAGTCCCGGGCCCGTGCCGGGGGTGCGGTGCCCACCTGGGACACCGACCGGGCGTTGGCCCTGTGCCACCGGCTGGACAACCTGCCGCTGGCCCTCGAACTGGCCGCCGCCCGGCTGCGGCACATGCCGATCGACGACGTGCTCGCCGGGCTGACCGACCGGTTCGCGCTGCTCGACGCCGCGCTGCGCGGCCTGCCGGAACGGCACGCGAGCCTGTGGGCGATGGTCGACTGGAGCCGGGAACTGCTCGCCCCCGCCGACCGGGACCTGCTCCAGCGGGTCGCGGTGGTCCCCGCCCCGTTCACCGCCGACCTCGCCGCCGCCGTCGCCGGCCTCCCCGACGTCCGGCGTGGGCTGGCGCGGCTGGTCGAACAGTCCCTGCTGACCCTCGTCGAGGGCGACGGCCCACCCCGCTACCGGATGCTGGAGACCGTCCGCGAGTACGGCGAGGCCCGGCTCGACGCCGCCGGTGACCGTGCCCCGGCCATGGCCGGCCTGGTCGGCTGGGCCCGGCGGCAGGCGGTCGGGCTGCTCGACCGGTTCATCGGTCCCGACCAGCTCGACGCGTTCGACCGGTGCGCCGCCGAGCAGGACAATCTCGTCGCCGGCCTGCGGTGGGCGGCCGGGCACGACGACGAACCGGCGGTGGTGGACATCGCCACCCCGCTGTTCCACCTGTGGGCGGTGCGGGGCATGCACCTGGAGGTCTCCGGCTGGTCCCGGGGCCTGCTGCACCTCGACGCCCCCGAGCGGCGACGCGGCTCGGCGATCGTCTCCGGCCGGGCCAGCGGCCGGTCGTTGCCCGACGCCGACCGGCTGGCCTGGATGTGCCTGCTGGTGGTGGTCAACGCCGGCATCACCGGCCCGCTGCGGCTCGCCGTGCTCGCCCGCCGGGCCCTGCGCCGGCTGCTGGCCGAGCGGCCCCGGGAGGTCTCCTCCCGGCACGCGGTGCTCGCCTCGGTGCTGCCGGCGTTCGACCAGCTCGACCCGGAGCAGGCGCTGCCGGGCACCACCACCCTGATCGAGCATCCCGACCCGTACGTGCAGGGCTTCGGCCTGTTCGCCCGCGCGGCGAGCGGGGACAGCGGGGGTCTGCCGGCGGCTTCGGTGGCCGACGCCGAGCAGGCCTACCGTCGGTTCGAGACGGCCGGCGACCACTGGGGGATGGCGATGGCGGCGCAGATCGTCGGGCACGGCCTGACCCCCGCCGACGGCGGATCCACCGAGTGGCTGGCGCGCGGCGTGCAGCACATGGAGCTGCTCGGTGCCACCCAGGACGTCCGCGCCGCCCGGGTGGTGCTGGACGTGCAGCTCGCGCTGCGCGGTGACCCGGCGGCCGAGCGGCGGTTGGTCGAGACGGCGACCCCCGGCCGGGGGGAGGAGGTGGAGACCGCACAGGCGGGCCTGGGGTTGGCCCGCCTCGCCTGGCAGCGCGGGCGGCACGCCGAGGCGCTCGACCACGCCGACGCGGTGGTCCGCTCGCTGGCCGGCTGGACCGGCCCGCCGCCGCAGCCCCGGGTGGTGCTGCGGGTCGCGGTGGCGGTGCTGCGCCTGCGGATCGCCGAGGTGTGGCCGGCCGCCCGGCGCGACGTCGACCTCCGCGTCACCGAGCTGCTGGCCACCGCCGGCGCGGAGGCGCTGTCGTCGCGGGACCTGCCGGTGATCGGGACCTGGGCGTTGGGCGGTGCCGAACTCGCCGCCTGGCGCGACGACGTCGGGACCGCCCGGGAGCTGTTCGCGCTCGGCACCCGGCTGGGCAGCAACTCGGCGGCGTTCTTCCCGTCGGGCATCGGGGAACGGCTCACCGCCGCCCTCGGTGACGAGGCGCGGCGGGAGCCGTTGCTGGCCGGGTGGCGGGCGCGGCCGGCCCCCGCGGCCGCCGCCCGCATCGGCGAGCTGATGGACGACCTGCTCGGCCGGATCAGACCCGCCGACGGTACGCGCGCAGCGCCAGTGGCATGAACACCGCCACGAAGCCGGCACACCACAGCAGCGTCCACCACACGTGGTTGCCGACCGGGGTGCCGAGGAACAGTCCGCGCATCGCCGTCACCAGGTGGGTCAGCGGGTTCACCGTCACCACCGCCTGCATCCAGCCCGGCAGGGTGCCGGCGGCGACGAACACGTTGGAGGCGAAGCTCAACGGCATGATCAGCGCGAACATCACCCCCTGCACCGCGCCCGGCGTGCGGACCTTCATCCCGACGTAGACCGGCAGCCAGCTCAGGCAGAGCGCGAACAGCACCGCGAGCAGGCAACCGGCGAGGGCCTGCACCGGGCCGGACTCGACCCGGAAGCCGAGCAGGTAGCCGATCGCCAGCGTCGACACGGTCACGATCACGTACCGCACCACGTCGCCGAACACCGCGCCGACCAGCGGTGCGGACCGGGGGACGGGCAGCGAACGGAACCTGTCGAAGATGCCCTTGGCGATGTCGGTGTTGAGGTTGACGCCGATCGCGATGCACCCGGTGGCGATGGTCTGCGCCAGGATTCCCGGCAGCAGGTACTGTAGGTAGTCGTGGGTGGATCCGGCGACCGCGCCGCCGAAGACGTACACGAAGATGACCAGGAACAGCACCGGTTGCAGGGTGACGTCGATCAACGCCTCGGGGGTGCGCCAGGTCTTGATCAGGCTGCGTTTGGCCAGTGCCAGCGAGTGCCGCAGCAGGCGCAGCGGCCGGGGCTGCGCCACGACCGTGGACAGCTTCGGCCCGGTGCGGGGCGGGGTGCCGGTCAGGGTGCTCATGCGGCGACCTCCGTACGGGTGGTGTCGTCGTCGGCCGCGGTCCGGCCGGTGAGGGTGAAGAAGACCTCGTCGAGGCTGGGCAGGTGCAGCGAGAGTTCGGTGACCGCGATGCCGGCTGCGGCCAGCCGGGCGACGCTCTCGGTCAGCGCGGAGTCGTCGGTGACCGGCACCGCGAGCACGCCCCTGCGGATCTCGTCGGCTTGCGCGCCGGAGCCCACCCGGGACAGGATCGCCGCCGTCGGGGCCAGGTTGGCCGGGTCGGTCGGCCGTACCTCCAGGGTCTGCCCGCCGACGACCCGCTTGAGCCCGTCCGGGGTGTCGTGGGCGATGACCCGGCCGTGGTCGATCACCGTGATGGCGTCGGCCAGCGCGTCGGCCTCCTCCAGGTACTGCGTGGTGAGCAGCACGGTCGCCCCGTTGGTCACCAGCGACCGGACGACGTCCCACATGTCCTCGCGTTTGGCCGGGTCGAGGCCGGTGGTCGGCTCGTCCAGGAAGATCACGTCCGGTGAGCCGACCAGGCTGGCGGCCAGGTCCAGCCGGCGGCGCATCCCGCCGGAGTAGGTCTTGGCCGGCCGGTTCGCGGCGGCGGTCAGGTCGAACCAGTCGAGCAGTTCGGCCGCCCGCCGCCGCGCGCCGGCCCGGCCGAGTTCCAGCAGCGTCCCGAACAGTTCCAGGTTCTGCCGCCCGGTCAGGTCCTCGTCGACCGAGGCGTACTGGCCGGTGAGGCCGATGGACTGCCGGACCCGCTCGGCCTGGCGTACCACGTCGAGGCCGTTGATCCGGGCGGTGCCGGCGTCCGGGACCAGCAGCGTGGACAGGATGCGCACGGCGGTGGTCTTGCCGGCCCCGTTCGGGCCGAGCACCCCGAGCACGGTGCCCCGGGGCACGGCGAGGTCCACCCCCTGCAACGCCCGGGTGGACCCGAAGGTCTTGACCAGGCCCTCGGCTTCGATCATCAACTCAGCTGTCATGCCGGCCAGCGTGCGCCGGCCGGCTGACACCGCGCCGACATGCCACCGACACGCCGCCGACGCCCCCGCCCGGGGGCCAGCAGCGGACGGGTCAGGGCCGGCGGGGAGCATCCGGCCCGGCGACCGCGACCGGGTGCGGGCGCTGTTATCGTCGGCGGCCGGGCGGCGACTGGGCGGCCCCCACGCATCGAACAGGTGGTCGCCGTGACCCGGGCCCGTACCCTCGTCCCGCCGGTGCTGCTGGGTCTCGTCGTCGCGGCGCTGGTGCTGTCCGGCATCCGGCCGTACGACCGGCTGACCTGGCTGCTGGAGACGGTCTGGGTGCTCGTCGGCGTGCCGGTGGTGCTGCTGGTGTGGCGGCGGTTCCCGCTGACCACCCTGCTGTGCTGCCTGCTGGCGGCGCACGCGCTGGTCCTCGTCGTCGGCGGCCACTGGACGTACGCGCGGGTCCCGCTGGGCGACTGGGTACGCGACGCGCTCGACCTGTCCCGCAACCCGTACGACCGGCTCGGGCACTTCGTGCAGGGCTTCGTCCCGGCGATCCTGGTCCGCGAGATCCTGGTCCGGCGCTCCCCGCTGCGCGGCAGCCGGTGGCTCGCCCCGCTGGTGGTCTGCGCCTGCCTCGCCTTCAGCGCCTTCTTCGAGATGATCGAGTGGTGGTCCTCGGTGGCCGGTGGCTCGGCCGCCGACGACTTCCTCGGCACCCAGGGCGACGTCTGGGACACCCAGTGGGACATGTTCCTCGCGCTGGTCGGGGCGGTCACCTCGCTGGCCCTGCTCAGCCGGTGGCACGACCGCCAGCTACCGGCCGCCGCCCCCGCCCGCCCGGCTCCCGCCGTCCCGGTGGGCTGACCGGCCCCGGTCCGTCGCCGCTCCGGCTCGCCTGCCCGCCGGTCGCCCACCGCCACACCCGGTCGGACGCCGGACCGGTGGTCGCCGGCCGGCCGGGTCGGCAGGTCACGGTCGGTGGGCCCAGGTGTCGAGGACCGTGGCGACGTCCAGCGGCTCGGCCGGGTCCGGCGCGGGTCGGGGCGGCGGCGCGGGGGTCCGGGCGAACCGGGGCGCGGGGGCCGGCTGCACCTCGCCGTCCACCTCGACGAAGGTGCCCCGGGCGGCGTTGTGCGGGTGGTGGTGCGCCTCGGTGGGGGCGAGCACCGGCGTGACGCACGCGTCGCGGTCGGCGAAGACCGCCGTCCACTCGTCGCGGGTGCGTCCGGCGAACCGGGCGGCGAACCGGCGGCGCAGCTCCGGCCAGCCGGCCTGGTCGTACTGGGCGGGCAGCGTCGGGTCGTCGGCCAGGCCGAGGCCGGTCAGCAGCGCGGCGTAGAACGCGGGCTCCAGCGCGCCCACCGCCACGAACCGGTCGTCGGCGGTGCGGTAGGTGTCGTAGAACGGTGCGCCGCCGTCGAGCAGGTTGCCGCCCCGGGGGGCGCTCCACCGGCCCGCGCCGAGCATCCCGTGCAGGAACGCGGTGAGCAGCGCCGACCCGTCGACCATCGCGGCGTCGACCACCTGCCCGAGGCCGGAGCGTTCCCGTTCCAGCAGCGCGGCCAGCACCCCGGTGGCGAGCAGCATCCCACCCCCGGCGAAGTCGCCGAGCAGGTTCAGCGGGGCGTGCGGGCGGTGGCCGGGGCGGCCCAGCGGCTCCAGCGCGCCGGCCAGCGCGATGTAGTCGATGTCGTGCCCGGCGCGGGCGGCCAGCGGGCCGTCCTGCCCCCAGCCGGTCATCCGGGCGTACACCAGCCGGGGGTTGCGGTCCCGGCAGGTCTCCGGCCCGAAACCGAGCCGCTCGGCCACCCCCGGCCGGTACGCCTCGACCAGCACGTCGGCCCGTTCGACCAGGCGCAGCAGGTCGGCCACCCCGGCGGGGGTCTTCAGGTCCAGCGCGGTGACCCGCCGCCCCCGGTGCAGCGGGCCGGTCGTCGGGACGCTCAGCCGTCCCGGGCCGACGCCGCCCGGCCGGTCGACGCGTACCACGTCCGCGCCGAGGTCGGCCAGCACCATGCAACCGAACGGGGCCGGGGCGAGGCTCGCCAGCTCCACGACCCGTACCCCGGCGAGCGGTCCGCCGGTGGGCGCGTCGGGGTCAGAGGGCACGGGCGATCAGCTCCTTCATGATCTCGTTGGTGCCGCCGTAGATCTTCTGCACCCGGGCGTCGGCGTACATCCGGGCGATCGGGTACTCGGTGGTGTAGCCGTAGCCGCCGAACAGTTGCAGGCACCTGTCGACGATCTCGCACTGCCCCTCGGTGAGCCAGGCTTTCGCCATCGCCGCGGTGGCCACGTCCAGCTCGCCCCGGTCGTGCCGGCCGATGCAGTCGTCGAGGAACACCCGGCTGACCCGGGTCCGGGTGGCGCACTCGGCCAGCACCATCCGGGTGTTCTGGTGGCCGATCAGCGGTTTGCCGAAGGCGGTGCGTTCCTTGACGTACGCGGTGGTCAGCTCGACGGCCCGCTGCATCGCTGCCACCGCGCCGACGCCGATGACCAGGCGTTCCTGGGGCAGTTGCCGCATCATCTGGCCGAAGCCGAGCCCTTCGGCCCCGCCGAGCAGGTTCTCCGCCGGCACCCGCAGCCCGTCGAAGAACAGCTCGGCGGTGTCGTTGCCGTGCAGCCCGATCTTGGACAGCAGCCGTCCCCGCCGGAAGCCCTCGGGGTTCGCGCCGACCTCGCAGACCAGCAGGGAGATCCCGGCGGCGCCCTGCGTCGGGTCGGTCTTGACGGCCAGGACGACCAGGTCGGCGAGGCCGCCGTTGCTGATGAACGTCTTGGCCCCGGTGACCAGGTAGTCGTCGCCGTCGCGGACGGCCCGGGTCCGCATCGCCTGCAGGTCGGAGCCGCCGTCGGGTTCGGTCATCGCGATCGCCCCGACCAGTTCCCCCCGGCACAGGCCGGGCAGCCAGCGCCGCTTCTGCTCGGCGCTGCCGTAGGCGACCAGGTAGCCGGTGACGATGCCGCTGTGCACGGCCAGCCCGAGGGTGCTCTCCCCGACGTGCGCCTGTTCGTGCAGCAGGACCGCCTCGTGGGTGAAGCCGCCGCCGCCCCCGCCGTACTCCTCGGGCACGGAGAGGCCGAGCAGGCCCAGCTCACCGGCGCGCCGGTAGTGGTCGCGGTCCGGGTGGCCCTGCGTCAGCAGCCGTTCGGTGTGCGGCAGCACCTCCCGGGTGAAGAAGTCGCGGGCCAGGTCGGCGAGGTCGTCGTGTTCGGGCGCGTGCCACGGCGGGGTGTAGCTGTCGAGTCCAGGCGTCGGCATGGGTCCACCCTCACGCCCTGTTGGCGACGTGTCAACAATCCTTGATCATCGTCCGGTGTCGACCCCGCCCGCCGCCGACCGGCAGCCCGCCCGCCGCCCGGCTGACGGGACCGGCCCGCCGACCCGGGACACGCCGCGCCCACCTGCCGATAGGGTTCGGCGGATGAGCGTTGACACCGAACCCCGGCGACGGCGGCTGGAGCCCGACGCCCGGCGGGGGCAGATCCTCGCCTGCGCGGTACGGCTGTTCGGCGCGCGCCCGTACGCGGACGTGTCGACCACCGACGTCGCCCGCGAGGCCGGGGTGGCCCGGGGCCTGATCAACCACTACTTCGGCACCAAGAAGCAGCTCTACCTGGAGGTCGTGCGGGTGATGGCGACGGTGCCCGGGGTCGCCGTCGAGCGGCTGCCCGACGGTGACCTGCGCACCCGGGTCGACGCCAGCGTCACCTGGTTCCTCGACGTGGTCTCCCGGCACCGCGACTCCTGGCTGGCCGCCGTGACCGCCGGCGGGATGGGCCACGACGCCGACGTCGCCCGGGTGCTCACCGAGGCCGAGGAGGTAGCGGCGGACAGCGTGCTCGTCGCGGTGGGGCTGGCCGACGCCACGACCTGCCGGGCCGAGCTGCGCGGCATGATCCGGGCGTACGGGGGGCTGGCCACCTCGACCGCCCGGGAGTGGCTCCAGCGGGGCGCGTTGGACCGCGACCAGGTGCACCTGCTGCTGACCGCCACCCTGCTGACCATCGTGGAGCAGGTCTACCCGGCCATCGCCGCCCGCCGGCCGGCCGTGGCCCACCCACCGCCGGCCTGATCGTCACCGGCCGGCCGTGCCGCTGCGGGTGACGCGCGTCGACACGGCTCGACCGACGGCTCAGCCCGGACGGTCCGTGGCGGGCCGCTGCACGGTCATCGGCACGGTGTCCAGCCGGGCCCAGTCCCGGCTGATCTCGGCGGCGGTGCGCAGCAGGCGGGGCAGGTGTTCGTCGGTGAGCCGTTCCAGGGAGGTCTCGGCGGCGTGCACGGTGACGTTGAGCGCGGCCACCACCCGGCCGTCGCCGTCGCGTACCCCGGTGGCGACCGACCGGATGCCGGCGGCCAGGTCCTGGTCGGCCAGGGCCCAGCCGCGCGCCCGCACCTCGCGCAGTTCCCGGTCCAGCTCGTCGCGGTCCGGCTGCCAGCGGGCGGCGATGCCGGAGCGGCTCGGCACGGCCAGCACGGCGGTGAGTTCGGCCGGGGTGAGGGCGGCCAGCAGCACCTTGCCCATCGAGGTGGCCACGGCCGGGAACCGGGTGCCGATGGTCACCGCGAGCGTGACGATCTTGGGTACCGCGACCCGGGACACGTAGACGATGTCGCTGCCGTCGAGCTGGGCCAGCGAGGTCGACTCGTCGGTCTCGGTGACCAGGTGGCGCATGTGCGGCCGGGCGACGTCCCAGATGCTCAGCGAGTTGACGTACGCCACGCCCAGTTCCAGCACCCGGGGGGTGAGCGCGAAGCCCCGGTCGGCGGCACGCACGTAGCCCAACTCCTCCAGGGTGAGCAGGATGCGGCGCACCGTGGGGCGGGCCAGCCCGGTCACCGCGGCGATCTCGCTGAGCGTCATCGTCGGCTGGCCCGGACGGAAGCAGCGCAGCACGTCGAGGCCGCGTGCCAGCGCCTCGATGAAGTCGGTTCCGGCCTCGCGCCCCACGGGAGTCCCTCCGCTGCCTGCCCCGGCCCGGCGGGCGGTCACCCGCCGGGCGCGTCGGATGGCTAATGTTTCCACTGCGCCGAGCCGGCGTCCCACTCGGTGTAGGTGTACGGGTTGTCCAGCACCGCCGTCTCGGGGACGTCCGGGTTCATCCCCTTCTCCCAGGCGTCGACGCCCATGGTGCCGGTGAGGTGTTCGACGGTGCGTTCCACCGCGGCGCGGGCGGCGGCGAGGTCGACGTCGACCAGCCGGTGCTCGTGCTTGACCACCCGGCCGTCGACCAGCACGGTGTGCACGTCGCCGCGTTGGGCCTGGAACACCACGTGGCCGTAGGGGTGCAGGATCGGGAACATCACCGGCGACCGGTCGTTCTTGATCAGCACCACGTCCGCCCGGCGGCCCGGGGTGAGGGCGCCGACGAGGTGGTCGAGGCCGAGCGCCCGGGCGCCGCCCCGGGTGGCCCACTCCACCACCTGCTCGGCGCGCAGGTGGCAGTGGGTGACGGTCTCCTGTCGACCGTGCGCCTCGAGGTGTTCGCGGGAGCGGTCGGCGCTGAGCGTGGCGCGCATCGCGGAGAACAGGTCGCCGCTCCACCAGACGCTGGTGTCCATGGACAGCGAGACCGGGATGTCGTGCTGGCGTAGCTGCCAGGTGGGCGGGTAGCCCTGGCCGGCGCTCTGCTCGCTCTCGGTGGACACCGAGACCGAGCCGCCGGTGGCCGCGATCCGGTGGTACGAGTCGCGGTTGAGGGTGGCGGCGTGCACGTAGACGGTCGACTCGGTCATGAACCCGTGCTCGTGCATCAGCCGGATGCCGTCGTCGTTGGTGGCCCCCCAGACCCCGGCGTGGGTGGTGACCGGCACGCCGAGGTCCCGGGCCACCTCGAAGGCGGCCCGTTCGGGGAAGGCCGGGTCGCCGGTGACGTCGAAGGCCATCTGGAAGCCGAGCCGGTCGCCGCGACCGTGGATGCGGCGGGTGACGAAGTCGCGGAACCCGGGGGTGGTGGCCCACTCCCACGGTCCCTGTTGCAGGTTGCCGTAGGCGAGCACGAACCGGCCCGGCACCGCCTCCAGGGCGTCGACGGCGGCGTCGGCGTGCTGCGGGGTCTGCAGGCCGTGTGACCAGTCCACGGTGGTGGTGACCCCGGCGTCGATCGCCTCGATGGCGGCGAGCAGGTTGCCGGCGTGGACGTCCTCGGGGCGGAACAGCTTGCCGGATTCCAGGTAGTACCAGACGAAGTACTGGGTGAGTGTCCAGTCGGCACCGTAGCCGCGCATCGCGGTCTGCCACATGTGCCGGTGGGTGTCGATCATGCCGGGCATGACGATGCCGCCGGCCGCGTCGATCTCCCAGGTGCCCTCGGGCACGTCCAGTCCCACGCCGACGGCGGCGATCCGGTCGTCGACGACCAGCACGTCGGCGCGGGGGAGCACCGTGCGGGCGTCGTCCATGGTCAGCACCAGGCCGTTGCGGAAGACCACCGGCCGGCCCGCCGCCGGTGTCCGCCCCTCGTTCGCGCTCATCGCCGCCACTCCCGTTCCGAGGTCTGCGGACGATCGTCCGCTGTACGGTCAGATTAAGTTTCGCCAGTGTGTTACCGGTCACCAGTCATGTCAAGGGCGAGTTGCCGAACTGTTTCCGGTCGTTGCAAACGGCGTCGAGCTGGGAGTTTCCCGGGAATCGCCTCGGGGTGTTGACGTCTGGCGGGCTCGTCAGGAAACTGAGCTGGCGGACAGTCGTCCGCTAGACGGTCAAGGCGAGGGGTGAGGCATGGCGGAGGAGACACCGAGCAGGACCGGTCCGCTGCACGGCGTCGTGGTGGCCGACTTCTCCCGCATCCTCGCCGGGCCGTACGCCACCATGCTGCTGGCCGACCTCGGCGCCGAGGTGATCAAGGTGGAGGGGCCCGGCGGCGACGACACCCGCACCTGGATGCCCCCGGTCCGCGACGGCGTGGCCACCTACTACCTGGGCATCAACCGCAACAAGCGGTCCATCGCGCTCGACCTCACCGACCCCGACGACCTGGCCGTGGCGCACCGGCTGGCCGCCCGGGCCGACGTGCTGATCGAGAACTTCAAGCCCGGCGGGCTGCGCCGCTTCGCGCTTGACTACGACACCGTCGCCGCCGGCAACCCCCGGGTGGTCTACGCCTCGATCAGCGGATTCGGCACCGGCGCGGGCGCGGCCTACCCCGGCTACGACCTGATGGTGCAGGCCATCTCCGGGCTGATGAGCCTCACCGGCGATCCGGACGGCCCGCCCTACCGGGCCGGCATCTCCGTGTTCGACGTGATGGCCGGCCTGCACGCCGCGATCGGCATCCTCGCCGCCCTGCACCACCGGCACGACTCCGGCCGCGGCCAGCACGTCGAGGTCAACCTGCTCTCCTCGGCGCTGTCCGGGCTGGTCAACCACAGCAGCGGCTACGTCGCGGGCGGGGTGGTGCCCTACCGGATGGGCAACGCCCACCCCAGCCTCTTCCCGTACGAGCCACTGCCCGTCGCCGACGGCGAGCTGATCGTCATCGCCGGCAACGACGGGCAGTTCCGCAAGCTCTGCCAGGTGCTCGACTTGCCGGAACTCGTCGACGACCCCCGGTTCACCCGCAACCAGGACCGCACCGCCAACCGGGAGGAACTGCGCCCGCTGCTGGTCGAGCGGCTGCGCCGGCGCACCCGCGACGAGTGGTTCACCGACCTGATGGCCGCCGGGGTGCCCTGCGCCCCGATCAACACCATCGACGGCGGGGTCGCGCTCGCCGAACGCCTCGGGCTGGACCCGGTGGTCACCGTCGGCGAGGGCGCCGCCGCGGTGCCCGGCATCCGGCACCCGATCACCCTTTCGGACACCCCCGCGCGGTACGGCGCCCCGCCGCCCGCGCTCGACGAACACGGCGAGGAGATCCGCGCGTGGCTGACCGGCAGCTAGACTTCCCGACCTCGATCGGCACCTCCGACCCGACCACCATCCGACTGCTCGGTCAGGACCTGGCCGGCGACCTGATGGGCCGGGTGGGCTTCGGTGAACTGGCCTTCTGGCTGGTCGCCGGGCGTCGCCCCGGCCCCGGCGAGGTACGCGTCTTCGAGGCCGTCCTGGTGGCCCTGGCCGACCACGGCTTCACCCCCACCGCGATCGCCGCCCGGCTGACGTACCTCAGCGCGCCGGAGGCGTTGCAGGGCGCGATCGCCGCCGGCCTGCTCGGTGGCGGCTCCCGCTTCCTCGGCGTCACCGAGGACTGCGGCCGGTTCCTCGCCGACACCCTCGCCGGTCTCACCGACCCGCCCACCGACGACGCCGGCTGGGACGCCGTCGCCCTGGACGCGGTCCGCGCCGCCCGCGCCGGCAGGCGTCTGGTGCCGGGGCTCGGCCACCCGGTGCACAAGGAGACCGACCCGCGTACCCCGGTGCTGATCACGATCGCCGAGCAGGAGGGGCTGCGCGGGCCGCACCTGCGGCTGTTCGAGGCGATCGGCCGGGTCCACCCGCAGGTGCTCGGCCGCACCCTGCCGCTCAACGGCGCGGGGGTGTGCGGCGCGGCGCTGGCCGACCTCGGCCTGCCGATCGACCTGTTGCGCGGCTTCGCCCTGCTGGCCCGGACCGCCGGCCTGCTCGGTCACCTCGCCGAGGAGCGCCGCCGCCCGCTCGGCATGGACATCTACCGCACCGTCGACCGCAACGCCCGGTACGTGCCGGACGACGCCGACTGATCCCCCCCCCCC
>NZ_MZMV01000085.1 GCF_002210435.1 Micromonospora wenchangensis
CCGACCGGTGACGGGGTGCTCAGCCGTCCAGGCCGACCGGCTCCCCGGGCCCGGGGTGGGTCCGGCGACGCCACCACAGCAGCGCCGACCCGGCGACGACCACCACGGCGAGCCCGCCGGCCGGCCACCGCCACCAGCCAGCTCCGGCCTCCCGCGTTTCGGCGGCCGGGCGTTCGGCGGCGACCGGCGACGGCGACTGGGCCACCCGGGCCTGCACCTGGGCGGTCGCCGTGCTCCGGTACGGCGCGGGGGCGCTGACCGTCACCCGCCAGTCGCCGGGGGAGAGCAGCGGGCCACTGCTGTAGAAGCCCTGTCCCTCCCCGGACGGCTCGATCTGCACCGGCCCGGCCGTCCGGCCACCCTCGCCCTCGGCGGTCAGGGTGAGCCGGACCAGCTGGTCCAGCCGGTGCCCGTCGGCGTACACGGCCATCACGGTCACCCCGCCGGCGCCGTCACCGGCCACCGTCAGCTTGACCTTCCCGCCGTGCGCCGCCGCCGGACCCGCCGGCAGGGCCACCAGGGCCGCCACGACCAGCGCGGCGGCGAGGGCTCTGAAGGTACGCATCGACGTCTCCCTTCCGATGTGGAGGGGCCGCCCCCACCGTCGGTGTCGACGGTGGGAGCGGCCCCGTGGTGCTCCTTACAGCGAACCGCCCTCGGCGATCCGGGTGGGGTCGGCACCGAGCCGACCGGCCCCGTCGACCGACTTGTTGTCGTTCGCCTTGACGCCGGCCTTGGTGGCCGCGCCGCCGAGCCGGACGATCATGGCGTCGGCGTCACGGACCAGCACGTCCCGCACGTCGGTGTCGGTCACCACCCCGGTGTCGGTGGCCAACGCCTTGAAGGCGGTCAACTGCTGCACCGCCCGCTTGTCGTTGCCCGCCGCCTCGGACTCCCGCACCGCGTCCAGCTTGTTGGACAGCTGACGGTGCGCCTTGGTGGTGAGTCGTCCGGTCGCCTTGAACCGGTCCAGCAGGTTCTGCATGTCCCGGAACGAGGTGGTGACGAAGAACCGGACCGTCGAGGTGGTGGAGTTACCCGCCTTGTCGGTCGCGGTCACCGTCAGCTCGTGCAGGCCGAGCGGCAGCTCGTACAGCGCCTGCAGGGTGCCGCTGGCGTACGCCCGACCGTCCAGCGTGCCGGAGGTCGTCTTGATGCCGGAGGTCGGGTCGACCGCCTGCCACGAGATCCGGACGTCCTGGCTGTCACCGTAGAGCTGGCCGTCGGCGATGCCGGAGACCAGCAGCGTCGGCTTGGTGCCGTCGATCTTCACGACCGCCGACTTCAGCGCCTCGATGTTGCCGGCGGCGTCGGTGGCCCGGTACAGCAGCTCGTGCGTGCCGTCCCCGGTCACCTCGACCGGCGTGGTGTACGCCGTCCAGGCGCCGCCGTCGAGCGACCACTCCAGCTTCTTCACCCCGGAACCGGCGTCGGTGGAGGTGATCACCACCGGGACGGTGCCGTTGTGCCAGCCGTCGTCGTTGGCCGGGGCGAACGACGCCGAGCTGACCGGCGCGGTGGCGTCGATCTTCACGGCGACCTTCTTCGTCGCCTCCACGTTGCCGGCCGCGTCCGTCGAGCGGAACCGCACCTCGTGGGTGCCGTCCCCGGTGACCGGCACCGGCCCGGTGTACGCGGTCCACGTGGTGGCCCCGTCGAGCTGGTACTCGGTGCTCGCCACCCCGCTACCGCCGGCCTCGTCGGCCGCCGCCAGCGTCACGGTGACCGGGCCGGTGTACCAGCCATCGGTCGGGGTGCCGGAGACGGTGGCCGTGGTCACCGGGGCGGTCGTGTCGGCCGCCTTGGTGGAGAGCCGGAAGTAGTCGAACGAGGCCGTCTTCGAGGTGGCCGCGTTCGCGCCGAGGGTGAACAGACCGATCTTCGGGGTGGCCCCGACGGCGGCGTTCGTCACCGTCTCGAACGTGGTCCACTCCTGCCCGTCCGCCGAGTAGGACGCGGTGAAGGTGTCACCGGCCCGGGCGAGGCGCAGGTACCACACCCCCGAGGTCAGGTTGGAGACCTGGGGCTGCGGGTTCTGCGTCACCCCGGCGAGCTCGCCGCGGAACTCGATCCGCCGGGAGACCGCCTGCCCGGCCTGGTTGTCCACGATGTAGTCCAACTTGACGTAGTTGTCGTCGTCGGCGTGGACGATCAGACCGGCCTGCTGGTACTGCTCGGCCAGCGCGCTGCCGTCGACCTTCGTCTCCAGGGTCCAGTCGCCGCTCGGCGCGGTCTGGAGGATGAAGTTCGTCGGCCCGGTGTTGCTGGTGCCGTAGATGTCACCCTTCGGCACGTCGATCTTCAGCGCGCCGTCGGCCACCCGGTAGGCGGCCGGGTCCTCCCGGAGCACCGCGTTCCACCGGCACTTGTCGAGCGTGGTGCCGGTGAACTCGTCCGACGGGTCGACCGGGCCGGCCGGGGCGTCCGGCGAGACCACGAACGAGTCGAACAGCGCGTCCACCACCGGGGCGGTGGTGGCGCCGTTGAGGGCGAACAGACCGATCCGCGGGTTGGTGATGCCGGCCAGCGCGGCGGACCGACCGACCGGGGTGAACGTCGTCCCGTCGCCGGAGAACGCCGCGGTCAGGTTGGTGCCGTCGCTGATCAGCCGCAGCCAGACGGTGTCACCGGCCGGTGCGGCGGTGGCGTCCGCCCCCTCGTTGCGGGGCGAACCGGCGGTCTCCCGGATGAACTCCACCCGGCGGGAACCGCTGTAGAGCAGGTCGACCTTGGCGTAGTTGTCGTCGTCGCCGTAGATCAGCAGGCCGGCCTGCTGGTAGTTGGCGGTGACGGGCAGGGTGACCTTCGTGGTGGCCTGCCAGGCCCCGCTGGGCGCGGGCTGGAGGACCAGGTTGGTCGCGCCGTTGGTCGTGCCGTACAGGTCACCGGAGGCGGTGGGCAGCCGCAGCGACCCGCCGGAGACCGAGTAGAGCTGGTTCTCCCGGACCACCGTCCAGCGGTCCTTGTCCAGGGTGTTGCCGGTGAACTCGTCCGAACGCGCCCCGAGGCAGGAGTTGTTCGGCGCGTCCACCTTGACCGGGACGGTCGCGTAGGACTTCGCGCCCCGGCTGTCCGTCACCGTCAGGGTGGCGGTGAAGGTGCCCGGGGTGGTGTAGGTGTGGGTGGCGTTCAGGGTCGTCGCCGTCCCGCCGTCACCGAAGTCCCAGGCGTACGTCAGCGGGGTGTCACCCTCGGTGTCGGTGGCCGTGCCGGTGAAGGTCACGGTGACCGGCGCGGTGCCGGTCGCCGGGGTGGCGGTGGCCGTCACCTGCGGCGGCGCGTTGTCGGTCACGCCCCGTCCGATGAAGTCCATCCAGTTGACGTTGAACAGCGAACCCGTGCCACCGGCGGGGTCCTTGGCGACGAAGTACAGCGCGCCCTGGGCACCGGCCGTCACCGGCGCGGTCACGTCGACGAACTGCTGCCAGCCGCCCGTGCCGGGCACGGTGGCCGTGGCCACCACCGGACCGTCGACGGCACCGGCGTGCACGTCGATCCGGCCGCCCTGGACCTCGGAGGCCACCCGGAACCGGATCTGCTCGACCCCGGTCAGGTTGGCCGGGACGAGCGACCACCAGTCGCCGTCCTCGATGAAGCCGATGTTCTGGCCGCCACCGGCGGGGTCGCTGGTGGTCTCCTTCTGCACGCCCGGGTCACCGCCGCCGGTGCTGCCCGGGGCCCGCCCGGTGGCCGTGTAGTACTCGGCCTGCTTGCGCTTGGGCTGGAGGATCTCGATCGCCCGACCGGTCAGCGGGCCGGCGCCGCCGGTGCCGCCGTCGTCGGTGTAGGTGGCCTCGAAGACAGCGAAGACGTTGGCCTCCGCGCCGTGCCCGGACGCCAGCGAGGTCTGCACGGTGCCGGTGCAGCCGGTGTGCTGCTCCAGCGGGTGGGCGTGCTCGTCGTGGCCGAGCAGCACCTGCAGCTGCACCCGGTCACAGTCGACGGTGCCGTCCTCCGGGTCGGTCACCTTGATCGTGTACTTGACCTGGTCGCCCCAGTCGAAGAAACCGCCGCTGGGCGGGAACTCGATGGTCACCGTCGGGGCGGTGTTGCCGACCGTCACCGGCACGTTCGCCACGGCGGTGCGGCCCTTGGGGTTGGTCACGGTGAGCTGGGCGGTGTAGTTGCCGGCCTCGGTGTAGGTGTGGGTGGGGTTCGCCTCGGTCGAGGTCTGCCCGTCCCCGAACTTCCACGCGTAGGTCAGCGTGCCGCCGTCCGGGTCACGCGACCCGGCGCTGGAGAAGTTCACGGTCAGCGGGGCGGCCCCGGAGGTGGGGTCGGCGCTGGCCTCGGCGATGGGCGCCCGGTCACCGGCGGTGTAGTCGATCCGGTAGATCCCGGAGTCGTCGTTGTTGCCGCCGAAGCCGGTGCCCCACTCGATCATGTAGAGCGCGCCGTCCGGACCGAACTCGAAGTCCATCGGGCGGATCATCGACATGCCGGTGAGCAGCTGGTTGATGTCGATCAGCGTCTTGCCGTCCGCGCTGACCTGCATCGTGTACATCTTCGACTGGTTCCACTCACCGAGCAGCGCCTTGCCGTCGTAGTACGCCGGCCACTTGCGGCTGGACGTGCTGTCGGCGTCGTAGCGGTAGACCGGGCCACCCATCGGGGCGCCGCCGCCACCGATCTCGGGGAAGCGCGGGTCGCCCGCGTAGCCGTAGTCCACGGTCGCCGGGATGGCCGGCGGCAGGTTGGTCAGGCCAGTGTTGTTGGGCGAGTCGTTGACCGGCGCGGCGCAGTCGAACTTCGCCCCGCTCGGCCCGGACGGGAAGGTGTAGTCGTTGTACGCCTTGTTGTTGCCCGTGCAGTACGGCCAGCCGTAGTTGCCGGCCGTGGCGACGATGTTCCACTCCACCAGGCCCTCGGGGCCACGGTTCGGGTTGGCCGCCGAGGCGTCCGGCCCGTAGTCGGCCACGTACAGGGTGTCGGTCTTCTGGTCGACGCCGATCCGGAACGGGTTACGGAAGCCCATGCCGAAGATCTCGGGACGGGTCTTCGCGGTGCCCGGGGCGAACAGGTTGCCCGTGGGGACGGTGTAGGTGCCGTCGTCCTCCGGGTGGATCCGGATCACCTTGCCGCGCAGGTCGTTGGTGTTGCCGGCGCTGCGCTGCGCGTCGTAGTCCTGCCGGCCGGCCCGCTCGTCGATCGGCGTGAACGCGTTCGACTCGAACGGGTTGGTGTTGTCGCCGGTGGCGAGGTAGAGGTTGCCCTTCGAGTCGAAGGTCATGCTGCCGCCGGCGTGGCAGCAGGTGTTGCGCTGGGTGTCGACCTGGAGCACGACCTTCTCGGTGGCCTTGTCGATGGTGTCACCGTTGACGGTGAACCGGGACAGGTAGTTGCGCGGGGCGCCACCGGCCGGTGCGTAGTACAGGTAGATCCACTTGTTGGTGGTGAAGTCCGGGTCGAGGCGCAACCCGAGCAGGCCGTCCTCGTTGCCGGTGAAGACGTCCAGGCGGGTCGCGGTGACCGTGTTGCCGGTGTCCGGCTTCACGATCTGCACCCGGCCGTCGCGCTCGGCGTAGAACACCCGGCCGTCCGGAGCGATGTCCAGCTCCATCGGGTTGTTGGTGTTGCTGTCGAGGGTGACCTTCTCGAAGTTCGAGGTCTTGGTGGCGCCGCAGTCGGCGTTCTCGACCCCGGCCGCGGTGCGGATGCCGCCGAGCAGGTGGCTGAGGAACTCCGGCTCGGTGTACGACGCCTGGGTGTGGCCGCCGCCGGTGTACCAGGAACGACCGCCGTCGTAGTCCTGGCACCAGGCGGTGGGGTGGTCGGCGCCCATCGCGCCGGCACCCGGGCTGTAGGACTTCTCGTCCAGGCTGGCCAGCACGTGCACCTTGGAGCGCGGGTTGGTGCGGAAGTTGTACCACTCGTCGAACCGGGACCAGCGGGCCGGCAGGTCGGCGGTCGACGGGTGCGCGGGGTCCTCGACCTTGACGGTGGCCTGCTGGTTGGCCGGGTGGCCGGAGAAGTACGCGCCGACCAGGTTGCCGTACCAGGCCCAGTCGTACTCGGTGTCGGAGGCGGCGTGCACACCGGCGTAGCCGCCGCCGGCCTTGATGTAGCGCTCGAACGCGGCCTGCTGGGTGCTGTCGAGCACGTCACCGGTGGTGGAGAGCCAGATCACCGCCTGGTACTTGGCCAGGTTGGTGTCGTTGAAGGCGGCTCCGTCCTCGGTGGTGTCGACGGTGAAGCCGTTCTCGGTGCCGAGCTTCTGGATCGCGGCGATGCCGGCCGGGATGGCGTCGTGCCGGAATCCGGCGGTCTTGGAGAAGACCAGGACCGAGAACGGTTCGGCGGCTGCCGCCGCCGGTGCCGGTGCGGCCTGTTGCCGGGCCGCAGCGGCGGGAGCGGCCTGGGCGGCGGTGCCGCCGATCAGGCCGCTGGCGAGTAGGGAGAGGGCCAGTAGACCGGCACCCAGTGGACCGCGACGTGCGCGGCGATGGCGGGATGGAGACACTCCATGCTCCTTTTGTCCGCGTTGGACAGTGGTGGGGGCATGGGGACGACTCGCCGCAGACCGTCCCCGGTCGGATCGGTGTGGGCCCGCCGAGGTCCGCACCGGTGGCGATCAGGTGCGGGCCACGCCGAGGCTCCGCACCGGAATAATGTCGATCGGTTGAACAAATTAGCGCCGCTGGATTGGTTTCCGGCAAGGCATGAGCATGTAACGATTCGGTATCGGCGACTCGCTTTTCCGGCTTATGTGGATACAAGCCGACAATCGTACGCATCGATGTTGCTGAATCAATCTAGCACCCCTTGGCGGATCAGCGGATCTGTCGTACGGTCACAGGCACGTGACCCACGGGAGCCCGGTACACCGGGCTGAGAGGGGGGCTGAGAGCCCCCGACCGTCGAACCTGATCCGGGTAATGCCGGCGCAGGGAGGAGAGTTGCCGTGCCGTCCCTCGGCCGACTGCATCTGATCACCGACACCCGCCCCGGGTGCGACCCGCTCGCCGTCGTCCGGGCCGCCCTCCCGGTGGCCCGCGCCGACCTCGTCGTGCAGGTCCGGGTGACCGACGACACCACCGACCGGCAGGCCTACGACCTGGCCCGGCGGGTGCGCGAGCACTGCGCGCCGTACGGGGCGACCTGCCTGGTCAACGACCGGCTGCACGTCGCCCTCGCGGTGGACGCCCACGGCGGCCACGTCGGCGCGGACGACCTGCCCGTCGCGGCGGCCCGTCGGGTCCTCGGCCGCGACGCCGTGCTCGGCGCGACCGCCCGGGAACCGGACGCCGCCGCCCGGGCGGTCGCCGCCGGGGCCAGCTACCTGGGCGTCGGCCCGTGCCACCCGACCGCCACCAAGACCGGCCTGCCCGACCCGATCGGCACCGCCGGGGTCCGCGCCGTCGTCGCCGCCGTCGACGTGCCGGTGATCGCCATCGGCGGGGTCACCGTCGCCACGGTGCCGGCGCTGCGGGCCGCCGGGGCGTACGGGGTGGCGGTGGTCGGCGCGCTGTCCACCGCCGCCGACCCGGGCCGGGCTACCGCCGAACTGATCGCGGCGCTGACGTGCTGACCCGGCCCGACGTCGCCGTCGTGGGCGCGGGGCCGGTCGGGTTGGCGATCGCCTGGCGCTGCGCCACCCGCGGCCTGCGGGTGGCCGTGCACGACCCGGCCCCCGGCTCCGGCGCGTCCCGGGTCGCCGCCGGGATGCTCGCCCCGGTCGCCGAGGCGTACTTCGGGGAACGGGAACTGACCGGGCTGCTCACCGCGTCCGCCGCCCGCTGGCCGGGCTTCGCCGCCGAACTGACCGAAGCCGCCGCGACGGAGTTCGGGTACCGCACCGACGGCACCCTCGTCGTCGGGCTGACCGGGGACGACCTGGCCGAGGCGCGCCGGCTCTGGTCGTACCAGCAGGGGTTGGGGCTGCCGATCAGCGCGCTGCGCCCGTCGCAGCTACGGGAACGCGAACCGGCGCTGACCCCCCGGCTGCGCGGCGGCGCGGTCGCCCCCGGCGACCACCAGGTCGACCCGCGCCGCCTGGTCGACGCGCTGCGGGTCGCCGCCGAACGGGCCGGCGCGACCCTGCTGCCCGGCGCGGTGACCGGGCTGGCCGAGGTGGACGCGCCGGTCGTCGTGGTCGCCGCCGGCTGCGGCGCCGCCGCGCTGACCGGGCTGCCGGTCCGCCCGGTCAAGGGCCAGGTGCTGCGGCTGCGCGCGCCCGACCACCGCCCGCCCGGCTTCCGGCACGTCATCCGGGGGTACGCCGACGGCGAGCCGGTCTACCTCGTCCCCCGCGCCGACGGCGAGGTGGTGCTCGGGGCGACAGTCGAGGAGCGCGCCGACACCGAGGTGACCGCCGGGGCGGTGCTGCGGCTGCTCCGCGCCGCCGTCGACCTCGTCCCCGAACTCGCCGAGTACGCGCTGGTCGAGGCGACCGCCGGACTGCGCCCCGGCACCCCGGACAACGCGCCGATCCTCGGCCCGCTGCCCGGCCGGCCCGGCGTGCTCGCCGCCACCGGGCACCACCGGCACGGCATCGTGCTCACCCCGGTCACCGCCGACCTGATCACCGACCTGATCGTCACCGGTCGGCCGGACCCGCTGCTCACCCCCTTCACCGCCGACCGGTTCCACTGAGGAGGACAACGTGCGACTGATCGTCAACGGCGTCGGGCGCGAGCTGACCGGCGGCACGACCGTCGCGGACCTGGTCGCCACGGTCACCGGGCAACGGCGCGGGCTCGCCGTCGCGGTCAACGGCGAGGTGGTCCCCCGGGGCGGCTGGCCGGCCACCGAACTGCACGACGGCGACCGGGTCGAGGTGCTCAGCGCCGCCCAGGGCGGGTGACCCGGATGCCCCTCACCATCGCCGGACAGACTTTCCCCTCCCGGCTCATCCTCGGCACCGGCGGCGCGGCCAACCTGCACGTGCTGGAACAGGCGATCCGGGCCTCCGGCACCGGACTGGTCACCCTCGCCCTGCGCCGGGTCGACACTGCCCCCGGCACCGCCGGTGGCCTGCTCGACCTGCTCGACCGCTGCGCGGTGCGGCTGCTGCCCAACACCGCCGGCTGCTACACCGCCGCCGAGGCGGTGAAGGTGGCCCGGCTCGCCCGGGAGGCGTTCGACACCGACTGGGTCAAGCTGGAGGTGATCGGCGACGAACGCACCCTGCTGCCGGACGGGGTGGAGTTGCTGCGGGCGGCCGAGGAACTAGTCGCCGACGGGTTCGTCGTGCTGCCGTACACCTCGGACGACCCGGTGCTGGCCCGCCGGCTGGCCGACGTCGGCTGCGCGGCGGTGATGCCGGCCGGTGCGCCGATCGGTTCCGGACTGGGGATCACCAACCCGCACCACATCCGGCTGATCCGGCAGAGCGTCGACGTGCCGGTGATCCTCGACGCCGGGATCGGCACCGCCTCCGACGCGGCGCTCGCCATGGAACTCGGCTGCGACGGGGTACTGCTGGCCAGCGCCGTCACCCGGGCCGCCGACCCGACGGCGATGGCCACCGCCATGCGGTACGGCGTACGGGCCGGGCGGCTCGCGTACACCGCCGGGCGGATCCCCCGCCGCTTCCACGCCCTCGCCTCCACCCCCGACGACGGAAGACCCGACCTGTGACCCGCCCCGCCGCCCCGCCCCTCCTCCGGCCGGACGGGGTGGTGCTGCTGACCGACCGGCTGGTGGCGCGCGGTGACCTCGTCGAGGTCGTCGCGGGGGCGGTGCGCGGTGGGGTGCGGTGGGTGGTGCTGCGGGAGAAGGACCTGCCCCGCGCCGAACGGGCCGCGCTCGCCGTCGACCTGCGGGCCGTCCTGGCGCAGGTCGACGGCACCCTGATCGTGGCCGGCCCCGACCCGCTGGACGGGGACGCCGTCCACCTGCCCGCCGCCGGACCGTACCCGCCGCCGGCCGTCGGGCTGGTCGGCCGGTCCTGCCACGACGCGGCGGAGCTGGCCCGACTCGGCACCGAGGACTACGTGACGCTCTCGCCGGTCTGGACCACCCGCAGCAAACCCGGCTACGGCCCGCCGCTGCGCCCGGACGGGCTGCGCGACCTGGTGCGGCGCAGCCCGGTGCCCGTGCTCGCCCTGGGCGGGATCGAGACACCGGAGCAGGTGACGGCGTGCGTCGAGGCGGGCGCGGTCGGGGTGGCGGTGCTCGGGGCGGTCATGCGGGCCGCCGACCCGACCGGGGCCGCGACGACCCTCACCAGCGCCTTCCCCCGCACCCCGAGCACCGATGCGTGCCCCGAGGAGACGACATGACGCCGACGACCGTGCTCACCATCGCCGGCTCCGACTCCGGCGGCGGTGCCGGCATCCAGGCCGACCTGAAGGTCTTCGCCGCCCTCGGCGCGTACGGGACCAGCGTGCTGACCGCCGTCACCGCGCAGAACACCCGGGGGGTGGACGCCGTGCTGCCGCTGCCCCCGCGCACCGTCACCGAACAACTCGACAGCGTGCTCGGCGACTTCGCGGTCCGGGCGGTGAAGACCGGGATGCTCGGCACCCCGGCGGTCGCCGACGCGGTGGCCGGGGCGGCGAAGGCGGGCCGGTTGCCGCACCTCGTCGTCGACCCGGTGCTCGTCGCCACCAGCGGACACCGGCTCGGGGTGGTGGCGGCGGTCGAGCGGCTGCTGCCGTACGCCCGGGTGGCGACGCCGAACTGCGTGGAGGCCGCCGCCCTCACCGGACGCCCGGTGACCACGGTCGGGGAGATGGTCGCGGCGGCGCAGGCCCTGGCGGCCGGCGGCCCGCAGTTCGTGGTGGTCACCGGCGGCGACGTCGACGCGGCCGGCGAGTCGGTCGACGTGCTGGCCGGCGGCGGGACGACCACCCTGCTGCGCGCACCCCGGGTGGACACCCGGCACAGCCACGGCACCGGCTGCTCGTTCTCGGCGGCGATCGCCGTCCGGCTGGCCGCCGGCGACCCGGTGCCCGTCGCGGTCGCCACCGCCAAGGAGTACGTCACCCGCGCGCTGACCGGCGCGCGGGGTTGGGAACTGGGCGCGGGACGCGGCCCGCTGGACCACTTCGGCTGGTCCCGATGACCATCAGGGAGGCTGTCATGCAGGCACGTCGCAAGGTCTACGTCGAGGGGTCCCGGCCGGACGTCCGGGTGCCGTTCGCCGAGGTGGAGCTGACCGGGGACAACCCGCCGCTGCGCCTGTACGACACCTCGGGCCCCGGATCGGACCCGGAGGTGGGGCTGCCGCCGCTGCGCGGGCCGTGGATCGCCGAGCGGGGCGACGTCGCGCCGGTGCGGGGCGCGGGCACCCCGCTGGCCGGCGTCGACGGCAAGCGACCCACCCAGCTCTGGTACGCCCGCGCCGGGGTGGTCACCCCGGAGATGGAGTTCGTGGCGATCCGGGAGGGGCTGCCGCCGGAGCTGGTCCGCGACGAGATCGCCGCTGGCCGGGCGGTGCTGCCGCTCAACGTCAACCACCCCGAGTGCGAGCCGGCGATCATCGGCAAGGCGTTCCTGGTGAAGGTCAACGCCAACATCGGCACGTCGGCGGTTACCTCGTCGGTCGCCGAGGAGGTGGAGAAGCTGACCTGGGCCACCCGGTGGGGCGCGGACACCGTGATGGACCTGTCGACAGGCAGGCGCATCCACGAGACCCGGGAGGCGATCGTCCGCAACTCGCCGGTGCCGATCGGCACCGTGCCGATCTACCAGGCGCTGGAGAAGGTGGGCGGCGACCCGGTCAAGCTGAGCTGGGAGGTGTTCCGGGAGACCGTCGTCGAGCAGGCCGAGCAGGGCGTCGACTACATGACGGTGCACGCGGGGGTGCTGCTGCCGTACGTGCCGCTGGCCGTCGACCGGGTCACCGGGATCGTCTCCCGGGGCGGCTCGATCATGGCGGCCTGGTGCCTGGCGCACCACGAGGAGAACTTCCTCTACACCAACTTCCGGGAGCTGTGCGCGATCCTCGCCCGCTACGACGTGACGTTCTCCCTCGGTGACGGGCTGCGCCCCGGCTCGATCGCCGACGCCAACGACGAGGCCCAGTTCGCCGAGCTGCGCACCCTCGGCGAGCTGACCCGGATCGCCTGGGAGTACGACGTGCAGGTGATGATCGAGGGCCCCGGCCACGTGCCGATGCACAAGATCAAGGAGAACGTGGACCTCCAGCAGGAGTGGTGCCACGAAGCGCCGTTCTACACCCTCGGCCCGCTGACCACCGACATCGCCCCCGCGTACGACCACATCACCTCGGCGATCGGGGCCGCGATGATCGGCATGTACGGCACCGCGATGCTGTGTTACGTCACCCCAAAGGAACACCTCGGGCTGCCCGACCGGGACGACGTGAAGGCAGGGGTGATCGCGTACAAGATCGCGGCGCACGCGGCCGACCTGGCCAAGGGGCACCCCGGCGCGCAGGCCTGGGACGACGCGCTGTCCAAGGCGCGGTTCGAGTTCCGCTGGGAGGACCAGTTCAACCTGTCGCTCGACCCGGAGACCGCGCGTTCCTACCACGACGCGACCCTGCCGGCGGAGCCGGCGAAGACCGCCCACTTCTGCTCCATGTGCGGCCCGAAGTTCTGCTCCATGAAGATCACCCAGGAGCTGAAGGAGTACGCCGCCCAGGGCATGCAGGCCAAGTCGGCGGAGTTCCGCTCCACCGGCAACCGCGTCTACCTCCCCCTCGCCTGAACCGTCCTGCCTCGGTGATCAAGAGCTTTGCGTCAGTTTCCGCCCGGCGGGTGACGCGAACCTCTTGATCACCGCCCCCAGCCTCGTCCGGTCGGCCGGCTTGTCCGGTTCGCCCGGTTGTGGCTCGGTGATCAAGAGGCTTGCGTCAGGTTTTGCCAGTTGGGATGACGCGAACCTCTTGATCACCGGTGCTGACCGGGGGCGGGGGCGGGGGAGAGGGTCAGTCGCGGTGGTGGCGGCCGCTGGTGCGCAGTGAGCGGCGGCCGCTGTCCCGGTCCGGTTCGTTGTCGGCGAGCGGCCTGCCCAGGCCGGTGACCCAGTCGACGTACTCGTCGTCAGGCGTCGCCGGCTTCGGGTCGGCCTCGTCCGCCGGGGCGTCCTGCGGGGAGCGGTTACGCCGGAACAGTCCCCGTCGGCCCCTGGCCCTGCCGGTCTGCTCCGGCGCGCCGCCGTCCTGTGGAGCGGGATCGGCCTGGTCAGGATCGGCGGGCGGACCGGCCACCGGTGCGGTGCCGCTGGACTCCTCCGGCTCCCAGCGGAGACTGACCGGCTGCGGGGCGTCCGTCTGCCCGGCGTCGCCCGGTTCGGGAAACGGCAGGGCGGCTCGGGGCGGTGCGGGCCGGTGGGCATCGGCCGGGCCACCCGTACCGCCGGGATCCGGCAGGTGGCGGGGACGGGGGGCACCCTCGACGCCGCCCGGCGCGGTGTCGACGGCGTCCGGTGTCGCGCTGTCGGTCGGGCCGGAGCCGGCCGGTCGGTCGTCCCCGGTGCCGTCCGCCCCGGTGGAAGGCGAGGGGTCGGGTCGTCCGGCGGGGACCACTCCAGCACCGGTCGCGGCGGACCGGGCACGGCCGGCCCGCTTCGCCCGGGGCTTGGGCGTGGCGACGGGCCCGTCCCCGACGGCCGGACCGGTGCCTGCCCCCTGCTCCACCTCGGCCTCGGTGCCTGGCTGTTCGGGCGGTGCCGCCTTCCGCTGTCCGGAACGGCTTCGCGGCGACCCGGCCCGGCCCGATCCGGCTTCGGCGGGCGACGTCGCACCCGGTGCGGCCCCGGCCGGCCCGTCCGGGGCCGCCGTCGCGTCCGGGCCGGTCGGGGGCCGTCCGGTCGGGCCCGCAGCCGGATCGGTCGGGGCAGAGCCGGTCGGGGTTGGGCCGGTCGGGGTCGAGCCGGCCCGGGGACCAGTCGGCACCGCATCGGCCCGGGTCGAGCCGGGCTGAGCGGGCCCGGTCGGGGACGGGGTGGTGCGGGGCGCGTGCCGGTCGGCGACGGTGGCGGCGGGGTCAGGCCAGTCCCAGTGGGCCGGGTGACGACCGGTGCCCGGCACGTCGGGCGACGGCCACCCCGGACCGGTGCCGGCCTCCGCCGCGGCGGCGGTGCGGGAGTGGGCGGTGTCCGGTTGGTCGGGGTGGAGGGAGCCAGTGGCGGCGCTCAGGTCCACGGTGACCGGCTCGTCCGCGCCGGTGCCGGCCGGGTCGGAGCCCGTCAGGGTGGCCCGGTCCGGTCCGGAGCCGGCCGCGGCGGCGCGGGCCGGGTCGGGTACGGCCGGCAACGGGGCGAGGATGTCGGTCGGCTCGATCGCCGTCCCGCCGTCGTGGCGGGCGGCGCGGGCGGGCAACAGCGGCCAGCGCGCCAAGACGGCGGCGACCGAGCCGAGCGCGCCGGTGACGACCGCGATCAGCGCGCCGTAGTACGGGGCGAGCTGGTACCGGTCCACCTGGTCACCCGGCCCGGCGGTCAGGTAGGCGAAGGCGAGCAGCACCGGCCCGGCGACCCCGGCCGCCCCGCCGATCAGCGGGGGGTGTCCCCGTCGCCGGGCCACCCCGCCGGTCACCGCGCCGGCCACCAGCGCGATCACGGGCAGCAGCAGCATCGCCAGCCGCTGTGCCCGGTCCGGTCCGAGCCAGGAGGGTTCCAGCACCCCCAGGCGTACGGTGCGCAGCGGCTCGCTGGACAGCACCGCCGGTGCGACCGACAGCAGCGCGAGCAGCCAGATCGTCCCGCCCAGCAGGGCGACGTTCCAGCCCAGCGGGGGGCGCAGCAGGACGGCCGAGGCGGCTCCCGCGCCGACCACCGCCCCGGCGACCGCGCAGATGCCGACCGCCCAGACCGGGTCGACGGCGTTCAGGTCGGCGGCCCGTGCGGGCTGCATGCAGAGTGGGGCGACGACCAGCGCGCCGAGCGCGGCGACGCCGGAGATCGCGAGCTGGACGGGGGTGCCCTCCGGCAGTCCCTCGCGCCGGGCGAGCCGGCCGGTGAGGACCGCGCCGACCACGGCGGCGGTCACCGCGAACCAGCCGACCCAGGCGAGCTGGGCCGGCCAGCGGTTGACGTCGGTGAAGTCGCCGGTGAGTCGGACGATGCCGAAGCCGTACGCGATGCCGAGTTGGCCGGCCCCGGCCAACATGCTCACCCCGAGTGCGGTGAGCAGCAGTTTGCCCCACGTCCGAAAGGCCATGTGGCGCACGTTACGGCCCGGTGCCCCCGATCGCCACTGCGGCGCGGCGCGGCCGTGACGACCTGTTACCCAAGCTCTACCAGCGACTACTTCAGCTCGACCAGGCGGGCCAGGTAGGTCGTGTCCCCGACGTTGGTGAGCATGTGGACGGCGCCCGGGTCCCGGTAGACCACCCCGCCTGCGGGTTCGTCGGCGTCGATCCGGGTGCCGTCGATCGTCTGCACCACGTTCTTCGCGCCCTCGATCGCGACCACCAGGTACGGGTGGTCGTGCCGGTGCAGCGGCTGCCGCTCGCCCGGGGCCAGCCGGATGTGCCAGACCCGCACCCGGTCGTTCTCGAAGACGATCTCCTGGCCGACCGGGCCGAGTTCGAGGTCGTGCGTCACGTCGGTCATCGGGTTCCGTCCAGTTGGGGGAGCACCTCGGCGGCGATGAGCTCCAGGTGGTCGAGGTCGTCGAGTTCGATCAGCCGCAGGTGCACCCGGGTCGCGCCGATCGCGGCGAACTCGCCGATCCGGTCGACCAGTTGGGCGGGGGAGCCGACCACCGGGTCCTCCGGCGGCAGGGCGCTCTTGACGTGCAGCGGCGCGGCCCGGCGGTGGGCTTCGGCGTCGGTGCGCCCGATCGCCACCACGATCCCGGCGGAGAGCACCAGCGGGGCCCGCCCCGACTCGGCCCGGCCGGCCCGGTCGCAGGCTTCCCGTACCCGGTCGTACGCCTCGGCGGTCTCCTCGACCGGCTTGAACGGCATGTTGAACTCGTCGGCGTACCGGGCGGCGAGGTCGGGGGTGCGCTTCGGTCCCCGGCCGCCGACGATGACCGGCGGGCCGGGCTGCTGGACCGGTTTGGGCAGGGCCGGGGCGTCGACGAGCCGGTAGTGCTCACCGGCCCAGCTGTACGTCTCGCCGACCGGCGTGCGCCACAGCCCGGTGACGATCTCCAGCTGCTCGGCGAGCCGGTCGAAGCGTTCGCCGACGCCGGGGAAGGGGATGCCGTACGCGGTGTGTTCCCGCTCGTACCAGCCGGCGCCGATGCCCAGCTCGACCCGTCCGCCGCTCATCTGGTCGACCTGGGCGACCATCACGGCCAGCGGGCCGGGCAGCCGGAAGGTGGCCGAGGTGACCAGGGTGCCGAGTCGGATGCGGGAGGTTTCGCGGGCGAGCGCGGCCAGGGTCAGCCAGGCGTCGGTGGGGCCGGGCAGCCCGGGTTCGTCGCCCATCGCCCGGTAGTGGTCGGCCCGGAGGAACCCGTCGAACCCGCCGGCCTCGCAGAGCTGGGCGAACCGGAGCTGGTCGTCGTAGCTGGCGCCCCGGTGGGGTTCGGTGAAGATCGCCACCCGCACGGTCATCGTCCCTCCACCCCGGCCGCCGCCGGCAGGTCCCGTTCCATCAGGAGTTCGTGCAGGTCGGCGCTGACCCGGGCGACGTCGGCCAGGTGCGCGTTGCGGCCGAGGGTACGGGGCCGGGGGATGTCCACGTCGACGATCTTGCGGATCCGGCCGGGGCGGGGGCTGAGCACGACCACCCGGTCGGCCAGCAGCACCGCCTCGTCGATGGAGTGGGTGACGAAGACGACTGTCGCGCCGGTCTCCATGTGCACCCGTTGCAGTTCCCCGGAGAGTTCCTCGCGGGTGAGCGCGTCCAGGGCGGAGAAGGGTTCGTCCATCAGCATCACCCGGGGCTCGCCGATCAGCGACCGGCACAGCGACACCCGCTGCTGCATGCCGCCGGAGAGTTCGTGCGGCAGGCGCTTCTCGAAGCCGGCCAGGCCGGAGATTTCCAGCAGTTGGCGGGCGCGGTCGCGGTGCTTGGCGCGGCTCCAGCCGAAGATCTCGGCCGGCAGCAGCACGTTGTCGAGCACGGTCCGCCAGGGGAGCAGGGCCGGCTTCTGGAAGAGCATCGCGACGTCCCGGCGGGGCCTGGTGATCCGGCTACCGGCCACGGTGATCTCGCCGCCGCTGACCGGTAGCAGCCCGGCGATCATCCGGAGCAGGGTGGACTTGCCGCAGCCGGACCGGCCGAGCACGGCGACGAACTCGCCCTCGGCCACGTCGAGGTCGATCCCGCGCAACGCCTCGACCCGCCCGGAACGGCCGTCGAACGTACGCGACACATCGGACAGTCGGATCATCGCCGTCGGTCTCCCCTGATTCGGCGGTCAGGAATCCGACAAGGATATCCCCAGCGTGTCGGCCGCTCACTGTCCGGGGTGGAACGGAGTTGTTTCCGTTCCGCAACCCGATCCGCCTGGTGTGGTGACGGTAAGTGTCTCGTACTCTGTGCCAGCGAAGAGTCCCTTCACGACGGCGGCTCGGTGCCCCCTCACGCCGTGCCGCCGACCGACAACCCCCTCCGGGTACACCGCCCGGTCGGAAAGGACATGGTGCACAGATGACAAGGCTGACCCGCACGGTCGCCGCGGCCACCCTGGCCACCGCCCTCGCCCTGGTCTCCGCCTGCAGTGGCGGGTCCGACTCGGCGGACGCTGCAAAGACCGGCGACGGCTCGTCGCTGGAGAAGGTGACCTACCTCACCTCGTTCGGCAACTTCGGTCGTGACTCCTACGCCTGGGTGGCGAAGGACAAGGGCTTCTTCAAGGAGGCCGGCTTCGACGTGGAGATCAAGCCCGGCCAGGGCACCGGCGCGGTCATCCAGACCATCGTCGGCGGCCAGGCCGACTTCGGCCCGATCGACCTGACCGGTGGCCTGCTCCAGGTCGGCAACGGCCAGGCCAAGGACTTCGTCGCGGTGGCCGCGATCCAGCAGCGCACCATGGCCGCCATCGTCTCGGTCGAGGGCAAGAACATCGCCACGCCGAAGGACCTGGAGGGCAAGAAGCTCGCGGACACCCCCGGCTCCGTCGTGCGCAACCTCTTCCCGACGTACGCCCGGATGGCCGGGGTGGACTACACCAAGGTCACCTGGGTCAACGACCAGGCGCAGAACCTGATGGGCACGCTGGCCTCCGGCCAGGTCGACGGCATCGGCCAGTTCGTCGTCGGTCAGCCGACCGTCGAGGCGGTCACCAAGAAGAAGCCCGTCGTGCTGCCGTACAGCAACGTGATGCAGGACCTCTACGGCAACGCGCTGATCACCTCCAGCAAGATCGCCAAGGAGAACCCGGAGAAGGTGAAGAAGTTCACCGCCGCCCTGCTCAAGGGCCTGGAGTACGCCCTGGCCAACCCGCAGGAGGCGGCCACGATCCTGAAGAAGAACGTGGACGCCACCAACCCGGCCGCCGCCGCGGCCGAGTTGCAGCTGATGGCCGGCTACGTCCGCTCCAGCAACTCCGGCACCGCCATCGGCACCCTGGACAGCGACCGGGTCGCCAAGAGCATCGCCATCCTCCAGGGCGCCGGCGCGCTCAAGTCGAACATCACCCCGGACCAGATCATCAACTTCGACCTCGTACCGAAGGCCTGACCGACACCGACGGTGCCACGGGGGTGCGACCCAGCGGTTCGACCGGTGGGTCGCACCCCCGTCGTGTGCCGGCCAGCGTGCCGGCAGGAGAGGAGGACCCCGTGACGGAGTCGATGACCCGTCCCGTACCCGGGTCGGCCGGACCGCCGACCGCCGTGCCGACCGCCCCCCCGACGCCCGGCCGGTCACCCTGGTCCCGGATACGCCCCGCGACGGTCGGTCTGCCGCTGCTCGGTCTGGTGGTCACGGTGGCCGTCTGGTGGGCGGTCACCTCCGGGCTGCACCTGGTGCACCCGGCGTCCCTGCCGCCGCCGCAGGCGGTCGGGACGTCACTGACCTCATCGGCGGACGTGCTCCTCCCGGCGCTGGGCACGACCACCCTGATGACCCTGCTCGGCTTCCTGCTGTCGGCGGTCGCCGGGGTGCTGATCGGGATGGCGCTGGCCGCCTCCCGGCGGATCGAGCGGATGTTCGCCCCGCTGCTGGTGGCGATCAACGCGGTCCCGAAGATCGCGCTGGGGCCGCTGCTGGTGGTCTCGGTCGGCTGGGGGACCAAGCCGATCCTGACCATGGTGTTCCTGCTCTGCTTCTTCCCGATCGTGCTCTCCACCGCCACCGGGCTGACCACCACCCCGGCCGACCTGGCCGAGCTGGCCCGGTCGCTGAACGCCTCCTGGTGGCAGTCGTTCCGCAAGGTCCGGTTCCCGGCCGCGCTGCCGCAGATCTTCGTCGGGCTGAAGGTGGCGATGCCGCTGGCCGCGATCGGCGCGGTGATCGGGGAGTTCTACTCCGACAAGCCGGGGCTTGGCTACCAGATCCTCCAGTACAACGGCGTCGGCGACACGGCGACCGCGTGGGCGGCGATCGTGCTGATCGCCGCCATGAGCATCCTGCTCTACTCGGCGTTGTCCCTGGTGGAGCGGCTGGCCCTGCCCTGGGTCCGGGCCACCACCTCGGCCCGCTGACCCGTCCTGGACGACCCCCGACGCCACTGACGGGCCGACCCCACCCGGGGACCGGCCCGTCGGTGCGCGGTGGTCAGCCCGCCAGCCGCCACCGGCCGCCGCGCGCGACCAGCGTGGTCAACGCCTGCGGCATCAGGCCGGAGTGGTTGTCCGGGGTCATCCGGATCGGCCCGGACAGGCCGTCGAGCTGGGACGTCTCCAGCACGTCGCGCAGACCGTCCCGGTCGACCCTGCCGTCGGAACCGCCGGAGCGCAGCGCCGAGTCGGCGATGAGCTGCACGGCGTCGGCGGCGAACGACGACAGCCCGTTGTAGCCGCCGAACCGGGCGGTGTAGTCCTGGAACCACTGCCGGCGGGCGGCCTTGGCCGGGGTGGTGGCGATGACGTCGTCGATCACCATGGTCTGCGTGAAGATCAACGTGGCCCGTTCGGTGGCCCGGCCGGAACCGCCCAGGAACAGGTCGCCGGCCGCGGCGGCGTCGAAGAAGAGCGACCCGCCGTAGCCGGACTGGTCGGCGGCGGTGGCGGCGAGGGTGGCCTGCTCCGGCGGGGTCCAGATGATCAGGGCGGCGGGGTCGCGGTTGGTCAGCCGGCGCACCGGCGCGGCCAGTTCGGTGTCGGTGGTGCGGACCGCCTCGGCGCGTACCCGCTTGATGGTGGTCTTGCCGAACTCGGCGTCCAGCGCGGTCAGGCCCTCGCGCCCGTAGTCGTCGTCGCTGTGCAGGACGCCGACCTCGGTGATCCCGCGCCGCCGCAGCTCGGCGGTGAGCGCGGCGGCACTGTCGGCCGCGTTCGGCGCGAGCTTGAACACGTACCGACGTTCGGGGACCGGGTTGGCGACCGCGCCGGACGGGGCGAGCGCGATGGTGGGGATCTTCCGCTCGTTGATGGTGCGCACGGCGTCGACGGCGCACTGGTTGCAGCCGCCCATGATGATGGCGTTGACCGTGGCGTCGTTGCTGAAGTCGCCGATGTTGCGCAGCGACTCGGCGGCGTCGGAGCGGTTGTCCTTGACCACCAGCTTGATCTTCCGGTCGCCCAGGGCGCCGGACGCGTTCAACTGGTCGACCTTCAGTTCCAGGGCGCGCTGGTACGCCTTGCCGACCGGTGCGGCGGCACCGGAGAGTTCGAGGTCGGCGGCGATGGTGATCGGGCTGCTGTCCTTCTCTGCCGCGCCGAACGAGCAGCCGGTGAGCGTGGCGGCCAGCACGGCCGATGCGAGCGCCACGATGGTCGCGGAGCGGATGGGGCTCAACTCAGTCCTCCAGGTGCGGCGCGGGCGAGGCCCGGTCACCGCCGCTAGTCCGTCCTCAGTGGAGAAACGGGATTGTGTGCCGTACGGTGTGCGCGAAAGCCTGCAAAACCTTGCCAATGCGGGGGCGTGCGGTCAAGCGCGATGCTGACGGCGGTTTCGGGACGCGAATCTCACATTGTGGGGACATCAGATATTTACCCATGCTCACTCATCAGAGGCGAACGAACACTCTGGAGTGACATGCCCTGTTCAGAGGTGGCCTGCTCAGCAGGGAAAATGGTGACCAGACCACTGGTCGCCCGATTCCTGTCCGAACGCGGCTTCCCAAACAGGATCTTCTCTGATGAAATCGCGGCCGTGCCGCGCATGGCGCTGTCCGTCGCACCAGGCGCGGGTCGGCGGGTCAGGCGTGTGGAAGATACGACGGAGGCGATGTCGTGAGCACCGGACCGACGACCCTGCCCGAGCCAGGCGAAAACGCCGGACCCGACCGGGAGCGCCGACTGCCCCGGTTGCGGGATGCGCGGATTCGTTCCAAGCTCGCCCTCATTCTGGTCGTGCCGGTCGCCGCGGTCATCGCGTTGGCAACAATCCGACTTGTTTCCACTACCGAGGGTGCTGTCGACGCGACCCAGATCCGGTCGTTGACCGCACTGTCCATCGACGTCTCCGCGCTGACGCAGGATCTGCACAAGGAACGGATGGCGGCCGCCGCCTACCTGGCGAACCCGCAGCTGCGCCCGGACGACTACAACCTGCGGGTGCGGGCCACCGGCGAGCGGATCAACGCGTACCGGGCCGAGCGGGCCGACCTCGGCGAGGTCCCGTCCTCGGTGCGGGACCGGCTCAAGGTGATCGACGACCACCTGCGGACGCTCGACGCCACCCGGCAGGAGGTGCTCGACCGCCGGCAGATGCCGGTCGCCGAGGCCACCCTGCGGTACGGCGTGATCCTCACCGACCTGGTCTCGTACGGCGACACCCTGGCCCAGCTGCCCGGCCAGGAGAGCCTCGCGGACGCCCGCCGCGCGGTGGCCGCGTTCAGCCGGGCCAAGTCGGCCGTCGCCGAGGAGGAGGCGGTCGCCTACACCGCGCTGGTCGGCGGACGCCTCGACGAGGAGCAGTTCTCCTCCTTCGTGGCGACCCTGACCAGCCAGCAGGAGGCGCTGCTCGGCTTCTCCCTCGCCGCCGACCCCACCCAGCGCGCGCTCGTCGACAGCGCGGTCTCCGGTGACGCCGTCGGCCTCGCCGACCGGGTCGCCGCCGACATCACCCGCTCGGTCGGTCAGCGCAGCCCGGTCAGCGCCGGTGACGCCAGCGCCGCGATCGGCGCGGTCAACGACCTGATGCGGTGGACCGAGATCCAGCTCCAGGACACCCTGCTCGCCCGCTCCGAGCAGGCCCGCAGCGACGTCATCCAGCAGGCCGTCATCGAGACGGTGCTGGTGCTGCTCACCCTCATCGTGGCGATCACCCTCGCGGTGGTGCTGGCCCGCTCGCTCAACCACTCGCTGCGCCGGCTGCGGGAGGGCGCGCTGTCGGTGGCGAACCACGACCTGCCGGACGCGGTCAAGCGGCTGCAGAACATGGGCAGCGTCGGCGACGGCGGCGTCGAGGAGATCGTCCGCCAGGTGCGGGACCCGATCCGGTTGACCAACCGGGACGAGGTCGGCCAGGTGGCCCTGGCGTTCAACGTCGTCCACCGGGAGGCCGTCCGGGTCGCCGCCGAGCAGGCGGCCCTGCGGACCAGCGTCTCGGCGATGTTCCTCAACCTGGCCCGGCGCAGTCAGACCCTGGTCGACCGGATGATCGGCGAACTGGACGCGATCGAGCGCGGCGAGGAGGACCCGAAGCGGCTCGCCCAGCTCTTCGAGCTGGACCACCTCGCCACCCGGATGCGCCGCAACGACGAGAACCTGCTGGTCCTGGCCGGCGCCGACTCGGCCGTGCCGCGCCGCGACGACGCGCTGCTGGTCGACGTGCTGCGCGCCGCCCAGTCCGAGGTGGAGCTGTACAACCGGATCGAGTTCGGCACCGTCGACACCGACATCTCGGTCGCCGCCCACGCCGTCAACGACGTGGTACGGCTCGTCGCCGAGCTGCTGGACAACGCCACCCGCTTCTCGCCGCCCACCACCACGGTGGTCGCCGACGGCCGGCGCATCCGCGACTACGTGCTGATCCAGATCGAGGACCGGGGACTCGGCCTCACCGACGAGCAGCTCGACTCGCTCAACCGCCGGCTCGCCGCCCCGCCGACGGTGGACGTGGCCGCCTTCCGGCTGATGGGTCTCGCCGTGGTCAGCCGGCTCGCCAGCCGGTACGGCATCCGGGTGGAGCTGCGCCGCAACGTCGAGGGCGGCACCGTCGCCCAGGTGACGCTGCCCAACGCCACCGTGGTGCTCCCCGCCCACCGCGGCCGGGACCAGGCGATCAGCCGGCCCCGCCAGCCGCTGGCGGTCGAGCAGCCGCCCGCCCCCGCCGGCATCGGCGGCGCCCTCAACGGTGCCCGCAGCGCGGCGGCGACCCTGTCCGACCAGTGGCGCAACACCCCGCCTGCGCCGGCCCCCTGGCAGCCGCCGGTGGACGCCCGGGACACCGCCCCCGCCGTGCAGTTCGGCGGGCCGGTCTCCGCCCCGCCGTTCGCCCCGGTCCCCACCCCGGCGACCGCCGACTCCGGGTTCAACGCGTTCTCGGCCGGCAGCCCCACGATGGCGAACCCGACCATCGACCCGCTGCCGCGGCGGGCCGCGCCGGGCGAGCCCGCCCCGGTGCTGCCGACCGGCCCGGTCGCCGGTGCCGCACCGCACCCGACGGAGTCGTACGGCGCGGGGGCCATGCCGTTCGCCGGCGCACCGGCCGCCGCCCCGTACGCGGGGGCACCGGCGGCGACCCCGTTCGCCCCGGCCG
>NZ_MZMV01000086.1 GCF_002210435.1 Micromonospora wenchangensis
ACGGTCCCACGGCCCCGGCGGCCCTGACGGCCCCGGCTCTCCAGCAGGCCGGGGTACGCCGCCCGGTGGTCCCCGGACCGGTGCCACGGCCGCCGTGCCGGTGCCCGGGGTCGCGCCGGTCGCCGGCGGTCCGCGTGCGGCGGCGTCCCCACCTGTGGTACGCCCGGCCGGTGACACCGGTCCGGACGGTGCCGCCGCGGCGCCCACCTCCGGCGCTCCCCGGGTCGGCGTCCCGGTCCCGAACGGCCCCCGCCCGGCGGGTGTCCCCGGTGGCGGCCCCCGCCCCGATGTCCCGGCCGCGGGCGGCCCGCGTCTCGGCGAGCCCGATCCACGGGCACCGCGCCCCGGCGCACCGGCGCGCGGCACCGCCCGCCCGGACGCTCCGGCCTCCGGTACCGCCCGTCCGGTCTCCGGCACGGCACGTCCGGACGCCCCGGCCTCCGGTACCGCCCGTCCGGTCACCGGCACGGCACGTCCGGACAGTCCAGCCTCCGGTACCGCTCGCGTCGACGGCCCCGCCCACCCGGCCGGTCCCGCCGCCGGCACGGCGCGTCCGGGTGGCCCCGCCACCGGCACCGCGCGTCCGCCCGTACCCGCCGACGACCCGCGCCGTGCGGCGGGGGCGGAGGGGGACCGACGGCCCGGACCGGCTGCCGATGCCGCTCCCCGGCCCGCCGGTGCGGGCGGTGTCGTCGCGGCGGCGGCGGTGGCCCGGGCCACCGCGCCGGGCGTACGACCGGAGGGGCCCGTCGGTCGGGCGGCTCCGCCGGTGCGTCCCGCCGACCGGGCGGAGGCGGCGGGTTCCGCCGTCGTGCCACCCGCCACCGGCCGGGTCGACGGGCCGGGTGTGGCCCGGGTGGCCCCTCCGGAGGAGGCCCGGTCCGATTCCGACGGTCCGGTCGGCGGGCCGTTGCGCCCGGCGGCCGGGGGCGACGCGTCCGGCGTCGACTCCGAACCGCCCGCCGGCACCGGGCCACGAGGCCGGTCGGGGGAACGGCGTCGGCTGCGGCTGGGGGTCCTGGTGCTGGTCAGCGTGGTGCTCCTCGGGGCGCTCCCGCTCTATTTCGGGATGCGCACGTTGAGCCGGGACCCGGTCTTCGACACCCTCGACGAGTTGGGTGTGCCCGGCTGGGCGACGGCGAAGACGGTGGACAACGTCAGCGGCAGCCGCTGGTGCCTGCAGGACTGCCGGTTGCGGGAGCGCACCGTGGAGTCCGACCGGGCGCCGGAGGAGACCGCCCGGGTCTACGAGCAGGCCCTGCGGACGGAGGGCTGGCGGCGTTGGGAGGTCACCCGCTGCCCGGAGCAGCCGGCCAAGGGCAGCTACACCTGCTGGCGGCGCGACGAGCTGACCCTCGACCTGTGGGTGCGGGAGCCGACCTGCGCGGCACCGCAGGCCAGCGGTGACCCGGCGGTGCCGCCGGCCACCCCGGTCCCACCCGCGGCGGGGGAGTGCACCGGCTCGTTGGTCTCGGTGAAGGTCCGTAACGCGATCGACGACGAGCGGACCCGGCCACAGCCGAGCACCGACCCGTCACTGACCGGTGAGGACCCGTTCCCGACGATCACCGATGATCCGCTCGGCGATCTGACACGCTCACCATCCTGAGCCGGCTTCCATCACGGACGGTAGGGTCTGGGGCTGGCAGGCCCGCCTGCTCCCGATGACCCCGTGCGGGTCACGCCGCGACGGCGGGGATCCGGGTCGCGTGTTCCGGGGCGTCGGGCCCCGGAACCCTGCTTGAGGAGGACTTGCGTGGATGGTGGACAGATCGCTGCGCTGATCGCGGCCGGCGCGTTCCTGATGCTGGTGCTCGTGCTGGCGGTGCCGATCCTGCGGCTGCGGCACACCGTGGACGCGACGACCCGGATGATCAACGACCTCAACGAGCAGACCGCCCCGCTGCTGGGGGACGTGAACACCACGGTGAAGAACGTCAACGTCGCCCTGGAGCAGGTGCAGACCTCCCTCGACGGGGTGAACCTCCAGCTCGCCAAGGTCGACACGATGACCAGCCACGCGCAGAACGTCACCGCCAACGTGGCGAACCTGGCCACCGTCGTCTCGGCCGCCGCGGCCAACCCGCTGGTGAAGGTGGCGGCCTTCGGGTACGGCGTCCGCCGGGCCGCGTCGGCGCGGCGGACCGCGGAGACCGAGCGTGAGGTGCGCGACACCATCAAGCAGCAGCGTCGGGCCGCCCGGCGCGGCAACCGCTGACCCCGGGCCGGCGGCGCACAGGAGGATAGGGGACATGAGGCGACTTTTCTGGCTCGGTATCGGGCTGGCCGTGGGCGTGGTGGTGGTCCGCAAGGCCACCCGGACGGCCCAGGCGTACACCCCGGCGGGCATCGCCAGTGGGCTGTCCGAATCCGCTGGCGGTCTGGTCGAGTCGCTGCGTAGCTTCGTGGAGGACGTACGGATCGGGATGGCCGAGCGCGAGCAGGAGATCCACGAGGCGTTCGCCCGGGGTGAGGCGTTCGACGACCAGTTCGCCGAGCTGCGGGAGGACCCGCGCATCGGTGACCGAGAGATCTTTCCGGAGGAACCCCAGCGATGAAGACGGCGGAGATCAAGCGGCGGTACCTCGCCCACTTCGAGGCGAACGGGCACACCGTGGTGCCGTCCGCTCCGCTGCCCGCCATCAGCGATCCGAACCTGCTGTTCGTCAACGCCGGCATGGTGCAGTTCGTCCCGTACTTCCTGGGGCAGCAGACCCCCGCGTACCGGCGGGCGGTGAGCGTGCAGAAGTGCCTGCGCACGCCGGACATCGACGAGGTCGGCAAGACCAGCCGGCACGGCACGTTCTTCCAGATGAACGGCAACTTCTCCTTCGGTGACTACTTCAAGGCCGGGGCGATCCCGCTGGCCTGGGACCTGGTCACCAAGCCGGTCGCCGAGGGCGGTTACGGGCTGGACGGCGAGCGGGTCTGGCCGACGGTCTACCTCGACGACGACGAGGCGTTCGAGATCTGGCGGTCGGTGGGGGTGCCGGCCGAGCGGATCGTGCGCCGGGGCAAGGCGGACAACTTCTGGTCGATGGGCATTCCCGGCCCGTGCGGCCCGTGCTCGGAGCTGTTCTACGACCGGGGCCCGGAGTACGGCCGCGAGGGCGGCCCGGCGGTCGACGAGGACCGCTACATGGAGTTCTGGAACCTGGTCTTCATGCAGTACGAGCGGGGTCCGGGCAGCGGGAAGGAGGACTTCCCGATCCTGGGCGACCTGCCGGCGCAGAACATCGACACCGGCATGGGCCTGGAGCGGATGGCCTCGATCCTGCAGGGCGTGGACAACCTCTACGAGATCGACGAGGTGCGGCCGATCCTGGACCGGGCGGCGGAGCTGACCGGCAAGCGGTACGGCGCGCACTCCGGGCACGTGGCGAGCGAGTCGCACCCGGACGACGTACGGCTGCGGGTGGTCGCCGACCACGTGCGGACCGCGCTGATGCTGATCGGCGACGGGGTGACCCCGAGCAACGAGGGGCGCGGCTACGTGCTGCGCCGGATCATGCGGCGGGCGATCCGGGCGGTGCGGCTGCTGGGCTGGCAGGAGCGGGCGCTGCCGGAGCTGCTGCCGGTGGCCCGGGACTGCATGTCCCCGTCGTACCCGGAGCTGGCGGAGGAGTTCGACCGGATCTCGCAGTACGCGTACGCCGAGGAGGACGCGTTCCTGTCGACGTTGCGGGCGGGCACGACGATCCTGGACACGGCGATCGCGGAGACCCGGTCGGCGGGTAAGCCGGCGCTGTCGGGGGAGAAGGCGTTCCAGCTGCACGACACGTACGGTTTCCCGATCGACCTGACCCTGGAGATCGCGGCCGAGCAGGGCCTGCAGGTCGACGCGGAGGGCTTCCGCCGGCTGATGGCCGACCAGCGCAGCCGGGCGAAGGCCGACGCGCAGGCCCGCAAGACCGGGCACACCGACGTGTCGGCGTACCGGTCGGTGCGCGACGACGGCGGTGAGGTGGAGTTCACCGGCTACACCGAGTTGCAGCGGGAGTCCCGGGTCCGGGCGCTGCTGCGCGGTGGCGCGACGGTGGGCGCGGCGGTCGAGGGGGAGACGGTCGAGCTGGTGCTCGACACCACCCCGTTCTATGCCGAGGGCGGCGGTCAGCAGCCCGACCAGGGGCTGATCACGGTCGGCGCCGGCCAGGTCGAGGTGTTCGACGTGCAGCAGCCGGTGCCGGGGCTGATCGTGCACCGGGCGAAGGTGGTCCGGGGTGAGGTGCGGGCCGGCGAGACCGGCTACGCCGAGATCGACGTGACCCGCCGCCGGGCGATCTCCCGGTCGCACACGGCGACCCACCTGGTGCACCAGACGATGCGCAACTTCCTCGGCGAGTCGGCGACCCAGGCGGGTTCGTTGAACGCGCCGGGCCGGCTGCGGTTCGACTTCAACACCCCGACCGGGGTGTCGCCGAGCGTGTTGCACGACGTGGAGCAGCAGGTCAACGAGGTGCTGCTGGCGGATCTGGAGGTCAACGCCTTCATCACCACCCAGCAGGAGGCGCGGCGGATCGGCGCGATGGCGCTGTTCGGCGAGAAGTACGGCGAGCGGGTGCGGGTCGTCGAGGTCGGCGACTACGCCCGGGAGCTGTGCGGCGGCACCCACGTGGCCCGGTCGGCCCAGCTCGGCCTGGTGAAGATCCTCTCCGAGGCGTCGGTCGGTTCCGGGGTCCGCCGGATCGAGGCGCTGGTCGGGATGGACGCGTTCGGCTTCCTGGCCCGCGAGCACCTGTTGGTGTCCCGGCTGGCGGAGCTGTTCCGGGTGCCCGGTGAGCAGGTCGCCGACCGGGTGGAGCAGACCGTCACCCAGTTGCGGGACGCCGAGAAGGAGCTGGAGAAGCTCCGCGCCCAGCTGGTGCTGGGCGGGGCGGCGGCGCTGGCCGGGCAGGCGAAGGACGTCCGGGGGGTGGCGTACGTCGGCACCGAGGCGCCGGAGGGCGCGGCCGGCAACGACGTGCGGACCCTGGCCCAGGAGATCCGCGGCAAGATCGACCCGGCGCGGCCGGCCGTGGTGGCGGTGGCGGCCCGGTCGAACGGGAAGGCATCCCTGGTGGTGGCCGTGAACGCGGCGGCCCGTGGGCGTGGCCTGGCGGCGAACGACCTGGTCAAGGCGGCCTTCTCCGGGCGTGGCGGGGGCAGCCCGGACGTGGCGCAGGGCGGTGGCCTGCCCGCTGCGGAGGCGCCGAACCTGCTGCTCACGGTCGAGAAGGCGATCGCCGACGCGTGACGGTTCAGCACCCGAGCCAGGGCGGACCCGAGCTGGTCCGCCCTGGCTCGTCACCGGGGAGGGTGACCATCCGTGAGTGAGTCGTCCCGTGGGGTCCGGTTGGGCGTCGACGTGGGGCAGGTCCGGGTGGGGGTGGCCCGGTCCGATCCGCACGGCATCCTGGCCACCCCGCTGGTCACCCTGGCCCGGGACCTGACCGCCGGCCCGGACGCGGTGCCCAGCGACCTCGCCCAGCTCGCGCAGCTGGTCGTCGAGCACGAGGCCGTCGAGGTGGTCGTCGGTCTGCCGGTCAACCTGGCCGGTCGGCACGGCCCGGCCGCCCAGCACGTGTTGGCGTACGTGAGCCGGTTGACCGAGGTGATCGCCCCGGTTCCGGTGACCCTCACCGACGAGAGGATGTCAACTGTCGTCGCGTCTCGTAGGCTTGCCGAGCGTGGCGTCCGGGGAAAGCGCCAACGTGCGGTGGTGGATCAGGCCGCCGCGGTCGAGATCCTGCAGAGCTGGCTGGAAGCGCAGCGGAGGCGGACGGAATGATCGACGATCTGGACCTCGGGTTCGACGAGCAGGAGAGGGGGGAGAAGGGCCGGCACCGGCGCGGCTTCGTCAACCGACGTAACGGCAAATCGGGCGGCAAATCGGGCGGCGGGCACGGGAAGACCATCTTCGCCCTGTTCATGGCCCTGGTGCTGCTGGGTGGCATCGGCGGCGGGGCCTTCTACGGCTTCGACCGGATCCGCAACCACTTCGTCACCCCGGACTTCGACGGTCCCGGCACGGGTGAGGCGCTGGTCGACGTCAAGCAGGGCGACACCGCCACCGACATCGGCAACTCCCTCTACGACGCCGGTGTGGTCAAGAGCACCAAGGCCTTCGTCGAGGCGGCCGACGACAACGCGCTCAGCAAGAACATCCAGGTCGGCCGGTACAAGGTCAGGAAGGAGATGCGCGCCACCGACGCGCTCGCCCTGTTGCTGGACCCGAAGAGCCGGGTGGTCAACGGCGTCACCATCCCCGAGGGCATGATCACGCTGGCCATCTACGACCTGCTGGCCAAGGAGACCAAGATTCCGGTCGCCGAGTTCAAGGCCGCCGCCAAGGACCCGGTCAAGTTGGGCGTGCCGGAGTTCTGGTTCAACCGCAAGGACGGCAAGAAGGGGCCGCGCAGCCTGGAGGGCTTCCTCTACCCGGCCACCTACGAGCTGCCGCCGAAGGCGACCGCCCCGCAGATCCTGTCGCTGATGGTGGACAAGTTCCTCGACGTGACCGGGGAGATGAAGTTCGTCGAGACGGTCGAGGCCGATCGGGGCATCTCGCCGTACGAGGCGTTGATCACCGCGTCGATCGCGCAGGCCGAGTCGGTCAACCACGAGGACATGCCGAAGGTGGCCCGGGTGATCTACAACCGGGTCTACACCGACCGCTACCACTGCAAGTGCCTGGAGATCGACAGCGCGATCAACTACTGGCTGCGGTTGCAGGGCAAGGACCCGAAGGATTCCGACATCCTCAAGCAGTCCGAGCTGAACGACCCGAGGAACCCGTACCGGACGCACGGCGCGGACGGGTTGACCATCACCCCGATCAGCAACCCCGGCGAGGACGCCCTCAAGGGGGCGATGAGCCCGCCCAACGGCACCTGGGTCTACTTCATGACCATCGACAAGAAGGGCACCATGGGCTACGGCACCACCGACGCCGAGTACCGGGGTCTCATCCGCAAGATGTGCACCAACGGTGTGCTGAGCGGAGAGAACTGCCGGTGAGGGCGGCGGTGCTCGGCCAGCCGATCGCGCACTCCCTCTCCCCGGTGATCCACAACGCGGGTTACGCCGCCGCCGGGCTCGACGGCTGGTCGTACACCCGGATCGAGTGCGGGGCACAGGAGCTTGCGGCGCTGGTCACCGGCCTGGGCCCGGAGTGGGCCGGGCTGTCGGTGACCATGCCGGGCAAGGAGGCGGCGCTCGCGGTGGCCGCCGCCGCGTCGCCGGTCGCCGCCGCCGTCGGCGCGGCCAACACGCTGGTCCGTCGTCCCGACGGCTCGTGGTACGCCGACAACACCGACGTCACCGGCATGGTGGACGTGCTGACCGAAGCCGGGGTACGCCCCGGTGCCACGGTGACGGTGCTCGGTGCCGGGGGCACCGCCCGTGCCGCCCTGGCCGCCGCCGCCCGGCTCGGCGCGGCGACGGTGACGGTGGTGGCCCGGCGGGCGGAGGCGGTGGCGCAGTTGCGGCAGGTGGCGTCGGCGGTCGGGGTGGAGCTGGTGCCGGCGGCCTGGTCCGACGCCGCCGCCCATACCCGTGCCGACCTGGTCGTCTCCACCGTGCCCAAGGGGGTGGCCGACCCGGTCGCGGCCGGGGTCGACTGGGGACCGTCCACGGTGCTCTTCGACGCGTTGTACGACCCGTGGCCGACCCCGCTGGCGGCCTCGGCGCTGGCGGCCGGCCGGCGGGTGGTCTCCGGGCTGGATCTGCTGCTGGCCCAGGCCGTCGGCCAGTTCACCCAGTTCACCGGGGTGCCGGCACCGGTCGACGCGATGCGGGCGGCGCTGGCGGCGGCCCGCCGCTGACCGTCGGCGGGCCGGGCGTCACCGCATCGCCGACTTTCCGGTCAATCAGGCGTAACCTCGCCGAAGCGGCAATCGTTTGCTGGCCTGCCGAAAAGCAACCCCTGTTGCCTTATTCTTTGGTTAAGTCGTGTCGTCACTCCGATTTCCGACCTGCCACATCCAGCCGTGGTGGTTACGCTGCTGCCGGTAATCGTCGCCCACCCGGGGAGTGTTCCTTGAGCCGGCACGGAATCCACCGCGCACTTCCGGCCATCAGCGGTCGACGCAAGGCGATCGTCCTCAGTGTCCTGAGCGTCACCGCGGTCGGCGGCATCACGGCCACGATGATGCCGTTGATCGCCGCCGAGGTGCCGCCGATCACCCTCTCCGCCGTCGCCGACACCACGGTCACCCAGGTCCCGCAGGACGGCGACAACGGGATCAAGACCACCCTGGCCAGTTGCCCGCAGCTCTGCGACGGCAACCGCAACGGCCGGCGCGACGCGGTGCTGGAGTTCCAGGTGCGGGGCCTGCCCGCCGACGCGGTCGACGTCAAAGCATCCCTGCGGGTGTACGCGTGGCAGCAGTTCTCGTCCCGGGTCCGGGCCCACGCCGCCCAGGGCACCGCTGTCGGTGCCGGCGCATGGGACTACCGACCCGCCCTCGGCCCGGTGCTCTCGGCCGTCGACCGGGTCGCCCAGGGCTACAACGAGTGGGACGTCTCCGCCGCCGTGACGGGCAACGGCCCGGTCACCTTCGCGTTGACCCAGGAGAACTGGAACACCCGGATCTACTGGGCCTCGCGGGAGAACGCCAAGGCCGCCATCCGGCCGAGCCTGGTGCTGACCTACCAGCGCGGCGACCGGTCGCCGACCCGGCCGCCGGCCACCACGGCGGCACCGACCACCGCCGCCCCGTCGCCGACGCGTACGTCGCCGTCGCCGAAGCCGACGCGGACGGTCAGCCCGCCCGCGCCGACCACGGCCACCCCGCGCCCGACGCCGACCGTGCGTCCCGGCACCGACGTGCCCGGCTGGCGGCTGGTCTGGTCCGACGAGTTCACCGGGCCGACGGTCGACCTCAAGCGGTGGAACCTGCGCGACAACGAGGGCCGCGACATCGACAAGGGCTGCAACGTCGACGACCCGGACAACACCTTCGTCGCCGACGGGGTGCTGACCCTGCGCGCCCAGCGGGAGACCGCGGTGTGCAGCTCGCAGACCCGGCAGTACACCCAGAGCTACCTGGACACCATCGGCAAGGCGTCGTTCACCTACGGCCGGTTCGAGATGCGGGCGAAGTCGCCCAACGGGCCGACCGACTCGAAGGGGCTCTGGCCGGCGTTCTGGCTGCGCCCCGACGACGGCGGCAAGGGCGAGATCGACGTGGTGGAGCTGCCCGGTGGGGCGTCCCTGCACGGGGCCGCCACCCAGGCGATCTTCTACGACTACACGCCGGTCAAGCAGGACCAGCGGTGGGACTTCCCGACCGGCTACCCGGGTGACGGCTTCCACACGTACACCACCGAGTGGGAGCCGGGCGTGATCCGCTGGTACATCGACGGCCGGCAGGTCTGGCAGCGGGACCGCAGCACCACCCCGTGGTTCGACGAGGCGTTCAACAAGCCGTTCAACCTGCGGCTGAACTTCCAGGTCGGCGGCTGGCTGGGCGACCCCGACGCGGCCACCCGGTTCCCGGCCGACTTCCGGGTCGACTACGTCCGCGTCTGGCAGCGCTGAGCCGCCCGGCACGTCGTACGCCGCCCGGCGGGTCACCTCCCGCCGGGCGGCGGCTTGTCCGCTGCCCCTATCGTGTCCGCCAGCGCGCGGCGGTCGGGCGGGACAGGTGGAGGGCATGACGGTGGCGACGGACCCACGGACCCGGCAGGACGGCCTGGGCTGGGTGACCCGGGCCATCTTCGGTGACCCCCGGCTCTGGCTCGGTATGCCGCCCGATCCGGTGCCCGCCACCCACCGTCCGGTCGTCCGGTACGCCGTGGTGCCCTCGGTGGAGCGGGCCAGGTTCCTGCTCCCGTTGGCCTCCCGCCGGGTCGGCGCGGCGTCGACGCTGGCGTACAACGCGCTGCGTCCGCCCCGGGTACGGGCCAACCGGTTGGCCGTCGGCGTGCTGGCCGGGCTCGGGGCGACCGGGCTGGCCCGGATGCCGGTGCTGACCGTGGCGCTGCCCGCCGACGCCGACCCGGCCGAGTTGCTGCTCGCCGGGCACCTGGGCCGGCTGACGGGTCGGCCGCTGCACGCCGCGATCGGCATCCGTCCCCCCGACCCGCACCACAAGCCGACGTTGCAGCTCTTCGACGACCGGGGTGTCGCCCGGGCGTACGCGAAGATCGGGTGGAACGACGCGACCCGGGCGATGGTGCGCGCGGAGGCCGCCGCGCTGCGGGAGTTGCCCCGCGACGGCGGCGACTTCCCGGACGTGCCCCGGCTGCTGCGCGAGGTGCAGTGGGGTGACCTGGCGGTGACCCTGGTCGAGCCGATGCCGGCCCGGGTACGCCGGCCCCGCCGTCCGCTGCGCCCCGAGGTGGCCGCGATGCTGGCGGTGGCCCGGCGCGACGGCCCACCCTCGACGCCCCGGCCGCTGCGCGGTTCGGCGTTCCTGGCCGACCTGACCGCGCGGGCGGCTGCCGCCGGTGGGCCGGTGGTCGCGGCGGTGGCCGCCCTGGCCGCCCGCGACGGCGACCGGCCGGTGGAGTTCGGCCACTGGCACGGCGACTGGGTGCCGTGGAACCTCGGCCGGCACCGGGGGCGGCTGGTCGTCTGGGACTGGGAGAACAGCGGTGCCGACCGGCCGCTCGGCTTCGACCTCGCCCACCACGGCTTCCAGAGCGCACTGTCGCTGGGTGGCCGGGACGTCGCGGGGGCGACCGGGGAGATGGTCGAGCTGTTGGGCCGGCACGGTGCGGCGTTCGGCCTGGACCCGGCGGGGCGTCAATTCGTCGCCGACGCCTATCTCGTCGAGTTGTGGTTGCGCACGGCGGAACTGGCCGCCGGCGGGGGTGGCTGGAGTGCGAAGTTGCACCCCGCGCTGCTGCACGCGCTCGCCGACCGGCTGGGCACGCCCCGCCCCTGACCGGCGCTTTCCCGTGGGCTGGGACAAGTGTCGGGGTCCCGACCGGAAAAACGGCGAAAAGCCCACACTGCCGTCACCGCCGCTACCGAAGCCGGCTCACGTTCCACTAGGGTGGCCCCACTCGACGACCACTGGCCGGTGACGGCGTGGTCGGTCCGGCCCGGGACGACGTGGGGACCTCGTTCCGGGGCACAGGGTGTGGGGGAGGCCCGGCCGACGGCCGGCACAATCAGGGAGCACGATGGGATCGTCACGTGTCATTCAGCCCGGGGTGGACCATGCCCCGGCCACCGGCCGTGCGGCTGGCGGTCACCTCCGGTGACCATCGTCTACGTGCTGGCCGTCCTGGCGGTGCTGGTGCCGCTGCTGGTCGTCCCGGTGCTGGCGTCGCGGTGGATGTCGGCCGTCGCCACCGGCCGGACGGCCGAACGGTTCCGGGTCGCCCTGGCCGGGCTGACCGCCGCGTTCGGCCGGGTCGGCGCGGCCGTGGTGGTGCTGCTGGCCGGGTGCGCGGCGGTCGTCGCCGTGTGCTGGCCGGTCGGTGAGGCGATCTCCCGGCTCGAACCCCACGTCGACCACCCGGTCTTCGACTACGTGCACGCCCACCGGGTCGGCTTCTGGGAGGACGTCAACCTGTTCATCTCCCCGATCGGCGACCGCTACCCGCTCAAGTGGGTGACCGTGGTGGCCGCGATCGGCTTCGCCATCGCCTGGCGTCGCCGCCGCTGGTGGATCCCGCTGGTGGCGATGCCGTTGCAGTTCGTCGTCGAGCAGTACACCCAGACGATCCTCGCGAAGGTCGTCGACCGGGGTCACCCGCCGACCGACCTGGGCACCTACCCCTCCGGCGGCTGCGGCCGGGTGCTGATGACCTTCGGCACCATCCTGGTGCTGGCCGCGCTGACCTGGCGGCTGCCGCGCCGGGTGCTGATCGGCCTGGTCACCGCCCTGGCCGTGCTGGTCTCGGTGGAGGGCTACACCCGCATCTACGCCGAGAAGCACTGGCTCACCGACGTGTTCGGCGGGTGGTTCTTCGGCACCCTGCTGACCGGCGTGATGGTGCTCGCCGTGCTGGTCGCCGACGGTCGGGTCCGCCGACCCGCGGCCCCGGCACCGACGGGCACCGTCGACGACGACCGGATGTTGACCGGCACCTGACCCGTACCCCCCCGTCCGGTGGGCGCGACCCGTCCCCGCGCCGTCCGGACCCGGCCCCCACCACTCCTCGCACAGAAGTTGGGCCACCGACGTGACCACCCTCCTCGTCGCCTCCACCGGTGGGCACCTCGCCGAGCTGCACGACCTGCTGCCCCGGCTCGGGGTGCAGCACGACTGCGTCTGGGCGACGTTCGACTCCCCGCAGAGCCGGTCGCTGCTCGACGGGCACGAGGTCATCCACGTGCCACCGGCGAGCACCCGCGACCCGGTGGGTGCGCTGCGCGACCTGCTGGCCGCCCGCCGGGTGCTCTGCGACGGGCGGTTCCGCCGGGTGGTCAGCACCGGTGCCAGCGTCGCCATGTCGTTCTTCCTGCCCGCCGCCCGGCACGGCCTGGACTGCCACTACATCGAGAGCGCCACCCGCACCGTCGGCCCGTCGCTGACCGGCCGACTGGTCGCCCGGGTGCCTCGGACCCGGCTCTACACGCAGTACCCGGGCTGGGCGAACGGCCGGTGGCGCTACGGCGGTTCCATCTTCGACGGTTACGCGCCCGCGCCCGCCACCCCGCGCCCGGTCTCCAAGATCGTGGTGACCCTCGGCACCCAGGACCGCTTCGGCTTCCCGCGCCTGCTGCAACGCCTGGTCGACGTGGTGCCCGCCGAGGCTGAGGTGCTCTGGCAGGTCGGCGCGACCCGGATCCCCCGGATGCCGGCCGGGGCCCGCCGGCAGGTGCCGTACGCCGAGATGCAGCAGGCCATGCGGGAGGCCGACGTGATCGTCACCCACGCCGGGGTGGGGTCGGCGCTGGCCGCGATGCGCGCCGGCCACCGCGCCGTCTACGTGCCGCGCCGGGCCCGCCACGGCGAACACGTCGACGACCATCAGGTGGAGATGGCCCGGGAACTCGACCGGCGCGGACTGGTGCTGGCCCGGGAGGCCGATGCCGTCAGCACCGACGACCTGACCCGGGCGGCCGCCTGGACGGTGACCGCCACCGGTGCCGTTCCGGCGTTCCGGTGGGCGGAGGCGGCATGAGGGCGACCCGGGCAGGGCGGCCCGGTGACCGGCTCCGCCGGTCGATGCGCGATTCTCGTCCTGCGTGGGTCGTCCGGACGCGACCCGTACGGCAGGACAGGGCCGAGCCGGTGGCTGACCGGACCGGTCGGTTGATGGTGGGAAATGTCCGGGCAGAGCAAGCTACGCACGATCTCACTTCATTTTTGGGGGCGCCAGTGCTTCACAGAACGTCTCGACCGGTGTGGCGGCGGTGGTTCGCCGCGCTCGCCGCACCGGTGCTCGCGGTCGGCCTCCTGGCCGCGCCCGCCCACGCGGCGGACCTCACCCCGGTAACCAGCACGCTCACCTCGGCCAACCCGGCGGACAACATTCCGCACGCGCAGGACGGCGACACCAAGGCGTTCGCCGAGATCGGCAACACGGTCTACGTGGGCGGTTCCTTCACCTCGGTCAAGGCGGCCGGGGGCACCAGCTGGACCTCGCGCAACTACCTGTTCGCCTACGACCGGACCAGCGGCGCGCTCAAGGCCGACTTCAGCCCGACGCTCGACGGCGCGGTGCACGCCCTCGCCGCCAGCCCCGACGGCAAGCTGATCGTCGGTGGCGCGTTCAAGAACGTCAACGGGGTCAGCCGCAAGAACCTCGTCCAGCTCGACCCGGTGACCGGCGCGACGGTCGCCAGCTGGGTCGGCCGCAGCGACGGCGGCCTGGTCCGCCGTACCGTCGTGGTCGGCAACAAGCTCTACATCGCCGGCGCGTTCCACTGGGTCAACGGCACCGAGCACTCGCTGCTGGCCCGGCTCGACGCGACCACCGGCGCGATCGACCCGAGCTTCCAGATCGACGCCAGCGTCGCCCGCGCCAGCAGCGAGCTGGTCTGGGGCCTGGCCGTCTCGCCGGACGGCAAGACCCTGGTCGCGGTGGGCAACTTCACCGAGGTCAACGGCCAGCCCCGCAACCAGGTGGTGGTCGTCGACCTGGACGGCACCCCGGCGGTCGCCAACTGGAGCACCCAGCGCTACGTGGCGCCCTGCTACAGCGGGTCGTTCCCGTTCTACGCCCGCGACGTCGACTTCTCCGACGACGGCAAGTACTTCGTGATCATCGCCGACGGTGGTCGGGGCGACGGGGCGTACTGCGACGCCATCGCCCGGTTCGAGACCGCCGACCGAGGCACGGCCATGGACGCCACCTGGGTCAACTACACCGGCACCGACTCGGTGACCTCCGTCGAGGTGGCCGACAACGTGGTCTACGTCGGCGGTCACTTCCGCTGGCTGAGCAACGCCAACGGCAACGACTCGGCCGGCAGTGGCGCGATCAACCGGTTCGGGCTCGGCGCGCTGGACCCGATCAACGGCCTGCCGCTGGTCTGGAACCCGACCCGTTCGGGCGCCCCGGCGGGCACCACCACCTGGGGCCCGATCATGTGGGAGCTGTGGCGGGGCAGCACCGGCCTCTACGCCGGCTTCGACTCCGACGGCCTCGGCAACGAGTACCACGGGCGGCTAGGCCTGTTCCCGCTCGCCGGTGGCCGTACCGTCGCGGCGACCAACGCCCCGACGGCGTCCTCGGGCTACCTGTACGTCGGGACCGGCAACGGGCAGACCGCCAAGGTGCCGTTCAACGGCAGCACCCTGGGCACGCCGGTGAGCAGCGCGCAGGCGAACCTCACCGCGGCCGGCGCGGCCTTCTCGGTCGGCAACAAGCTCTACTGGTCGAAGACCGACGCGACCGCAGCCGGTGGCAGCTACCTGGGTGTGTCGATGTTCACCGGTGGCACGGTGGGCGCACCCTGGGTGAGCAGCGGCTACAACGACTGGTTTAACCCCGCCACGCTGGCCGGCGCGTTCTACCTCGACGGTCGGATGTACTACACCAAGGCCGGTACCAACAAGCTGTTCTACCGGTACCTGGAGCCCGACGGCTACATCGTCGGCTGCTCCGAGTTCACCCTGCCCAGCGTGGGCCTGAACTGGGGCAACGTGCGGGGGATGGCCTGGGTCGACGGTAAGATCGTCTACGGCAACACCAACGGCTCCCTGCGGGCCGTGCCGTTCGACGAGACCGCCGTCGACGGTGCCGCCTCGGTCGAGATCGCTGCGGCCGGCGGCGGCGTGGACTGGTCGAGCAAGACGCTGTTCTTCGCCACCTCCTGAGCCACACCTGCCACGGGCGGTCCGCCGGTGTCCCCGGACACCGGCGGGCCGCCCGCTGCGCAGGGGGCCGGTCGGCTGTCGACCACAGGTGAACGGTCGGCGACAATGGGACAACCAGCGGCTCGCACCGGGGCCGTCGTCGGCCCGCGCCGACCCGCCCACCCCTCGCATCGCAAGAGGACCTGACTGATGGATGTGACCGACGTCACTCCCGCCCGGCAGCGCCCGGTCGGCCTGGCCGAGTTGGCCCGCATTCCGCTGCGGCGGTGGCGCACGGTGCTCGCCGCCACCGGACTGGTGCTGTTACTGGTGGCCGCCTACCTGCTGGTCTTCCCGGCCACCTACACCGCCACCACCGCCGTGGTGGTCCGCCCGGTGGTCACCGACCCGTTCTCGGTGCCCTCCGGCGGCGCCGACCGGGCGGTCAACATGACCGCCGAGAGCGGGATCGCCACCAGCAACGACGTCATCGACAAGGTCGCCTCGATCACCGGCCGGGACACCACCGCCGTGGCCGACTCGCTCACCGTGGAGACGCCGGTCGGCGGGCAGGTGATGCGGTTCAGCTACGCCGGGCACAGCGAGGCCGAAGCGGTCGACGGCGCGAACGGCGCGGCCGAGTCGTACCTCGAACTGCGCAAGGGCATGTACGAGAACCAGCGCGCCGCGGTGCTCAAGTCGTACGACGAGACCATCGCCCTGGTCACCAGCCAGCGCACCACCACCCAGCGGTCGTTGCCGGCCAACCAGGGCTCGTCCAGCCCGTCGCCGCGCACCAGCGCCCTGCTCGACCAGCTCCGGGCGCTCAACGACCAGCTCGCCACCCTCGCCGAGCAGCGTTCCAAGATCGCCTCGGCGGACCTGAGCCCCGGTTCGGTCACCAGCGCCGCCCGCGCGCCCGTCCCGTCGAGCCGGGACGCCGCCCCGCTGATCCTGGTCGCCGGGCTCCTCGGTGGCCTGCTGGTCGGCGGTCTGGTCGCCTTCGTCCGGGAATCCATGGACCGCCGGGTCCGCACCGCCGGTGAGGCCTCCGCGGTGGTCGGCGCCCCGCTGCTGGGCACCGTCGGGCGGGACCGCTCGGGTCGGCTCTCCGACACCGACCTGCGCTACCTGGTGCTGGCCCTGGGCCGGTGGGTGGACGGGCCGACGCCGCCGCCCCTGGTCCTGCTCTCCAGCGCCGCCGACGAGCAGCGGGAACAGGTCACCGCCGGGGTCGCCGCGGCGCTGGCCCAGTCCGGGCACGAGGTACGCCTGGGCGTCGCCCCGGAGAGCAAGGAGCGGATCCGGGCGCTGCTCACCGAGGCCCAGCGCCGGCACCCGGCCGTCGAGCAGACCCGTCCCCGGGTGCCCCGCCCCCGGCCGATGCCCAGCAGCGTCCCGGCCCCGGCCACCGCCACCCCGGCCGTCGGCGGCAACCCGGAGGACACCATGGTCATCCCGCCGGTCCGCAAGCCCCGGCCGTTCCCCACCGACGACCCGAAGAACGGTGGCGTCTACCGCTCCACCACCACCTCGGCGGACAAGACCGAGATCATCCCCCGGGTGCTGCCCAAGGAGGCCCCCGCCACCGACGGCGAACAGGTCCGCATCGGTGCCGGCGCGGTACGCCTGGTCCCGCTGGAAGCCCCGGTGGCGGCGGGGATCACCGTGATCGACGCCCCGCCCGCCCTGCACGACGAACGGGGCGTCCGGGCCGCCCGGGAGGGACGGGCCGTGCTGGTCGCCGCCCGCGACAAGACCCGCACCGGCCGGCTGGGTCAACTGGTGGACCGGCTGCGCGCGGTGGGCGTCGAACCGGTCGGGTTCGTGGTGACGGGAGAGAAGCGTGACTGAGCCGACGACCACCGGGCACCCGCCGGTGACCGTGGTGATCGCCACCCGGGACCGGCCCGGCCTGCTGGAACGGGCCGTCCGCGCGGTGCTCGACCAGGACTACCCCGGGCCGGTCGAGTGCGTCGTCGTCTACGACCACACCGACCTGCGGGAACTGGACGTCGACGTGCCGGCCGGGCGCACCCTGCGGTACGTCGCCAACACCCACCGGCGGGGGCTGCCCGGCGGCCGGAACACCGGCTTCGACACCGCCACCGCCGACCTGATCGCCTTCTGCGACGACGACGACCACTGGCTGCCGGCGAAGCTGCGCCGGCAGGTGGAGCTGCTGGCGCAGCGGCCCGACGCCGCCGCCGCGAGCTGCGGCATCCGGCTGGAGGGGCCGGGCATCGCCAAGGAACGGCAGCTCGACCGGGCCGAGGTCGGCCTGCCCGACTTCGTCGAGGACCGGATCATGGAGGTGCACTCCAGCACCATCCTCATCCGGCGCTCCACCTGGGCGGCCATCGGCCCGGTCGACGAGGAACTGCCAGGCGGCTACGGCGAGGACTACGAGTGGCTGCTGCGCATCGCCGGGCACGGCCCGGTGGTGATCGTGCCCGAGGTGCTGGTGGTGGTCGACTGGCACGGCGGCTCGTTCTTCTTCGGCCGCTGGGCGACCATCGTCGAGGCCACCCGCTACCTGCTCGACAAGCACCCCGAGCTGGCCGGCAGCCGTACCGGCCTGGCCCGGCTGCACGGGCAGATCGCGTTCGCGCTCGCCTCCGGCCGGCGACGCGGCGAGGCGGTGCGCGAACTCGGCCGGGTGATCCGGCTCAACCCCCGCGAGAAGCGGGTGCTGGTGACCGTCCCGGTGGTGCTCGGGCTGCTGTCGGGGGAGCGGGTGCTGCAGCTCGCCCAGCGCCGGGGCCGGGGTGTCTGACCGGCGGACGCCCGGCTCGTTCGCCGGGCCGCCGCCGCTGCCCACCTGGCCCCTGCTGGCCATGTTCGGGCTGGTCCCGCTCTGGTGGATGCTCGGCGGCTTCTACCTCGGCTGGTCGGTGTTCGGGGTGGTGCTGCTGGGCCTGATGGTCACCCGGGGCCGGGTGGCGCTGCCCGCCGGCACCGCCTGCTGGCTGGTGCTGCTCGCCCTGGTGCTGCTCAGCTTCACCCGGCTCGAACGGGCCACCGCCTACCTCACCTCCGGGCTGCGCTTCGGCTTCATGCTGACCGCCCTGATCGTCTGCGTCTACGTCTACAACCTGGTCCGCGACGGCGTCCCCTGGGAACAGGTGCTCCGCCCGCTCGGCTGGTACTGGCTGGGCGTGGTCGCCCTCGGCTGGCTGGCCGTGCTGGCCCCCCGGTTCCAGCTCACCACCCCGGTGGAGATGCTGCTGCCGGGCAGCATGTCGGGGGAACGGTTCATCCAGGCGTTGACCCACGTGCGGGCCAACGAGTTCAACCCGGTCTCCCGGGCCCCGATCTACCGCACCGCCGCGCCCTACCCGTACACCAACAACTGGGGTACGGCGTACGCGCTGCTGGTGCCGTGCGTGCTGGCGTACCTGACCTCGGTGCGTACCGGCAAGTTCCGGGTGGCGCTGCTGGTGTCGTTGCCGCTGTCGATGGTGCCGGCGTTCATGACCCTCAACCGGGGCATGTTCCTCGGCCTCGGTGCCGGGCTGACCTACCTGGGCCTGCGGGCGCTGGTACGGGGCAATGCCAAGCTGATCGCCTCGATCGGTGGGCTGGTGCTGCTGGTCTGGGTGGTCAGCCTGGTGGTGCCGGTGCAGGAACTGATCGACAACCGGGTCAGCAGCACCGACACCAACGTCGACCGGATGGACCTCTACGTCCGTACCCTCCAGGCCGTCGAACGCTCGCCCCTGCTCGGGTACGGCGCACCGAACAGCGTCGACACCACGCTCGCCGAGGAACCCCTCGGAACCCAGGGGATGATCTGGCAGGTGCTCTACAGCCACGGCATCCCGGCCCTGGTCGCCTTCCTGGCCTGGCTGGCGCTGATCGCCAAGCGCCTGGCCGGCGCGGTCTCCCCGGCCGGGCAGTGGTTGAGCACGATCCCGGTGATCGCCCTGGTGGTGATCCCCGTGTACGCCTACATCGACCCGAACATGTCGGTCATCTTCTTCGCGGTCGGGGCCGGGCTGGCGGCGGTCAGCGGGCCGGTGAACCGCGCGGTGACCCTCGCGCCGGGGGTCGTCGACGCCCGCACGCCACGCGCCGCGACGGCCGGCTCCCGCGTACCGTCCCCGGTGACCGGCACCGTGACGTCCGGTGCCCCGGCGACCGCCGGTACGGCCCCGGCGACCGGAACCGCTGCCGTGCCGGCCCGCGCGTCGGCCACCGTCAAGACCCCGCCGACCCGCGCCGCGGCCACCGTGCCACCCCGGCCCACCAGGGCCACCGCCACCGTGCCACCCTCTGTTCCGCCCGCGTCGGCACCCCCGGTCCCACCCCGCACCCCGGCTCCGTCCGCGACGGAGTCACCGGCGGCCCCGCCCGCGACGGCACCCGCGTCCCCACCCCGCACCCCGGCTCCGTCCCCGTCCGCTCCGGTCCCGCCACCGGCTCCGCCGGCGACGTCCGCTCCGGTCCGGCCACCGGCCTCTTCGGTGCCGTCCTGGCCCCCGGCCCAGGCCCCGGCCCGTGCCTGCCCCCCCGCCCCGGTGCCGGAGCAGAGGCCGTCGCCTACCCCGCCTCCGGTCGCGGCACCGCGCCCGACCGCCGGGCCGGTTCCTGGCCCGGTGCCCCGCCGGCCCGCGATCCCCCTTCCCGGGCCGGCCCGACCGCCCACTGCCGACCAGGCGTCGTCCCCGGCCCCGACCGTCTCTCCGACGTCGTCCCCGGTTCCTTCTCCGACGGCAGCTCCGGCTCCCATGCCGGCTCCGGCCCCGATCGCGGCCCCGACCTCGGCCCCGGCTCCCGCCCGGTCCCCGGTGGCGACACCTGTCAGCGGTTCCCGGCCAGCCGGCGGGGTGGACGCGCCGACGGTGGTGCAACCCGCACGCGCCGGCGGCAGCACCCCACCCACGACCCCGGCCGACGACCGGCCCCGCGTCGGGGAGCAGAGCGACACCGCAGACCAGACCCGCACCGAGGACGGCAGGGAGCAGGCATGAGACGACCGGGAACCGGAACCACTCCGGCGGTGCCCCGGCAACTCGACCGTCGCGCCGCCGATCAGGGACCGCATCCGTCGACCGGCCCGGCGGTCACCGGCGGGACCGACGCGGCGGGCGGCTCCGGCGAGGTGCGGCGCAGCGCCCGCAACGGCGCGGTCGGGTTGGTCGGCGCGGCGGTCAACGGCGCGTTGGGTTTCCTGCTCACCGTGGTCATCGTGCGCGGCTTCGGCACCGACGGCTCCGGTGCGCTGTTCACCGCCATCGGTGTGGTCTCCATCCTGGGCGCGGTCTGCTGCGCGGGTGCGGACACCGCCCTGGTCTGGGCCCTGCCCCGCCGCCGGGTGGGTGCCGACGGTGACGCCGCCCGGCTGCTGCCTGTCGCGTTGCTGCCGGTGCTCCTGCTCACCGGGGTCGTGGCGGCGGTCGGCGCGCTCACCGCCGACCTGCTCGCCCCGGTCTTCTTCGCCAGGTCGGACGGGCCGACGCTGCTGCGCCTGGCGTTCCTCGCCCTGCCGGTCACGGTGGCGATGACCGTGCTGCTCGCCGCCGTCCGGGCGGTCCGGCCGGTGACCGCCGTGGTGGGTATCCAGTACGTGCTGGTGCCGCTGGCCCGGCCCGCCCTGCTGCTGGCGACGGTCGCCACCGGTGCCGGGGTGGTCGCCGGGTTCGGCGGTTGGCTGCTGCCGGTGGCGTTGGCCGTGGTCGCCGCCGCCGTACTGCTGCTGCGGCCCCTCGGCCTGTTCGCCGGGGCGCGGCTACGCCCGGACGGCGCGGACTGGCGTACCCTCTGGGGCTTCGCGTTGCCCCGGGCGGTGTCGGCGGCCATCGACGCGAGCAGCATGTGGGTCGGGGTGCTACTCACCTCGGCGCTGGCCGGCGCGGACGAGTCCGGCGTCTTCGGCGCGGTCGGCCGGTACGCCCTGGCCGGGCTGTTGATCATGCAGGGGTTGCGGGTGGCCGTCGCACCCCAGTTGTCCCGGCTGCTCGGGCAGGGGCGCACCGCCGACGCGGCGCTGGTCTACCGGCGGGTCACCGTCGTGATCATCCTGCTGTCCTGGCCGGCGTACCTGCTGCTGGCGGTGTTCGCGCCCGGGTTCCTCAGCCTCTTCGGCGACGGGTTCACCGTCGGGGCCGCCCCACTGGCGGTGCTCGCCGGGGCGATGCTGGTCAACTCGGGGGTGGGCATCGTGCAGACGATGCTGCTGATGAGCGGCAACAGTGCCCGGCACCTCCAGGCCACCGTGGTCGGGCTGGCGCTCACCGTCGGGCTGGGCTTTCTGCTCATCCCCGACCACGGTGCGCTCGGTGCGGCGTACGCCTGGACGGCCGGCGTGGTCGCCGAGAACGTGCTGGCCGCGGTGGCCGCCCGGGTGGCGATCGGCGAGCCGCTGCTCACCCGCTCGGTGGGCTGGGCGGCGGTCGGGGCCGGCGGCGGCGCGGCCGTGGTGGCGGTGGCCAGCGCGCTGGTCGCCGGCCGGGGCGTGGCCGGCCTGGCACTGGCCCTGGTGGTGCTGGCGGTCGTCGCCGCCGGGCTGCTGCTGGACCGGCGGGTCCGGCGTACGGTCCGGGCCGCCGTGACGATGCTCAGGCCGAGACCGGCGTGACGAGAGGGAGACGATGACGATCCGCGACCGCCTCAAGGGTGTGGTCCCGCACCAGGTCACCCACCAGGTGCGCAGCTCGCTGGTCCGGTACGGCGAACGCACCAGCGACCGCCGGCCGCTGCCCGACTTCCTGATCACCGGCACCAAGCGGGGCGGCACCACCTCGCTGTGGCGTTACCTGCTGGCGCACCCCCTGGTGCCGCGGCTCTTCCCGGCCTGGAACACCAAGACCTCGCACTACTTCGAGGAGAACTGGGGCCGGGGCGAGGCGTGGTACCGGTCGCACTTCCCGACGGTGCGGCACCGGCAGGCCCTGGAACGCCGGCACGGCGGGCCGGTCCGCGTCGGCGAGGCCGCACCGCTGTACATGTTCCACCCGCTCGTCCCGCAGCGGGTCGCCGAGCTGATGCCCGACGTCCGGTTGATCTTCCTGCTCCGCGATCCGGTGGAGCGGGCGTACTCGCACTGGAAGGAGCGGCGCACCGAGGGCAGGGAGCCGCTGGACTTCGCCGAGGCGCTGGCCCGGGAGGAGGAACGGACGGCGGGGGAGCGGGAGAAGCTGGTCGCCGACCCGACGTACTTCAGCGAGGCGTACGACTGGTACACCTACCGGGCCCGGGGCCGCTACCTGGAGCACCTGACGCCGTGGCTGGACCGGTTCGACCGCTCCCAGCTGCTGATCCTGCCCAGCGAGACGCTGTACGCCGAGCCGGCCGCCACGTACGCCCGGGTGCTGGACTTCCTCGGCCTGCCCCCGCACCGGCTCGCCGCGTACGAGGCGCACAACCACCGGCGCAGCAGCGCCATGCCGGATCAGGTCCGGGCCGAGCTGAGCGCCCACTTCGCCCCGCACAACGCGGCGCTGGAGCAGCGGCTGGGGATGCGCTTCGACTGGTCGTGACCGGTGCCGGTGCCCCGCCGGGTGGACCTCGTCGTCCGTAGGGCGGGACGGGCCGGGCACGGTGCCGTCGCCGGCACCGGGCGTGACAGACTGACCGCTGTGTTGCGTTGGCTGACTGCAGGTGAATCGCATGGTCCGGCTCTGGTGGCGTTGTTGGAGGGGGTGCCGGCCGGGGTGGCGGTGACTTCTGCTGATATCGCGGGTGAGTTGGCGCGTCGTCGGTTGGGGTATGGCCGGGGTGCGCGGATGGCGTTCGAGCAGGACGAGGTCGAGGTTGTCGGTGGTCTGCGGCACGGTGTCACCCTGGGTAGTCCGGTGGCGATCCGGGTGGGGAATTCGGAGTGGCCGAAGTGGCGGACGGTGATGGCCGCCGACCCGGTCGATGCGGACGAGTTGGCGAGTCAGGCCCGTAACGCCCCGCTGACCCGTCCCCGGCCTGGCCACGCCGACCTGGCGGGCATGCAGAAGTACGGCCACGGCGACGCCCGGCCGATCCTGGAGCGGGCGAGTGCGCGGGAGACGGCTGCCCGGGTGGCCGTGGGCACCGTGGCGAAGGCCCTGGTGAAGCAGGCCCTCGGTGTGGAGATCGTGTCG
>NZ_MZMV01000087.1 GCF_002210435.1 Micromonospora wenchangensis
GCCCGGCCGCGCGGTTCACTTCGGGTCGCCGGGTCCGCGTTCGCCCTTGGGGCCGTAGGCCCGCTCACCCCGGACCATGCCGCGCTGGCCCCGGTCCTCCTGGAGGATCCGGTTGGCCACCTGGTTGGCCTCCTGGTCGGACGCGCGTCCCGACTGTTCGATCAGGTCACGCAGCCGCGCCCGTTCCTTGTCGTACGCGTTGCTTCCCGGCTGTGGTCCTGGCATGTCGCCTCCTCGGTGGTCCGCCTGCGGTACCCGCGCCGACTACCCGTCCCCGGCCCGGCCAACCGCCCCACCGCGCACCGGCGGGTGGTTCACCGGCCGGTCGCCGGCTCCCGGTCCGGGGCGCGTACCACCGCCACCGGGCAGGCGCTACGGTGCAGCACCCCGTGGCCGACCGAGCCGAGCAGCAGCCCGGCCAGCTCGCCGTGGCCCCGACCGCCGACCACCACCAGTTGGGCCCGGCGGGACGCCTCGGTGAGGGCGGCGACCGGGCGGGCGTGCACGGGTTCCCGGTCGACCGGCAGGTCGGGGTGGCGTTCGGCGAGCCCGGCGAGGCTCCCGGCGAGCACGTCGTCCTCCTCGTCGCGTAGCCGGGCCTCGTCGTACACCAGGGGTTGGAAGTCCCCGGGGCCGGCGGAGGCCGGATGGGTGTACGCGTGCACGGCCCGCAGCCGGACCCCGCGCGCGGCGGCCTGCGCGGCGGCGAAGTCCACCGCGGCGCGGGAGGCGGCCGACCCGTCGACCCCGACCACCACCGGGCCGTCGTCGGCCGGGGTGCCCCGGACGACCAGCACCGGACAGTCGGCGTGGGTGCTGACCTGGATCGCCACCGAACCGACCACCAGGGCGCCGAACCCACCGAGGCCCCGGTCGCCGAGCACGATCATCGCCGCGGTGGGGGAGGTGCCCAGCAGCACCGCCGACGCCTCGCCGTCGACGATCTCCCCGGTGACCCGGAGGCCGGGGTCGACCGTGCGGGCCTGTGCCACCGCCGCCTCGACCAGGTCCTGGGCGGTGCGGCGCAGTCCGCCGCCGGGCGGGTCGGCGGCGATCGGGTCGACCGGGGTGTGCAGCAGCGGCCAGATGAAGGCGTGCACCACCCGCAGCGGCCGGCGCAGGCGGGCCGCCTCCGTCGCGGCCGTCCGGACGGCGCGCAGCGCCGGCTCCGAGCCGTCCACGCCCACCACGATCGCCGCGCCGTCCGCCGAGTCCACCGTGCGCACCTCCTGCCCGGGTCAGTATCGCGGCTGGCCGGGGGTCGGCGGGCCGATACCGCCACCGGTTCCTCCCGTGCCGCCCGGTGCCCCGGGTGGGGGCGGACGGGACGCTCCGTATGATGCTTGCCCTGTAGCAAGAATCTCGGAGGACAACCATGCCGGACGCGCTCGCAGCGATGTCGCGCGCGCTACGTGAGGCCCCACCCGACCAGGTGGTGGAGGCCGCCGATCGGGCCCTCCGGTCCGAGTTGGCCGCGGTACGGGTCGACGCGTTCCTGGCCGACTACCGGATCAGCGGGCTGTGGTCGGTGCTCGACCCGGAGGTGTCCGCCGGGTCGCTCACCGGGCGCAGTGCCGCGCAACGCTGTTTCAGCAGCCAGCAAGCGGTGCGCGACCCGTCCGACGGCGGACGCTGCCGGGTCTGGGTGCCGCTGACCACGCGGGGGGAGCGGCTGGGGGTGTTCCTGGTCGAGCTGGCCGGCAACCCGGACGACCCGACCGTGGAGCTGATCGCCGACCTGGGTGTCGACCTGGCCACCACGTTGCGGGCGGCCGACCGGGAGACCGACAGGTACCGGCGGACGCGGCGTCGGGAGCGGCTGAGCATGGCCGCGGAGATGCAGTGGGACCTGCTACCGGGGCGCAGCGTCACGCACGAGGCGTTCCTGCTGGCCGGGCAGCTCGAACCGGCGTACTCGGTGGGCGGTGACCACTTCGACTGGTCGGTCGACCCGGGGCGGCTCACCCTCACCGTCCTCAACGGCGCCGGCACCGGCCTGGCCGCGGCGATGCTCACCGCGCTCACCGTCAACGCCATCCGCAACGCGCGCCGCTCGGGCGGCGGCCTGGTGGAGCAGGCCGAGTTGGCCTCGGACACGCTGTTCTACCAGCACCGGGGGCAGCGGCACGTGGCGACGCTGCTGTTGTCGGTGGACACCGGTACCGGCCGGGCGCGGGCGGTGGACGCCGGTTCGCCGCGGGTGCTGCGGCTGCGGGGGACCACTGTCGAGCGGATCGCCCTGGAGCAGCAGCTGCCGTTGGGTATGTTCGCCGAGACCCGCTACACGGTGCAGGAGTTCGACGTGCTGCCCGGTGACCGGCTCTTCGTGGTCAGCGACGGCGTGTACGACGCGCAGCCGGGGGGTCAGGAGGCCTACGGTGAGCGGGCGATGGCCCGGTCGATGCGGTCGACTCGGCTGCAACCGGCGACGGAGGCGGTTGGTACGGTGATGCGCGAGCTGTTCGCATATCATGCCGACACTGATCTACGTGACGACGCCGTCGTCGTGTGCCTGGACTGGTGCGGGCCGGGCGGGCGGCGCGAACGGTGATCGGCCGTCAGCGACTTACGACAGCGGACAATCGCAGGGGACAGCGGGTGGATCGACCTCCGGATCTTGCTGCGGCGATCGATGCCGCGGCCGAGGCGCTCGTCGGCGTGCTCGATTCGGCCACCTCCCGGCACCAGGTGGCGGTCCCACCGACCCAGCTGCGGGTGCTGGCGCTGATCCGGGACCGGCCGGAGACGAACGTCAACGGGCTGGCCGAGCTGCTCGACGTGGTGCCCTCGTCGGCCAGCCGGCTCTGCGACCGGCTGGAGGCGACCGGGTTGCTGCGCCGCACCCCGGACCCCCGGGACCGGCGGGAGGTGCGGTTGGTGCTCACCGCCGCGGCGGTGACCCTGCTGACCGAGCTGCGGGAACGCCGGCACCGGGCGGTGCAGGCGGTGCTGGACCGGATGCCGTCCCGCGCCCAGCACGAGCTGTTGCTGGCGCTGCTGGCGTTCGGCCAGGCGGCGGCCTCGGGTACGCCCACCGCGCAGCCCGACACCCCCGCCCGCACCGCGTGACCGTCCCCTACCTTTCCACCAGTTTCCTAGGATGCCTTAGCGGTGGTGACACACCACACACACCGCCGGACCGCCCCGGGAGACGCGCGCCCCACCGGGGCAGCCGCCCGCGCCCGATATAGTGGCTGCCGGTCCGGGGTGCCGAGCGTCCCGGACCGCACCAGGGGGAGGTCCCGGCCCGGGATCACCGAGACACCGGCGAGCGCCGGTCCGGTAAGCGCACGGCTGACCGTGGTGCCCGCGTGGGCACCCGGATCGTGCTGCGGGGGGAGGTTCGGTGTCACGTCGGCCGGCTCGGGCAGAGCATCCGCGCGGACCAGGCGGTGACGCCGCCGCCGACCGGGTGCTGACGTTGCCGAACCTGATCAGCTTCGTCCGGCTGCTCGGCGTACCCCTGTTCCTCTGGCTGTTCCTGGTCGTGGAGGCGGACGTGGCGGCGATCGTGGTGCTCGCCATCGGCGGCACCTCCGACTGGGTGGACGGCTGGATCGCCCGCCGGCTCGGGCAGGTCAGCCGCCTGGGTGAGCTGCTCGACCCGCTGGCCGACCGGCTCTACATCCTCGCCACGCTGCTCGCCTTCACCGCCCGGGAGGTGGTGCCGTGGCCGTTCACGGCGGCGCTGCTGGCCCGGGAACTGCTGCTGCTCGGTTCGTTGGCGGTGCTGCGCCGGCACGGGTACGGGCCGCCGCCGGTGCACTACGTCGGCAAGACCGCCACCTTCCTGCTGCTGGCCGCGTTCCCGGTCCTGCTGCTGGCGGCGGCGACCACGTCGGTGACGGCGACGACCGCCGCGGCGATCGGCTGGGGACTGGCCTGGTGGGGCCTGGTGCTGTACTGGGTGGCCGGCGCGATGTACGTGGTGCAGGCGGCCCGGCTGGTCCGCGCGGCCCGGCGGGGGGTCGCCGCGTGAGCGCCCCGGGGGACGGGTCGAAGCGGCCGGCGCGGTTGTTCACCCCGGACTTCCTCACCGAGCTGTTCCAGAATCCGTTGGATCCGGGTTACGCCGACGCGGCGGCCCGGCGGCGGCAGGACCCGGCGTCGACCGCCGGGTGGCGGGGTGCGTCCGCGCGGGCGGTGGCGGTCGTGGTGGTCGCCGCGGTGGGGTTCCTGTTCGCGGTGGCGTACCGGGAGACGATGGCCGACGAGCCGAGCCGCAGTCAGGCGCGGGCCGCGTTGATCGCGCAGATCAAGCAGCGGGAGGCGGAGACCGACGCGATGACGGCGCGGGCCGCGCGGCTGCGCGAGGAGGTCGGTCGGCAGCGGGACGCGGCGTTGAGTGGTTCGCAGGCGGCCCGGTTGCGCAACCTGGAGGCGGGCACGGGGCTGGGCCGGGTGCGTGGTGACGGGGTGGTGGTGAAGTTGGCCGATGCCGCGGTGCAGGACGACGGTGCGGTCAACGGCGACTCGGCGGCGGGTCCGTCGCGGGTGATCTACTCGGATCTGCAGAAGGTCGCCAACGACCTGTGGGCCTCGGGTGCGGAGGCGATCGCGATCAATGGGCAGCGGTTGACGGCGACGTCGACGATCCGTTCGGCGGGGGCGGCGATCCTGGTGGACTTCCGGCCGGTGACCAGCCCGTACGAGGTGTCGGCGATCGGGCCGCGGTCGTTGCGGGACCGGTTCGACGACAGCCGGTCGGCGTATCTGATGCGTCGGGTGGCCCGGGACACCGGGTTGTCGTTCGAGGTGCGCCGGGCCGGGGACCTCACGTTGCCGGCCGCGCCGGAGCCACGGCTACGCTACGCGCAGCCGTCGGTCAGTCCGAGTCCGTCGCCGGCGGGTTCGGGTGCTGTCGGTTCGTCCGGTGCCGGGTCGTCCGGTCCGGGTTCGTCTTCCCGCCCCTCCGGAGGTGTCCGATGATCGCGGTGCTGGCGTTGCTCGCCGGTGTGGTGCTGGGGATCTATCTCGATCCGACGGTGCCGGCGGCGTTGCAGCCGTACCTGCCGATCGCCGTGGTGGCCGCGCTGGACGCCGTGTTCGGTGGGGTGCGGGCGAAGCTGGATCGGATCTTCGACGACAAGCAGTTCGTGGTGTCGTTCATCTCGAACGTGCTGGTGGCGGGTCTGATCGTGTATCTGGGTGACCAGTTGGGGGTGGGTGGGCAGTTGTCCACGGGTGTGGTGGTCGTGTTGGGGGTGCGGATCTTCGGGAATGTGGCGGCGATCCGTCGGCACCTGTTCCGGGCGTAGGTTGGTGTCGTGAGCGACGAGCATCGGGAGACGGGTACGGGGTGGCCGGAGCCGGTGGAGCCGGTGCGTCCGGCGGGTGAGCCGGATCCGCGGCCGGACGCGCCGGACGCGGACGAGTTGAGTCCGTTGGTGCCGGGAGATCCGGGGGAGCCTTCGCCGGAGTCGGGTGACGACGACGGGGCGACGGTGAACCTGGCGGAGGTGGCGTCGGCGGAGGCTGGGTCCTCGGCGCAGCCGTCGGACAGCCCGTCGGCGGGTCCGGCGGGGCGTCGGGTGTCCTCGGCTGCGGTGATGATCGCGGCGTTGCTGGCGTTGTTGGGGTTCACGTTGGTGGTGCAGTTGAAGACGACGTCGACGGACCCGACGTTGGCGGCGACCCGGCAGGAGGACCTGGTGCGGATCTTCTCGGATCTGGATTCCCGGGAGAAGCGGCTGCAGCAGGACATCGAGGGCCTGGAGGACAGCCAGCGGCAGTTGCGTTCGGGTGAGCAGGGTCGGCAGGCGGCGTTGGAGGAGGCGACGAAGCGGGCCGACGAGTTGGGCATCCTGGCGGGTACGTTGCCGGCGCGGGGGCCGGGGTTGGCGGTGCGGTTCGAGCCGGGTGGCAAGCCGATCCGGGCGGACCGGGTGTTGGACGCGGTGCAGGAGTTGCGGGGTGCGGGTGCGGAGGCGATGCAGATCTCGGGTGGGGACCGGGCGTCGGCGCGGATCATCGCGTCGACGTACTTCCTGGACGGGGCGGGGGACGTGTTGGTGGTGGACGGGCGGCCGTTGACGGGTCCGTACACGATCACGGTGATCGGTGATCCGGAGACGATGCGTACCGCGTTGAACATTCCGGGCGGGGTGGCCGCATCGGTTCGCGGTGACGGCGGTAACGTGAGCGTCGAGGATCGTGAGGTTGCCGAGGTTTCGGCGCTGCACGCGCCGTTGAAGCTGGAACACGCCCGTCCGGTCTCCTGACCGGCGCGGCCGCGCCGGGTGGTCTCCCGGTGCACCGATGGATGAGGGACGCGCTGGTGATTCCTGAGGATCTGCGTTACACCGCCGAGCACGAGTGGGTGGTGGGTGCCGAGGGCGGTAACGTCCGGGTGGGTATCACCCAGTTCGCGCAGGATGCGCTGGGTGACATCGTGTTCGTCCAGTTGCCGGACTCCGGTGCGGTGGTGGAGGCCGGTGAGTCGTTGGGTGAGATCGAGTCGACCAAGAGCGTGTCGGAGATCTACGCGCCGGTGAGTGGGACGGTGGCGGCGCGCAACGAGGCGTTGGCCGACACTCCTGAGGTGATCAATTCTGATCCGTACGGTGCGGGTTGGTTGGTGGAGATCGTGCCGGCGGATCCGGCGGCGGTGGACGGGTTGTTGACCGCTGACGCATACCGTGAGCTCACCGAGAGCTGAGTGGTGTCGTGCCGGGCGTGGGTGTTTCTGCCGCGCGTCCGGTTGCCCTGCATTTCGGCGCTGGCTAGGCTCGCCCAGTCGACCGAGAACCCCAAATTGGTGCAGTGTTGGGTAATTGCCTTCCTTGGGCAGGGGGAGCCAGCCGTCGGGTGATCTTCCCGGGGGCCGTACCCGCCGTTATCCTGTGCTGACCGAAACTGATCCGTGAGGTGGTCCCATGACGCGCCCAGGCGACGAGTTCCCCCCGCTCGACGTCACTTCGACGCTCAATCTCGGTTCGTTGGACGAAGTGCTGGAGGGTCCGGACACCGATGTGGTGCCGAGTCGGATGTCCGGCTCGTTGCCGCCGGGTATGGCGCTGCTGGTGGTTCGTCGGGGCCCGAATGCGGGTGCCCGGTTCCTGTTGGACCATGATGTGACGACGAGTGGCCGGCATCCGGACAGTGACATCTTCCTGGACGATGTGACGGTGTCGCGGCGGCACGCGGAGTTCCATCGGGATTCCGGGACGTTCACGGTGCGGGACGTGGGGAGTCTGAACGGCACCTACGTGAACCGGGAGCGGGTGGAGGCGGCCACGTTGAGCAATGGTGACGAGGTGCAGATCGGTAAGTTCCGGGTGGTGTTCATTGCCGGTCCTCGCCCGGAGGAGGAGGCCGGCCGGGGGTGAACGAGCCTGCGGCCTCCATGCCGTCCGGGGCTGCCCGGTCGCACCCGCTGATGAGTATCGGTGAGGTGTTGGGTCAGCTGCGGGTGGAGTTTCCGGACGTCACGATTTCGAAGTTGCGGTTCCTTGAGGCCGAGGGTCTGGTGGAGCCGCAGCGGACGGCGGCGGGGTACCGGAAGTACAGCTGGGATGATGTGGCCCGGTTGCGGTTCGTGTTGACTGCGCAGCGTGATCAGTATCTGCCGTTGCGGGTGATTCGTGAGCAGTTGGCGCAGTGGGACGGTGGTGACGAGTCGCCGGGTCGGCAGCGGCCGACGTTGGTGGCGGTGGGTCCCGGTGGTGAGGTGCCGGGCCGGTCGGCGGAGGAGCCTGAGTCGCAGGTGCGGCTCGGGCGGGCCGATCTGGTGGCGCGTAGTGGGATCGCCGAGTCGACGTTGGGTGAGTTGGAGCGGCTCGGGGTGTTGGTGCCGGATCCGCCGGGGTGGTACGACGCGGATGCGTTGATCATCGCGCGGGCGGTGGCGGGTCTGGCGGCGTACGGGTTGGAGCCTCGGCATCTTCGGGGTTACCGGTCGTCGGCGGATCGGGAGGTGGGGTTGTTCGCGCAGTTGGTGGCGCCGTTGGCGCGGCAGTCCGATCCGGCGGCGCGGGCGCGGGCGGCGGAGACGGCGCGGGAGTTGGTGGCGTTGTCGCAGCAGTTGCATGCGGCGCTGGTGCGGGTGGGTTTGCGGTCGACGTTGGGTCGGTGAGGGGTTCGGCTGGTGTGTGCGGAAGGTTCTGCCCCGGGAAGCGTGCCGTAGGCTTGCCGGGGTAACCCTTTTCCGGCGCGGTGCGGGGCTGGTGCGGTGGGGACTGCCGTGTCGCGGTCCGTGTACCGTGCAGGGACGGGGCGCGGTGCGGGTGTAGGCGACAACGACACGGAGGCGGCGGTGCGCGAGCTGAGCGTGGTCGGGGTTCGGGTGGAGCTGCCCAGCAACCAGCCGATCGTCCTGCTCAGGGAGGTCGAGGGCGACCGCTATCTGCCGATCTGGATCGGTGCGGTCGAGGCCACGGCCATCGCCTATGAGCAGCAGGGGGTCAAACCGGCCCGGCCGTTGACGCATGATTTGTTGCGGGACGTGCTGGCGGCGTTGCAGGCGCCGTTGCGGGCGGTGGAGATCACCGAGTTGAAGGAGAACGTCTTCTACGCTGACCTGTTGCTGGGTGACGGGGTGCGGGTGTCGGCCCGGCCGAGTGATTCGATCGCGTTGGCGTTGCGGGTGGGTGCGCCTATTCGTTGTGCGGAGCAGGTCCTCAGTGAGGCGGGGATCGTGATTCCCGACGAGCAGGAGGATGAGGTGGAGAAGTTCCGGGAGTTCCTGGAGCAGGTGCGTCCGGAGGATTTCGCGGGCTGATCGTGGCTTCGTCGTGGGTGTCGCGGTGGCGATGCCGGTGGTGTGGTGTGTCGTCGCGCGGCGTGTCGCGGCGGTTTCTCCGTGGTAACCCCTTGGTGCGGCGTTAGGGTTGCCGTGTCGAGGGGTGTGCGTCGGTGGCACCGGCGTGTTACCGCACTGACGGGGAGGTTGTCGGGATGCACGAGCCGCGGGAGCCTGAGCCAGGTGTGGAGCGGGGCGAGTCGGGGGCGGTGGCGTCGTCGGTGCCGGTTGACGGTGACGGTGCGGTCGGTTACCGGGGTGTGACGGCCTGTCATGCGGCGGGGATCAGTTACCGCCAGTTGGACTACTGGGCGCGGACGACGCTGGTGGTGCCGAGTGTGCGGGACGCGTCGGGTTCGGGGACGTCACGGTTGTACTCGTTCCGCGACCTGGTGGTGTTGAAGGTCGTGAAGCGGCTGCTGGATGCCGGGGTGTCGTTGCAGAACATCCGTAAGGCGATCGAGGCGTTGCGGTCGCGGGGGGTGGAGGACCTGGCGGGGATCACGCTGATCTCGGACGGGACGACGGTGTACGAGTGCCGGTCCCCGGAGGAGGTGGTGGATCTGTTGCAGGGTGGTCAGGGGGTGTTCGGGATCGCGATCGGTGGGGCGTTCAAGGAGATCCAGGGTTCGTTGTCGCATCTGCCGGCGGAGCCGGCGGTGCCGGGTGGTGGTGAGGTGGTGCCGGCGGCGCAGGAGGGTGTGTCGTCGGAGGTGGTGGGTGACGAGTTGGCGGCGCGGCGGGCGCGGCGTCGGGCGGGTTGATCGGGGTGGTGTGGACGCCGCGGCCGGGTTCCGGTCGCGGCGTCGTCGTGTCCGGGTGGTGGCGGGTGTCGGCTCGGTGTGCCGGGTGGCTCTGGTGGTCCCCGGGGGCGGGTCGGGCCGCCGTTGCCGTCCATAAGGGACGTTCTGGGATGGAGCGCTGTTGTTGACAGGTGTGGTCCGGCCGGGAATCCTGTCCAGGGCGATCACCAGAGACGCCGATCGGGTCACGGTGAGTGACGGTTGGTGGTGGCGTCGAGCTGATGCGTGGAGCATGGTGCGGGGGTCGCATCCGTGGTCCCGCCGAGGACGGGAAACGAACCGAAGTGCACATCGATCACTTTGTCGGCCTGGGTTCCGCGCGGGCCGGCGGTGCTGTCGCCGATCATGCCGCCGAGTTGCGTTGCCCGGTCACCGCCGCGTCGCCTGCCGAGCCGGTCGGCTCCGATGGGGACGTGCTGGCCGAGGCGACGGAGTTCCTGGAGGCGTTGCACGCCGAGCGGCGGTTGCCGGGGCTGGCGGCGCGGCTGGCGGAGGTGCGTGAGGAGGTCGCGTTGACCGGCTCGTACCGGCACACCCGGGAGGAGTTGGAGTACGGGGCGAAGGTGGCGTGGCGGCAGTCGGCGCGGTGTGTGGGTCGGGTGCGGTGGGCGGGGTTGCGGGTGCGGGACCGTCGGCACGTGACGACGGCGGCGGGGATCGCGCAGGAGTTGTCGGCGCATCTGGCGGCGGGGGACAACGGGGGCCGGATCCAGTCGGTGATCACGGTGTTCGCGCCGGACCGGCCGGGGGTGGGTCCGCGGGCGCGGATCTGGAACGACCAGTTGGTGCGGTACTGCGGTCACGTGCGCGCCGACGGTGGGGTGTTGGGTGATCCGGCGCAGGTTCCGATGGTGCGGGCGGCCCGCCGGTTGGGGTGGCGTCCGCCGCCGGTGCCGGGTCGGTTCGACCTGCTGCCGTGGGTGATCGAGACGGCGCACGAGTCGCCGTCGGTGTGGGAGGTGCCGCGGGAGTTGGTGCGGGAGGTGGCGTTGACCCATCCGGATCATCCGTGGTTCGCGGATCTGATGCTGCGTTGGCATGCGCTGCCGGTGATCAGTAACATGCGTCTGCGTATCGGCGGGGTCGACTACAGTTGCGCGCCGTTCAACGGTCACTACCTGGGTGACGAGATCGGGACCCGGAACATGGGCGACCGGGAGCGGTACGACCAGTTGCCGGTGGTGGCGGCGGGGTTGGGGTTGGACACGTCGCGGGAGGACACCCTGTGGCGGGAGCATGCGGCGTTGGTGTTGAACCAGGCGGTGCTGCACTCGTTCCGGGTGGCGGGGGTGCGGGTTTCCGATCCGCACACCGAGTCGGAGTTGTTCATGAAGTTCTGCGCGCAGGAGGAGCGGGCGGGTCGGCCGGTGCACGGTGACTGGTCGTGGTTGAACGGGAGTGTGGGGTGGGCGGCGTTGCATGCGGTGCACCACCGGTACTACGACACCCGGGTCCCGAATCCGAATCTCTGGCAGACTGACCGCGTTTACGACCCGGATGGTGTGGTGGCGATGACGTTGCGTGAGCGTCACGACGTGGCTCGCGCGCAGGAGGACTGACGATGGACAACGCGGCGTTGCGCCAGAGTTGGAGCCAGTTCTCCGCCGCCGGGCCGGAGGCGGCGAAGTATTTCTATGCCACGTTGTTCGTGGTGGCGCCGGAGGCGCGGTCCATGTTCCCGACGAACATGCAGTACCAGGAGGACAAGCTCCTGGCCGCGTTGGGGCACATCATCACCAGTCTGGACGATCCGGAGGCGTTGACGGCGTTCGCGCAGCGGTTGGGTGCGGACCACCGGCGGTTCCACGGTCACGACCAGCGGGGTAATCCGGTGGTGTTGGGGGAGCGGCACTACATCTGGGTGGGGCAGGCGTTGCTTGCCACGTTGGAGCGTTTCCTCGGCCCGTACTTCACGCCGGCGTTGCGGGCGCAGTGGGCGGCGGCGTACGAGCTGGTGGCGAAGATGATGCTGGACGGGGCGGCGGAGGCGGAGCGGTCGTCGCCGCCGCACTGGGAGGCGGAGGTGGTGACGGCGGAGCGTCGTCGCGCCGACATCATGGTGTTCACGGTGCGTCCGAACTATCTGTGCAACTACCGGCCGGGTCAGTCGCTGCCGGTGCAGGTGCCGCAGTTGCGGACGTGGCGGTACCTGTCGCCGGCGAACGCGCCGCGGGCGGACGGGACGATCGAGTTCCACGTGCGGGCGGCGGGCCGGTTCTCCACGCATCTGGTGCGTCGGTTGCGGGCGGGGGAGCGGTTGTTGCTGGGGCATCCGACGGGGGCGGCGTTGTCGTCGTACGACCGGTCGCCGCACCTGCCGTTGTTGCTGATCGCCGGGGGGACGGGGTTGGCGCCGTTGCGGGCGGTGGTGGAGGCGGTGCAGCAGGGCGCGGGGCGGCGTACGACGCTGGTGGTGGGTGGTCGTACCCCGGACGACCTGTACGACGAGGCGGCGTTGTCGCGGTTGGCGGCGATGCCGCCGGCGGCGGGGTGGCAGCATGCGGGGACGGGCTGGTTGCGGTATGTGCCGACGGTGGAGACGGGGTGGGGTTGGCAGGGGGCGATCGGTCGGGCGGCTGACACTGCGGTGCGGTTGGGGCCGTGGGCGGACACGGAGATCCTGGTGTGTGGGAGTCCGGAGATGACCCGGGACACGGTGGCGATCCTGGTGCGCTCGGGTGTGGCGCCGGAGCAGATCCTGACGGAGAGCTATGATCATTCTCTCTATCCGCCGCTCGCCGAGGCCGGTGCCGTGGGCCCGCGCGACTTCAGTGGGACAGGTGCCCGATGAGCGTCGACCACTCCGGCCGGGTTGTGGCCGAGCAGGGTGATATCGCCCGACAGTTGTCGGCGTTGGAGGAGCGGCGGTTCCGGGGCAGCCACTGGTTGTCCGCCGAGGAGGTCGCGGGGGTGGTGCGGGCCGCCGACGACCGGATCGGGTTGCTGACGGCGGAGTTGGAGCGGCAGCGGCGGGAGAACCAGGGGCTGCTGAGCCAGGTGGAGATGCTGCGGCACGGGACGTTGCCGAGCACCGCGCCGCAGGGGCCGGATCCGATGACCGTCGAGTTGGCGATGCGGGCGCAGGACGAGGCGAACCGGACGATCGGTGAGGCCAGCGCGGAGGGCGCGGAGATCATCGCCGATGCGCGGCGGCAGGCGGAGGAGATCCTCGCCGAGGCGCACCGGCGGGCCGGTGAGGTGGGCGCGTCGGGGGTGTCGCCGGCTGCCGGCCCGTCGCCGGAGTTGGCGGGGAAGTTGCAGGCGTTGGAGGAGCGGCACGCGGCGGCGTTGGCGGCGGTCGCGGCGGCGCAGCAGCAGCTCAATCGGTGGCAGTCGTATCTTGCGGCGCAGTCGGAGCAGTTGCGGGCGGACGCGGCGGCGGCCGGCGGGGCGAGCGCCCAGTTGCGGGCGGTGCTGGGCGGCTGAGCCCGCCGGCGTCCCGGGTGGGTTCGCCGCCGGTGGGGTGGCTGAGGCAGCATGGACGGGTGACGGAGACGATCGACGCGGTGGCTGCCCTGGTGGCGGCCGGTGGGGTCGTGGTGGTGAGTGGGGCGGGCCTGTCCACCGAGTCGGGTATCCCCGACTACCGGGGGCCGACGGGTGCGGCCCGCCGGCACACGCCGATGACGTACCAGGCGTTCGTCGGGGATCCGGTGGCGCGGCGACGTTACTGGGCGCGTAGCCATCTGGGGTGGCGCACGATCGTGGGGGCGACGCCTAACGACGGGCACCGGGCGGTGGCCCGGTTGCAGGCCGCCGGCCTGGTCGACGGGGTGATCACGCAGAACGTCGACGGTCTGCACACGGCGGCGGGCAGCGGGCGGGTGGTGGAGTTGCACGGCCGCCTGGACACGGTGGTGTGCCTGCGCTGCGGTGACCGTACGCCGCGGGCGGAGCTGCACCGGCGGCTGGTGGCGGCGAACCCGGGGTTCGACGCGACGGTGGCGGTGGTGAACCCCGACGGTGACGTGGATCTCGACGACGACCGGGTGGCCGGGTTCCGGATGGTCGACTGCGGGTGTTGCGGCGCGGGGATGCTGAAACCGGACGTGGTGTTCTTCGGGGAGACGGTGCCCGCGGCGCGGGTGGCGCGGTGTTTCGCGATGGTCGACGCGGCGCGGGCGGTGCTGGTGCTGGGGTCGTCGTTGACGGTGCTGTCGGGGCGGCGGTTCGTGCTGCGGGCGGCGAAGTCGGGCATTCCGGTGGTGATCGCCAACCAGGGTGTCACCCGTGGTGACGGGTATGCGGCGCTGCGGGTGGACGCCCCGCTGGGGCGGTTCCTGCCGGCGCTCGCCGACCGGGTGGCGGCGGTCGCACCGCCCGGGTCGGGTCTGGTGCCGGCCGGCTGACATCAGCGTGGGCGGGGGTACGACATCCGCCGGTAACGGGGGCGCTGGTAGCGTTGACCATGCCGACACCACCCGCGCGGGAGAGATCGCCCAGCAGTATCCGGGCGGCGCCGAAGGGGCAGATTCTCCCCGGAACCTCTCAGGCAGAAGGACCGCGACGGGCAGGCACTGTGGAGCGCCCTGCGGCGTGACTCAGGGGGAGGCCGATCCGTCGACCTCGCCGCCTGAGTCAGGAGCGTCACGCATGACCGTAGAGCAGTTCGCCGACCGGCACATCGGTCCCGGCCCGGACGACGAGCGCCGCATGGTGGAGGCCGTCGGGTACGGGTCGATCGACGAGCTGATGGACGCGGCGATTCCCGAGGTGATCCGCTGGCACGGGACGTTGGATCTGCCGGCGCCCGCCACCGAACGGGAGGCGATCGCCGAACTGCGGGCGTTGGCGTCGCGTAACACGGTGGCGGTGTCGATGATCGGCCTGGGCTACCACGGCACCGAAACCCCGGCGGTGATCCGCCGTAACGTGCTGGAGAACCCGGCCTGGTACACGGCGTACACGCCGTACCAGCCGGAGATCAGTCAGGGCCGGTTGGAGGCGCTGCTGAACTTCCAGACGATGGTGACGGACCTGACCGGCCTGGCGACGGCGAACGCGTCGATGCTCGACGAGGCGACCGCGGCGGCGGAGGCGATGACGTTGGCGCGGCGGGCGTCGAAGAGCCGCAGCACCGTGTACGTGGTCGACGCCGACGCGTTGCCGCAGACCGTCGCGGTGCTGTGCGGCCGGGCCGAGCCGTTGGGTATCGAGGTGCGGGTGGTCGACCTGGCCGTCGAGGAGTTGCCTGCGGAGTTCTTCGGTCTGCACCTGCAGTATCCGGGGGCGTCGGGGCTGGTGCGCGACCATGCGCCGCTGGTGGCGGCGGCGCACGCGGTGGGCGCGTTGGTGACGGTGGCGGCGGACCTGTTGGCGTTGACGCTGCTGCGGGCGCCGGGGCGGATCGGGGTGGACATCGCGGCGGGCACCACGCAACGGTTCGGTGTGCCGATGGGCTTCGGGGGGCCGCACGCCGGTTACCTGGCGGTGCGGGCCGGGTTGGAGCGGATGCTGCCGGGTCGGCTGGTCGGGGTGTCCCGGGACGCGGCCGGTGAGCCGGCGTACCGGTTGGCGTTGCAGACGCGGGAGCAGCACATCCGGCGGGAGAAGGCGACCAGCAACATCTGCACGGCGCAGGTGCTGCTGGCGGTGATGGCCGGCATGTACGCCGTGTACCACGGACCGGACGGGCTGCGGCGGATCGCCGACCGTACCCGGGGCATGGCGCTGCGGTTGGCGGCGGGGCTGCGCGCCGGCGGGGTCGAGGTCGCCGACGGGGTGTTCTTCGACACGGTGACGGCGGCGGTGCCGGGTCGCGCGCGGCAGGTGGTGGCGGCGGCGCGGGAGCGGGGGGTGAACCTGCGGCTGGTCGACGCCGACCGGGTGGGGGTGTCGTGTGACGAGACGACCACCGGGGAGCACCTGGCGGTGGTGTGGGAGGCGTTCGGGGTGGACCCGGTCGTCGGTGACGTGCAGGAGGCGGTGCCGGCCGGGTTGGCGCGGGACACCGGTTTCCTCACCCACCCGGTGTTCCGCAGCCACCACTCGGAGACGGCGATGCTGCGGTACCTGCGCCGGCTGGCGGACTTCGACTACGCCCTGGACCGGGGCATGATCCCGTTGGGGTCGTGCACGATGAAACTGAACGCGACCACCGAGATGGAGCCGGTGACGTGGCCGGAGTTCGCCCACCTGCACCCGTTCGCGCCGCCGGAGCAGACCGCCGGTTACCGGGAGCTGATCGGGCAGCTGGAGGGGTGGCTGGCGGAGGTGACCGGCTACGACGCGGTCAGTGTGCAGCCCAACGCCGGGTCGCAGGGGGAACTGGCCGGGTTGTTGGCGATCCGCGCGTACCACCGGGACCGGGGTGAGGCCCACCGGGACGTGTGTCTGATCCCGTCGTCGGCGCACGGCACGAACGCCGCGTCGGCGGTGATGGCCGGGATGCGGGTGGTGGTGGTCGGCTGCGACGCCGACGGCAACGTCGACCCGGTCGACCTCGACGCGAAGATCGACAAGCATCGGGACGCCCTCGCGGCGATCATGGTGACGTACCCGTCGACGCACGGGGTGTACGAGGCGGGCATCGCGTCGCTGTGCGCGAAGGTCCACGACGCCGGCGGCCAGGTGTACGTCGACGGGGCGAACCTCAACGCGCTGGTCGGGTTCGCCAAGCCGGGCCGGTTCGGGGCGGACGTGTCGCACCTGAACCTGCACAAGACGTTCTGCATCCCGCACGGCGGCGGCGGGCCGGGGGTGGGTCCGGTGGCGGTGCGGGAGCACCTGGCGCCGTACCTGCCGGGTGACCCGACCGGTGAGCGGACGGCCGGGTCGGCGGCGATCGCGGCGGCCCGGTACGGGTCGGCGGGCATCCTGCCGATCCCGTGGGCGTACCTGCGGATGATGGGCGCGGCGGGACTGGCCCGCGCGACGGGGGTGGCGGTGCTGGCCGCGAACTACGTGGCGGTGCGGCTGCGCGACCACTTCCCGGTGCTGTACGCCGGCAACAAGGGCCTGGTGGCGCACGAGTGCATCCTGGATCTGCGGCCGTTGACGAAGGCGACCGGGGTGAGTGTCGACGACGTCGCGAAGCGCCTGATCGACTACGGGTTCCACGCGCCGACGATGTCGTTCCCGGTGGCGGGGACGCTGATGGTGGAGCCGACCGAGAGTGAGGACCTGGCCGAGCTGGACCGGTTCTGCGACGCGATGATCGCCATCCGGGCGGAGATCGACAAGGTGGCGTCGGGTGAGTGGCCGGCGGGGGACAACCCCCTGAGCAACGCCCCGCACACCGCGGCGATGGTGTCCGGGGACGAGTGGCCGCACCCGTACCCGCGGTCGGTAGGCGCGTACCCGGCCGGGGTGGACCGGGTGGGGAAGTACTGGCCGCCGGTGCGGCGCGTCGACGGCGCGTACGGCGACCGGAACCTGATGTGTTCGTGCCCGGCGCCGGAGGCGTTCCAGGACTGAGGCGCGGTGCCGGGGCGGCGGTCGTGCCGCCCCGGTGCGGCGACCGGGGGAGGGCGGCCCCCCACGTGGGGGCTAGCCTGGTGCGACGGGTCGGCGACGCCGACGCATCGTGACCGGGTCAGGCGACGAGCGCGTGCCGGGCCGGCCCGCGGTGCGGGGCGATGGTGCTGCCGTCAGGGAGGAGTTCACCGGTGTCCTCGAAGACGATGACACCGTTGCAGAGCAGGCTCCAGCCCTGCTCAGGGAAGCAGGCGATGACCCGGGCGGCATCCCGGTCGGTCGCTTCGGCGGAGGGACAGGGGATCTGGTGCTGGCACATCGGGTTCTCCGGACTGTGGGGGCACTGTGTCATGGTTCACATGACCAGTGACGCACAGTACCAAGGGACCGCGCACCGGATCGAGCAGCCTTCCGCCATGTTGCCCGGAAATCCGCTGAACGGATGAGGAAGAATCAGCCACCCGGCGTGGAAACGCTCCCAACGGTGCCGGTCGACGTACCCGCAGTACCGGCCCCCTGCCGCAGCGTGCTCGTCGAACGGGACCGCTACGAATGGCAGCTCACCGACGGTGGCGACCCCGCCGCGCAGATCACCGCCTTCCTCACCGCCCACGGCCTGCCCGTCGACGACCTGACCCGCCCGGCGACCCACCGCACCGACGGCCCCTGCGGCGCCGCCCTGTTCGTCTCCGCCGCCGCCGGCGCCCGGATGGCCGGCGCACCCACCGGCCCCGCCAGCCCCGTGCCCGCCCTACCCGACGTCGCCGTCGTCGTCTACGACCACGGCACCCGCCGCCCACCCCCCACCGCACCGGCACCCGACCGGCTACGGCTCGGCCCGTGGCGGGACAGTTGGACCACCGGCCAGCACGCCGACGCCGTGCGTGCCGTGCGCGCCGCCATCGGCCGCGGCGACGTCTACCAGGTCAACGTCGTCGGCCACGCCGCCGCCACCTACACCGGCGACCCCCGACCCGCCCTGGCCCGCCTCGCCGGACTGCCCGGCGCCCGCTACGGCGGCACCCTGCACGGCGACGGCTGGAGCATCGGCTGCGCCTCACCGGAAACCCTCGTCGCCGTGCACGCCGGCCGGGTCGTCACCCGCCCCATCAAGGGCACCCGCCCCGCCACCCCGGCCGGCCGGCGCGACCTGCTCACCTCCGCCAAGGAACGCGCCGAACACATCATGATCGTCGACCTGGAACGCAACGACCTCGCCCGCATCGCCCGCACCGGCTCGGTGACCGTCGACGACCTGTTCACCGTCCGCCGCTGGTGCGACCTGTGGCAGGCCGAGTCGACCGTGTCGGCGACCCTCGCCGACGGCACCGGCCTGACCGACCTGCTGCGCGCCACCTGCCCCGGCGGCTCGGTCACCGGCGCACCCAAACACGCCGCGCTGGCGCTGATCGCCGCCGTGGAACCCGTCGGCCGGGGCGCCGGCATGGGCGCGTTCGGCTGGATCAGCCCCGGCCACCTCGACCTGGGCCTGACCATCCGCACCGCCGCCGCCGACCACGACCGGCTGCACCTGTGGGCCGGCGGCGGCATCACCTGGGACAGCGACCCCACCGCCGAGGTCGCCGAGGCCGCCGCCAAGGCCGCCCCGCTACGGGCCCTGCTCGCCGCCGGCTGACCACACCCGGGCCGTTAGGGTGACGGCATGCACGTCGAGTACAGCGGCACCGGCGACCCCGCCCGCAGCCTCGCCCTGCTGTGGCGCACCCGCGAGCGGGCCAGCCGCAGCGGCGACCTCGGCGTCGACCAGATCGTCCGGGCCGCCATCGCCGTCGCCGACGCCGAGGGCCTCGCCGCGCTGTCCATGCGCCGGGTCGCCGAACGCCTCGGCGTCGGCACCATGTCCCTCTACACCCACGTGCCCGGCAAGGGGGAACTGCTCGACGTCATGCTCGACACCGTGCACGGCGAAACCCCCCGCCCCACCGACGTCCCCGGCGGCTGGCGCGGCCGCCTGGAGCGCATCGCCCGGGACAAGTGGGCGCTGTACCTGCGCCACCCGTGGCTGCTGCAGGTCGCCACCACCCGCCCACCGCTGGGCCCCCAGGTCACCGCCCGCTACGACTACGAACTACGCGCCGTCGAGGGCACCGGCCTGACCGACCTGGAGATGGACGCCGTGGTCACCCTCGTCGACTCCTACGTCCACGGCGCGGTACGCGGCGCGGTGGAGGCCGCCCAGGCCACCGGCCGCACCGGCCTCACCGACGAACAGTGGTGGCACGCCCACGCCCCCTACCTGGAGAAGGTCATGGACCCGGCGCGGTTCCCCACCGCCGCCCGGGTCGGCGCCGCCGCCGGGCAGGAGTACCAGGCCGCCACCGACCCGACCCGCGCCTTCGAGTTCGGCCTGGCCCGCGTCCTCGACGGCATCGCCGCCCTCATCGCCGACCGGTGCGCCGGATCACCGCCACCGGCGACCCCCCGATAGCCTTCCCGACATGACCGTACGCCCGATCCGGATCATCGGTGACCCCGTCCTGCGCACCGCCTGCACCCCGGTGACCCGCTTCGACGCCACCCTGCAACAGCTCGTCGACGACCTGATGGACACCCTCACCGGCGAACCCGGCCGGGCCGGCGTCGCCGCCCCCCAGATCGGCGTCGACGCCCAGGTGTTCGTCTACGACGCCGACGGCCACCGCGGGCACCTGATCAACCCCACCATCGAACTGTCCGACGAGACCCAGGACGACGACGAGGGCTGCCTGTCCATCCCCGGCCTGTACTTCCCGACGCGCCGCGCCCTGCACGCCACCGTGCACGGCGTCGACCGGCACGGCGACCCGCTGACCATCTCCGGCAGCGGCTTCCTCGCCCGCGCCCTGCAACACGAGACCGACCACCTCGCCGGCCGGCTCTACGTCGACACCCTGCGCGGCGACATCCGCCGCAAGGCCCTGCGGGAGATCCGCGCCGGCCGGTTCGACTCACCCCGCCGCCGCGGCTGACCCCGCCCCGACGGCCAACGCGTACTCACCGAACCCGGCCACCCGGGTGAACCCCAACCGTTCGTAGAGGCGCACCGCCACCGCGTTGTCGGCCCGCACGTTCAACGTCACGTGGTCGACGCTCGCCGCCAACCGGGCACACAACGCGGCCACCACCTGACCGCCCAGACCCCGCCCCCGCGCCTGCGGGCGGGTGGTCACGTTCCCCACCGCGGCCACCCGGTACGTCGGCGACCACACGTGCACCCCGGCCACCGCCACCAGGGCGTCACCGTCGCGCACCCCCACGTAGTGGCCGGTGTCGAGCATCCGCGCGTCGAACCAGTTCCCCGGGTACGCCACCGCGTACAGGTCCCGCAACGCCGGCAGGTCCGCCGGGCCGAGCACCTCACCCGCGGCGGCGACGCCGGCCAGCCGCCCCGGGTCGGTCAACGCCATCCGCAGGTGCGCCCCGGCCGGGGTGACGACGTACCGGCCCGCGAGGACCCGCTCCAGGCCGGGGGACAGGTGCGCGTATAGCCGGGCCGGTAGCACCGGGGCCACCTCGTCGAGCAGCACCGCCATGGCCGCGCCGTCCCGCTGCGCGGCGAACGCCAACAGCACCGGCTCGGCGGTCCCGTGGTACAGCAGCACCACCTGGTCACCGCGGCGGAACCACGACGTGTACGGCCAGAAGAAGTCGTCCAGGTCACCCAACTGGTAGGCGTGCAGCACCGGGTCCCGGCGCAGCAGCGCGGCCAGCACGGCACGGTCGTGTTCGGCGCGGACCGGCACCGGTCAGCAACGACCCGCGGGAAGGTTCTCGTCGGCCCACCGGGCCAACTCGTCCAGCGCCGGCAGCAGGGCCGCGCCCCGCCCGGTCAACTGGTAGCTGACACCCAGCGGGGGACCCTCGCGCACCGTGCGGCTGACCAGGCCCACCCGGGCCAGCTCACCGAGCCGGTCCGACAGCACCGACTCACTGATGCCCGGCAGCGCCCGCGCCAGCTCGGCGAAACCGGCCGGCCCCTGCGCGAGGGTGCCCAGGATCATGCCGTTCCACCGCTTGCCGAGGAACGCGAACGCCCGGGACAGCCCCCCGGGACAGGCGCGGGGCCCGCCGTCGGTCGGGGAGCACGTCGTCATCGTCCCAGCATACGTGGTCTGCAACTCATCCTAGTCACTTCGAAAAAACTAGCTGCTACCGTAGTCGCAGCAATCGTGATCCGACCGGAGGACACCATGACCGACGTACTGCCCGACCACCTCATCACCCTCGACCCCCAGGCCCAGGCCCAACTGTTCACCGAAGCCCGCACCGCCAACACCTTCACCGACACCCCCGTCAGCGACGAACAACTCCGCGCCATCTACGACCTCGCCAAGTACCCACCCACCGCCATGAACGTCCAACCCCTGCGCATCCTGTTCGTCCGCCCCGGCAACGGCCGCGACCGCCTCCTCACCCACGTCGCCGACGGCAACCGCGCCAAAACCGCCACCGCCCCCGTCGTCGCCGTCCTCGCCGCCGACACCGACTTCCACGAACACCTCGACACCGTCTTCCCCATCCGCCCCGGCATGCGCGAACACTTCGCCGCCGACCCCACCACCCGCGACGGCATGGCCCGCTTCAACGCCGGCCTCCAGGTCGGCTACTTCCTACTCGCCGTCCGCGCCGCCGGCCTCGCCGCCGGACCCATGGGCGGATTCGACGCCACCGGCGTCGACAACGAATTCTTCACCGACACCGGCTGGAAGTCCCTGCTCCTGGTCAACATCGGCCACCCCGGCCCCGACGCCTGGCACCCCCGGCTGCCCCGCCTCGACTACGACACCGTCGTCCGGCACGCCTGAACCACCCCGAACCCCCAGTGGCTGGCCGGCCGAGCACCCACCCGCTCAGCCGGCCAGCCACTGGTCGTACCCCAACTTCGCCACCAACGCCAACACCACCACCAGCAACACCACCCGCACGAACCCCGCACCCCGCCGCAACGCCATCCGCGCCCCCACCGCCGCCCCCGCCACATTGCACACCGCCATCACCGCACCCAACGCCCACCACACGTGCCCGGTCAACCCGAACACCACGAGCGCACCCAGATTCGTCCCCGCATTCACGACCTTCGCCATCGCCGACGCGTGCACGAAATCCGAACCCAGAATCGCCGTGAACGCCAACACCAGGAACGTGCCCGTACCCGGCCCGATCAACCCGTCATACAAGGCGATACCCACACCCGCCACCCCCACCGCCACCACCACCCGCACCGGCGTCCGCCGCTGCGGCCACGCCACCACACCCAGCGACGGCCGCGCGAGCACGAACACCGCCACCGCCACCAGCACCACGAGCACCACCGGCCGGTACGCGCTACCCGGCACCGCCCCCGCCAACGCCGCACCCAACCCCGCCGTCAGCACCGCCAACCCGGCCGCCGGACCCGCCACCGCCCAGTCCAGCTTCGTCCGCCGCCCATACGTCACCGCCGCCGTCGACGTGCCGAAGATCGCCGCCAACTTGTTCGTCCCCAACGCCGTCGCCACCGGCACCCCCGGCGCCGCCACCAACAACGCCGGCAACAACAACAACCCACCCCCACCCACCACCGCATCGACCCACCCCGCCAGGGCAGCCGCAGCCAACAGAGTCGTCAACGACACAGGATCCACGGCCGGCCAT
>NZ_MZMV01000088.1 GCF_002210435.1 Micromonospora wenchangensis
CCGGCGGCCCCGCCCCGCCGGCCCGACCGGCGGCCAGGGCACGGCGCACGTCGTCCGGTGCGGCGTCGCGCCCCGGACCGCCCGCCCCGTCGCTGTCGGCGAGCAGTTCCCCCGTCTCGGCGACCAGCCGGCAGGCCGCGCCGGTCCGCTGCGCCACCGCGGCCAGCAGCTCCGGCCAGCCGGCGCCGCCGAACGCGAGTTCGGCGAGCCACTGGGCGAACGCGGCCGGCGGCGGCGCGGCGGCGACGGCCAGCCGTGGGCGGGCCGCCGCCAGCTCACCCGATCGGCTCACGCCGACGGTCGGTCGAGCAGCCGGACCGCGACAGCCTTCTCCTGGGTGTACTCGCGCAGCGCCGCGTAGCCGCCGCCCCGACTGAAGCCGCTCTCCTTCTGCATGTTGAACGGAAAGCCGATCACCCCGGCGTCGTGGAACTGGTTGACCGCGACCTGCCCGGCGCGGGCCTGCCCGGCCACCCGCAGCGCCCGCGACACGTCGGTGGTCCAGATGCAGGCCAGCAGGCCGAAGTCGGTGCCGTTCATCAGGGCCACCGCCTCGTCGACGCCCCGGAACCCCTGCACCGCCAGCACCGGGCCGAAGACCTCCTCGCGGGCCAGCCGCATGTCCGAGTCGACCTGGTCGAAGACCGTGGGGGCGACGTACCAGCCGTCGTCGAAGGCGGCGGTGGCCGGCTCGCCGCCGACGACCAGCCGGGCCCCGGCGGCCGGGGCCTCGGCCAGGAACCCCCGGACCCGCTCGTACTGGGCCTGGCTGACCAGCGGGCCCATGTCCAGGTCCTGGTCCCAGGGGCCGGTCCGGATGGCCGCCATGCCGGCGGCGACCCGCTCGACCACCTCGGCCCGGATCGACTCCTCGACCAGCAGCCGGGAGCCGGCGTAGCAGTTCTGGCCGGCGTTCTCGGTGATCGAGGCGATGATCGCCGGGATCGCCGCGTCCAGGTCGGCGTCGGCGAAGACCACGTTCGGGGACTTGCCGCCCAGCTCCAGCTTGACCGGGACGAGGTGCTGGGCGGCGGCGCGCATGACAGACCGGCCGGTCACCGTCGAGCCGACGAAGCTGATGTGGTCGATGTCGGCGTGCCCGGTGAGCGCGACCCCGGCCTCGGGACCGAGCCCGGTGACCACGTTGAGCACGCCCGGCGGCAGGCCGGCCCGGCGGCCCAGCTCGGCCAGCGCGAACGGCGACAACGGCGCGACCTCGGACGGCTTCAGCACCACCGTGTTGCCGGCGGCCAGCGCCGGGGCGACGTTGGCGGCGGTGAGCACGGCCGGCACGTTCCACGGGATGATCACCGCGCAGACGCCGTACGGCTCGGGCCGGGTGTAGCCGAAGTAGTCGGGCGTGCGGGTGGGCAGGGTGACGCCGGTGAGCTTGTCGGCGGCCCCGGCGAAGTAGTCGACGATGCCCTGGGCGATGTACATGTTGAGCCGCCCGCCGGAGCGGGGTTTGCCCACGTCACGCGCCTCGTACGCGGCGAGTTCCTCGACGTGCTCGCCGATCAGCGCGGCCCAGCGCGAAAGGATCGCGCCGCGCTCGCTGGGCGAGGTGGTTGCCCAGCCGGGGGCGGCCCGGCGGGCGGCGGCGACGGCGTGGTCGACGTCGACCGCGCGGGCGCGGGCCACCGACTGGATGGTCTCCCGGGTGGCGGGATCGAGCACCGGCAGCTCACCGCCGTCGGCGGCGGGGGTCCAGTCGCCGTCGACGAGCTGGCGGGCGGTGGGGATGTCCAGGTCAGCCATGTGCGAATCCTTGACCCTCCACGTTTCGCATGTCAAGATGCAATCTCGCTTTGTGAGTCACTAGGGAGGGCGCGTGCGGATCACAGCGGCGGTGCTGGAGAACGCGGGAGGGCCGTTCACCCTCCAGCAGATCGACCTCGCCGACCCCGGGCCGGACGAGGTGCTGGTCCGGGTGCACAGCGTGGGGATCTGCGCGACCGACCTGGAGTTCGCCAACTTCTTCCCCACCCCGGCGGTACTCGGCCACGAGGGCAGCGGGGTCGTCGAGCAGGTCGGCGAGCGGGTCACCGGCGTCTCCCCGGGCGACCACGTCGCGATGAGCTTCACCTCCTGCGGCGACTGCCCGTTGTGCCGCGCCGGAAACCCCGCCTACTGCCGCCGGTTCGACGCGGTCAACTTCACCGGCCGGCGACCGGACGGCAGCACGGCGCTGTCCCGCGACGGGCAGCCCGTCAACGGCCACTTCCTGGGCCAGTCGTCGTTCGCCAGTCACGTGGTCGCCCCGGCCCGCGCGGTGGTGCCGATCAGCAAGGAGGTCGACCTGGGCGTGGTCGGCCCGTTCGGCTGCGGTTTCGGCACCGGGGCCGGCGCGGTGCTCAACGTGCTGCGCCCGGAGGTCGGCTCCTCGGTCGTCGTCTTCGGCGCGGGCGCGGTGGGCGTGGCGGCGATCCTGGCCGCCCGGGTGGCCGGTTGCGCCGTCGTCGCGGCGGTCGACGTCAACGCCGGCAAGCTCGACACGGCCCGACTGCTCGGCGCGACCCACGGGGTGAACTCCACCGACGGCGACCCGCGCGAGCTGCTGACCGCGATCGCCCCGCACGGCTTCGACGTCGCGATCGACACCACCGGCCGGGAGGACGTGCTGCGCCTCGCGGTCGAGTCGCTCGGCCCGCTCGGCCGGTGCGGCGTGGTCGGGATCGGCCCGAGCGAGCAGATGAGCTTCGAGTGGCGCAGCGTGCTCAACGGCCGCAGCATCACCGGCATCATCGGCGGCAGCAGCCTGCCGCAGGTGTTCCTGCCCAGGCTGCTGGACCTGCACGCCGCCGGCAACTTCCCGGTGGACCGCCTGATCACCCGGTTCCCCTTCGCGCAGATCAACGAGGCGGTGGCGGCGCTGCGCTCCGGCGAGGTCGGCAAGGCCGTCCTGACCCTCTGACCGGGGCCACCCCATCGACACTGCTGTATCTCATCGTGAAACATTGTCTCGCAATGTGAGCGACATTACCCTTGGTGTCAGACCCACACCCAGTGGCGCGGCTGGGCAACACCGCGCAGCGTCCCGCACCTGTGGAGCACGTCCCGATGACCGAACAGCAGCGCACCGCCCCGGCCGCCGCGCCGACCGCGACCGAAGACCGGCCCGCCGCGCCCTTCGACCACCACTCGGCCGAGTGCAACACCGACCCGGTGGGCTACTACCGCGAGTTCCGGCAGACCTGCCCGGTCGGCCGGACCGACGCGCACGGCGGTTTCGTCTACACCACCCGGTACGCCGACGTGGTCCGGATCGCCCGCGACGACGACACCTTCTCCTCCGCCCGCGCCACCGCCGGGGGTGACGGCACCGCCATCGTCATCCCCCGGGGCCCCGGCCTGGAGCAGTACCCGATCGAGCTGGACCCGCCCGCCGCGACCGGCTACCGCGACCTGATCAACCCGCTGCTCACCCAGGACGCGGTCGCCGAACTGGCCCCGATGGTCGCCCGGCACACCACCCGCGTGGTGGACGCGTTCATCGCCGAGGGGTCGGTGGACTTCGTCCGCGACCTGACCAACCCGCTGCCGGCCGCCGTCACCCTCGACTGGCTGGGCTTCCCCGAATCCGACTGGGCCAAGCTCGCCGGCCCGATCCACGACATCTTCGCCGCGCTGCCCGGCAGCGAACGCGCCGTACGCGGAGCCGCCGGCCTGGCCTACCTCGACCAGCGCATCCGCGAGCTGATCGTCGAGCGGCGGGCCGCGCCGACCGGCGACGCGGTGAGCTACCTGGCCGCCCAGCGCCGCCCCGACGGGGAGCTGTTCGACGCCGACGAGCTGGTCTCGGTCATCGGGCTGCTGATCGCGGGCGGGGTGGACACCACCACCTCGCTGACCGGCTCCACCCTGGTGCACCTGAGCCGGCACCCCGAGGACCGGCAGCGCCTGATCGACTCCCCCGACCTGCTGCTCACCGCCACCGACGAGTTCCTGCGGGTGTTCGCCCCGTCCCAGTCGATGGCCCGTACCGTCCGCACCGACACCGAGGTCGGCGGCTGCCCGGTCACCGCCGGTGAGCGGGTGCTGATCCCCTGGGTCGCGGCCAACCACGACCCGGCGGTCTTCCCCGACCCCGAGCAGCTGCGGCTCGACCGCGACGCCGCCCGGCACCTGAGCTTCGGCATCGGCAGCCACCGCTGCGCCGGCGCCCACCTGGCCCGGCTGATGTTCCGCGAGATGATCACGCAGGTGCTCACCCGGCTGCCCGACTTCCGGGTGGTGGAGGAGGGGCTCGTCGCCTACCCCACCCGGGGCAACCAGAGCGGTTGGGACGCGATCCCGGCCGTCTTCACCCCGGGTCCCCGCCGCGACGCCGACGCGGCGGGGACCCGGCCCACCGCCAGCCTGACCGGCGACCGCGAGCTGGTAATGGCGGCCACCACCACCGCCACCGACGACGTGCTGGAGGTACGCCTGGCCGACCCGACCGGCGCGGAGCTGCCGCCCTGGGCGCCCGGCGCGCACCTGGAGGTGCGGCTGCCGTCCGGGCGGGTCCGGCAGTACTCGCTGTGCGGCGACCCGGACGACACCCGGCACTACCGGATCGCGGCGCTGCGGGAGCCCGCCGGCCGGGGTGGTTCGGTGGAGCTGCACGCGCTCGCCCGCGCGGGCGTCACCCTCGCGGTGCGCGGCCCGCGCAACCACTTCCCGCTCGTCGACGCCCCCGACTACCTCTTCCTCGCCGGGGGCATCGGGATCACCCCGATCCTGGCGATGGCCCGCGAGGCCGACCGCCGGGGCGTGCCGTTCCGGCTGGTGTACGGCGGTCGCAGCCGGGCCTCGATGGCCTTCGTCGACGAGGTGACCGCGCTCGCCGGCGACCGGGTGACCCTGCTGCCGCAGGACGAGGCGGGCCTGCCCGACCTGGGGGCGCTGCTCGACTCCACCGGCCCGGACACTGCCGTCTACTGTTGCGGGCCGACCGGCATGATCGACGCGCTGGAGCGGGTCTGCGCCGCGACCGGCCGGTCGGAGCGGCTGCACGTCGAGCGGTTCACCGCCGGTGACGACCTGGAGGTCGCCTTCGACCCGGCGGCGAACACCGAGTTCGAGGTGCACCTGGCGCGCACCGGGGCGACCCTGCGGGTGCCCCGGGACCGTCGCATGATCGACGTGCTGCGCGAGGTCGTGCCGGGCCTGACCTACGACTGCGAGAAGGGCTACTGCGGCGCGTGCGAGACCCGGGTGCTCGCCGGCACGCCGGAGCACCGTGACTCGCTGCTGACCGAGCAGGAGCGGACGGCCGGGCGCAGCATGATGATCTGTGTCGGGCGGTGCCGCTCGGAGCGGCTGGTGCTGGACCTGTAGGTCCTGTCCGGACGGGCCGGCCCGGGTCCCGGGGCCGGCCCGTCCGGACGTCCGCCACCGGTGGTCGTCAGGCCGCGTTCGCCAGGGCGTCGAGGATCAGGTCGAGGCCGAAGGTGAACTGCCCGCCGAAGTGGTAGCCGGGCTGGTTCACGTGCCCGGTGGCGAACTCGACCAGGTGCGGGTACTCCCCCGCCGCGAACCCCGCCATGATCGCGTCGGCGACCTGGGTGGCGGCGTCGCCGGTGTCGAACGGCAGCGACGCCTCCTGCAACACGAACCCGAACACGTACGCGTCGATGATCGCGTACGCGTGGGCCGTCATCGGCAACGAGAACCCCCCGCCCCGCAGCACGCCGAGCATGGCGTCGTGGTGGCGCAGGGTGGCCGGGCCGGGGCTGGTCCGGGTCTCGATCAGGGTCAGCGCCCAGGGGTGCCGGGCCAGGACGGCACGGGCCGACAGGCAGCGGCGGCGTACCTCGGCCCGCCAGTCGCCGCCCGGCACGGGCAGGTCGATCTCGGCGAAGACGCCGTCGACGAGCGCGTCGAGCAGTTCCTCCTTGTTGCGGATGTAGTGGTAGAGCGACATCGGCTTGGCGTGCAGTGCGGCGGCGAGCGAGCGCATGGTCAGCGCGCCGAGCCCGTCGGCGTCGGCGATGGCGACCGCGGCCGCCAGCACCCGTTCCCGGCTGAGCTGCCGCACCGGTTCGCCCACCAGTCGCTCCCCTGACACCCGGTTGACCGCCTGCACGAACCACCGTACCGTACTAAGTAAGTCGTACTAAGTACGAAGATCCGGGAGGCGACGATGTCCCTGCGTGTGGCCGGTCGGTGGGCCGGCGCGTTCTTCCTGTCGGCGTTCGTCGCCTACGGCGTCGGCAGCGCCCTCGCCGGGCGACCGGCCGGGGTGGCCCTGGTGCTGGCCAACTCCGTGCTGGTGGCCGCCATCGGCGCACTGGCCTTCCGGGCACTGCGCCGGTCGCACCCCGGCGTCGCCTGGGGTTACCTGGTGGCCCGGGGCGCGGAGGCGTTCCTGCTCGCCGCCGGCCTCGTGCTGCGCGACCGGTACGGCGACGGCGCCGCCGAGCTGGCCTACCAGCTCGCCATGCTGTCGCTGGGGCTGGGCAGCCTGCCGTTCTGCCTGGCACTGGCCCGGCGACGCTGGCTGCCCCGGTGGTTCGCCGGCTGGGGCGTCGCCGGCTACGCGCTGCTGGCGGCCGGTGCGGCAGCCGAGCTGGCCGGGGTGGGGACCGGCGTCGCGCTGGCCGTCCCGGGCGGGCTGTTCGAGATCGCCCTCGGCGTGCTGCTGCTCATCCGGGGGCTCGCGCCGGCCACCGCCGCCTCGCCCGGCCCGCCGGCCACCGACTCGCCCGCCATCACCGCGGCCCCGCCGGCCACCGCCGTCGGGACCGCCGCCACCGCAGCGGGCGGGGCGGGCCGCTCCCGCGCCCACCGCGCGGCACTGGCCGCCGGGGTGGGACTGCTGCTGATGGCGGTGCTCGCCGGGTGGGCCAACTTCGGCGTGGTGCAACCGCTGCTCGCCGCCGACGCGGCCGACACCGCCGCCCGGCTGCCCGCCCAGCGCCCGGCGCTCACCCTGGCCGTCGTCGCCCTGTTCGCGGTGGCCTGTCTCGACGTGCTGGTCGGCTGGGCGCTGCGGGCGTTCCTCGACCACGCCCAACCCACCGTCGCCCTGCTCGCGGCGTGGTGCCGCACCGGCTACGCGGTCGTCCTCGCCGTGGCGGTCGCCCACCTGACCGGCGTCGCCGGCCTGCTGCGCGACGGTGCGGGGGCCGACCGGCTGCGCGCCGACGGGTACCCGGGGCTCACCGGCTTCCAGCAGGTCTGGAGCCTGGGGCTGCTGCTGTTCGGCGTCCACCTGCTGCTGGTCGGATGGCTGGCCCGCCGGTCGGACGCCGTGCCGACCTGGGTGGCGGCACTGGTGGCGGTCGCCGGCGCGGGCTACCTGGCCGACTCGGCCGGGCCGCTGGTCGCGGCCGGCTATCCGGTACAGGTCGCCGGGGTCACCTTCGTCGGTGAGGTGGTCCTGCTGGGTTGGCTGCTCGTGCACGCCGCCCGGCACCGCCGGACCCCGGCCCGCCCGGTCGCGCCGGACGCCGACGTCCGGCCGCTCGCCGCGACGTGACCGCACGACCGTTCGGACGACCGTACGCGGACGGCCCGCCGCGCCACGACACTGGGGCGCTGCGGGCCGTCCTGACGAGGGGCCGGTGGGTCAGTTGCCCCACTCGAAGTTGGGCTCGACCGCCTCGGCGATGCGGAACCGGCCGCCCGGCGCGATCTCGCTGCCGCGCTCGGTCACCACGTGCTTGCCGAACCCGTCGACCAGCGGCCGTCCGACGTCGCGCTTGAGCCACAGCCGCAGCAGGTGCCGGCGACGCTCCGGCTCCGGGAAGTCGACGTAACCGGTCCGCGAGTGCAGGGCGGCGTAGTTCAGCAGCCACTGCACGTCGCCGGGCTGGAAGTCCATGTCCAGGGCCAGGCCGGGGGACTGGGACACCTCGTCGTAGAGGTGCAGCAGCTCGATCTGCGCCTCGGTGAGCCGGGGCACTTCGGGGTAGTCCTGCGCCGAGAAGATCATCGAGCTGCCGGCGTAGGTGCTGAAGATGCCGTCGACGTAGCTGCAGATCGGCGAGGTGTAGGTGCGGGCCGGGGCGTCCGGGTCCTGCCGGTGCCAGTCCCAGTGCCACGACTCGAACAGCAGCGGCGCGAGGTCGGGCCGGCGACGCAGGATCTCGTTGTAGATCGTGGTGCCGCTGACCAGGCTGCTCGCCCCGCCGGCCTTGGCCGCCCGCAGGCACATCAGCGCGACGACGTCGGAGCTGTCGGAGTGGAACGGCAGCCGGTCGCGGACCCGCGACGGCAGCGCCGACGGGTCGTCGAGGGTCTTGTTGGAGGTGGCGATGACGTGGTCGAGCACGTCACCCATCTGGTTCTGCCCCATCGGCACGCCGAGGTGCAGCCCCATCAGGAAGAAGATCGCCCCGGCGAGGGTGTCGCCGTACTCCTCCGTACGCAGGCCCCGGACCAGGATGAAGCCGCGTCCCGAGTCGAGCTGGCGGGCGCACTCCTCGTTGAGGCCGGCGCAGGCCGGCAGCGGGTAGTCGGCGGCGGTCACCGTACGCAGGTCGGGGTTGTCGGCGACGAACTGGCGGCCGACGGTCTCCAGTTCGGCGCGCTCGGCGTCACTGAGCTGGTAGACCCACTCGGTCGAGGTACGCAGCTCGTCACCGCGCCAGGCGGACGGACCGGAGATGGGGGCGAGATCGATTGCGGTGGTCATGATGATGCGCTCCGAGGTTCGGTTCTGCGGAAACGGGTCGGTGTCCCGGGCGGGCGGTGCCGCCATCGGGCTGATCAACGACGTGGGCGCTCGCCGTGTCCCGGGCGGGAGGCGGCGGGCCGATCCATCAGAACGGGGTCTGCGGGTCCCCGGCGGCGGTCCCGGGGCGCATACCCTCCCGCGGCGGGTGGACCCGCAGCGGCTCCTCGTAACCGCGCACCAGCAATCCAGAGCCTTGCGGAACTCGGATCATGGCGTTCTCCTGCGGCTGGCGATGATCGGTCCAGGCTAACCAACCCCCACCGCAACGTCAACAGAGACACCGTCTCGCAATACGATCTATCCGCGTTCCCGGGCGGCCCGTCGCGTCTGACCGTCCCGGGCGACCAGCGGCTCGGCCAGCAGGACGACCAGCGCCGCCGCGGCCATCAGGCCACCCGCCAACGCCGTGCCGCGCACCCCGAACCGGGACAGCACCACCGCACCGAGCAGGGACCCGCCGGCGATGCCGACGTTGAAGGCGGCGGAGTTGCCGGCCGCCGCCAGGTCGGCGCGGCCCGGAGCCACCTCCAGCACCCTGTTCTGCACCGCCGGGGTCAACGCGCCCGTAGCGAACCCGGAGGCGGCCAGCAGCACCCCGGTCGCCACCGGCGAGGCGGCCAGCAGGAACATCCCGAGCAGGGCCACCACCAGCAGCAGCACCGGGGCCACCATCGCCGCCCGCTGGTGGCGATCACTCGCGATCCCCCCGGCGGTGATGCCGGCGAAGTCCGCAAGGCCCCGCATCAGCAGCAACAGGCCGAGAGCCCCCGGGGCGAACCCGGAGACGTCGGTCAGGAACACGGCGGTGTAGGTGAACGCCGTGAACAGGCCCCCCACCGCCAGCGCGGTGGCCACCACGACGACCGCGTACCGGCGGGCGTCCGGGGTGGTGCCGGTCGACGCGTGCGTCGCCCCGACCGCAACCGGCGGCATCAGCGTCCCGACCGCCACGAACGCGGCCAGCGCCAGCGCGGCCAGGGCCAGGAACGCCGCCCGCCACCCCCACTGCTGGCCGAGCCAGGTGCCGGCCGGCACGCCGAGCATCGGCCCGAGCGACGCCCCGGCGAACACCACGGAGGTGACCCGTCCGCGTACCCGGACCGGGAACATGCCGGCGGCGGTCGGCGCGACCACCGCCCAGAACAGCGCCTGGGTGAGCGCGACGACCACCCGGGCCCCGAGCAGCACCTGATAGTCGCGCGCGGCCGCCGACACCAGCGTGGCGACCACCAGCACGCCCAGCAGGACAGCGAGCAGCCGGCGACGCGGCACCCGCCGGGTGACGTGGGTCAGCGGCACCGAGACGACCGCGACGGTGACCGCGTAGCCGGTGACGAGCAGCCCCGCGTGCGACACGGACACGTCCAGGTCGGTGGCCACCAGGGGCAGGATGCCGACCGGCAGCGTCTCCATGGCGACGTAGCAGAACGCCGAGACGGACAGCGCGACCAGCGCCGCGACCGCCCGGGGCGCAACGGTCACCGCGGGGGTTCGACGGTCCGTCATCGCCCGGTCCCCCGTCCCAGCACCCGCGGAGGCGACCCTCCCGGCAGTATTCAAGAATACCGATCCATCAGGTACCGGGGTCGACGGCGCCGCCGTCAGCCCCGCCCGGCAGGCGCGGGCCGGAGGTCAGCCGGCCGGGCGGGCGTTGAGGCGGGCGGCCTGGCGGACCAGGTGGTCGCGTTCGGCCAGGTGGGCGGCCCGGCGGGCGGCCTCGGCGTACCACCGGGCCGCCGTCACCGGATCACCGGCCCGCTCGTGCAGGTACGCCGTCACCGCCGCGTGCCGGGGCACCGCCGGGTCCACCGCCGCGAGGGCCGCCAGCCCGGCCCGCGCCCCGTCGGCCTCCCCGACGGCCACCGCCCGGTTGAGCCTGACGACCGGGCTGTCGGTCAGCCGCACGAGTTCGTCGTACCACTCGACGATCTGCACCCAGTCGGTCTCGGCGGCGACGGGCGCGTCGGCGTGCAACGCGGCGATGGCCGCCTGGGCCTGGAACTCGCCCAGCCGGTCCCGGGCCAGGGCCGCCTGGAGGATGCGGACCCCCTCGGCGATCGCACCGGTGTCCCACCGGCTGCGGTCCTGCTCCGCGAGCGGGACCAGGCCGCCGTCGGGCGTGGTCCGGGCCGCGCGCCGGGCGTGGTGCAGCAGCATCAGGGCGAGCAGCCCGGCCACCTCGGGCTCGTCGACCATCGCGGCGAGCTGCCGGGTGAGCCGGACCGCCTCGGCCACGAGGTCGACGTCACCGGAGTAGCCCTCGTTGAAGACCAGGTAGAGCACCCGCAGCACGGTGGCGACGTCGCCGGGCCGGTCGAGGCGCACCCCGGCCACCGTGCGCTTGGCCCGGCTGATCCGCTGCGCCATGGTCGCCTCCGGCACCAGGTAGGCGCGGGCGATCTGGCGGGTGGTCAGCCCGCCGACGGCACGCAGGGTCAACGCGACCGCCGACGACGGGCTCAGCGACGGATGGGCGCACAGGAAGTAGAGCCGGAGCGTGTCGTCCACCTCCGACGTCGGCCCCGGCACCGGTTCCTCGACGACGAGGTCCTCGCGCCGACGACGGGCGGCGTCCGCCCGGCCCGCGTCGAGGAACCGGTGCCAGGCCACGGTGACCAGCCAGCCCTTCGGGTCCCGGGGCGGGTCGGCCGGCCAGACGTCCAGCGCCCGGACCAGCGCGTCCTGCACGGCGTCCTCGGCCGCTGCGAAGTCCGCCCCGCGCCGCACGAGCACCCCGATCACCTCCGGGATCAGCCGGCGCAGCAGGTCACCGTCCACCGTCAGTCGGTGACGGTCGGCGGGGCGGTCAGGAACGGACGCAGCTCCAGCCACTCGTGGATCGGCTTCCCACCCGCCCCCGGCGCGGCCGACAACTCCCCGGCCAGCTCGACGGCCCGGTCGTAGCTGTCCACGTCGATCACCATCCAGCCGGCGACGAGATCCTTGGTCTCGGCGAACGGCCCGTCGGTGACCGGCGGACGCCCTGGCCCGTCGTACCTGACGAACGTCCCCTCGGGGGCGAGGGCCTGACCGTCGACGAACTCGCCGGTGCCCTCCAGCCGGGCCGCGAAGTCGTTCATGTACCGCACGTGGGCGGTGATCTCCTCGGGCGTCCACTGGTCCATCGGGACGTCGTTGACCGCGGGTGGGGCACCCCGGTAGTGCTTGAGCAGCAGGTACTTCGCCATCGGTCTCTCCTCGGTGCCGGCGCGACCCCCATTCTGGCCGCGTTCACCCCGGGGACGGAGCCGGCCTGCCGTTCTCGACATCGGCGGCGGAACTTTTTTTCCGCCCCGGGTGTCGCGGCCCGGCGCGACTCACCTGTCGACGAGCTGGCGTACCCGCAGGCGGCGGATGCCCGAGGCCCGCTCCGGCACCTCGGGTGCCCGGCCGGCGGGGAGGCGGACGGTGAACACCGCCCCCCGGTGCGGCCGGCCCTCGGCCTCGATGGTGCCCCGGTGGCTCGTCACGACCTCCTGGAGCAGGGCCAGCCCCAGCCCGAACCGGTGCTCCCCGGAACCCCCGCCCCGGTGGAACCGGTCGAAGATGCGCCGCGCGTCGGCCTGGTCGAACCCGACCCCGGTGTCGGCGACCACGAACTCGACGTAGTCGCCGCCGGCCCGCAACGACACGTCGATCCGGCCGCCGGGCGGGGTGTGGGCGAGCGCGTTCGCCAGCAGCTCACCGGCGACCCGGCGCAGCGCCGACGCGACCCCCGGCACCGGCAGCGACCCGTCGGGCAGGTCGACGGCGAGGCTGACCTGCCGCTCGGCGGCCCGTTCCGTCTCGGCGGCCACGGCCGCCGCCACGAGCGCGGTCAGGTCGACCGGAGGGTACGGGCGGCGGTCGGCGGGAGCGGCGGCGAGCTGGGCCGACAGCAGCAGGTCGTCGACGATCTCGCCCAGCCGGCGGGTGCCCCCGATCAGCCGGTCGAGATCCTCCAGGCTGGTGGCGCTGCCCCCGGTGCGGGCCCGCCGCGCCATCAACTGGGCCCGGATGTGCACCTGGGCGATCGGGGTCCGCAGCTCGTGGCTGGCGTCGGCGATGAACCGCCGTTGCCGGGTCAGCGCCTCCGCCAGCGGTGCGACGGCCCGCCGGCCGACCAGGGCGCCGGTCAGCACGGCGACGACCAGCCCGACCGTCGCGGCGAGGCTGAACGCCAGCAGCAGGTGCCGGCGGTCGGACAGTTGGAACCGCGCGTCGAACACCGCCTGGACGACCACCCCGTCGCTGCGCGACTCGGTGCGGACGTGGTAGGTGGTGCCGTTGCGGGTGACGGTGGTGACCTCGGTGCTCCCGGTGGCCGCCACCGACCGCAGCGCCCCGGTCAGCGGGAAGCCCGCCGGCGGCGGGTTGAGGCCGGTGTCGGTGGTGAGCCCGTTGTACCGGAACACCCAACTGCACGCGGGCGGACCGGGAATGGTGGCGTGCTGGGTGCCCCAGGCCAGCTCCCGGTGGATCTGCGCCTCCTGGCTGCGGACCAGGACAGCGTACGAGATGCCGCCGGCCAGCAGCAGCAGGACGCCGATGGCCAGCCCCACCAGCAGCCCGATCCGCAGCCGGGCCCGGCGTACCATCGACTGCTCCACCAGCTCCATCACAGCGCTCCGAGTCGGTAGCCGAGCCCGTGCACGGTGCGGATCACCGACCGGCCGAGTTTGCGCCGCAGGTAGTAGACGTAGGTGTCCACCAGCGACGTCGCTGCTGCCTCGTCGAAGACCCGGCGGCGCAGTTCGCTGCGGGAGTGCACGGTGCTCGGCCGGGCCGCCAGCACCCGCAGCAGCTCGAACTCCCGGGCGGACAGCGCCACCCGGGTGCCGTCGTCCAGCACCGCGTCGTGCGAGGTCAGGTCGAGCCGCCCGGTGCCGATGCGCAGCACGGTGGTGGCATCCGGGCCACGCCGGCACAACGCCCGGACCCGGGCGCTCAACTCGTCCAGGTCGAACGGCTTGCCCAGGTAGTCGTCGGCGCCGGCGTCCAGCCCGGCGATCCGGTCGCCGACCCCGCCGAGCGCGGTGAGCATCAGCGCCCGGGTCGGGACCGCCCGGGACCGCAGCCGGGCGACCAGGTCGAGACCGTCCAGCGCCGGCAGCATCCGGTCGACGACCAGCACGTCGTAGCTGCGGGTCAGCCCCAGGTGCAGGCCACGCTGGCCGTCGGCGGCCCGGTCGACGAGGAAACCCTCACAGCTCAGTGTCTCGGTGAGCAGATCGGCCAGTTCCTCGTCGTCCTCGACCAACAGCAACCGGTTAGGTCCTCCCCCGTGCATGCCTCCACAATCGCACAGCGGGAGCCTAAATAGTGATAGCTATCTTTTTGTCATTTCACCGTCGCGAGTGCCAGCGGCCGGACGCCGTCGCCCCGACGGGCCTCCCGGCGCTCGATCCAGCTCAGCAGCGGAGTCGTCATCATCGTGGTGATCAGGGCCACCAGCACCAGCACGGTGAACAGCGAGGCGTTCACGATGCCCGCCTCCAGGCCGACGTTGAGCGCGATGAGCTGCATCAGACCCCGCGCGTTCATCAACGCGCCCACCCGCAACGCGACGCCCTGCGACTCGCCCCGGAGCCGAGCCGCCGCCCAGCAGGCACCGAACTTGCCGACGATCGCCGCCGTCACGCAGGCCGCCGCGAACAGCAGCACCGGCGGGCTGCCGAGCAACCCGAACTCCGTCCGCAGCCCCGAATAGGTGAAGAACAGCGGCAGGAAGACCGTCGCGGCGACCGGGGTGAGGGTGTCCACCACCCGATCGGTGTTCGCGGTGTGGGGCATCACCACGCCGACCGCGAACGCGCCGAACACCGCGTACAGCCCGATCTCGTCGGTGTACCAGGCCACCAGGAAGAGCAGGGCCACCGTGCCGAGCACCCGGGCGGAGTCGTTGAGACCGGGGCTGGTCATCAGCGCGCTGGTCACCCGCCGCCCGCACAGCCAGAGCACCAGCGCGAACAGCACCGCCCCACCGGCGGTGACGACCGCCGGCCCGGCCCGGCCGGAGGCGAACGCCAGCACCACGGCCAACATGATCCAGGCGACCATGTCGTCGATCGCGCCGCTGGCCAGCGCCAGCGTGCCGTGCCGAGTGCCGGCGTGCCCGCGTTCGGTGATGATCCGGGCCAGCATCGGGAAGGCGGTGATGGCCAACGCCACCCCGACGAACGCCGCCGAGACCCCGATCGACGTCCCCTCGGCCCGCATCGGCACGGCGTCCGCGGTGACCAGGACCAGCCCCACCCCCAGGGCCAGCGGCCCGGTCACCCCGGCCAGCGACACCAGCCCGGCGGTGCCGGCCAGGCCGGTGACCCGGTGGGTGCTGAAGGCGTACCCGGCCTGGAACATGAACAGCACCAGGCCGACCTGGCCCACCACGTACAGGACCGGCAGCAGCGCGGTCGGGAACAGGGCGTCCTTCACGTCCGGCAGCACGAAGCCGAGCAGCGACGGGCCCAACAGCACACCGGCGAGCATCTCGCTGACCACGGCGGGCTGGCCCACCCGACCGAGCAGCCAGGCCACCGCCTTGCAGAAGATCAGGATCACCGCGACCGCGATGAAGAACCGTGGAGCCAACTGGGTGGGGGTCACCGGACCGCCTCCTCGAAGTAGGTGGTGCACAACCGTTGTCGCCGGGCGTCGACGACCATCCAGGCGCCGAGCACGAGCTGCCGGACGCTGCGACCCACGTCGGCCCAGCGGTCCCGCCACCGCATCGCGGCCAGCCGCAGCCGCCCCGGACCGGCCACCCCGACCGGGGTCAGGTACGCCGGGCCCCGGCTGGGCAGCGACCGGCTGTGCGCGGCCGAGGACGCCAGGGCGTACCGGCGCAGCACCTCGCGGGTCGCGGCGCGCAACATCACCGGCGCGACCCCGCGCGCCGGGCAGGCCCGGTTCGCGGTGACGCCGTACGGGATGAACCGGGCGTCGCGGCGGCGCAGCGTGCGCCACCGGTCCGGGTCGAACCGCTCGTCGCCGGCCGGTCCGCTGCGCTGGAACGCCAGGTAGTTGAAGAGCAGCACCGACCCGGCGGGCAGGGTCACCCCGGAGGGCAGCCCGATCGGCGCGGAGGTGATCCGGTGCGCGACGCCGAACAGCGGGTGCACCCGCAGCGTCTCGTCGACCACCCGGTCCAACGCGTCGTCGTCCAGGCCCCGCTGCAGGTCCGGCCGGGCGGCCAGGGCCAGCAGCACGTGCGCCATCGCCTCGGACATCTGCACCACCGCCGTGGTGCCGAACGCGCCGTGCAGGTACCAGGCCGTCTCCTCGGTGGTGAACGGCGGCGGCAACGTCACCGGGCAGGTGCCCGCGTCGAGGCGTCCACGCAGGTACCGGGTCAACGGGTTCCGCCGGTCCAGGTGCCGCAGGCCGGTGCACTTCAGGGCGGCGACCACGTCGGTGGCGTTGGCGACGTACAGCGCCCGGACGTGTGGCGGGCACACCTCGTCGAAGATCAGCTCGTGGAAGACCTCCGCCCACACCGGCATCATCAGGTCCCGCAGGCGGACGTGGACCCGCCCGGCCGGCAGCCCGTCGAGCACCCGCCGGGTGGCGGCGGTGGCGAGCGCGTCGGCGCGCTGCGGTCGCACCGCGAGCACCTGCCGGGTCACCCCGGCCACCGTCCGGTACCGCTCCCCCGGCTCCAGGTGCTCCTGGTGCATGTGCGGGCCGGGCGACAGCCAGTACCAGAACAGGTCGGACAGGCCGGCGCCCCGGCTACGCCCGTCGGCCGCCGGGTCGGCGTACAGCCGCTCGAAGTGCTCGACGTCGACGAGCGGGCCGGGCACCGGGATGCCCTCCTCGCCGTTGACCCGGGCGAACACCCACTGCCGCAGCCGCACCACCGCCGGGGGCAGCCACCGGGGCAGGGTCCAGCCCACCCCGGCCACGAGCAGCACGCCGCACAGCACCGGCGCGCTCACGCCGGGGCTCCCACGGTGACCAGGTCGGCGCTCAGGTCGCCCGGCCGCGCGGCACCCACCAGCGCCAACGCCCGGTCGAGGTCGGCGCGCAGCAGGTCGAGCACGTGCCGCACCCCGGCCGCGCCGCCCGCCGCCAGCCCCCACAGCACCGGGCGGCCGACCAGCACGGCCGTCGCCCCCAGCGCCAACGCGACGAGCACGTCGACCCCGCGCCGCAACCCGCCGTCGACCAGCACCGGCAGCCGCCCGCCGACGGCCGCCACGACGGCCGGCAACGCGTCCAGGGTGGCCGTCACCCCGTCGAGTTGCCGGCCGCCGTGGTTGGAGACCACCACCCCGTCCACCCCGTGCTCGACGGCCAGCCGGGCGTCCTCGGGGTGCAGCACCCCCTTGAGCAGGATGGGCACCGTGGTGAGCCGGCGCAGCACGGCGACCAGCTCCCAACCCACCCGGGCGTTCATCTCGATGTCCCGGACCCGGCCGTCCGCGTCACGCATGTTCTCGCAGACCATGCCGGGTGGCAGGTCGACGAATCCGTGCCGCAGGTCGCGCTCGCGCCGACCGAACACGGGCGAGTCGACCGTGACGACCAGGGCCCGGCAGCCGGCGGCCACCGCCCGCCGGACCACGGTGGTGGTGAACTCCAGGTCGGTGTGCGGGTAGAGCTGGAACCACAGCGTCCCGCCGGCCGCCGCGATCCGCTCGACCGGCCGGGTGGCCGCCATGCTCACCACCATGACCGTGCCGGCCCCGGCAGCGGCGCGGGCGGTGGCCACCTCGCCGTCGGGGTGGGCAAGCCGGTGGAACGCGGTCGGCGCGACCAGCACCGGCATCGACACCTGGCTGCCGAGCAGCGAGGTCCGCAGGTCCCGGTCGCCGGTGGCGCGCAGCACCCGGGGAAGCAGGAAGCGTCGGGCGAAGGCCGCCTCGTTGGCCCGCAGGGTACGTTCGTCGCCGGCCCCGCCCGCGAAGAAGTCCCAGTGCACCGGGTCGAGGCGGCGGCGGGCGGCGGCGGCCACGTCGGCCAGGTTCAACGCCACCTCGTCGAGGGTCGGCACGTCAGTCCCCGGCCCCGCGCAGGCACCGGTCGACGAAGGCGGCCAACGGCGTCACGTGCACCTGCGGCCGGTCCCACCGGTTCTCCAGGTTCTCCGCCAGGTGGTGGGTCGCGACGACCCGGCCGCCCCGGTGGTGGCGGACGACCGGGTGCAGGTACGCCGCGTCGTGGGCCTGACCGACGACGTCCTGCGCGACCCGTTTCACCGTCACGTCGAACGGGTCCACCTGGTCGTGCTCCGGGCCGTACTCCAGGGTGACCACGAACGCGTCGGAGTAGTCGTGGTCGGCGGTGCGCAGGCCGGTCTCGGTGAAGTAGTCCACCGGCACCTCCTCGTGGTAGCGCGCGTCGGCGTCGGCGACGGTCACCACGTCGGCGAGGACTTCGAACTGCTGCCACAGCGCGGAGGTGCGGTTGACCCGGGCGATGATCGCGTCGGCGATCGACGTCCCGGTCGCGTCCAGCTTCTCCGCCGGCCACGGCGTGTCCCCGTACCGGCGTTCGAGGATCCGGTGCAGGGCCCGTACGGCGTACCGGAAACCGTGGATGAACCCGTTGGTCGAGCGCTTGAAGTCCCGCTGCTGGGTGATGGTGCCGGCGAAGAACAGGTCGGGCACGTTCACCGACTCCCACTGCGCGGTCTGGGCCGGGAAGCGGTCCCTGATCGCCAGCTCCGGCCGGCACGACCCGTCGAAGATCGACGCGTCGAAGGCGAACCCGGTGCAGACGAGCACCCGGTCGTAGCGCAGCTCCTTGGTCACCTCGTCGGCGCGGGAGAACGCGAACGTCACCGTGTAGCCGTCGGCGTCGCGGGTGATCCGCCGGACGGTGCCGTCCAGGATCGCGTTGGCCGACTTGAGCTGGTATGTGTCGAGGAAGTTGTTGTTCACCGCCCGCAGGTGCCCGACGTAGTGGGTGCGCCAGGCCATCCGCACCGAGCTGGGCCCGGCCAGGTGGATCAGGGTGGTGGTCTCCATCAGGCTGTCCGCCGTCTCGAACGCGGAGTTGCCCTTGCCGATGATCAGCACCTTCTGGTCGAGGTAGTCGCGCGGGTCGACGGGCATGTCCGCGTACTGCTCGGCCAGCTCCAGCCCGGGAATGTCCGGCAGGTACGGCCGGGACACGCCGGTGGCGACGACCACCCGCCGGGCCCGGAAGGTCTCCCCCGCCTGCACCTCGAAGACGCCGTCCACCTTGGACACCGAGGTCACCCGCGCGCCGTAGCGCACCTTCACCCCGGTCTTCGCCGCGAAGTCGGCCAGATAGCGGACCATCATGTCGGCGTCCGGGAAGTACCGCTCGGTGTACCTGGTGAACCGCAGCGCCGGATCGTCGGTGAGCAGTGAGTTCCAGTCCAGCCGCAGGTTGAGCTCCGGATCGTCGGAGCCGGTGTGCGGCTTGTTGATGGAGATCAGTTGCCGGTGCCGGGGGTAGGTGGCGAAGAACGCGCCCGGGATGTCCGCGCCCTCCAGCACCAGATAGTCGCGCCGGCCGTCGGCCTCGAGCAGGGCGGCCAGTTGCAGGCCGGCGGGGCCGGCTCCGATGATCAGACAGTCGAGCGTCACGACGGGCCATCCAGGGTGAGAGGGGTCAACGGGGGTTCCAGTGCGTCCATCACGTCGGCGGCCCGCCGGACGTCGCCGTCGAGCGGCCGGTCCGGGTCGACCGGGGGGATCGCCGCGACCAGCGCCGCCAGCACCCGGGCGCAGCCCGGCGCGGTGGGCGTCCGCGCGCCCACGTACGCGGCCTGCCGCAGCCCCAGCGCCAGCGAGCCGACGATCAGCCGCAGCAGCCCGGCCTGGTCGAAGACCCGCAGGGCGGCCTGGGTGCCGAGCGGGATGACGTCCTGGTTGTGCAGGTTGGTGGGCAGGCTCTGCATGCTCGCCGGCGTGGCGTCCCGGCGGATCTCGGCGATCAACGCGGTGGAGGCCAACTGCACCCCCTGCAGGCCGTGCTGTTGCCCCGGGCCGGCGGCCAGCATCGGCGGCAGGCCACCGTTGCGGTGCGGGTCGACGAGCAGGTCGAGTTGCCGTTCGACGAGGTTGCCGACCTGCGCCACCACCATCGACAGCAGGTCGGCGGCGAACGCGGCCGGCTGGCCGAAGAAGTTGCCGCCGTGCACCACGAGGTCGTCGTCGGGGAAGAACAGCGGGTTGTCGCTGACGCTGCCCAGGTCGGCGGCGACCACCCCGTCGACGTGGCGCAGCGCGTCCTCGGCCGCGCCGAGCAGCTGCGGCGCGCAGCGGATGCTGTACGGCTCCTGCAACGGGCGCTCGCCCGACGCGACCAGCCCCGCGCCGACCTGCCGCATCCGCGCGCCCACGTCGATCGCGCCCGGGTGCCCGTACGCGCGCAGCAGCCGGGCGTCGAGGAACTGCGGGTCGCAGCCGAGCAGGTCGGCCAGCAGGCAGGTGAGCGCCTGCGCCGCCCGGTGCGCGGCGCGCACGGCCGACAGCGCCAGCGCCGTCGCCGCGGTGGTCAGCGAGGTGCCGTTGACCAGGGCCAGCGCGTCCCGGCCGTCCAGTGGCAGCGGGGTCAGGCCGGCCTTCTCCAGCGCCTGCGCGGCCGGCAGGCGTACCCCGTCGAGGTAGGCGTGGCCGCGACCGCGTAGCGCCTGGGCCGCCGCGCCCAGCGGGATCAGGTCACCGCTCGCGCCGACCGAACCCCACCTCGGCACGGCGGGCACGAAGGTGGTCCCGAGCATCGCCGCCAACGCGTCGACGACGTGCGGGGACACCCCGGACGCGCCCCGGGCCAGCGACCAGGCCCGGACCAGCACGGTGGCCCGGACGATCTCGGGGGCGAGATCCGGGCCGTGGCCCGCGCCGAGGTGGGCGAGGGTGTTGTCGGCCTGGTCGCGCAGGTCGGCGCGGCCGGCGTAGCCGACGAGGGCACCGAAGCCGGTGGTGCTGCCGTACACCGCGCGGTCCTCGCCGAGCACCTCGGACAGGAAGGTGCGGGTGCGGGTGACCCGGTCGCGGACCTGAGCGCCGACCACGACCCGGACCGGGTCGCGGGCGGCGCTCAGGTCGGCGATCCGCAGCGGCGCCGCGAGATCAACCTCTGTCGTCATGCGACCGGACCCTAGAGAGCGATTCTCAGAACGCTTTGAAATCGGGCCGATACGGTGCGCCGCATGACGCTCGACTACCTGATCATCGGAGCCGGGCCGGCCGGGCTCCAACTCGCCGCCCTGCTGGAGCGCGACGGCCGCGACCATCTGGTGCTGGAGGCCGGACCGGCGCCGGGCACGTTCTTCAGCCGGTACCCGCGGCACCGCCAGTTGATCTCCATCAACAAGGTCTGGACCGGTTCCGACGATCCGGAGTTCAACCTGCGTTCCGACTGGAACTCGCTGCTCACCGACGATCCGGCGCTGCTGTTCCGGAACTTCAGCCGGCGCTACTTCCCCGACGCCGACGACATGGTGCGCTACCTCGCCGCCTTCGCGCAGGGGCTGCGGGTCCGCTACGACACCCGGGTCACCCGGATCGCCCGCGACGGCGACCTGTTCACCGTCGAGACCGGCGACGACACCATGACCGCCCGCCGGGTCGTCGTGGCCACCGGCGTCTCGAAGCTCTACGTCCCGCCGATCGAGGGCGTCGAACTCGCCGAACGCTACGACACCGTCAGCGTCGACCCGGACGACTTCACCAACCAGCGGGTCCTGATCATCGGCAAGGGCAACTCGGCCTTCGAGACCGCCGACGCCCTGGTCGAGACCGCCGCCGTCATCCACGTCGCCGGCCCGCACTCGATCCGGCTGGCCTGGCAGACGCACTACGTCGGGCACCTGCGCGCGGTGAACAACAACTTCCTCGACACCTACCAGCTCAAGTCGCAGAACGCGGTCCTCGACGGCACCGTCGAGCGGATCGCCCGCCGCGACGACGGCGGCTTGCGCATCGACTTCCGGTACGCCCGCACCCGCGAGTCGCTGCGGCAGCTCGACTACGACCGGATCATCCTGTGCACCGGCTTCCGGTTCGACGCGGACATCTTCGACGCGTCGGCGCGGCCCCGGCTGGTCATCAACGACCGCTTCCCCGAGCAGACCTCCGGCTTCGAGTCGGTGAACGTGCCCGGCCTGTTCTTCGCCGGCACCCTCACCCAGCAACGCGACTTCAAGCGCTCCACCAACGGCTTCATCCACGGCTTCCGGTACGGCGTACGCGCCCTGCACCGGATGCTCGACGCCCGCTACCACGGCACGCCGTGGCCGTCCACCACACTGGACGCCACCCCGGAGGCGATCACCGACGCAATCATCGCCCGGATCAACCGCACCTCCGCGCTGTGGCAGCAGTTCACCGTCCTCGGCGACGTCGTCGTGATCGCCGACGGCGTCGCGCGCTACCACGAGGAGGTGCCGGTGGCCCACCTGCACGACGGTGGCCTGGGGCCCGAGCCGTTCGCCGTGGTGACCACCCTGGAGTACGGCCCGGACCACGACCAGGTCGACCCGTTCGACATCACCGTCCCCCGGATCGCCGAGAACGACGCCGAACGCGCCCACGACGCCAGCTACCTGCACCCCGTCGTCCGGGTGCACCGGGGTGGGCAGGTCGTCGCCACCCACCACCTCGCCGAGAACCTGGAGAACAACTGGGACCTGCCCGGCGTGCACCAGCAGCCGCTGGCGCTGTTCCTCAAGGGCGTCCTGTCCGATGCCGGCTGAGCACCACCACGACGGCCGTCGCGGGGCGGAGCACCACCACGCCGACCGCCGCGCGACGGAGCCCCGCCGGCACGGCGGGCACGACCGGACCGGTCGCGGG